>NZ_JBITZW010000001.1:217801-638840 GCF_044547105.1 Kitasatospora sp. NPDC052868 | reverse complement strand
GGGGGGGGGCCTTTTGGGGGCTACCAGCAAAGGCCGGGGGGGGGGGCCGGGCCCGCGGGGCGCGGGGGGGGCGGGGGGGGCCCCCGCCCCCCCCGGGGGGGGGGGGGCGGCCCGGGCGGGGGCCGCCCCCCGCCGCCGTGGCAGCGTGCCGGTGTCTCAGTCGGTCTTGCGGCGCTGGCGACCGGTGCCGTAGTTGGAGCCGGAACCGGAGCCGGAGCCCGGCTTGGCGCGCCCGGAGGAGCGGCCGATGAAGCCGGCCGCCTGGCGGGAGGAGCCGCCGCCCTGGCCACCGCCACCGCCCGCGGCGCCGCCGACGCGCTGCTTGGGACGCGGGCGGCGCGGGTTGCCGTTCATGTCGACGTCGGCCGGCAGGCCGGAGCGCTTGCCGCCGGAGCGGCGGCGCGGCGAGGACCCGGCGGGCTTGGCCTCGGGGGCCGCGGCGGTGACCGGAACGGCCACGGTGACCGGGGTGCCGCTGGGGGTGCGGGCGCCGGTGATCCGGGCGAGCTCGGCGTCGCCGGGGCGGATCCGGGTCGTGGTCGGCCGGATGCCGGCCACCGTCATCAGCCGGCTGACCTCGCGGCGCTGCTCGGGCAGGACGAGGGTGACGACCGTGCCGGACTCGCCGGCCCGGGCGGTACGGCCGCCGCGGTGCAGGTAGTCCTTGTGGTCGATCGGCGGGTCGACGTTGACGACCATGTCGAGGCCGTCGATGTGGATGCCCCGGGCGGCGACGTTGGTGGCGATCAGCGCGGTGACGAGACCGTCCCGGAACTGGTCGAGCACCCGGTTGCGCTGCGGCTGGGACTTGCCGCCGTGCAGCGCGGCCGCCTTCACGCCGTTGGCGAGCAGCTGCTTGGCGAGGCGGTCGGCGCCGTGCTTGGTGTGCACGAACATGATCAGCCGGCCCTCGCGGGAGGCGATGTGCGCGGTGGCGGAGGCCTTGTCGGCGGCCTCCAGCTGCAGCACGTGGTGGTCCATCGTGGTGACCGCGCCGGCCGACGGGTCGACCGAGTGGGTCACCGGGTCGGTCAGGAAGCGCTTGACCAGGCGGTCGACGTTGCGGTCCAGGGTGGCGGAGAACAGCATCCGCTGCCCGCCCTCGGCGACCTGCTCCAGCAGCTTGGTGACCTGCGGCAGGAAGCCCATGTCGGCCATCTGGTCGGCCTCGTCGAGCACCGTGATGGCGACGTCGGACAGCCGGACGTCACCGCGGTTGATCAGGTCGTCCAGTCGGCCCGGGGTGGCGACGAGCACCTCGGCGCCCCGGCGCACGGCGTTGGCCTGCCGGGTGATGGACATCCCGCCGACGACGGTGGCGATCCGCAGGTTGACGGCGGTCGCGTACGGGGTGAGGGCGTCGGTGACCTGCTGGGCCAGCTCGCGGGTCGGCACCAGGACGAGCGCCAGCGGGTGGCGGGAGTCGGCGCGCCGGCCGGCGGTGCGGGCGAGCACCGGCAGGCCGAAGGCGAGGGTCTTGCCGGAGCCGGTGCGGCCGCGGCCGAGCACGTCGCGCCCGGCCATCGAGTCGGGCAGGGTGGCGCCCTGGATCGGGAACGGCTCGGTGACACCCTCGCGGGTGAGCGTGCTCAGGATGCCCTTGGGCAGGTCCAGCTCGGCGAAGCTCGTCACCGGGGGCCGGGCCGGGGTGCCCTCGACCACGGTGAAGTCGGCGGGCGCAGCGGCACGCGGAGCGCTGTTGCGCGGGGCGCCGCCCCGGGAGGCACGCGGGGCGCCGCCAGTACGGGGGGCGCCGCCGCCGCCGCTGCGGGTGCGCGGCTTGCGCGAGCGGTCGGTGCGGTCGGTGGTGCGGTCGCCGTCACGCGGCGAGCGGGCAGGGGTGGTCACGGAGTCTCCGTCCGATGGTGGGCAGCCCTGTGCGGGGCTGGTCGGCCGTCGGGGATGGAGTCGCCGCCCCGGCCGTTCGGCGGCATGCACGAGGGCCCGCACCGTGCGGTACGGGCCCTCGCTACGCGAGATCGCGAGTCAGCTCGGAAGCTGGACTCAGATGACGCGGATGTGCTCGGCCTGCGGGCCCTTCTGGCCCTGCGTGACGTCGAACTCGACCTTCTGGCCCTCGACGAGCTCACGGAAGCCCTGAGCCTCGATGTTCGAGTAGTGGGCGAACACGTCAGCGCCGCCACCATCCTGCTCGATGAAGCCGAAGCCCTTTTCGCTGTTGAACCACTTCACGGTGCCGGTAGCCATAACCGTCTCCTCAAAAAACTGGGGCATCAGGGCCCACACCTCGTGGACCCCAAGTAGCCGCGATCCCCATCCGGAGACTGAAACACCGGACAAAACAAATGCGCCTGTTGGTTGGAACCAGCAGGCGCACACAAACGTTCATGGGAACCAAAACTGCAACTGGTTCGACTGTAGCACGGCGTCACCCCGATTGACCGGGGGGTTTTTGCCCAGCACGTCACGTTTGCAGGCCGTGGAACAGGGGCAGGCGGCGCCCGCCGAAGCGGACGCCGCCTGCCTTGCTCCTGCTACCGGCGGTCAGTGCCGTCCGGCCGGCTCCGGCAGGCCGTGCGTACCGGTCAGCGGGGCCGCCCCGGCCCCGTGCTCGTCGTCGGCGCCGTGGCCGGGCCACCAGGCGGCGCGGCCGATCAGCGCGGTGAGCGCTGGGGTGAAGAAGAGCGCCATCACGAAGGCCGCCAGCGCGATGCCGAAGGCCATCGCGAAGCCGAACTCCAGCATGAAGACGTTGCCCGCGAGCATGAAGGTCGCGAACGACGCCGCCAGGATGAACCCGGCCGCCGCGACCGTCGGACCGCCGTGGCGCAGCGCCTCACGGGCCGCCTCACGCGGGTTGCGGCCCGCACGGGCCTCCTCCCGCAGGCGGGCGATGATCAGGATGTTGTAGTCCGTACCGATCGCCACCACGAAGAGGTAGATGAGGATCGGCAGCATGAACATCAGGCCGGTCTCGCTGCCGATCTGCTGGAAGATCAGCGTGGCGGCACCGAGGGTCGCCGTGAAGCCGAGGCCGACCGAGACCATCAGGTACCACGGGGCGACCACGCTGCGCAGCTGCAGGCCGAGGATGAGCAGGATCAGCAGACCCGCGATCGGGAAGACCAACTTGTAGTCGTGGGTCATCGCGAGGTTGATGTCCTTGTAGACGGCGGTCAGACCGCCGACCTTCGCCTCCGTACCGGTCGGCGCCTGGCCGTGGGCCACGTCGCGCAGGTCGGTGAGGGTGTCGATCGCCTCGTTGCTGTCCGGCTTGTGGTTGAGCAGCACGGTGAAGTCGGCCGTCTTGCCGTCCTCGCTGAGCTGGGGCTTAGCCGCGACCGGGGACACTCCGGACACCGAGCTGAGCTTGGCCGCGTAGCTCTCGAACGCGGCCGGGTCGAGCTTGGCACCGGCGGTGCTGGTCAGGTAGACGTGGCTCGGGTCCGCCGCGCCGGCCGAGAAGCCGTTCATCAGCTTGTCCTGGACGACCATCGACTCCTTGTCCTTGGGCATGGAGCTGCCCGCCAGGTCGAAGGTGCCGTTGTAGCCCAGGGCGCCGGCCGACAGCGCCACCAGCACGCCGCCGGAGGCCAGGGCCACCAGGGCGGGGCGCTTCTCCACCATCCGGCCGAGCGCGGCGAACCTCGCGTTGTTCGGCTCGTTCATCCACTTCTTGCCCGGCCAGAACACACCGCGGGCCGGGATGACCGCGAGCACGGCCGGGGCCAGGGTGAGCGAGGCGAACGCGGTGACGACCACGGCGATGGCCAGGGCCGGGCCGAGCGCCTTGAACATGCCGAGGCTGGAGAGCACCAGCACCGCGAAGGCGACGGTGACCGCACCGGCCGCCGAGGCGATCGCCTCGCCGACCCGGCCGACGGCGTTGGCCACGGCCTCCTTGCGGTCGTCACCGGCCCGCAGCCGCTCGCGGTAGCGGAACGCCAGGAAGAGGAAGTAGTCGGTGCCGACGCCGAGCACGACGACGATCAGGATCGCCGACAGCACCGGGGTGCTCTCCAGGCCGAACGCCTTGGTGGCGTAGGCGATCACGCCGTTGGCCGTCGGCATCGCGACCACCAGCGAGATCAGGACCGGCAGGATGCCGGCCAGGATGCTGCGGAAGATGATCCCGACGATGATCGCGACCAGGAGGACCGTGGACATCGCGATGAGGGCGTCGGCCGAGCCGGAGGACTCCTTCTGGTCCAGGGCCTGGGCGGCGGCGCCGCCCAGCTGGAACTTCAGGTCGGTCCCCGAGGACAGCGACTTGCCCTCCTCCCGGAGGTGCTTGGCGGCCTCGCCGAAGTCCTCGGACTGCTGCTTCGCCTTGTCGATGGCGATCGGCGCGAGCGCGTACTTGCCGTCCTTGGACGTCGTCTGCTCGCTGACCGGGATGATCTTCTCGACGTCCGCGATCTTCTTGTCCGTGAGGCCCTGGACGATCTTGGCCATGGCGGCCTTGTCGGCGTCGTTCATCGCGCCGCCGTCGTTGCGCTCGAAGAGCGCCAGGGCGGAGGGCGTGAAGCTGGCCGGGAACGCCTTCTCCTGGAGCGCGGAGGCCTGGATGGACTCGTAGTGCTTCGGGAGGAAGGAAGCCTCGTCGGTCTGCGCGGTGATCGTCGGCGCGCCGGCCACGATGGCGATCATCGCGACGACCCACGCCGCGATCACCCACCAGGCGCGACGGACGACAAAGTGTCCTAGTCGGTGGAACATGCTCGTGATGCCTCCTGGGCATGGTTCACCGCAGCCCTTGGGGGACGGGACGCCGGGCGACGGCAGGACCGGCAGGGCATGGCGAAGAAGCCTACGCCTAGCCGGTCGGCAGGTAAGTAAGAGATAACATCATCCTACGAGAACTTGCCTGCCGCCCGGCAAGCAACCCCCGTAAGCCACCCCCTCGGGGACGCCGCGTGACGACCCCGCACCATCTTCACCCGCCGACCGGCCCGCTGACCTCGTGCTCCGGGTGGAGACCGCTCCCCCTCAGGGTGGAGTTTCCCCCCACTCCCAGGGAGGAGACATCAGGGTTGCCTGGTAGGGATAACCCCACCCCTTCCCCGAGGCGGGCCCCCGGGACGACTCCCCCGGTAGCCGGATACCTCCCCAACCCCCCGTTCCCTACTGTCGATTGCGGCACCGGACCCGCACCCGGCGCCGCTGCCCAGGCGGTCGACCCACCGCCGCACACCCGGCGCTCGACCGCCGCTCTCCCTGGGGGGAACTCCCGTGAAGACCAAGCTCGGCACGGCTGCCGCGATGGGCGCCTGGAGCGCCCGGCACAGAAAGACGGCCGTCTTCGGCTGGCTGCTCTTCGTCGTCCTCGCCACCTTCCTCGGCGGCATGCACGGCAGCAACGAGGTCAAGGAGTCCGAGGCGATGCCCGGACAGGTCTCCCGCGCCGCCAAGATCCTCGACGAGGCCGGACTCAAGTCGCCCGCCGGCGAGACCGTCCTGGTCCAGAGTGCCACCCTGACCTCCGACGCCCCGGCCTTCCGGGCCGCCGTCGAGCAGGTGGTCACCGGCGTCAAGGCCACCGGCAAGGCCTCCGACGTCCGCTCCCCCTACGACACCAGGGCCGTCTCGGCGGACGGCCGCTCGGCGCTCGTCCAGCTCACCGTCACCGGCGAGCGCGAGGAGGCCCTGAAGAACGTCCCGGCCGTCCTGGACGCCGTCGCCCAGGTGCAGAAGCAGCACCCCGACCTCACCGTGGTCGAACTCGGCGACGCCAGCTCCGGCAAGTGGATCGAGGAGCAGTTCTCCAACGACTTCGCCCGCGCCGAGTGGACGGCCGTGCCGCTCGCCCTCGGCATCCTGCTGGTCGCCTTCGGCGCCCTGGTCGCCGCCGTGCTGCCGGTGGTCCTCGCCATCACCGCCTTCATCGCGGCCGGCGGACTGGTCGCCCTGAGCAGCGGCTTCCTGCACACCAGCAACAACGCCAGCTCGGTGATGCTGCTGGTCGGCCTCGCCGTCGGCGTCGACTACTGCCTCTTCTACCTGCGCCGCGAGCGCGAGGAGCGGGCCGCCGGGCGCGACCTGGAGACCGCCCTGAAGATCGCCGCCGCCACCAGCGGCCGGGCCGTCCTGGTCTCCGGCGTCACCGTGGTGGTCGCCATGGCCGGCATGTTCCTCACCGGCATCGCCGAGTTCCAGGCGATGTCCTACGCCACCATCGTGGTCGTGATCACCGCCGTGCTCGGCTCGCTCACCGTGCTGCCCGCGCTGCTGTCGATGCTCGGCGACCGGGTCGAGAAGGGCCGCGTCCCCTTCCTCGGCAAGCTGCGCAGCCCCGACGCCGCCGCCACCGGCGGCCGGGTCTGGAACGCCGTCCTCACCCCGGTGCTGCGCCGCCCGCTGGCCGCCACCCTGCTCTCCGGCGCCCTGCTGGTCGGCCTGGCCGCGCCGATGCTGACGATGCACACCGCCAACCTCACCTTCCAGCAGCAGCTGCCCGAGGGCAACGCGCTGGTGGCCACTTCGAAGAAGATCGAGGCCGCCTTCCCCGGCAGCCCGGCCCCCGCCACCGTGGTGGTCAAGGCCGCCGACATCGACTCCCCCGCGATGACCGCCGCGATCGCCGACCTCAAGGCGAAGGCCCTGGCCAGCGGCCGGATGCACGGCCCGGTGGACATCACCGTGCACCCCGACAAGAACATCGCCACCATCGACATCCCGCTCAACGGCACCGGCAACGACTCCACCAGCAACGCCGCGCTGAAGACCCTGCGCAACGAGATCGTCCCCGCCACCGTGCTCAAGGTGGCCGGGACGGAGGCCCCGGTGACCGGACGCACGGCCGGCTCCTATGACTTCAACGACAAGATGACCGGCTCGATGCCGCTGGTGTTCGGCTTCGTGGTGGCCTTCGCCTTCCTGCTGATGCTCGCCTCGTTCCGCTCGCTGGCCGTCGCCGCCACCGCCGTGGTGCTCAACCTGCTCTCGGTCGGCGCCGCGTACGGGGTGCTGACGCTGGTCTTCCAGCACGGCGTGGGCGCCTCCCTGCTGGGCACCGCCGGAGTCGGCGCGGTCGAGTCCTGGGTCCCGCTGTTCCTCTTCGTGATCCTCTTCGGCCTCTCGATGGACTACCACGTCTTCGTGGTCTCCCGGATCAAGGAGGGCCGCGACCGGGGCCTGCCGACCCGGGCCGCCATCGCGCACGGCATCCGCTCCACGGCCGGGGTGGTCACCAGCGCCGCGGTGATCATGGTGGCGGTGTTCGCGGTCTTCGGCACCCTCTCCATGCAGGCGATGAAGCAGATGGGCGTCGGCCTGGCGGTCGCGGTGCTGATCGACGCGACGATCATCCGCGCGGTGCTGCTGCCCTCGGTGATGACCCTGCTCGACGAGCGCAACTGGTACCTGCCGTCCTGGCTGCGCTGGCTTCCCGACCTCTCGCACGGCGAGTCCTTCCCGCCGGTCGGCGCCCACGACGGGCCGCTCGCCCCGGCCCCCGCCGAGCAGGCCGCGGCACGGCACCGCCGGATCGAGGTCTGACCCACCGGGCCGACCCGCCCGACAACCCCAGCCCCCCTGGCCGGGCCCCGCATCACGCGGGGCCCGGCCCGCGTTTGCCAGAATGATCACCGTCCCCTGGCCGCCACCACGGAACGGACCCCGATGACCCCCTTCGACGAGGGCCGCGCCCGCCTGCTGCTCGCCCACGCCTGCGAATCCGCCGGCCTGCCCGACCCGGCCGGCGCCCGGCTGCTCGCGCTCGGCGAGAACGCCGTCTTCGACCTCGGCGACCCGGCCGTGGTCGCCAAGGTCGGCCGCGGCCCCGAGCTCCACGAGCGGGCCCGCCACGAGCTGGCCGTCGCCCACTGGCTGGCCGACCGGCGGATCCCGGTGGTCCGCCCGTACGATGCCGTCGCCCCCGGGCCGCAGCTCGCGCACGGACACCCCGTCACCTTCTGGCACCGGCTCGCCCCCGCCGAGCGGCCCGCGCGGCCGGCCGACCTCGCGCCGCTGCTGCGCGCCCTGCACGGGCTGCCGACGCCGCCCCTGCCGCTCGCCCGGCGCGACCTGCTCGCCCCGGTCGAACGCTGGCTGGCCTCCGCCGAGGGCCACATCGACCCGGCCGACGTCGCCTTCCTGCGCCGCCGCCGGGACGCCTACGCGGCCGCCCTGCCCGATCTGACCCCGCATCTGCAGCCCGGCGTCATCCACGGCGACGCGCTGCCGCGCAATGTGCACGTCGGCCCGGACGGGCCCGTCCTGCTCGACCTGGAGAACGTCTCGCAGGACCTGCGCGAGCACGACCTGGTGGTGCTCGCGCTCAGCCACGACCGGTACGGCGTCCCGGCCGAGGATTACCGGGCCTTCACCGAGGGGTACGGCTGGGACGTCCGGGAGTGGCCCGGCTTCGCCGTGCTGCGCGGGGCCAGGGAGACGGCCAGCGCCTCCTGGGTCGCGCAGCAGGCGGCGGGCAACCCGGCCGCGCTGGCCGAGTTCCGCCGCCGGGTCGCCTCGCTGCGCGAGGGTGCCACGGACGTGCGCTGGTACGCCTTCTGAGCCGTACTCGGGCCCGGATCCGCGCAACCGCCGGGGCTCTGGTGGGCGTCCTATCGGACAGTCATCCTGACCGAGGGACCGGTACCCGCCTCAGCACCTCAGGAGCCGCAGCCATGTCGGAGCACGCCGCCGCCCAGCGCCCCTCGCCGCCCGTCCGGCACCGCCGCCCGCTGGTCACGGGCTGCGTCGCGGTGGTCGCCGCCGCGCTGGCCCTGGTCGGCTGCGGCACCGCGAACGGGGCGCTCCAACCGCAGCCGGTCATCACCTCCTCCGGCCCGGTCGGCACGGCGCCGGGTACACCGACCCGGCCGCCCGTGCCGGTGCCGTCCGCCGCCTCCCCCTCGGGCGGCGCACCCTCCAGCGGCGCGCCGAGCAGCGCCGGGCCGAGCACCCCCGGGCCGAGGCCGAGCACCGCCGCGCCGAGCAGCGCCGCGCCGAAGCCGTCCACCGCCCGGCCGTCCGCACCCAAGCCGCCGCCCGCCACCTCCAAGGCGCCCGCCCCCGCGAAGCCGCCGTCGAGCGCCCCGGCCACCAAGGCGCCCACCGCCGCGCCGACCCCGCCATCCGCACCGCCCGCGAGCGGGGTGTCGACCTCGGTCGTCCGCTCCACCGCCTCCGGCGGGCGGACGGTGGCGCTCACCTTCGACGACGGCCCGGGCACCGCCACCGGCCAGGTCCTCGACCTGCTCGCCCAGTACGGCGCCAAGGCGACGTTCTGCCAGATCGGCCAGCAGGCCGCCGCCAACCCGGCCATGGTCCGGCGCATCCTGGCGGCCGGCCACCGGCTCTGCGACCACAGCGTGCACCACCCGCAGCCGTTCGCCTCGCTCCCGCACGACAAGGCCGAGTACGAGATCTCGGCCGCCCGGGACATGATCGTCCAGGCCGGCGGCCCGGGTACCCGGGTGGGCTGGTTCCGCGCCCCCGGCGGCGGGTTCACCACCGACAACCAGCGGATCGCCGCGGAGCTCGGCCTGCGGCCGCTCGGCTGGTCGGTAGACCCCCGCGACTGGTCCCGCCCGGGCGTCCCGTCGATCGTCTCCACCGTGCAGAGCCAACTCAGGCCCGGCGGCGTGGTGCTGCTGCACGACGGCGGCGGCGACCGCAGCCAGACCGTCGCCGCGCTGCGGCAGCTGCTGCCCTGGCTCGTCGCCCAGGGGTACCGCTTCGACTTCCCCGCGAGCTGATCCGGGACGGCGCGGAGCCGGCCGGCGGCGCAGCACGGGGAGGCGGGTGGACGGGTGCTGCGCTAGCGTGAAATCGCGGTCCGATCAGGTCGATCCGGACCGGACCCCCCGAACCCCCTCGAACCGCCAAGGGCCGACCAGCCTGCGGGACGGGCAGCCGTGCCACCTTCCGCCGGGAGTGACGATGGCCAGTTACGACACCGCCAAGGCGAGGGCCTTCGCCCACGCCACCACGACCGCCCTCACCGGCGTGCCGCTCGACGCACCCGAGGACCACCCGCTGCGACAGGCCGGCAGCCTGCCGATCCAGGTGTGCGTGTGCGTGACGGATCCCTGTGACTGCGACGGCCACCCGATCATCTGGGTGGACGAGGCCGCCGTGCGCAGCCGCGCCACGACGGGCCGGCTGACGAGCGGCGGCGACGAGGTCTTCCACTTCGCGATCGACGTGGACGCGTCGGCCGTCGTCGAGACCTTCAGCCGGGTCAAGGCGTCCGAGGCCGCCGGGCTCACCGGTGCCGCGCGCCCCGCGGCGCCCCCGCCCTACATCGTGCGGCGCCGGCCGGACGCGGCGCGCAGCACGCGGCGGGACAGCCCGTGCCACGGCGCCGGAGGCCCCACCACACTCAGCGCCGACGCCGGCTGCAACGACATCGAGATCACGGAGAGCGGCGCCACCTACTGCTTCGCCGAGAGCAGCGAGCACTACTGCATCTACGTGCTCTGCTGAGCGGCGGGCCCCGCCTTCAACCCGGCCTTCAACCCGGCCTTCAGCACGGTCGGCGCAGCCCTCAGCGCAGCGGCCAGCGCGGGTCGATCACCGCCTGCGGGTCCTTGGATCTGCGGAGCCAGGCCTCCAGGCTCTCGGCCCACGCGTGGTGCCAGTCGATCTGACGGGCGTGCAGCTCGGCCAGCGGGACGTCGCCGACCTCGCCGGGGTAGCGCTCGGCGAGGGCGACGGCGACCCGGACGGCGGCGAGCGCGTCGCTGCCGGCCTCGTGCGCGTCGGTCAGCTCGACGCCGTACACCTCGCAGACCCGCTGGAGGGTCCGGGAGCCCTTGCGGTACTTGTCGACGGCCCGGTCGATCACCAGTGCGTCCAGGACCGGCGCGACCGGCCCGCCGAGCCGCTCGGCCAGCGGCGCCAGCCCGTACCGGCGCAGTTCGGCGTCGAGCAGCGAGAGGTCGAAGGGCGCGTTGAAGGCCACCACCGGGCGGCCTGCGGTGAGCCGCTCGCACAGGGCGGCGGCTATCTCGTCCACCGCCTCCTTGGCCGAGCGGCCCTTGGCGCGGACGAGGTCGTCGCCGATGCCGTGGATCGCCTCCGCCTCGGCGGGGATCGGGACGCCCGGGTCGACCAGCCAGCCGGTGGCGCTCAGCCGGCGGGCTCCGACGGTGTCCACGAGGGCGGCCGTGACGATGCGGGACACGGCCGGGTCGGTGCCCGTGGTCTCCAGGTCGAAGCCGACCAGTGGCTGCTGCCACCAGCTCATAGGGGTGTGTCCTTCCGTCCTGCTGGTCGAAACAGCCCCTATCATCACCCGCCCCACCGACAATGCCGCCGGTGGGGCCGTCGGGTGCGGTGCTCGGACGGCGGCGAGCAGCCCGCGGCCGAGCCAGTCGGCCTCGTCCGCGACCCCGGGCAGGACGTGGAAGTAGCCGCCGCCGGTGGGCCGCAGGAAGCGGGCCGGCGGCTCGCCCGCGAGGCGGGTCTGGACGGCCTCGAACTGGCGGGAGAGGTCCTGCTGGTAGCAGCAGAAGGCCAGGCCGAGCTCGGGCTCGCCGTGCTCGTCGAGGCCGCGGTCGTAGTTGAAGGCGCGGCGCAGGATGCGGCTGGCGCGGGTGGCGTCGGTGCGCGGGTTGGCGAGCCGGATGTGCGCGTCGAGGGCGGTGACGGCGCCGTCCGGGTCGGGCGGCGCCGGGCCGGGGGTACCGCTGTCAGCGCCCGCGGCGGCGGGCCCGACCGGGCCCGGGGGCCTGCGGGGCTCAGCCGGCCGCCGGGCGGAGCAGGTAGACGTCGATCGGGTCCTCGGACTCCAGGACGAAGCCGTGCCGTTCGTAGAGCCGGCGGGCCGGGCTGCCCTGGAGGACGTTCAGCCGGACCGGCTCACCGGCGGCGTCGGCCTCGGCGAGCAGGGTGCGCAGCACGGCGGAGCCGAGGCCGCGCCCCTGGTGCTCGGGGGCGAGGTAGAAGTGCTCCAGCAGGCGGCCGCCCGGCTCGGCGGGGCGGACGGTGACGCAGCCGGCGAAGGCGCCCTCGACCAGGACGATCGAGGTCCAGCGGGTGGAGAAGGACTCCCGCAGCCGGCGGCGGACCCGGTGCCCGTCGTAGCGGCCGAGCCGTTCGAGGTCGGGTCGCAGGACCAGGGCGCGCAGTTCGGCGACGGGTTCGATGTCGGCCGCCTCGGCGGGGCGCCTGGTCCAGTCGGGGGTGCTGTTCACCCCGGCAGTCTTCCAGCCGCCCGGCCCGGAGGTCCGGGCGGGCGGCCGCCGGAGCGGGCGTCAGGAGACCGGCCGGGAGTCCCCCCAGACGCCCTCGAACTCCTCCCGGTAGACCTCCAGCAGCCCGGCGTCCGTCCCGCCCGGCTGCTGGCCGGCGCCGCCGCGCAGCACCAGCGCGGGCGACTCCATGCCCCGGGCGCGCCGCAGGTAGGGCTGGACCACGCCGAGGTCCCGGGTCTGGCGGCGCGGGCCGCCGGCCTGGCCGGCCGGGCGCGGCCCCTCGACCAGGTAGGCGGTGAAGCGCGGGGTCTCGTCGAAGACCCGGATCTCGAATCCGCCCTGGTCGCGCAGCCGGGCCCGGACCCGGCGCACGTGCATGATGTTCATCTCGATCGCCCGGGCCAGCTCGCCGCGGCCGAGGCCGAGCTCACGCTCGCGGCGGCGGACGGCGCTGCTGGCCGGGTTGAGGAAGAGCAGCCGGACCCGGCAGCCCTCGGTGGCCAGCCGGACCAGCCGCTTGCCGGTGTAGTTCTGGCAGAGCATGCCGAGGCCGATGCCGAGCGCGTCGAGCCGCCGGGCGCCGTCCAGCAGGTCCTCCACCGGCAGGTCGCGCTGCAGCCTGACCCGGTCGGCGTGCACCGCGACGACGTCCGCGTACCGGCCGGCCACCAGGGACTCCACCACGTCGGCGGGCACCCCGCCGGTGCCGCCGTCGAGCACGGCGAGCAGCCGGGCGGCGGCGCGCTCGGTCTGGGCCAGGACGGTCTGGGTGAGGACGCGGTTGCGGGACACCACGTGCCGGGCGACCTCCAGCTCGTCCAGGGCGAGCTCGATCTCCCGGCGGTCGGCGAGGTACGGCTCGAAGCAGGGCCAGTGCTGGACCATCAGCTCGCGCAGCTGGGGCAGCGTGAGGAAGACCAGCGGGTCGTCGTCGGCCGGGTCCAGCAGGTAGCCCTTGCGGCGGCTGACCTCGCGGACGGCGCCGGCCCGGTGCGCCCACTCCTCGCCGACCGGCCCGGCGGCGGCCGTCACCCAGTCCTCGCCGTGGGCGGGGGCGTAGATGGGGTGCAGCACCTCGTCGACGAGGGAGCGCAGCCGCTGCTCGACCAGGTTGAGCCAGACGTACGCCCGCCCGGCGAGCCGGACCCGCTGGTAGGCGTCCTCCCACTCCGCGCCGGACCAGGCGAGGGCCGGTATCTCGACCGGGCCGCCCTGGGCGGGCACCACGGCCCGGCCGGTCAGGGCGGGGCGCATGACCACGGTCGGCGCCTCGCTGCGGGCGGCGCCCCGGTCGGGACGGTCGGGCCCGCCGCCTCGGCCGCCGGCGGGGAACACCATGCGCCACCTCACCTGGTTCCTGACGAAGCCGCTGCTCTTGCCTGGGCTGCTGCTTCTGCTGGGGCTACTGCTTCTGATGGATCGCCACGAGCGCGGGGCGGCCGGACGATCAAGGGTACTGCCCGCCGCGAGCCGCTCGCAGCCGGTTGGCCGAGGGCCGGGGCCCGCCCCACCCGCCCCTACCGGCCCAGGGAGGCCCCCCGGACACCCGTTCGGGCGAACAAGTGGCAAATGGCCCCGCTGTCGGGGGACGCGTCGGGGAGTATGCGGTCTGTGCCGTGCATCACGGTGCGCGACCGCCGCACATGCCCGGCCGCCCGGCCGGGAAGACAGCGTCCAGGTCCGGGGCGGAGTACCGCATTGCGGGTCAGTTCCCGTTGTTGGCAAGGAAGTTGAGGACTCATGCAGGTCTGGCCAGGGCAGCCCTACCCCCTCGGTGCCACCTACGACGGGGCCGGCACCAACTTCGCGGTGTTCTCCGAGAGCGCCGACCGGATCGAACTCTGCCTGCTCGCCGAGGACGGCTCGGAGACGGCCGTGGAGCTGCGCGAGACGGACGCATTCGTCCGGCACGCCTACCTCCCGGGCGTCCAACCGGGCCAGCGGTACGGCTTCCGCGTCCACGGCCCGTACAACCCGGGCCTCGGCCAGCGGCACAACAGCGCCAAACTGCTGCTGGACCCGTACGCCAAGGCGATGAGCGGGACCATCGACTGGGACGAGTCGGTCTACGGCTACCACTTCGGCGCGCCCGAGCGCCGCAACGACCTGGACTCCGCCCCGCACACCATGCACTCGGTGGTGATCAACCCGTACTTCGACTGGGGCACCGACCGGCCGCCGCGCACCGAGTACCACCGCACGGTGGTCTACGAGGCCCATGTGAAGGGCCTGACCAGGCTCCACCCGGGCATCCCCGAGGAGATCCGGGGCACCTACGCGGGCCTGGCCCACCCCGCGGTGATCGAGCACCTGGCCAAGCTCGGGGTCACCGCGATCGAGCTGATGCCGGTGCACCAGTTCGTCCGCGACCACCGGCTGCGCGACCTCGGCCTCGCCAACTACTGGGGCTACAACACGGTCGGCTTCTTCGCCCCGCACTCCTCGTACTCCTCCACCGGGGACCGCGGCCAGCAGGTGCAGGAGTTCAAGTCGATGGTGAAGGCGCTGCACGCGGCCGGCATCGAGGTGATCCTGGACGTCGTCTACAACCACACCGCCGAGGGCAACCACCTCGGCCCGACGCTCTCGCTGCGCGGGCTGGACAACGTCTCGTACTACCGGCTCGCCCAGGACCAGCGGTTCTACGAGGACACCACCGGCACCGGCAACAGCCTGCTGATGCGCAGCCCGCACGTACTGCAGCTGATCATGGACTCGCTCCGGTACTGGGTCACCGAGATGCACGTCGACGGCTTCCGCTTCGACCTCGCCGCGACGCTGGCCCGGCAGTTCCACGAGGTCGACCGGCTGTCCTCGTTCTTCGACCTGGTCCAGCAGGACCCGGTGGTGTCCCAGGCCAAGCTGATCGCCGAGCCCTGGGACCTCGGCGAGGGCGGCTACCAGGTCGGCAACTTCCCCCCGCTGTGGACGGAGTGGAACGGCATGTACCGGGACACCGTCCGGGACCTGTGGCGCGGCGAGAACGCCACCCTCGCCGAGTTCGGCTCCCGGCTCACCGGCTCCTCCGACCTCTACCAGGACGACGGCCGCCGCCCGATCGCCTCGATCAACTTCGTCACCTGCCACGACGGCTTCACCCTGCGCGACCTGGTCTCGTACAACGAGAAGCACAACGAGGCCAACGGCGAGGACAACCGGGACGGCGAGTCCTTCAACCGCTCCTGGAACTGCGGCGAGGAGGGGCCGAGCGAGAATCCCGCGGTCGAGGAGCTGAGAGCCCGCCAGCAGCGGAACCTGATCGCGACCCTGATGCTCTCCCAGGGGGTGCCGATGCTCTCGCACGGCGACGAACTCGGCCGCACCCAGGCCGGCAACAACAACGCCTACTGCCAGGACAACGCGCTCTCCTGGGTGCACTGGCCGCAGGAGGACGGCCCGGCCGCCCGGCTGCTGGAGTTCACCCAGGGCATGATCTGGCTCCGCCGGGACCACCCGGTGTTCCGGCGCCGCCGCTTCTTCCACGGCCGGCCGGTGTCGGGCCGCCCGACCTCGGGGGCGAGCCAGGACCTCACCGACATCGCCTGGTTCACCCCCGGCGGGGAGGAGATGACCAAGCGCAACTGGGGCGCCAGCTACGCCAAGTCGCTCACCGTGTTCCTCAACGGGCACGCCATCTCGGAGCCGGACCGGCGCGGCGGGCGGATCGTCGACGACTCGTTCCTGCTGATGTTCAACGCGCACTTCGAACCGCTGGAGTTCACCGTGCCGGCCGACCACGGGCAGGAGTGGCAGGTGGTGGTCGACACCGCGCAGCCCCGGCTGCCGGCGCCGGGGACGGGGGCCCGGGTCAAGGCCGGGGACGCGCTCTGGCTGACCGACCGCTCGCTGCTGGTACTGCAACGCCCCGCCTGAGCGTCCGCCGCCCGCCGTCCTCCGCCCTCCGCCCGCCGTCCGAAGCCGGCACTCGGCGGTTCGTGACGGCGGGTGGTTCACCTGTTCGGATCAGCAACGGGTCTTGGTGGCGGGCTCGCGCGGGTAGTCATGGACACATGACCTCCGCCGCCGAGCCCGCTCAGCCACGCCCGGCCGCCGTACCGTCCCGCCCGGCGCCCCCGCCCCCCGAAGCGCCCACCGCCAGCTACCGCCTCCAGCTCCAGCCCGGCTTCACGCTCCACGACGCCGCCGCCGCCGTGCCCTACCTCGCCGCCCTCGGCGTCTCGCACCTCCACCTCTCCCCGCTGCTGGAGGCCGCGCCCGGCTCCACCCACGGCTACGACACCGTCGACCACACCCGGATCAGCACCCGGCTCGGCGGCGAGGCCGCACTGCGCGCGCTGGCCGCCGAGGCCCACCGGCACCGGCTCGGGCTGATCGCCGACGTGGTGCCCAACCACATGGCCGTCCCCGTACCCGAACAGCTCAACCAGCCCCTGTGGCAGGTGCTGCGCGACGGCCCCGACTCGCCGTACGCGCGCTGGTTCGACATCGACTGGACCGCCCAGCCGGGCCCGAGCGACGCCCCCGGGCGCGGCCGGGTGCTGCTGCCGCTGCTCGGCGACCGGCTCGGCGCGGTCCTCGGCGAGCTGGCCGTCGACGGCGGCGTCCTGCGCTACCACGACCACGCCTTCCCGCTGCGGCCCGGCACCGCCGGCCTGCCGCTGCCCGAACTGCTCGGCCGGCAGTGGTACCGGCTCGGCTGGTGGCGGCTGGCCCGCACCGAGCTCAACTACCGCCGGTTCTTCACCGTCAACGAGCTGATCGCGCTGCGGGTCGAGGACCCGGAGGTGTTCCGGGCCACCCACGCGGTGCTGCTGCGCCTGCACGCCGAGGGCGTCCTGGACGGCTTCCGGATCGACCACCCCGACGGCCTCGCCGACCCGGCCGGCTACCTGCGCAGGCTCTCCGAGGCCACCGGCGGCGCCTACACCGTGGTCGAGAAGATCCTCACCGGGCCGGAGCGGCTGCCCGCGGACTGGCCGTGCGCGGGCACCACCGGGTACGACGCGCTGCGCCGGATCGACGGGGTGCTCACCGACCGGGCCGGCGCCGGGCTGCTGGCCGCACACTACGAGCACTTCGTCCGGGGTGCCGCCGAACCGGGCCGCGCCGAAGCCCGCCTCACCGACCCGGACACCGCCGACCCGGACACCGCCGACGCGCACCCCGCCGACGCGCACCCCGCCGTCGCCGCCGCCCGGCGCGGTCGGGCCGACATGACCGGCCCCCGGGGCGAGCTGGCCGCCGAGGTCGACCGGCTGGTCCGCCTCGCGGTCCGGATCGGCGCCGCCGAACCCGCCCTCGCCGACCACGCGCCCGGCCGGCTGCACGACGCGCTCCAGCGGGTGCTCAGCGGCTACCCCGCCTACCGCCCGTACGTCCGGCCCGGCGAACCGGACCCGCCCGACTCGGTCTCCGCCGAGCAGATGCGGGCCGCGCTGGACGGCTCGGACGACGCCACCGACATGCTGGTCGCGGATCTCGCCCTCGGCCTGCTCGGCCGCGGCCCCGAGAAGGACGAGTTCTGCGTCCGCTTCGCGCAGACCGCCGCCGCCGTCGCCGCCAAGGGCGTCGAGGACACCGCCTTCTACCGCTGGAACGCCCTGCTCAGCCTCAACGAGGTCGGCGGCGAGCCGGCCCGGCCCGGCCTGGCGCCCGCGGAGTTCCACGACTGGTGCCGGTTCGTCGAACGCGACTGGCCGCACACCATGACGGCGCTCTCCACCCACGACACCAAGCGCAGCGCCGACGCCCGCGCCCGGCTCGCCGTCCTCGCCGAGCAGCCCGGGACCTGGGCCGCCGAGGCCGCCGCCTGGTCCACCGCGGCCGGCCCCTGGGCGGACCGGGACAGCGACTGGCTGCTCTGGCAGACCCTGGTCGCGGCCTGGCCGATCGGGTCGGACCGGCTGGTCACCGCCGTGCTCAAGGCCGTCCGGGAGGCCAAGCTGCACACCTCCTGGACGGCCCCCGACGCCCGCTACGAGCAGGCCCTCACCGACCGCGTCCGCGCCGTCCGGTCCGACCCGGGGCTGCTCGCCCGGATCGAGGGGTTCGTCCGGGCGATCGCGCCGTACGCCCGCGCCAACACGCTGTCCGCGGCGCTGCTGCACCTCACCGTGCCGGGCGTGCCCGACCTGTACCAGGGCGGCGAGGAGCCGCTGTACACCCTGGTCGACCCGGACAACCGGGAGCCGGTGGACCTGGGCGCGCTGGCCGTACGGCTGACGGACTCCGCCACCCCGCGGGCCGACGACCCGGCCCGGGAGAAGCTGCACCTCACCACCACCGCCCTGCACCTGCGGCGGGCCGGCCCGCTGGGGGCGTACCGGCCGCTGGCCGCCGCCGGCCCCGCCGCCGACCACCTGCTCGCCTTCGGGCGGGGCGACGGCGTGATCACGGCGGTCACCCGCCTCCCCAGCGGCCTGGCCCGGGACGGCGGCTGGCGGGACACCGCGCTGGAGCTGCCGGGCGGCGGGCGGTGGACGGACCGGCTCACCCAGCGGTCCTTCGCACCGGGCGCGGTACCGGTGGCGCAGCTGCTCGCGAGGTACCCGGTGGCGCTGCTGACCAGGAGGAGCGGGGCATGAGGACGTACCAGGTGTGGGCCCCCTCGGCCGCCGAACGGGTCGAGGTGGAGGTCGCGGGCGAGCGGCACCCCCTGGCCCCGGACACCGGGCGGGACGGCTGGTGGCACGGCGAGGCGCCGACCGGGGACTACGCCTTCCGGCTCGACGACGGACCGCCGCTGCCGGACCCGCGCTCGCCCCGGCAGCCGCACGGCCCGGACGGGCCCAGCCGGCCCGTCGACCACGCCGCGTTCCGCTGGTCGCAGACCGGCTGGCGCGGCCGTCCGCTGCCCGGCGCGGTGCTGTACGAGCTGCACATCGGCACCTTCACCGCCGCCGGCACCTTCGACGCCGCCGCCGAACGGCTGGACCACCTGGTGGAGTTGGGCGTCGACTTCGTCGAGCTGATGCCCGTCTGCCCGTTCCCCGGCAGGCACGGCTGGGGCTACGACGGCGTCTCGCTCTGGGCGGTGCACGAGCCGTACGGCGGACCGGAGGGGCTCAAGCGCTTCGTGGACGCCGCGCACCGCAAGGGGCTCGGCGTCGTCCTGGACGTGGTGCACAACCACCTCGGCCCGTCCGGCAACCACCTGCCCGCCTACGGACCGTACTTCACCGACCGCCACCACACCCCGTGGGGCTCGGCGGTCAACCTGGACGCCCCCGGCTCGGACGAGGTCCGGGAGTACCTGATCGGCAGCGCGCTGGCCTGGCTGCGCGACTACCGGATCGACGGCCTGCGGCTGGACGCCGTGCACGCCCTCGCCGACGACCGGGCCGTCCACTTCCTGGAGCAACTCTCCGGCGCCGTCGACACGCTGGCCGCCACCAGCAACCGCCCGCTGTTCCTGATCGCCGAGTCCGACCTCAACTCCCCGCGCACCACCGCCCCGCGCGAGGCCGGCGGCCAGGGCCTCACCGCCCAGTGGAGCGACGACCTGCACCACGCCCTGCACTGCGCCCTGACCGGTGAATCCCAGGGCTACTACGGCGACTTCGCGCGCGAGCCGCTGGCCGCCGTCGCCCGGACCCTCACCCGGGGCTTCTTCCACGAGGGCGGCTGGTCCTCGTTCCGCGGCCGCGGTCACGGCCGGCCGTTCCCTCCCGCCCACGGGCACCGGCTGCTCGGCTACCTGCAGACCCACGACCAGATCGGCAACCGCGCGCTCGGCGACCGAATCTCCACCGGGCTGCCGCCCGGCCGGGTCGCCGCCGGGGCCGCGCTGGTACTGACCTCGCCGTTCACCCCGATGCTGTTCATGGGCGAGGAGTGGGGCGCGGCCACCCCGTGGCAGTACTTCACCGACCACACCGACCCGGGTCTCGCCGAGGCCGTCCGGCAGGGCCGCCGGCGGGAGTTCGCCGAACACGGCTGGCAGGCCGAGGAGGTGCCGGACCCGCAGGAGCCGGCCACCGTGCTGCGGTCCGTCCTGGACTGGACCGAGCCCAAGCAGACCCCGCACGCCGAACTGCTCTCCTGGTACCGGCGGTTGATCCGGCTGCGGCGGGAGCGGCCCGAGCTGGGCGACCCGGATCTGGCGGCCGTCCGGGTGGAGTACGACGAGTCGGCGCGCTGGCTGGTGGTGCACCGGGGGGCGTACCGGATCGCGGTCAACCTGGGGGCCGTCGCCGCGCGGGTGCCGCTCGGCGCGGCCGGGCGGGAGCTGGTGGCGGCCTTCGGCGACTGCGTGCCCGACGGTGCGTCGGTGCGGCTGGGGGCCGACTCGGTCGCCGTCCTCCGGGTCTGAACCACCCGTCAGGGATGGGCCCTTGGGGCGCTGTGGCGTCCCGGCGGGGGCCGGTCACCAGAGGAAGGTGCCGATCCGCTCCCGCAGCGAGGCCGCGTCCAGGCCGTAGGCGGCCAGGTGTTCGGGGATCGAGCCGTAGTGGCGGTGCTCGTCGCGCGGCACCCCGAGGCCGAGGACCCGGTGCGGGCGGTCGTTCAGTGCGGCGTGCGCCTCGTTGTTGGAGGTCCCCGCGAGGTACGGCTCGACCAGCACCACGTCCGCCCGGCCACCGGCCGCCGCCCGCAGCCCGGCCGCGTCGAACGGCCGCACGGTGGCCGCGTACAGCACGGTCACGTCCAGCCCCACGGTGGCCGCCAGCACGGCGTCCAGCATCGGGCCGACCGCGAGCACCACGCCCTTCGAGCCCTCGCGCACGGTGGTGAAGCGGCCGGGCTCGACCGGCACGGCGGCGGCGTTCTGGTGCGCGGAGAGCCGCACGTACACGGTGCGGTCGCCGTCCGCGGCGGCGTGGCGCAGCAGCTGCTCGGCCTCGTCCGGGTGGCCGGGCACATGGACCGTCCAGCCCGGGAGGGTGTCCAGCAGGGCGACGTCCCCCGGGGCCATGTGGGTGCGGCCGCCGGCCGGCCAGTCGTAGGAGCCGGACGCGCTCACCAGGACGGCCCCGACGCCCTGGTGGGTCAGGTCCAATTTGACCTGCTCGAAGGGGCGTTCCACCAGGAAGCTGGCGAAGGTGTGCGCGATCGGGCGCATCCCGGCCAGGGCCAGACCGCCGGCCGCGCCGATCAGCAGCTGTTCGCGGATGCCGACGTTGATCACCCGGTCCGGGTGCCGCTCGGCCGCCTCGGTGAAGCCGGAGGCGCTGATGTCCGCGAGCACCACGGCCAGCCGGGGGTCGTCGTCGAGCAGGCGGGCGGTGACATCGAGGAAGCGGTCGCGCATGGTGTCCATCGGTGGATCCCCTACTGGTGAGCGGGTCTTGGCGGTCCCGGCCCGGGTGCCGGACGCGGACGGTGCAGTCGGTGCAGGCAGTGCAGTTGGTACAGGCGGTGCAGGCGGTTCGAGCCGTTCGGCGGGGCTCAGGAGTTCTTGGGCTCCACCCGGGCGACCACGACGTGCGGCCGGCCGGGGTGTTCGGCGGTGAACGCCGCGTGCAGCGCCTCGTGGTCGCGGCCGTCCACCGTGGCGGTCGACCAGCCCTCGGCGGCGAACCGGGCCGCGATCCCGCCGTTCCAGCCGTGCGTGGCCGAGGAGTTGTCGATGACCACCACGTGCAGCCGGTCCAGCCCGTAGGCACCGGCGAAGGCCACCGCCTCGTGGTTGGAGCCCTCGTCGAACTCCGCGTCCCCGACCAGCACCCAGACCGCCGGGTCGGCGAGCCCCTGGGCGCGCAGCCCGAGCGCCGTGCCGACACCCAGCGGCAGGCCGTGCCCGAGCGAGCCCGCGGCGATCTCCACCCCGGGGATGAGGGTGCGGTCCGGGTGGTGGCCGAGCGGCGAGTCGTACCCGCCGAAGCTCGGCAGCACCTCCGGGGAGATGAACCCCTTGGCGGCGAGCACCGCGTAATAGGCCATCGGGCCATGGCCCTTGGAGAGCAGGAAGCGGTCCCGGCCCTGGTCCTCGGCGGTGGCCGGGGAGACCCGCAGGACCCGGTCGTAGAGCACCCAGAGCACGTCCAGCGTGGAGGTGGCGGCCGGGCCGTGCTTCTCGGCGCCGGTCATCAGGCCCATCAGGCCGGGGAGGTCGTCGAAGGCGGTTTCAACCGTTGCTGTGGTCATGCCCTGAATCCTGCAACTTGAAGTCGACTTGAAGTCAAGCGGCTACAGTGATCTCCATGACCGCCCCCGACGCCTCGCCCGGAGCCGCCACCGCGGCCAGGCCGAGCCGGCACGACCTGCTCACCATCGGCCAACTCTCCGAGCGCAGCGGCCTCGCCACCTCCGCCCTGCGCTACTACGAGAAGCTCGGCCTCGTCCACGCCACCCGCACCACGGGCGGCCAGCGCCGCTACGTCCGCACCACGCTGCGCCGGGTCGCCTTCGTCCGCGCCGCCCAACGGGTCGGGCTCTCCCTGGACGAGGCCAAGGTCGCCCTGGACCGCCTCCCGGAGAACCCCGCGCCCAGCGGGGAGGAGTGGGCCGGCGTCGCCGAGTCCTGGCGGAGCCGGATCGACGAACAGATCGCGGAGCTGGAGCGGTTGAAGGCCAAGCTCAGCGGCTGCATCGGCTGCGGCTGCCTCTCGCTCAACCGCTGCGCCCTCTACAACGCGGACGACCGCGCCGCCGCCGCCGGACCGGGCGCCCGCTACCTGCTCACCCGCGACCCGTCGACCGGTCCGGAGCCCGCCCCCCAGGCCCCGCGCCGGCCCGCCCGCCACCCGTCCGGGTGAGCGAGCGCCGGATGCCTTCGCGTACGCCGCACCCGCCGCGAGGATGGGTGCATCGACACCACGTCCTGGAGGCATGAGATGGCGGACACCAGAGCCCTGCGGATCCGTGCGCGCGGCTCGCTCCTGGGGGTGCGCGGGGGCGGGGTCTTCGCCTTCCTCGCCGACGAACCGCCGGCCCTGTTCCTGATCGGGCCGGCCGGCGACGGGACGGTCCTGATCAGGGAGAAGGACTCCGGGCGGATCCTCGCGGCCGAGGCGGCCGAGGCGGGCGGCCAGGTCGTCCTGACCGCGGCGGAGGGCGGCGCCGCACACTCCCGCTGGGCCCTGTTCAGGCTCACCGAGGACGAGCAGCCGATCGCCGTGGACACCGTCGACGGATCCGGCCTCTACATCCTCCGACTCGCGGGCACCGGGCTGCACTTCGGGCGCTCCTGGATCGAGGACAAGTCGCTGATGCCCAAGCGGGTCGTCCTCACCGACGAGCAGCAGCAGGAGCCCCTCTACGTCACCTTCGCCTGACGGGCGGCTGAACTCCATTGGCCCGGCGGGGAGTCGGCACCGCCGGCGGGTCATGGACCGGAGCGCCCCGACCTCCCGTGCGGGGCTCAGTCCGGGCGGGCGTCCCCGCGCAGCAGGCTGTAGCGGACGATGTCGCGCCACCGGCCGTCCCGGAACACCAGGCTGCGCTGCACGCCCTCGCGGGTGAAGCCGCACTTCTCCAGGGCGCGCTGCTCCGCGAGGTTGGCGGACTCGGTGTCGGCCTCCAGCCGGACCACCGGGGAGTGCGCGAACAGGTAGTCCACCAGCAGGCGTTGGGCCTCGGTGCCGATGCCGCGACCGCGGGCGTCCGGCACCAGCTGGATCCCGACGTTCCAGTACGGCGCGGCCGGCACCACGGCTCTGCGCCGCCACGCGACGAACCCGCGGAACTCCCCGCCCGAGACCACCGCCAGCTGGGACTGCTCCTCGCCCAGCAGCCCGTCCTCCGCCCACCTGCGCCGCAGGCGCCCCGGATCCGCCCAGCCGTACCACTGCAACGGCCCGACGGCCTCCGGATCGGCCAACAGCGCTTCGAGGAGCGCGAGATCGGCCTCGGAGACCGGCCGCAGGAACACCTGTTCGTGGCTCATCCGGCCACTGTAACGACCGGCGACCGCCCCGTACGCACCCTTGTGGACGACAGGGGGAGAACCCGGTCGGGGAGTCCCGGAATCTCACAACTCCACCCCACGGAACGGGGAGTGGGACGTCGGACCTGCCGACCTCCCACTCCCCCTTCGGCGCGCACCCCTCGGTTCAGACGGCCGCGGCGACCGCGGCCGCGAGGAACACCGCCTGGAGGACGGTACGGGCCGGCAGCGGCGTCACCGGCTTTCCGCCGAGGGTGAGCCCGCTCCGGGCCGCGTACACGTTGGCCGGGAACATCGCGATCATCAGCAGCGCCAGGCAGGCGGCGGCGAGGGACGCGAGCGGGGGGACGAGCAGGCCGGCCGCGCCGGCCAGCTCCAGGACGCCGGTGAGGGTGACCAGCAGCGCGGGCCGCGGAAGCGCCGGCGGGATCATCCCGACGAAGTCCCGCCGCCAGGACGGCACGAAGTGCGGCACCCCGGTGGTGACGAACAGCAGCGCGAGGGCGCCGCGCAGGGCGGGCTGCCAGGCGTCGAGGCCGTCGATCACGAGCAGGCCGAGCAGGCGCAGCACGGCAAAGCCACCGACGAGGGCAATGAGCGGGATCATCCCGTCCTCCAATCACTCAATCTTGTCACTGGCAAGATTGCGGCAGGCGCAGCTATCTTGTCAATGCCTAGATAGAATGGAACGGCCCCCGAACGATTGGAGAGCAGCGGTGGGACAGACCGACCAGCCGAGCTACCACCACGGCAACCTGCGACGTGCCGTCCTCGACGCCGCCCTGGCGGCCATCGCGGAGTCCGGCCCGTCCGGGTGGAGCCTGCGCGAACTCGCCCGGCGCGCAGGGGTGTCGCACGCGGCGCCGGCGCACCACTTCGGCGACAAGACGGGGGTGCTGACGGCCGTGGCCGCCGAGGGCTTCGAGCTGTTCGCGGACAGCCTGGAGCGCGCGTCCGGCGACCCGTTCGGCGCGGGCGTCGCCTATGTGCGGTTCGCGGTCGACCACCGCCCGTACTTCGAGGTGATGTTCCGGCCCGAGCTGTACCGGACCGACGACCCCGCGATGGCCACGGCCCGGGAGCGCGCGGGCGCGGTGCTGGCGGCGAGCGCCCGCAGGCTGTCGCCGGACGGGGAGGACGACCGGACGACGACGATCGCCACCTGGTCCCTGGCCCACGGCTTCGCCGGCCTCTGGCTGAGCGGCGCCCTCCCGGAGAGCGCGGACGGCGACGTCGAGGAACTGGCCCGCACCGTGCTCCAACTGGTGTTCAGGCGGGAGTGAGCGCGGGGACCGAGGGCGGGGCTGAGCGCGGTCGCGGATCCCCCGGTGCGCCGCCGCCCGAGCCCCCGGCAGGTGGGCTCAGCCGGCGTCCAGCAGCCGGGCGAGCAGCGCCGCCGGCCCCTCCGGGAGGCTGCCGCGGACCAGCTCCGTCCGGTGCACCAGGCGCGGGGCGTGGACGGGGACGGCGACGAGGCCCGGTGCGCCGGACAGGGCGGCGGCTGGGAGGGCCGCGAGGCCGTGGCCGGCCGCGACCAGGGCCAGCAGACCGCGGACATCGGTGCCGAGATAGCGGGTCGCGCAGCGGAAGCCGTCCACCCCGGTGGCCGCACGCAGGCGGTCCGGGCGCGGGGCGAGGTCCGGGGCGTCGAGCCAGCGGGCGGCGGAGAGGTCGGCGAGGGCGAGGCCGGGGCGGCCCGCCAGCGGGTGCCCGGTCGGGAGCGCCACGGCGAGCGGCTGCTCGGCGACGGCCACCGTGCCGAGCGGGCCGACGTCGGGGAGCGGAAGCGGGTCGCTGGGGGCGGCGAGGCCGTCGATCAGGGCGAGGTCGACCCGGCCGGTGGCGACCTGCGCGGGCAGCGCCTCCTGGGCGAGCACCCGGACGACGAGGTCGACCCGCGGGTGCACCCGGCGGACCTCGGCGAGGGCCTGCGCCAGTCCGGCGGTCACCGCCAGCGGGGTGGCGCCGAGTACCAGGCGGGCGCTCGGGGCGCCGACCAGGCGGGTGATGTCGGCGCGCGCCGCGTCCAGCCGGACCAGCAGCGGGCCGGCGTGCTCCAGCAGCCGCGCGCCGGCCTCGGTCGGGCCGACCGGGCGGCGGTGCAGCAGGGCCGCGCCGAGATCACCCTCCAGCGCGGCGATCTGCTGGGAGACGGCCGACTGGGTGTAGCCGAGCTCCCGGGCCGCCTCGGAGAAGGAGCCGAGGCGGGTGACGGTGACGAAGGTGCGCAGCAGGTGCGGGTCCATGGGGACAGGAGTATCAGAGTCCCGGCATCAGATCCTCTGATCGATGGGTAAGAAATCATCGTTGGTGCTGATCCGCGGGCGGGGGCGAGGATGGCCGCATGACGTACCTGACCCCCCGCATCGCCCTGGTCGGCGACCGCTCCCCCGCCGTCCGCTCGCACGCCCGGATCCCCGGTCTGCTCGACGCCCTCGCCGAGCGCGACCAGCTCGTCCTGGACGCCTACTGGATCCCGACCGAGGACGCCGGGACGCCCGCCGCGCTCGACGGCTTCGACGCGATCTGGCTGCTGCCCGGCAGCCCCTACCGCAGCGAGGCAGGCGCCCTGGCGGCCGTCCGCACGGCCCGGGAGCGCGGCATCCCGTTCCTCGGCACCTGTGCCGGCTTCCAGCACGCCGTGCTGGAGTACGCCCGCAACGTCTGCGGCATCGGCGGCGCCGCGCACGGCGAGTCCCACCCCGAGCTGGACGAGCTGCTGATCGTGCCGCTCACCTGTTCCCTGGTCGGGCACGAGGGCGCGGTGGAGATCGCCCCGGGCTCGCTCGCCGAGCGCGTCTTCGGCACCACCCGGACGCTGGAGCGGTACCACTGCGCGTACGGGCTGAACGCCGACTACCTGGAGCGGCTGCGCGAGCGCGGGCTGCGGTTCAGCGGCATGGACGACTCCGGTGAGATGCGCGTCCTGGAGCTGCCCGGCCACCCGTTCTTCCTGGCCTCGCTGTTCCAGCCCGAGCTGGCGGGCGACGGCACCCGGGCCCACCCCGCCGTCCGTGCGCTGGCGGCGGCCGCGGTTGAGCACGCCGCCGCCGCGGAGCGTGCGGCGGCCGTCCGGGCCTGACGCGGCCCGGCCCGCGAGCACCCGCGCCCGTGCCCGCGCCCGCGCCCGCGCCCGGCAAGGTCCGACCCGGGCTCACATGGGCAGCGAGCGCAGCCGGACGGCTCCCACGGGCCAGTCGGCGCCGTCGTGCAGGGGCGTCCACATCGTCCGCAGCGGCATCACCACCACCCGCCCCTCGGGCTGCTCCACCGCCACCTCCCCGTCCAGCTCCCGCCAGCCGAGCCGCCGGTAGAGCGCGACCAGCGGCGGGCGGCAGAACAGCAGCGCGTGCCGCGGACCGAGCGTGCGGGCGTGGCCCAGGGCCGCCCCGACGACCGCGCGCGCCAGGCCGCACCCCCGCAGGTCGGGGGCGACGGCCACGCCGCCGACACCCACCACCTCGGTGTCGAGGCCGCCCACCGTCAACGGCAGCCGTCGCAGCCCGGTGTGGGCGGCCAGCCGGCCGTCCTGCCGCCGGATGCCGAAGTGGATCTCCTTGGGCAGCCAGGTCAGCCCGGTGTCCGCGACGCCGAACGGGTCGGTGCCGGAGCCGAGGATCTCGTCCTGGTCGGCCCTGGTGTACTGCGCGAGCGGCGTCACCGCCGGAGGTATGGAGGCAAAGTGATCGGTCATCGGACCATGATCCCCCGCCCGGCCGTGCCATGGCCAGGTCAGGCCTGACGCCCCTTCAGCTCCGCCCAGAGCTCCGCGACCCGGGGGGCCAGGTCCTCCAGCGGGCCGCTGTTGTCGATCACCAGGTCCGCGATGGCGAGCCGGTCGGCCCGGGTGGCCTGGGCAGCCATCCGGGCCCGGGCCTCCTCCTCGGCCATGCCGCGCAGCCGGACCAGCCGGTCGATCCGCACCGGGTCCTCCGCGTCGACCACCACGACCAGGTCGTAGAGCGGGCCGAGCCCGTTCTCGGCGAGCAGCGGGACGTCGTGGACGACCAGCGCGCCCGGGGCCGCGGCCGCCTCCAACTCGGCGGACCGGGCCCGGACCAGCGGGTGCACGATCGCGTTCAGGGCCTTCAGCCGCTCCGGGTCGGCGAAGACCACGGCCCCGAGCGCCGGGCGGTCCAGCGAACCGTCGGCCCGGAGCACGCCGGGCCCGAACTCGGCGGCCACCGCCGCCAGGCCCGGCGTCCCGGGGGCGACCACCTCACGGGCGATCACGTCCGAGTCCACGATCACCGCGCCGTGGGCGGCCAGCAGCCGCGACACCTCGCTCTTGCCGGCACCGATACCGCCCGTCAGTCCGATCTTCAGCATGGCGTCAGGCTACCGGCGTCCACGGCGCCCGGTCAGCCCAGGTCGAGGCTCTCGCCGGCGGCCAGCGCCGATACCTCCGCCCCGGTGCCGGGCCCGCCGGGACCGACCAGCCGGGTGTGCACCGCGAGGCCCGCCGGGCTGAGCACCGCGTCGTGGATCGGCAGCGCCCGGCTCGGGCCCGCCTCCCGGACGTAGTCGATCAGCTCGGACACCTTGGTCCACGGCCCCGCGATCGGCAGCAGCAGCGTCTCCACCGCGTGCGGCGGCACGGTCAGCGCGTCCCCGGGGTGGAAGACCCGGCCGTCGACGAGGAAGCCGATGTTGCGCACCAGCGGGATCTCGGGGTGGATCACCGCGTGCCACTCGCCGTGCACCGAGACGCCGATCCCGCCGATCTCGAAGGCGTCGCCCTCGCCGACCACGGTGACCCGCTGCGCCACGCCGTCCAGCTGCTCGGCCACCGCGCGGTTGGTGTACACCCGCAGCTGCGGGTCCGCCGCCAGGGCGGCGCGCAGGGCGGCCGCCTCGAAGTGGTCGGCGTGCTCGTGGGTGATCAGCACGGCGTCCGCACCGGCGAGGGCGGCGGGCTCGGTGAACATCCCGGGGTCGATGACGAGGGTGGTTTCGCCCTGTTCCAGGCGAACACAGGCATGGCCGAACTTGGTCAGTCGCATGGGCCAGACAATACAGCAAAGCTGTACAGCTGCGCTGTATAGTTTCCGGGTAGGATTCCGCCATGACCGAAGAGCCGAACAGCACCCCGGGCCCCGAGGCCCTGGAGCTCGCCGCCGACCTGCGCACCGCCGTCGGCGAGCTGGTCCGCGCCCTGCGCTCGGACGACGGGCTGCCGCAGAACCAGGCCGCCGTCCTCGGCCTGCTGGTCCGCGACGAGCGCGCGTACACCGTCGCCGAGCTGGCCGCCCGCCAACACGTCCGCCACCAGTCAATGGCCCGCACGGTCACCCTGATGACCGGATCCGGGCTGGTCGCCCAGCAGCCGCACGCCACCGACGGCCGCAAGCTGCTGATCGCCGCCACCGAATCCGGCCGGGCCGCACTGTTCGAGCAGCGGGCCCGACGGGAGGCGCGGATCGCGGCGGCCATCGAGGCACGGCTCACCCCCGAGGAGCGGCGGACCCTGCGCGACGGCGTCGAACTGCTGCGCCGACTGCGCTGAACCGGTTGCCCCCGGGCTACTGCGTCGAGACCGCGGGCCCCGAACCCGCCAGAACGGGCGCCGGGCGCTGCCCCGGCAGCACGGCCGGCTCGATCGTCGGCAGGTCCACGTGCTCGCTCAGCCCGAACCGGTTGTGCAGGCGGCGCAGCGGCGCCGGGGCCCACCAGTTGAACTCGCCGAAGAGGCTCATCGCGGCCGGCACCAGCAGGCAGCGCACCAGCGTGGCGTCGACGGCCACGGCGACGGCGAGCGCGATGCCCATCTGCTTGACCATCAGCATGTCCCCGAGCGCGAAGCCGGCGAAGACGATCACCATCAGCAGCGCCGCCGAGGTGATGATCTTCCCGCTGCGCTGGACGCCCAGCTCCACGGCCCGCGTACAGCTGTGGCCCTTGTCCCGCAGCTCCTTGATCCGGGCCAACAGGAAGACCTCGTAGTCCATCGACAGCCCGAACGCGAAGGCGAAGACCAGCACCGGTATGAAGGTCTCCAGCCCGCCGGTGGGACTGAAGCCGAGCAGCCCGCTGAAGTACCCGTCCTGGAAGACCAGGGTGAGCGCGCCGAGCGAGGCGCCCAGCGAGAGCAGGTTCATCAGCAGCGCCTTGACCGGCATCACCACCGAGCCGGTCATCAGGAAGAGCAGCACCAGCGTGCCCAGCGCCACCAGGCCGAGGGCGATCGGCCCCCGGGTGAGCAGTTCGTGCTGGAAGTCGACGATCGAGGCGGCTCCGCCGGTGACGTGGGTGGTGAGACCGCCGCGGTCGGCACGCAGCTCCTCGACCACCTTCTTGGCCTCGCCGCCCTGCGGGTCGCCGTGCACCAGCACGTCGATGGTGGAGACCTTGTCGCTCACCGGGCTCACGGCACGGACGGCGCTGACGCCGGGCAGCTTGGCCACCACGTCGTCCGCGTAGGCCTGGGCGACGGGGGCGCCGCCCTCGACGACCACGGTGATCGGGGCCGCCGAGGCCAGCGGGAAGCGCTGGTCGACGGTCTCGGCCACCTGGCGGCCGGCCGAGGAGGCGGGCAGGACGGCGGCGCCGGAGCTGCGCATGTCGGCGTGCAGGAACGGCGCCCCGGCGGCCATCAGCAGGGCGACGCAGGCGAGCGCGACCGGCACCGCGCGCTTGCTCACCCGGCGGACGGTGCGGCTGAAGAAGCCCTCGTCGGGGACGGGCGCGGTGGGGGTCTTGATCCGGCTGCCGGCGAAGCCGAGCAGTGCCGGGACGAGCGTGAGCGCGGCCGCGACGGCGATCACCACCACGCTGACCCCGGCGGCGGCGACCGCACCGAGCACGGGGCTGGTGAAGACGAAGAGGCCGGAGAGCGCGACGGCGACGGTCAGTCCGGAGAAGGCGACCGTCCGTCCGGCGGTGGCGGCGGTCCGCTCGACGGCCGCGGCGATACCCGCGCCGTGGCCGCGTTCCTCGCGGAAACGATTCACCATGAGCAGCGCGTAGTCGATGGAGAGGCCCAGCCCCAGCACGGTGGCGATCGGCAGCACGCTGGTGTCGATGTCCATGATCTTGCTGAAGCCGAACATCGCGAGCAGCGCACCGCCCACCGAGGCGACGGCGCCGATCACCGGCAGGCTGGCGGCGGCCAGACCGCCGAAGACCAGGACCATGACGATCAGGGTGAGCGGCAGGGTGACGATCTCACCGAATCTGGTGTCCCGCTCGGTCTGCTTCTTCACCTCGTCCTGGAGCACGAGGTCGCCGCCGACGGTGACGTGCGCGCCGTCGGCGCCGATACCCGCAAGGCGCTGGGTGACGGCGTCGGTCTGGGCGGTGGTGCTGTCGTCGGCCATCCGGACCGAGACCAGGCTCGCGGTGCCGTCCGCCGAGCGGAGCGCGGCGCCGGCCGGGCCGGACCCGTAGGCGTCGGTGGCCGAGGAGACCCCGGGCAGGGCCGCGATCTCGGCGGTGGCCCGGGTGACGGCGTCCCGGACGGCCTGGTCCTCGACGGGCCTGCCGTCCACCACGGCCGTGACGGTGCCCTTGGCCGGATCCGCCGCGGTGACCACCGCAGAGCCCCGGTCCGCCTCGGAGGCGGCCGAGGAGGCCCCCGCCACCGAGCCCTCGAACACCCGTCCGCCGATCAGCACGCCGACGACCAGGACCACCGCCCAGAAACCGAGCACCCAGCGCCGGTGCCGGAAGCAGAACCGGCCGAGGGCGGCAAGGCGTCCGGCGACCTTCGGGTCGTCGGACGTACGGGGGGAGGGGGTCACTGCGGTGCTACGGCGCATGTGTGGGGGGTGCCTAGCGTGTGGGGCCGGGTGAGCGACCCATCGGGCAACTCATCCCAAGGTAGGCGCCAGCTCCCAAAACACCCAGGGGCATCTAATGAGCCCCTTATCACAAAAAACCATTCGCATAGGGGATAAATAAGTCAGGGGAAAAAACAATGGCCCCCACCCGGAAAACCGGGTGGGGGCCATTGGTGACGCTATGCGCTAGGCGCTAGCAGAAGGGGCAGAGCCTCAGCTCTGGCCACCCGCCAGCTTCTCACGCAGGGCGGCCAGGGCCTCGTCCGAAGCGAGAGCGCCGGAGCCCTCGTCGCTGCTGGAGGAGTACGAGCCACCGGCGGCGGCGGCAACAGCGTCGCCACCCTCGGCAGCGGCCTCGGCGTCGGCCTCGCGGCTCTTGATGACCTGGGCCTGGTGCTGCTCGAAGCGGGTCTGCGCCTCGGCGTACTGGCGCTCCCACTCCTCACGCTGCTTCTCGAAGCCGGGCAGCCAGTCGTTCGCCTCGGGGTCGAAGCCCTCCGGGTAGATGTAGTTGCCCTGGTCGTCGTACGAAGCGGCCATGCCGTACAGGGTCGGGTCGAACTCGACCTCGGCCGGGTTGGCACCGAGGGCCTCGTTGGCCTGCTTCAGCGAGAGGCTGATGCGACGACGCTCGAGGTCGATGTCGATGACCTTGACGAAGATCTCGTCGCCGACCTGGACGACCTGCTCCGGGATCTCCACGTGGCGCTCGGCCAGCTCGGAGATGTGGACCAGACCCTCGATGCCCTCGTCCACGCGGACGAACGCACCGAACGGAACCAGCTTGGTGACCTTACCCGGGACGACCTGGCCGATCTGGTGGGTCCGGGCGAACTGCTGCCACGGGTCCTCCTGGGTCGCCTTCAGCGACAGGGAGACACGCTCGCGGTCCATGTCAACGTCGAGAACCTCGACGGTGACCTCCTGGCCGACCTCGACAACCTCGGACGGGTGGTCGATGTGCTTCCAGGACAGCTCGGAGACGTGAACCAGACCGTCGACGCCGCCGAGGTCCACGAACGCACCGAAGTTGACGATCGAGGAAACGACGCCGGAGCGCACCTGGCCCTTCTGCAGGGTGGTGAGGAAGGTCTGGCGGACCTCGCTCTGGGTCTGCTCCAGCCAGGCACGGCGGGACAGGACCACGTTGTTGCGGTTCTTGTCCAGCTCGATGATCTTGGCCTCGAGCTCCTTGCCCACGTAGGGCTGGAGGTCGCGAACACGACGCATCTCGACCAGCGAGGCCGGGAGGAAGCCGCGGAGGCCGATGTCGAGGATGAGACCACCCTTGACGACCTCGATGACGGTACCGGTGACGATCCCGTCCTCTTCCTTGATCTTCTCGATCGTGCCCCAGGCACGCTCGTACTGAGCGCGCTTCTTGGACAGGATCAGACGACCCTCCTTGTCCTCCTTCTGGAGAACCAGGGCCTCGATGTTGTCACCGACGGAGACGACCTCGTGCGGGTCAACGTCGTGCTTGATCGAGAGCTCACGGGACGGGATGACGCCCTCGGTCTTGTAACCGATGTCGAGGAGCACCTCGTCACGGTCGACCTTCACGATGACGCCCTCGACGATGTCGCCATCGTTGAAGTACTTGATGGTCTCGTCGATCGCCGCGAGGAACGCCTCAGCGTCGCCGATGTCGTTGACCGCGACCTGCGGGGTGGTGCTGGTGGAGGAGTCGGTGGGGCTCGTCATTAGGAAAAGGGCTCCGGTACGGACATGAAGTCGTAGGTAATGCCACGCGGAGGGCCCGTATCGCTCCCACCGAAAGCCGGACAGCCAAGAACACGGCGCACCGGGGAATCCCGCACAGCGGGAAATTCGGTGTCCGTCTTGCGACCGTGGGGTCTTCGACAGATGCGAGCGCGACCTGCTCCGTCCGAGGCGCGCAGGCCCGCAGCGCAACTTGTAGCATACGGGGACGGCCAGGCACGGTCAACGCCAAGGGCGTCAAGACGGTGGAGGCCGGTATGGATCAGGCCATATCCTCCGACTGCGCACCTCATGGTGGCGGCCGCAGGATGCCCTTCCCCGGATGCCACCGCCAGGATCCGGGCCCTTGACGGGCCGGTTCGCGGCAGCGGCGCTTCCGCAGACCACACCCTACGCGATGGGCATTATCACCGTGGCCACCACCCCCCAGTCCGACCTGCATGATCTTGACGACGACGGCGACGACGCGCTAAGGCGCGAGGCCGAGGCGGGCGAGAGCAGCCGGGCCAGCCGCCACTGGTGGGACCGCAACGCGGACGAGTACCAGGACGAACACGGCGAGTTCCTCGGCGACGACCGGTTCACCTGGTGCCCGGAGGGCCTGGACGAGGCCGACGCCAAGCTGCTCGGCGACCCGGCGGAGCTGGCCGGCAAGGACGTGCTGGAGCTCGGCGCCGGCGCCGCCCAGTGCTCGCGCTGGCTGGCCGGGCGCGGCGCCCGGGCGGTGGCGCTGGACATCTCCTTCCGCCAGCTCCAGCACTCCCGGCGGATCGACCTCTCCCGGGGCCTGGCCCCCGTCCCGGTGGTGCAGGCGGACGCGGCGGTGCTGCCCTTCGCGGACCGCTCCTTCGACCTGGTGTGCTCGGCGTACGGCGCGGTGCCGTTCAGCGCCGACACCGCCGCCCTGATGCGCGAGGTGCACCGGGTGCTGCGGCCCGGCGGGCGCTGGGTCTTCTCGGTGACCCACCCGATCCGCTGGGCGTTCCCTGACGAGCCGGGCGTCGAGGGGCTGACCGCCACCGCGTCCTACTTCGACCGCACCCCGTACGTCGAGCAGGACGAGCAGGGCCGGGCCACCTACGTCGAGCACCACCGCACGCTCGGGGACCGGGTGCGCGAGCTGGTCGGCGCCGGGTTCCGGCTGCTGGACCTGGTCGAGCCGCAGTGGCCGGAGGGCCACGAACAGGAGTGGGGCGGCTGGTCGCCGCTGCGCGGACGGCTGATCCCGGGGACGGCGATCTTCGTCGCGGAGCGGGACTGACGGGCGGGAGCGGCCGGCGGGACCGGCGGGGTGTGACCTGTGGGCGCGACCTGCCGGTCGGGGAGACTGTCCGGGTGAACCCCGCCTGGCGCGAACTGCCCGTCCGTACCGCCCTGCCCGCCCTGCACCGCGCGCTCGACGAGCACGGGACCGCCGTGCTGGCCGCCCCGCCCGGCACCGGCAAGACCACGCTGGTGCCGCTGGCGCTGGCCGGCCTCCTCGGTGACGGCCGACCGCCCCGCCGGGTGCTGGTCGCCGAGCCGCGCCGGCTGGCCGTCCGGGCGGCCGCCCGCCGGATGGCCTGGCTGCTCGGCTCGGCCGTCGGCGCCGAGGTCGGCTACACCGTGCGCGGCGATCGGCGGGTCGGGCCGGGGACGGTCGTCGAGGTGGTCACCACCGGCGTGCTCCTCCAGCGGCTCCAGCGCGACCAGGAGCTCCCCGGCGTCGACGTCGTCGTCCTGGACGAGTGCCACGAGCGGCACCTGGACGCCGACACCGCGCTCGCCTTCCTGCTGGACGTCCGGGCCGCGCTGCGCCCCGAGCTGGGCGTCGTCTGCGCCTCGGCCACCTCCGACACCGCGGCCTGGGCGGACCTGCTCGGCGGCGCCGAGGTGGTGGAGGCACACGGCACCGCCCACCCGGTCGGGACCGTCTGGGCCCCGCCGCCGCGCGCCGTCCGCCCCGCCCACGGCACCCGGGTCGACCCGGCACTGCTCGAACACGTCGCCGCCACCGTCCGGCGGGCCCTCGCCGAACGCGACGGCGACGTGCTCTGCTTCCTGCCCGGCGTCGGCGAGATCACCCGCGTCGCCGGGCTGCTCGCCGGAGCGCCGGCCGAGGTGCTGCAACTGCACGGCCGCGCACCACAGGCGGTGCAGGACGCGGCGCTGACCGCGGGCGACGGACGGCGGGTGGTGCTGGCCACCGCCGTCGCCGAGTCCTCGCTCACCGTGCCGGGCGTGCGGGTCGTGGTCGACGCCGGACTCGCCCGCGAGCCGCGCACCGACCACGCCCGCGGCCTGGCCGGCCTGGTCACCGTCCGCGCCTCGCTGGCCGCCGCCCGCCAGCGCGCCGGCCGGGCCGGCCGCGAGGCCCCCGGCACCGTCTACCGCTGCTGGGCCGAGGCCGAGGACGCCCTCGCCGCCCGCTACCCCACCCCCGAGATCGCGCTCGCCGACCTCACCCCGTTCGCCCTCCAGGCCGCCTGCTGGGGCGACCCGGACGCCGCCTCCCTCGCCCTGCCCGACCGGCCGCCGGCCGGCGCGATGGCCGCCGCCCGGCAGACCCTGCACGCCCTCGGGGCCGTCTCCGCCGACGGCCGGGCCACCGCGCGCGGCGTCCGGCTCGCCCGCACCGGCCTGCACCCCCGGCTCGCCCGCGCCCTGGTCGACGGCGCACCCGCCGTCGGCGCCCGGCGGGCCGCCGAAGTGGTCGCCCTGCTCTCCGAGGAACCGCCGCGCGCCCTCGGCGACGACCTCGGCGCGGCCTGGCGCCTCGTCCGCACCTCCCGCGACCCCTACGCCGGGCGCTGGCGCGACGAAGTCCGCCGACTCCTGCGCGCCACCTCCGACCAGCCGGCCACCGACCTCTCCGACGCCACGGCCGTCGGCCTCGTCGTCGCCCTCGCCTTCCCCGAACGCATCGCCCGCGCCCGCGTCGACCGGCCCGCCCCCGGCGAGCGCAGCCCCTACCTGATGGCCTCGGGGACGGCCGCCGAACTCGCCCCCGGGACCGCCCTCGGCGCCCTCCCCTGGCTCGCCGTCGCCGCCGCCGACCGCCCCGCGGGCGCGCACTCCGCCCGGATCCTGCACGCCGCCGCACTCGACGAGGACACCGCCCTGACCGCGGGCGCGCCGCTGCTCACCGACCGCGCCGAAGTCCACTGGGACACCCGGCGGGGCGAGGTCGTCTCCCGACAGGTGGAATCCCTCGGTGCCGTCGAACTCACCGAGAAGCCGCTCGGCCGCCCCGACCGGGCCCTCGTCCGTGCCGCCGTCCTCGAAGGGCTCACCCGCGAAGGCGTCGGCACTCTGCTGACGTTCCCGTCCAACCTGCGCGAACGCCTCGCCTTCCTCCGCACCGCCATCGGCGACCCCTGGCCCGACGTCTCCGACACCGCCCTGCTGGAACGCGCCGACGAGTGGCTGGAACCCGAACTCTCCCGCGCCCGCCGCCGCGCCGACCTCGCGAGGATCAACACGACCGACGCCCTGCAACGCCTGCTCCCCTGGGCGAGCGGCCAGGCCGGCCGCCTGGAGGAGTTGGCCCCCGAACGCATCACCGTGCCCACCGGCTCGAGGATCCGGGTCGACTACAGCACCGGGCGCCCGGTGCTGGCCGTCAAGTTGCAGGAGCTCTTCGGATGGAAGGCCGCCCCGGCCCTGGCCGGCGGGCGGGTACCGCTCACCGTGCAGCTGCTGTCCCCCGCCGGCCGACCCGCCGCCATCACCGGTGACCTGGAGGGGTTTTGGCAGAACGGCTACCAGGCCGTCCGCGCAGACCTCCGAGGCCGCTACCCCCGCCACCCCTGGCCTGAGGACCCCACCACGGCCGAGCCGACCAAGCGCACCAACGCCCGGAAGTGAGCCTCGGCCGGCGCACCACGGGGAACTCCCCACAACGCCGGGCGGCCGGCCCCCTGCGGATGTCCGGGCGCATCGGCGGCCCGTCGGTTTCGGCCACCCGCCCTCCGCGCACGGGAAGTCGGCGCCACCGACTTCCCGTGCGGCGCCGGCACCGCGGGTGGGCGGGCTCCGGTGCTACGCCGTCCCGGACGGCGAGGCCCACCAGGTCGAGGGCGATGCCACGGTGTAGCCCAGCGACTCGTAGAGCGGGCGGCCCAGCTTCGAGGCGGTGAGGGTGGCCGGGAGGTCCGCCAGGTGGGCGAGGGCGCCGAGCATGACGGCGCGGCCCACGCCGCGGGAGCGGAAGGCCGAGGAGGTGGCGATCCAGTAGTGGCTGGCGACGCCGTCGGCCAGGACGCTCACGCCGGCTCCCGCGGCCACGCCGTCGACCGAGGCGACGAACACGTCCACCCCCGGCTGTTCGATCAGCGCGGTCGGGAAGAGCTCGCCGGGACGGTGGGGCTCGAAGCCGTCCAGTTCGAAGCCCTCGATCACGACCCGCTCGGCCACCTGGAGGTCCTCGGGCCGCCGCACCCGGGTCACGTCCAGTGCCGGGTCGGCGACGGGGCCGGGCAGGCGCAGCATGATCGGCATCTGCCAGGTGCGCATGCCCAGGTGGCTCAGGTCCGTGGAGCCGAACGGGTCCTCGACGGTCACGGAGCCCGCGGCGCGGCGGGTCAGCCCGCTCAACTCGGCCGCTTCGCCCGGGTCGAGGTCGGGCTCCTGGACCAGGATCCGCAGGCCCGCGCGTTCGTCGCCGTCGACGGCGACGAACCCGCGGCGCCGGATCACCTCGTGCCCCCGGGTTAGACCGGTCGCGGTCCAGAAGGCGGCGGAGTTGCGGGCCTGGAGCGTCGGCGCCTCGGCCAGGGAGGCGGGCCGGTCGATCGAAGTCGATTCCATGGTCATCGTGCCCACGGTAGTACGAAATCGTCCCCGCCACACGGGTCTTCAGCCGCTCGTCAGCCGTTCTTCAGCCGCCGGGCCGACGAAGCGCACCGATGCGCGACGCCGGCCCGGCAGGGGAGGTGCGACGGTTCAGAGCTGGCTGACCCAGTACGGCTCGACGGTCATCCAGCCGTTGCCGCGGGCGCCGTTGAGGCGGCCGGTGCTGGTGCGGGCGAGCGTGTACCAGGACTCCACGTAGTCCGGGTCGTCCGTCCACCACGAGGTGGGCAGGGCCGCCAGGACGGCGTTGACCAGCGGGATGTAGGCGCCCTGGTCGGCGATGGTGAGCAGGACGGCGGCCACGGCCTGGGCGAGGGCCAGGTAGTTGGTGTCGCCGTCGTCCTCCATCAGGACGACGTCGGCCAGGTTGTACTTGTAGTTCGACCAGTTCACCAGGATCTGGTTCGGGTAGTACACCGTGCCGTCGTACTGGAGGTACGGCATGGCGACCGAGTCGACCCGGACCTTGCCGTCCTGGCCGAAGCCGCTCACCAGGCTGAACATCTCGGCGGCGCCCTTGAACCAGGGCTCCTCGTCGTCGTTCACCCGGACCGAGGTGATCTTGGTGCCCCACCAGCCGCCGGCGGCCTGCGCCGCGTCGGGGCCCTTGGCGGCCAGACCGGTGGAGTCGAGGCCGCGCGCGCCGAACTCCCGCTGGAGGACGGCGATTCCGGCGGCCAGTGTCTTGGCCGTGTCGATGTCCACCAGGTAGACCGGCTGCCCGGGCACCGCCCCCGCGTCCAGGGCGTGGGCCCGGCCCGCGGTGTCGTAGGCGCGGATGGTGCGGGCGTGGTCGTCGGCGACGGCGGTGGCCACCAGCGGCGCCGCGCCCGCGTCCAGGGCGGCCCGCATCGACGGATCGGCCAACTGGACCCGCAGCAGCGGGCCGAGCTCGGCGCCGAGGCCCTTGGCGGCGGCGATCCGGCGGTCCGCGCCGGCGGCGGCGGCGGCGAGCCCGCGGGCGGCGGGGCCCTGGGCGGCGGCGGCCAGCGGGCCGAGGTCGGCGGCGCCGGCCGGCGCACTCGCGGTCGCGGACCGCAGTCGGTCGCGCAGCGCGGAGTCGGTGAGGGAGGTGGCCAGGGTGCGGGCGACCTCGTCCTCGATCGCGGACACCTGGGTGGCGGACGCCCGGGTGGCGGCCGCGGGGGCGACGGGAGCGGCGGGGGCGGATATCGGGGCGGCCACGGCCTGGCCCGCGGCGAGCGCGAGCAGGGGCAGGGCCGCGAGCGCCACGAGGGCGCGCCGCGAGCGGGGCAGGGGCATGAGGGGTCTCCAGACTCGTCGGGTGAGGCGTCGGAGCATCAGAGCGGTCGAGCGGGCGGAGCGGTCAGGCAGACACAGCGGCCGAGCAGGCACAGCGGTCGAGCAGGCACAGCGGCGACGCAAAGGGCCGGACGGCGCCACGCCGTGATCATGCGCGTCGGTGCCATGACAAGTGAAGGGGTTCCCTGACGCGGGATCAACCCCCGGGGCGCACCGCGATTTCCGGAAGGGCGCTCAGGTCCTGCCCTCCGGCCCGGGTCGCGGTCCGGGGGGCACCGGAGGCGACGCGGGCCGCCAAAGCCCGTGGGCGCCCGACCGGACCGGTCGGGCGCCCACGGGCCGGCGGGGTGGCGTCAGTGCGCGGCGGCCTCCCAGTCGGCGCCGACGCCGACCGAGACGTCGAGCGGGGCGCGCAGCGGGTAGGCGCCGGCCATCTGCTCGCGGACGACCGCCTCGACCTGCTCGCGCTCGCCGGGGGCGACCTCCAGCACGATTTCGTCGTGCACCTGGAGCAGCATCCGGGAGTTCAGGCCGGCCGCGGTCAGCGCCTCGTCCACCCGGAGCATGGCGATCTTGACGATGTCGGCGGCCGAGCCCTGGATGGGGGCGTTGAGGGCCATCCGCTCGGCCATCTCGCGGCGCTGGCGGTTGTCGCTGTTGAGGTCCGGCAGGTAGCGGCGGCGGCCGAGCAGGGTCTCGGTGTAGCCCGTGGCGCGGGCCTCGTCGACGACCCGGCGCAGGTAGTCGCGCACGCCGCCGAAGCGCTCGAAGTAGGTGTCCATCAGGCCCTGCGCCTCGCCGGGCTTGATGCCCAGCTGCTGCGAGAGCCCGTACGCGGAGAGGCCGTACGCCAGGCCGTAGGACATCGCCTTGATCTTGCGGCGCATCTCGGCGTCCACCGCGTCGCCCGGGACCTCGAAGACCTGGGAGGCCACCGTGGTGTGCAGGTCCTCGCCGGTGGCGAAGGCCTCCAGCAGGGCCTCGTCCTCGGAGAGGTGGGCCATGATGCGCAGCTCGATCTGCGAGTAGTCGGCGGTGAGCAGCGACTCGTAGCCCTCGCCGACGATGAAGGCCCGGCGGATGGCCCGGCCCTCCTCGGTGCGCACGGGGATGTTCTGCAGGTTCGGGTCCTGCGAGGAGAGCCGGCCGGTTGCGGCGACCATCTGGTTGAAGGTGGTGTGGATGCGCCCGGCCGGGGAGACCGTCTTGAGCAGGCCCTCGACGGTGGTGCGCAGCTTGGCCTGGTCGCGGTGGCGCAGCAGGATGACCGGCAGTTCGTTGTCGGTCTGGGTGGCGAGCCAGGTGAGGGCGTCGGCGTCGGTGGTGTAGCCGGTCTTGATCTTCTTGGTCTTGGGCAGGGCCAGCTCGCCGAAGAGGATCTCCTGGAGCTGCTTGGGCGAGCCGAGGTTGAACTCGTGGCCGGCGGCGGCGTGCGCCTCCTCCACCACGCGCTGGATCTCGGTGGCGAACTGGGCCTCCAGGCCGGTGAGCCAGGCGCGGTCGGCGGCGATGCCGGTGCGCTCGATGCGGGCCAGCAGGGCGGCGATCGGCAGCTCCATGTCGCGCAGCAGCTCGGTGGCACCGGCCTCGGCGAGGCGGGTGTCGAACAGCGCGGCGAGGTCGAGCACGGCGCGGGCCTGGAGCATCAGCGCGTTGGCGCCGGCGGTGGCGTCCTCCTCCGGTGCGTCGAAGGAGAGTTGGCCGCTCTCGGCGGCGGGGGCCGGGGTGAGCGAGCGGGCCAGGTACTCCTCGGCGAGCACCTCCAGGGTGAAGGTGCGCCGGCCGGGCTTCTCCAGGTAGGCGGCGAGGGCGGTGTCGGCGACGACGCCCTCGATCCGCCAGCCGCGCTCGGCGAAGGCCCGCATGACCTGCTTGGCGATGTGCAGGGCCTTGGGGGCGGCCGGGTCGGCGAGCCAGTCGGCGAAGGCGCGCTCGTCCTCCTCGGCGAGCAGGGCCGGGTCGAACCAGGCGGCGGCCTCCCCGGCGGCGAGGGCGATCTCGGTGACCTCGCCGGTGCCGAGCGACCACTGGTAGACCGCGGCGAGCGCGACCGGCGCCTTGCCGGCCGCGTGCTCGCGCAGCCAGCCGGCCAACGTGCCCGGGTCGGTGAGGAGTTCGCCGTCGACGTCGACGCCGGGGGCGAGCTCGGCGGCGGCCTCGGGCTCCGCGGCGGCCGGGTCGATGCCGTACACGCGGTCGCGGAAGTTGGCGTTGCGGAACTCCAGCGACTCCATCAGGGTGGCGACGGCCTCGCGGTCGAACGCGGCGCGGCCCAGGTCGTCGACGCCGAGCGGGAGTTCGACGTCGCGGACCAGTTCGGTGAGGACCCGGTTGCGCTTGACGGAGTCGAGGTGCTCGCGCAGCTTCTCGCCGATCTTGCCCTTCACCTCGTCGGCGCGGGCGACGAGTTCGTCGAAGGAGCCGAACTGGTTGACCCACTTGGCGGCCGTCTTCTCGCCGACGCCGGGGATGCCGGGCAGGTTGTCGGACGGGTCGCCGCGCAGCGCGGCGAGGTCGGGGTACTGGCGGGGCGTGACGCCGTACTTCTCGGCGACCTTCTCCGGGGTGTAGCGGGTCAGCTCCGAGACGCCCTTGGTGGGGTAGAGGACGGTGATGTGCTCGGTGACCAGCTGGAGCGAGTCGCGGTCCCCGGTGACGATGTCGACGTCGAAGCCGGCCGCCTCGGCGGCGGTGGCCAGGGTGGCGATGATGTCGTCGGCCTCGAAGCCCTCGGCCGTCAGCCGCTGGACGTGCATGGCGTCCAGCAGCTCGCCGATCAGGCCGACCTGGCTGCGGAACTCGTCCGGCGTCTTGGCGCGGTTGGCCTTGTAGTCGGGGAACTCGACGGAGCGGAAGGTCTGCCGGGAGAGGTCGAAGGCCACCGCGAGGTGGGTGGGCTGCTCGTCCCGGACGGTGTTGGCGAGCATCGAGGCGAAGCCGTACACCGCGTTGGTGGGCTGACCGGTGGAGGTGTTGAAGTTCTCCACGGGCAGCGCGTAGAACGCCCGGTAGGCCATCGAGTGCCCGTCGAGCAGCATCAGCCGGGGCCGCGCCCCGCCGCCACCCGCCGCGCCCTTGTCCGTACTCTGCGTAGCCACGTCAACGTCCGTTCCTGCCGATTCCACTACCGGCCACCGATCCTATGGCCCGGCACCGACAAAAGGGGCGCCGTGCAGGCCGGGCGCGGGGCGGTCGGCGGGCCGGGCGCGCACGGCGGCGGGTGACGCGCGGCGGGCCCGGTGCCCGGCGGGTGCGGAGCGTGGCGCGCGCCGGGTCCGCAGCGGGCGCCACGCCACCCTCCAACGCGATCACTACCGCCGAGTAGGACGGTCGTACGATCACTGGCAGCACGATGACGTGATCCCGAGCGGCAGGAGCTCCCCCATGACCGAAGCGGCCCCCGACGCGACCCCCGCCGGCGCCCCCGTCCTGAAGGTGCCGCAGGAGGTGCTGGACCACTTCGCCAAGCTCGGCGTCGACCCGGCCACCTTCTCCGGCGGCCACCTCGGCGAGAAGCTGGGCATCCGGATCGTCGAGGCCTCCCCGGACCGGGTGGTCGGCACCATGCCGGTCGAGGGCAACCAGCAGCCGTACGGGCTGCTGCACGGCGGCGCCTCGGCGGCGCTCGCCGAGACGCTCGGCTCGGTCGGCGCGATGCTGCACGCCGGCCCGGGCCGGTACGCGGTGGGCGTGGACCTGAACGCCACCCACCACCGCTCGGCCACCTCCGGCCTGGTCACCGCGGTGGCGACCGCCGTCTTCAAGGGCCGCACCGCCGCCACCTACGAGATCGCGATCACCGACGACACCGGCAAGCGGATCACCAGCTGCCGGCTGACCTGCATGCTCCGCGACCTCTGAGCGGCGGCCCGGACAGGACCCGGGCCGGGACCCGGACGGGGACCCCGGCGGCAGCGATCCGGCCAGCGATCCGGGTGAAGATCCGAGCAGGTTCGACCGGATCTGATCGAATCTGCCCGCAAACCTGACACCGTGTCGTCGGCGAGGACGGCCACCCGATGCAGGGTCAGCCACCCGACCGATCATCAAATCCCTTACCCGCCCCCTTGTTTGACCTTCGACTGCCCTGGGCAGGCGTTGGTCCAGACAAGGGGGCGGTGGCATGTCTACTCACTTCCGGGAATGTAACACTGCGTAACAGCTAGGAAATCCAAGCTTTTGGCGACTCCCGAGGCCCCGGCCACGCGGGAGCGGACGGTCATTCCGGCAATCGTCCGATATTCGGACGCACACGCCCGAAACCAGCACGGCGGATAGTCGTGTCCGATTATCGGAGAGGCCAGGAGTAACGCCCATTTCTGGGCCTTACAGCCACCTACCAGCGAGTAGAACCCCGACAGCGCAGGGTTCTTCGAGCCAGAACGACCACATGCTGAGACAACTGCTCCGTGTGCTCATAACAAGAGAATCACAGCCTCGCCGCACCACTGCCAGAGCCGCCCAGGGGCATCTAGAGTCACGGCCAGTCACCGCGCCACCGGATTGGGCCAGGCCCATCGCGCATCCCGGCTCCCGCCACTCCGGCGCGGCGCCTACCTGAACCGAAGGGGACCCTCGTGCGTCATCGTTCAGCTGTTGTCGTGAGCATTGCCGTGATCGGCGCCCTCAGCCTCACCGCGTGCGGCTCCCGCGGCGAGAAGAAGTCGGGCGACGGCAACAACGCCGGGGCCACCACCACCGTCACCATCGGCATCGACGCCCCGCTCAGCGGCGACCTCTCCGCACTCGGCCTCGGCATCCGCAACTCCGTGGAGCTCGCCGTCAAGCAGGCCAACGAGAAGAACGAGGTGCCCGGCGTCAAGTTCCAGATCAAGGCCCTGGACGACACCGGCAAGCCCGCCCCCGGGCAGCAGAACGCCACCCAGCTGGTCGCCGACAAGGACGTCATCGGCGTCGTCGGCCCGCTGAACTCCAGCGTCGCCCAGTCCATGCAGCAGATCTTCAACGACGCCAACCTCGTCCAGATCTCCCCCGCCAACACCGGCGTCGCCCTCAGCCAGGGCGAGAAGTGGGCCAGCGGCGTCAAGGCCCGCCCCTTCAAGTCCTACTTCCGCACCGCCACCACCGACGCCGTCCAGGGCCCCTTCGCCGCCGACTTCCTCGCGAAGGACGCCAAGAAGACCAAGGTCTTCCTCATCGACGACCAGAAGACCTACGGCGCCGGCCTCGCCGCCACCTTCAAGGCCCAGTTCATCAAGAACGGCGGCACCATCGTCAACGAGGAGCACGTCAACCCCGACGACCGCGACTTCGCCGCCGTCGTCACCAAGGTCAGGTCCTCCGGCGCCGAGGCGGTCTACTACGGCGGCGAGTACCCCGCCGCCGGCCCGCTCTCCCTCCAGCTCAAGGAGGCCGGCGTCAACATCCCCCTGATGGGCGGCGACGGCATCCAGAGCGGCGACTTCATCAAGCTCAACCCCAAGAGCCAGGGCGACTACGCCACCGCCGTCGGCCTGCCCGTCGAGCAGCTCCCCACCGCGGCCAAGTTCATCGCCGACTACAAGAGCGCCGGCTACAAGGACGCCTACGAGACCTACGGCGGCTACTCCTACGACAGTGGCTGGGCCATCATCCAGGGCGTCAAGGCCGTCGTGGCCGCCAACGGCGGCAAGCTCCCCGACAACCCCCGCGCCAAGGTCGTCGAGGCCGTCCAGAAGGTCGCCTTCGACGGCGTCACCGGCAAGGTCTCCTTCGACGAGTTCGGCGACACCACCAACAAGCAGCTCACCGTCTACGCCGTCAAGGACGGCAAGTGGGCCGTGGAGAAGTCCGGCACGTTCAACGGCTGAACCTGACCACACGTCAGAACCGGCCCGGCACGTCGGAAAAACCCCGCGCGGGGGCGCCACCAGTGCCCCCGCGCGTGCCCACATCCCCCACCCACGCGGACCCCACGCAACGCACAACGGAGGCCCAGCGGTGCACGACCTACCGCAGCAGCTGGCCAACGGCCTGATCCTCGGCGCCCTCTACGGGCTCGTCGCGATCGGCTACACGATGGTCTACGGCATCGTCCAGCTCATCAACTTCGCCCACGGCGAGATCGTCATGGTCGGCGGCTTCGGCGCCCTGACCGCCTACCTCGCCCTCCCCGGCGGCACCACACTCTGGCTGGCCCTACCGCTGATGCTGCTCGCCGGCATCCTGGTCTCCACGCTCACCGCCGTCGCCGCCGAGCGCTTCGCCTACCGGCCGCTGCGCACCGCACCCCGACTCGCCCCGCTGATCACCGCGATCGGCCTGTCGATCCTCCTCCAGCAGCTCGTCTTCTCGTTCTACCCCGACGCCAAGAAGGCCCGGGTCTTCCCGAAGATCCCCGGCGACCCGTTCTCGCTCGGCTCCGTCACCATCCAGCGCAGCGACATCTTCCTGCTCATCGCCGCGCCGCTCTGCATGATCGCCCTCGGCTGGTTCGTCACCCGCACCCGCTCCGGCCGCGCCATGCAGGCCACCAGCCAGGACCCGGACACCGCGAAGCTCATGGGCATCGACACCGACCGGATCATCGTGATGGCCTTCGCGATCGGCGCCGCCTTCGCCGCCGTCGCCGCCGTCGCCTACGGCCTGCGCAGCGGCCAGGTCGACTTCCGGATGGGCTTCATCCTCGGCCTCAAGGCCTTCACCGCCGCCGTCCTCGGCGGCATCGGCAACATCTACGGCGCCATGCTCGGCGGCCTCGCCCTCGGCCTCGCCGAGAGCCTCGCCACCGGCTACATCCAGCACCTGCCCGGCATGCACCTCTTCGGAGGCGGCGCCTGGAAGGACGTGTGGGCCTTCGTACTCCTCATCCTCGTCCTGCTCGTCCGACCCCAGGGCCTGCTCGGCGAACGCGTCGCGGACAGGGCGTGAGCACCATGACGACCACCAGCACCACGGAAACCACCCCCGTCATCACGCTCCCGCCCCGCGCCGGCGCACTCGTCACCGGCCTCGGCGCCCTCGCCACCACCGCGTCCGCCCTGATGTCCTGGACCTGGACCGCGGACTTCCCCGGCGACCTCACCTACTACGGCTCCCCCGCCGGACTCCAGTGGCTCGCCCTCACCGGCGGCCTGCTCACCCTCGTCCTGCTGCTCGCCACCCAGGGCGTCCCCGGCCTGCGCTGGGCCGCCCCCAGCCGCAGCAACAACGCGGTGCTCGTCGCCGCCGCCGGCGCCTTCGCCGTCAGCTGGTTCTCCGTCATCGCCATCGCGGTCGACCTCGGCGGCCTCGCCAACCTCGACCCCGGCGCCTGGGTCGCCGCCCTCGGCTCCCTGCTCGCCCTCGCCGGCACCCTCGCCCTGCCGCTCGACCGGCGCACCCGCGTCCCGCTGCGCATCCTCGACCGGCGGCTCTTCCTGCTCGTGCCCGTCGCACCGCTGGTCTGGTTCGGCGCCCACGCCGTCCCCGAGGACAAGCCCGTCGCCCCCGTGCTGACCGCCATCGCCGGCGGCCTGCTGATCGCCACCGGCGCCGTCCTGCTCGTCCAGCTCGGCCACCTCGCCAACAGCTGGCTGCGGCTCGGCACCGTCGAGCGCCCCGTCGCCGCCCCCCGCGAACTCCCCTCCTGGGCCGAGATCCTGCTGATCGTCGCGGCCTTCGCGATCGGCCTGTTCGCGATCACCTTCGGCATCGACACCGAGTACGGCGAGCTGTTCACCGGCTACCTGCTGCTGGCCGCCGCGGTGGCCGCCGCCCTCGCCAAGGCCGGCCTGGTGGCCCGGCTGCGCGCCCTGACCGTCAAGTACCGGCCGGTCACCACCGGCGCCGCCTTCGCCGCCGCCGCCAGCTTCCCGTTCACCCAGACCAGCGACCAGTACACCTCGGTCGCCACCAACATCCTGATCTTCGCCACCGTCGCCCTCGGCCTGAACATCGTCGTCGGCCTGGCCGGCCTGCTGGACCTCGGCTACGTCGCCTTCCTCGGCGTCGGCGCCTACGCCGCCGCCCTGGTCTCCGGCTCGCCCGCCTCCCCCATCCACGTCCAGTTCCCGTTCTGGGCCGCGATGCTCACCGGCGCCGTGGTGTCGATGGTCTTCGGCGTGCTGATCGGCGCCCCCACCCTGCGGCTGCGCGGCGACTACCTCGCCATCGTCACCCTCGGCTTCGGCGAGATCTTCCGCATCACCATGCTGAACCTCAACGGGACCACCGGCCCCAAGATCACCAACGGCTCCAACGGCATCCCGCGGATCCCCGACCTGCAGATCCTCGGCTTCGACCTCGGCAAGCCGCACGTCGTCGCCGGCGTCGAACTCGGCCGGTTCTCCAACTACTACCTGCTGATGCTGCTGGTCACCGCCCTGGTCGTGCTCGTCTTCGCCCGGGTCGGCAACTCCCGCATCGGCCGCGCCTGGGTCGCCATCCGCGAGGACGAGACCGCCGCCGAGGCCATGGGCATCAACGGCTTCCGGCTCAAGCTGCTCGCCTTCGCCCTCGGCGCCTGCCTGGCCGGCCTGGCCGGAACCGTCCAGGCCCACGTCAGCTACACCGTCACCCCCGACCAGTACACCTTCGCCGAGGCCCTGCCGCCCAACTCCGCCTTCCTGCTCGCCGCGGTCATCCTCGGCGGTATGGGCACCATCAGCGGACCGCTGGCCGGCGCCACCCTGCTCTTCCTCATCCCGAAGAAGCTCGAGTTCCTCTCCGACTACCAGCTGCTCGCCTTCGGCATCGCACTCATCGTGCTGATGCGGGTCCGCCCCGAGGGCCTCATCCCCAACCGGCGCCAACAGCTGGAGTTCCACGAGGCCGCCATCCCGGCGCAGCCCTCCGGCGACGCCGTCGCCCTCACCAAGGCAGGGGCGTGACCAGCCAGATGACCACCACCACCGCCCCCTCGCAGTCCGACACCCCGCCCACCCCGGCCAAGCCGCTGCTGGAGGTCTCCGGCGTCACCATGCGGTTCGGCGGCCTCACCGCCGTCAACAACGTCTCGCTGACCGTCGGCGAGGGCGAGATCATCGGCCTGATCGGCCCCAACGGCGCCGGCAAGACCACCTTCTTCAACTGCCTCACCGGCCTGTACGTGCCCACCGAGGGCCGGGTCGCCTACCGGGGCACCGTCCTTCCGCCCAAGCCCCACCTGGTCACCCAGGCCGGCATCGCCCGGACCTTCCAGAACATCCGGCTGTTCGCCAACATGACCGTCCTGGAGAACGTCCTCGTCGGCCGGCACACCCGGACCAAGGAAGGCCTCTTCTCCGCCATCCTGCGCGGCCCCGGCTACCACCGCGCCGAGGCCGAGAGCCGCGCGCGGGCCATGGAGCTCCTGGAGTTCACCGGCCTCGCCGCCAAGGCCGACCACCTCGCCCGCAACCTCCCCTACGGCGAGCAGCGCAAGCTGGAGATCGCCCGGGCGCTCGCCTCCGACCCCGGCCTGCTGCTCCTCGACGAGCCCACCGCCGGCATGAACCCCCAGGAGACCCGGGCCGCCGAGGAACTGGTCTTCGCCATCCGGGACCGCGGCATCTCCATCCTCGTCATCGAGCACGACATGCGGTTCATCTTCAACCTCTGCGACCGCACCGCCGTGCTGGTCCAGGGCCAGAAGATCGTCGAAGGCGACCGCGAGACCGTCCAGAACGACGAGCGGGTCATCACCGCCTACCTCGGTGCACCGCTCGAAGGCACCACCGCCGTTACGGAGACCGACCAGTGACCGCACTTCTCGAGGTCGAGGACCTCCGCGTCGCCTACGGCAAGATCGAAGCCGTCAAGGGCATCAGCTTCACCGTCAACCAGGGCGAGGTCACCACCCTCATCGGCACCAACGGCGCCGGCAAGACCACCACCCTGCGGACCCTCTCCGGCCTGCTCAAGCCCCTCGGCGGGAAGATCACCTTCGAAGGGCAGGACCTCTCCACCGTCCCGGCCCACAAGATCGTCGCGCTCGGCCTCGCCCACTCCCCCGAGGGCCGGCACATCTTCCCCCGGATGACCATCGAGGAGAACCTGCTGCTGGGCGCCTTCCTGCGCAGCGACACGGCGGGCATCGCGGCGGACGTCGAGCGGGCCTACGGCCTCTTCCCGATCCTCGGCGAGCGCCGCAAGCAGGCCGCCGGCACCCTCTCCGGCGGCGAGCAGCAGATGCTGGCCATGGGGCGGGCGCTGATGTCCCAGCCGAAGCTGCTGATGCTGGACGAGCCCTCGATGGGGCTCTCCCCGCTGATGATGCAGAAGATCATGGCGACCATCGTCGAGCTCAAGTCGAGCGGCACCACCATCCTGCTGGTCGAGCAGAACGCCCAGGCCGCGCTCTCGCTCTCCGACCACGGCTACGTGATGGAGACCGGCCGCATCGTGCTCAAGGGCACCGGCGCGGACCTGCTGCACGACGAGTCCGTGCGCAAGGCCTACCTCGGCGAGGACTGACCGGTCCCGCCCCCGGCACGGCGAAGGGGCCCCGTCCACCCGGACGGGGCCCCTTCCTCGTGTCTTCCAGCCCTAGGACCCGGCCTCCTCGGCCTTCTTCTTGTCCTGGGCCTCGCCCTCCTCGATCACGGCCTCCGCGACCGCGGCCATCGTCATCCGACGGTCCATCGAGGTCTTCTGGATCCACCGGAACGCGGCCGGCTCGTTCAGCCCGAACTTCGTCTGCAGGACGCTCTTCGCGCGGTCCACCAGCTTCCGGGTCTCCAGCCGCTGGGTGAGGTCCTGGATCTCCTCCTCCAGCGTCCGCATCTCGGTGTACCGGGAGACGGCCATCTCGATGGCGGGGACGAGGTCGCTCTTGCTGAACGGCTTCACGATGTACGCCATCGCACCCGCGTCGCGGGCCCGGTCCACCAGCTCGCGCTGCGAGAACGCGGTCAGCATCAGGACGGGCGCCAGGTGCGCCGCGTGGATCTGCTCGGCGGCGGAGAGCCCGTCCAGGACGGGCATCTTCACGTCCAGGATCGCCAGGTCGGGCCGCAGCTCCTCGACCAGCTTGAGCGCCGTCGCGCCGTCCCCGGCCTCGCCGACGACGGTGTACCCCTCCTCTTCGAGCATCTCCTTCAGGTCGAGGCGGATCAACGCCTCGTCCTCGGCGATCACAATTCGGGTGATCTGGGGCATATCGGTCTCAAGCGGCTCTGCCTGCTCGTCGGCGGTGCTCACGGGGCTCCTCGTTCCGGCGGGGTACTGCATGCACGAGGGTACCCAGACACGGTATGTTTGAGTTCAAGCAGGGTCGGGGGCAACCTTCGAATCTGTGGATGCCCCGGTAGCCCAGAGGTTAGAGGCAATGGTCTCAAACACCATCCAGCGTGGGTTCGAATCCCACCCGGGGTACTTTTCTTTCGATTACAAGGTCGCCTAAATCGCAAAATGATTGGCGATCTTCATTATTTCGAATGAAGACTCGCACGACTTTCGGATGTCGTGCCGTTGGCACTGCAGGCTCGGCCGCATGTACGACACGGCCACACGGCAGCGAGCCATCGACCTCCATGGGTCCGGGCTGACCTTCAGCGAGGTGAGCCGGGCCACCGGAATCTCCCGATTCGCGATCCGCGCGTGGACTTCGGGAACAATGCCGGCCCCGCGCCCAGTGGCCGACTGCCCGGTACGCCGCGGCAGTCCCGACCCGAGGCTCCCGCACTCCGACTACGCGTATCTCCTGGGCCTCTACCTCGGCGACGGCTGCATCAGCGAGGGCCGCCGCAACGTCCACGCCCTCCGGATAGCCTGCGGCGACGCGTGGCCCGGACTCATCGACGAGTGCGCGCGGGCTGTCGCCGCCGTCATGCCGTACAACAAGGTCATGCGCGTCCGCGCCACGGGGTACACCAGCGTGGTCAGCACGAGCAAGCACTGGCCCTGCCTCTTCCCCCAGCACGGACCGGGCCCGAAGCACCGGCGCCGGATCACCCTCGCGGTCTGGCAGCGGGAGATCGTGGACGCCCACCCCTGGGAGTTCCTGCGCGGCCTGATCCACTCCGACGGCTGCCGCATCACCAACCGGACCACCCGCACCGTCGGCGGCGTCCCGAAGCGCTACGAGTACCCGCGGTACTTCTTCACCAACACCTCGACCGACATCATCGGCCTCTTCACCGGCGCGCTCGACAGCGTCGGCGTGCAGTGGAAGTCCGTCACCCGCCCCACCGGCACAGTCAACGTCTCCGTCGCCCGCAGGGCGTCGGTGGCCCTGATGGACGCCCACATCGGGCCCAAGTACTGACGCCTGCGCCTCCGGGCGGAGGCGCAGGCGTGGTCGGGGTCAGTTGTCCAGGGTGCCGACGTGGTGGACGCGGACCAGGTTGGTGGAGCCGGCGAGGCCGGGCGGGGAGCCGGCCGTGATGACGACGATGTCGCCCTTCTGGCAGCGGCCCAGCGAGAGCAGTGCCGCGTCGACCTGCTCGACCATCTCGTCCGTGGTGGGGGCGAAGGGGCCGAGGAAGGTCTCCACGCCCCAGGTGAGAGCGAGTTGGCTGCGGACGGCGGGTTCGTAGGTGAAGGCGAGGACGGGGATCGGCGAGCGGTAGCGGGTGAGGCGGCGGGCGGTGTCGCCGGACTGGGTGAAGGCGATCAGGTACTTCGCCCCCAGGAAGTCGCCGATCTCCGCGGCCGCGCGGGCGACGGCGCCGCCCTGGGTGCGCGGCTTGCTGCCGGCGGTCAGCGGCGGGAGGCCGTCGGCCAGCACGTCCTGCTCGGCGGCCTCGATGATCCGGCCCATCGTCCGGACCGTCTCGACCGGGTACTTCCCGACGGAGGTCTCCCCGGAGAGCATCACGGCGTCCGTGCCGTCCAGGACGGCGTTCGCGACGTCCGAGGCCTCCGCACGGGTCGGCCGGGAGGTGTTGATCATCGAGTCCAGCATCTGGGTGGCGACGATGACCGGCTTGGCGTTGCGCCTGGCCAGCTTGACGGCGCGCTTCTGGACCATCGGGACCTGCTCGAGGGGCATCTCCACGCCCAGGTCACCGCGCGCCACCATGATGCCGTCGAAGGCGTCCACGATGGAGTCCAGGTTCTCGACCGCCTGCGGCTTCTCCACCTTGGCGATGACCGGGACGAAGCGCCCCTCCTCCGCCATCACCCGGTGGACGTCCTCGATGTCGCGGCCGCTGCGGACGAAGGAGAGCGCGATCAGGTCGGCGCCGGTCCGCAGGGCCCAGCGCAGGTCGGCGACGTCCTTGTCGCTGAGCGCGGGCACCGAGACGGCGACGCCGGGGAGGTTGAGGCCCTTGTGGTCGGAGATCAGCCCGCCCTCGATGACCAGGGTGCGGACCAGCGGCCCGTCCACCTCCAGGACCTCCAGGGTGACCCGGCCGTCGTCGACCAGGATCCGCTCGCCGCGCGCGACGTCCGCGGCGAGGCCCGCGTAGGTGGTGCCGCAGATGTTCTGATCCCCGACGACGCCCTTGTCGGTGGAGATCGTGAACTCGTCGCCGCGTTCGAGAAGTACGGGACCTTCGGCGAAGGTCTCCAGGCGGATCTTCGGACCTTGAAGGTCGGCGAGGACACCGACGCTCCGTCCGGTCTCGTCCGCGGCCTTGCGGACCCGGCGGTAGCGCTCCTCGTGCTCGACGTGGGAGCCGTGGCTCAGATTGAAGCGGGCGATGTCCATCCCGGCGTCGACCAGGGCCTTGATCTGGTCGTACGAGTCGGTGGCTGGCCCGAGAGTACAGACGATTTTTGCTCGGCGCATACTGCTGAGAGTAGGCATTACCAGCGCGTAACAACGACGCGGGTCCGGACCTCGGGATGACCTTTGCCGGAAGGCGAGTTGAACAATCTGACACGATGTCGGACGGCGCCTGCGGCCGGGCCTCCCCGAACGGGCGAAACGCGCGGTCAGCGCATTGACGCGGCCGCCAGCAGGGAGTCGCCGAGGCGGCCCCGGGCGCCGGGTGCGACGCCCGGCAGCGTGAAGTAGTAGCCGCCGCCGAACGGCAGCACGTACCGCTCCAGCGCCTCGCCCTGGAGCCGTCGCTGGACGGTGGCGAAGCCGAGTTCGAGGTCCCGCTGGTAGCAGACGAACAGCAGGCCCGCGTTCTCGTTCCCGGTGGCGTCCCGGTCGAGGCGGTAGGAGTAGCTGCGCCGCAGGATGCGGTTGGCGTCCGACTCGGGGGTACGGGGGTTGGCCCGGCGGATGTGCGAGTCGAGCGGGATGACCCTCCCCTCGGCGTCGCCCGCGTAGTCCGGGGTGTCGGTCTCCCGGGCGGCCCCGAGCGGTGCGGCGTTGTCCTTGCGGCGGCCGATGACGGCCTCCTGCCTGTGGACGGCGTCGGCGTCCCACAGGGGCATCGCGAAGCGGATCAGGCGGACGGCCTGGTAGGTGCCCCCGGCGGTCCAGGCGGGTTCGCCGCCGCCCGGCGCCACCCAGACCTGGCGGTCCATGAGCGCGGTGTCCTCGGCCTCCAGGTTGCCGGCGCCCTCGCGGAAGCCGAACAGGTTGGTGGTGAAGGCCCGGCCGCCGCGGCCGGTGTCGTTGTCGGGCCGGAACCCGGGGAGCTGCCAGAGGGGCTCCAGTCCGCCCACCGCGGCGGCGCCGGCGGCGAGTTCGGCGGCCCGCTCGGGGGTGGCCGCGCACACCTGGACGGTGAGGTCGCCGTGGCACCAGGCCGGGTCGAGCACGTCGCTGGGGAAGGCCGGCATCTCGGTGAGGCGCTTCGGGCGCAGCGCGCCGAGTCCGTACCGCTGGTCGAAGAGCGAGGCTCCGACGGAGACGGTGAGGCTCTCGCCGTCCCGCGTGCGGGCGGCTTCGGCGCCGAGGCGGTTCAGCACGTCGGCGAGGCCGGTGCGGTCGGCGGCGGTGACCCGGTAGGCGGCGAGTCGGGCGGCGGCGGGTGGCGGGGTGGTGACGCCGGGCTGGTGGTGGCCGGGGGTGCCGGTCGGGCCGGGCGCGTCGTCGGCCGCGCCGGGGTGGTCCGGTCCGCCGTGGTCCGGTCCGCAGGCCGTGGCGGCGAACGCCCCGACCAGTCCGGCCAGTAGGGGGCGCCGTCGGAGCGTCACGCTGTTCCTCTCGTTCGGTGGGTTCGCAGTCGGTGGGTTGGTGTTCGGCGGGTTCGCGGCCTGTGGCTTCGCAGTCGGCAGGACAGGGCCCAACCGCACACCCGCCCGGCGTCGGGCGCCGGGCGGGTGTGCGGCGGTGCGGTGTGCGGCGGTGCGGTGTGCGGCGGTGCGGTGTGCGGCGGTGCGTACGGGTCGTGTGTGCGGTCAGGCGCCGTCGAGGTACGCGGTGAGGCCTTCCAGGACGGCCTCGAACTGCCGCGCGTCGATCGTGCAGTCCTCGAACTGGCCGTACATGTCGACGATTTCGACCAGGTCCGGGCCGGTTCGCCGGGCGCCGGCGGCCGCGGTGCCGAGGCTGTATCCGGTGCCGTCCTCGGCCGCGAGGCGGTGCCACTCCTGGAGGTAGGTCCTGGGGGCGTCGCTGCTGAGGCCGAACGGGAGGATCAGGGTCTCGATCGCCAGCCGCAGGTTCTCGTCGGTGCCGGCGGGTGCCTCGACGATGACCATGTCGTCCTCGTCGGTGTGGAACTCCCACCGGGTGCTGCCGGGCCTGGTGTTCACTGCTGCGCTCCCGTTCACTGCTTCACTCCCCTGGGGAAGAAGGTCGACGGGGTGTAGCTGCCGTCCGGCTGCTTCTCCAGGAAGCCGGTCATCTTCACGCCGTTGTACTCCCCCTGGACCAGCGTCCCGCCGCGCTTGTAGGTGCCGTTCGCGAACAACTCGCGGCCGGCTGCCAGGATATCCGCCCTGGTCCAGTCCTCCGGGAAGAAGTGGTGCCCGGCCCGCGCGACCTTCTCGATCTTGTCGCCGTTCACGATGGCCCCGACGGCGCCGTCGACGACCTTCACGGAGCCGTCGGACTGGGTGACCAGCCTGCCGCTGATGTAGCGGCCCTCGGGGATGCCGCCGCTCTGCTTGGGGTGGAGGTGCCACCCGGCGAACTCGCCCTTCTTGGTGATGACTCCGTTCATGACGTGGTCGGCGGCCCCTTCGGAGATCTTGACGAAGCTCCCGGAGGAGGCGGGCTTGTTGCCGCTGGGGTCGGTGAGCGCGGTGGGGCGGTTGTCGGCGTAGGCGTGGAGGTTGATCCCGCCCTTGAAGCCGATCGGGTCCTCGCTGAGGAAGCGGTGCAGGCCGGGGCTGTAGTAGCGGGCGCGGTTGTAGTAGAGGCCGGTGCCGTCGTCCTCGCGTCCGGCGTAGCGGCGGCCGTTGCCCTTGTCGTCGCCGCTGACCGCGGTGGCGCCGAAGGGGTCGTAGAGGTAGCGGGCGGTGAGGGCGCCGGAGTCGTCGGCGAGGGCGACGACGCCGCCGAGCGGGTCGGTGAGGTAGCGGGTGGTGGTGCCGCCGGTCTCGCGCAGTTGGAGGCGGTCGGTGCCGGCGTCGACGGTGGTGGTGACGGTGGCGCCGGTCTTCTCCTGGAGCGGGTTGTCCCCGTCGTTCAGGTAGCCGGTGGTGACGCCGCCGACGGTGCGGGTGGTGCGGCGGCCCTGGGAGTCGTAGCCGAAGCTCGCCGTGGTGCCGGGGCCGTTCACCGCGCCGAGTTGGCCGCGGGCGTTCCAGGTGTAGGTGTTGGTGCCGTCGCCGGTGAGGTTGCCGTCGGCGTCGTAGCCGACGGTCCTGGCGCCGGTGCTCTTGAGCTGGTTGGCGGCGTCGTAGACGGATGTCTCGGTGGTGCCGGGGATCGCGGTACGGGCGTAGCTGCCGCCGACCCGGATGGGGAGTCCGGCCGCGTCGTAGGTGTAGGTGAGGCTGCCGAGGTCGGTGGTGCCCTTGCGGTAGGTGACGGAGCTGATCCGTCCGGCCGGGTCGTACTGGTAGTCCTGGTGGACGCCGTCGCCGGGTGCGCCGCTGCGGGTGATCCGCCCGGCGTCGTCGTGCTGGAGGGCGACCGCCTCGGTGCCGTTCCTCCTGACGGAGGTGAGGGTGCCCGTTTCGTCGGAGAGGTGTTCCAGCAGCGGCTGTCCGCCGACCAGGACCTGGCGGGTGCGGCTGGTGGCGCCGTAGGCGTAGCCGACGGTGCCCTGGGGGGTGGTCTCCTGGGTGATCCGGTCGAAGGCGTCGTAGGTGGCCGTGGTGGCACCGTTCACCGTGTCGTCGATGCGCACGACACGGCTGCCGGTGTCGTAGCCGATGGTGGTGCTGCCCTGGTCGGTGGTGCCGGAGACGCCGTAGCGGGTGGTGGTGGGGCGGTCGAGCTGGTCGTGGTCGACGGTGGTGACCAGGCCGCTGCGCGCGGTGGTCTTGACCGGGTTGCCGTTGCGGTCGTATTCCTGCCGGGCGGTGCGGCCGAGCGGGTCGGTGACGGCGGTGGCGTGGTCCATCGCGTCGAACTCGTAGCCGGTGGTGCCGCCGCGGGGGTCGGTCACCTTGGTCCGGTTGCCGTTGGGGTCGTACTCGTAGCCGGTGGTCCGGCCGAGTCCGTCGGCGGTGGTGCGGATCCGGTCGAGCGCGTCGTAGCCGGTGGTACGGGCGTTGCCGCGCTGGTCGGTGACCTGGTAGACGCGGCCGGCCGCGTCGAAGAGGCGGCGCTGTACCCCGCCGAGCGGGTCGGTGACGGCGACCGGGTCGCCGAACTCGTAGGTGTAGCCGGTCCTTCGGCCGGTGGGGTCGGTCTCGCTGGTGATCTGGCCCGCGTCGTCGGTGGTGTAGACGGTCTTGTGGCCGAGTGCGTCGGTGCTGGAGAGCAGTCCGCCGCGGGGGTCGTACTCGGTCCGGCTGGTCTTGCCGTAGGTGTCGGTGACGGCGGTGACCTCGCCGAACGGGCCTGCCCGTTCGACGCGTTCGGTGCGGGCGTCCGGGGTGCCGGCCAGCGTCGTGGTGCGGGTGAGCTGTCCGTTGGTGTCGTATTCGAGCTCGGTGCGGCGGCCGAGTGCGTCGATGGTGGCGGTCGGACGGCCGCCGGTGGGGTCGTACTCGGTGCGGTCGGTCTGCTCGACCGGGGTGCCGAGGGCGGTGGTGCGGCTGGTGGCGAGGCCCTGGGCGTTGAAGGTGAAGCGCTGGACGCCGCCGCGCGGGTCGGTCATCCGGGTTTCGGAGATCTTGCCGTCGGTGCCGGTGGTGTAGTCGAACCGGGTGACGCCGCCGTCGGCTGCGGTCTGCTGGAAGACGCGGCCGGCGCTGTCGTAGGTGTTGGTGAGGAAGACGGTGCCGCGCGCGTCGGTGATGGTCTTCATCCGGCCGGACTCGTACGTGTACTTCATCACGCCGCCGGCCGGGTTGGTGACGGTCTCCAGGTGTCCGTCGGCGGTGTAGGTGTAGCTGACGGCGCGTCCGAGGTTGTCCTCGGCCCTGACGATCCGCGGCGGGCCGGCGGTGTCGTAGGAGAACTTGATCCACTTGCCGTTGGGCGAGGTGACCTGGGTGATCGGGCCGCGCAGGCGGACCTTGCCGTCGCTGTCCGGGGGTGCGGGGGCGCGGGTGATGGTGGTGGTGTTGCCGAACTTGTCGCGGATCGCCTGGAGCGGTGCCTCGTCGCCGAGCACGTAGGTGGTGCCGTTGCGGAGTTTGACGTCCCAGCCGTTGCCGTTCCAGCCCATGGTGGCGCCGGAGAACTCGGTGGGGGTGGGGTCGGCGAGGAACAGGGCGTCCTCGTAGGTCTTCTCGCCGGGGGTGATCCGACGGAAGTGGATCTTGCTGCCGTCCGGCTGGACGAGGTCGACCTCGAGGTACCGGTAGTAGCCGATGTTGCCCGTCGACCACGGGAAGTAGCCGAAGTTGAAGTTCATCCCGACGCCGAAGGCCCGGGAGTCCTGGTCGCCCTGCTGGTAGGTGCGGCGCAGGGCGAGCGGGACGACGTCGTCGAGCAGGAGGTCGGTGTTCTCGTCGACGAGCAGGCCGGTGGCCGGGTCGACGGGGTCGCCGACCCGCGGGCCGGGCTTCGGGGCGACCGGCGGCGGGTTGTGGCCGGGGACGGCGGTCATGGCGCCGGTGAAGCGGTAGACCTTGACGTCGGCGTCCGGCACGACCTGGTTGCCGTCGGGGGTGACGGTGCCCTTGCCGTAGATGTGCCAGCCCTGGCCGTCCGGGTCGTAGTTCCAGAAGATCATCCGCGTGCCGGGGGCCTCGCGGGTGTAGTTGGGGTAGACGATCTGGGCGCCGTCGGGGAAGAGGTAGCCGCTGCCCGGCTGGACGGTGAAGTAGATCGGCACCTGGGTGGGCGGCAGCGGGAACGGCGTGCGGTCGATCGGGATCGGCGTGATGGACAGCTCGGTGGCGAGCTTGCCGTCACCGTCGCGGACCACGGCCCCCGCCGGGATGCGTACCTCCAGGCCCGGGATGGCGGGGGTCTTGAGGACGGTCGGCCCGGTGGTCGGGGAGGCGATGCGGACGGTGCTCGCGGTGTCCGTCTGCGGGATGAACACCGTGCCGGGCACCCGCAGGGTCTGTCCGGCCGGGACGTCGACGCCGATGTCGAAGACGCCGTAGCCGCGGTCGCCGCTGCTCGCGGTGCGTCCGTCGACGCGCAGCACGCGGTGGCCCGGGTCGCTGCCCTTGACCAGGAAGCGGCCCTGGTCGTCGGTCTTCGCGACGGCCTTGCCGACGCTGACGGTGGCGTTCTTCAGCGGGGTGCCGGAGACGGTGCGGATCTGACCGGAGACGGCGGTGGTGCCCTTCGGCGCGTCGGCCGGGTAGGCCGGTGCCGGGGCCGCGCCGTACCGGGTGTACCAGCCCTTGCCGGCGAGGTTCTCGGCGTCCGGCTTCCAGACGGTGTCGGCGGGCTTGGGCGCCTCGCCCAGGGCCTGGCGGGGGAACCCGCAGGCGGCCCAGCCGGCCGACGGCTCGCCGGGGCGGGGGGCCTTGCGGGCGCTGCGCGGGTCGGCGGCCGGTACGGCGCGGTTGGTGCCGGCCGGGGCCTCGGCGACGGTGTCGCACTGCTCGGGCGCCGCTCCGGTGGACGGTGCGGGCTGCTGCGGTGCGCCGGCCGGGGCCTGTGCGGTGGCGGCTTCGGCGGTGGCGGCTTCGGTGGCTTCGGCGGCAGGAGCGTCGGCGGCCGGGGCGGCCGCCGCCTTGGCCTGCGCGGTGGCGGCGACCCGGTCGACGCCGACCGTGGCGGAGCCGGTGGCGGCGGCCCTCGGGTCGATGAGCACCCGGTAGGTGCCGGCCGCCGCGAGCGAGGCGGAGAGCTTGTACGGGCTCTGGTCGTAGCGGGTGACGCGGTCGACCAGGGTGCTGCCGTCCGGCTTGACGACCGTCAGCTGGTAGCCGCCGCCGACGAAGGTGGTGTTGCTGAAGGTGATCTGGAGCGAGTCGCCGACCGCACCGGTGAAGGAGAGCAGGCCGTCCTGGCCCGGGCGGCTGAGCGTCAGTGCGGCGCCCGCGCCGCCGACGGCGACCTGGCCGCCGTCGAAGGCGGTGGACAGGGTGTAGGTCGCGGTGCCGGTGACTCCGGCGTCCGGGTCGTCGGTGATCTCGTAGGTGCCGGTGGCCGGGAGCGCAGGCAGCATGTAGCTGTCGTTGGCGATGACGAAGCCGACCGAGCCGAGCTGGCTGCCGTCCGGCTTGGTGATGCGCAGGTTGTGGTAGCGGTAGCCGGCCGTGACCGCGGTGACGGCGACGCTCAGCCGCTGGCCGGCGGTGCCGTCGAAGCGGAGCACGGCGTTCTGCCCGGCGCGGCCGACGGTGACGGTCCTGGCGGCGCCGTCGACGGCGAGCGGGCCGGCGTCGACGGTCTCCGAGAGCTGGAGCGTGTAGTCGCCGAGCGCCGAGGTGTTGGGGCTCGCGACGATCTCGTAGGTGCCGGTGGTCGGGAGCGGCGGCAGGTCGGGGCCGCCGGAGGTGCGGGAGGCGATCTGCTTGCCGTCCGGCCCGTTGACCGTGAGGGCGACGGTGCCGGTGTAGCCCTTGGGCAGGGTGCCGACGCTGAGCCGCTGGCCGGCGGTGCCCTGGAAGGTCAGCCGGGCGTTCTGGGACGGCCGGGTGATGGCGACCGTCTTGTCCTCGCCGGCCGCGATGGTGCCCGCGGCCGCGTCGGAGTTGAGCCAGAGGGTGACGGTGCCGGTGGCGGCGCCGCCGCCGACGGTCAGTTCGTGGCGGCCGGTGGCGGCGAGCCTCGGCAGGTCGGCGCCCTCACCGGAGCTGGAGAGGTTGCTCTGGGTACCGTCGGGCCGGGTCAGCGAGACGCCGGGCAGGTAGGTCGTGGAGCCGATCTTGAGGTTCAGGGCGGTGTAGCCGAGGCCGAGCTGCTGGCCCTCGGTGCCGTCGAAGTTCAGCCGCACCTGCTGGCCGGGCCGGGCGAGGGTGAGCTGCTTCTCGGCGCCGTCGCGGGTGATGGTGCCGGCGTCGGTCTCCTCGGAGAGCCAGAGCCGGGCGCCGCCCACGCTGGCGTCGGTGAAGCCGATCACCAGGCGGTAGGTGCCGGGCGCGAAGGTCTTGAGCCGCAGGTAGTTGTCCAGGCTGAAGCTGCGCCAGGTGCTGAACTTGGCTCCGCCGGGCTCGTAGAGGGTGGCGGTCAGGTACTTGTACTTGACGGCGGCCGTCGCCTCGGTGAAGGCCAGCCCGTACCAGCCCTCCTTCTTTCCCTCGAAGGAGAGCTCGACGAACTGTCCGGGGGTGGCCAGGTTGAACGCGAAGCCCTGGTCGGTGGTGCTGGTGGTACCGGTGACGTTGCGGGTCAGCGCGGTGGTGAGCGAGCCGGTGCCGGTGCCGTCGGGGTCGATGACGAGCTGGTAGACGCCGCTGGTGGTCAGGGCGGGCAGCGGCACGTTGCGGCCGGTCCGGGCCTCCAGCGGCCACGGGGTGTCGTACTGGTCGGCGGCGAAGGAGCGGCCGAAGGGGTCGTACAGGCGGAACTTCGACGGGGTGCCGATGGTGTTGGCGGACATGCCGAGGCCGAGGCGGTCGCCGGCCTTGCCCTCGAACCGCAGGCCCAGGGCCTTCCCCGCGGCGATGGTCGAGGTGACCGGGGCGCCGTCGACGGTGAGCGCGCCGCCGTCGACCAGGGTGCCCGGGGCGGTGCCGGTCGGCGGGACGATGAAGTCGGTGCCGCTGGTGACGGTGCCGCCCGGGGTCCGCACGGTGATCCGGCCGGAGGAGACGGCGCCGGGCACGACGACGGTGAGGCTGGTGGGCGTCGCCTGGGTGACCTTGGCGAGTGTGCGGTGGAACAGGACCGAGTTGCGCGACGGGTCCGGGTCGAAGCCGCTGCCGGTGAGGGTCACGGTGGTGTCGGGGGCGCCGGTGGCGGGCGAGAAACCGGTCAGCGCCGGGGCGGGTCGGGCCGCGCCGATCCGGAACCGCTCGGTGCCGGTCGCGGTCGACGCGCCGACGGTGACGGTGACCGGGCCATCGGTGGCACCTGCGGGGACGACCACGGTGAGGCGGTTCCGCTCGGCGGTGACCACCTGGGCCGGTGTGGCGGTGCCGGTGAAGGTCACCTTGACGGCCGCCGGGTCGGTGGCGAACGCGGTACCGCTGATCTCGACCCGGGCGCCGCTCGGCGCCTGGTTCGGCACGGTGGACAGGACGGTCAGCTCGGCCGAGGAGGTGCGCTTGGTGGACACCGTGTTGCCGGCGGCGTCGTACTCGTAGCGGGCGCTCTCGCCGTTCGGCTGCGAGACGCCGACGAGCTGGCCGGCGGCGTCGTAGAACAGGTCGTGCGGGTCGCCGGAGGCGAACGCGTCGACGACGAAGGAGTGGGCGGCCGAGGTGGAGGCGTGACCGGCGGCGTCGAAGGCCCGCACGGTCAGGGTGCGGCGGCCGGCGGAGGTCGGGGTGAGGGTGACCGCGGCGGAGCCGTCGGCGGCGGCCGCGATCTCGGTGGCCGCGGCGTCGGTGTCCAGCTGGTAGCTGTACTTGGCGATCTGCTCGCTGCCGCCCGGCTTGAGGGCGAAGGTGCCGGACCGTCCGATGCCGCCGTGCGGCTGGTTGTCGGCGGGGTACTCGGCGGAGGAGACCAGCGGGGCGGCCGGGGCCTGGACGGCGTCCTCGTAGGTGACGGACAGCTTGGGGTCGGCGGCGAACCGGGTGAACGCGTTCTTGTCGGCCTCGGCGGAGCTGCGCAGCGCGAAGGTGAGGCTGCTGCGTCCGTTGCTGAGGGCCTGCGCGGTGGTCGCGGTGGCGTCGATCCGGCCGACCACCGGGGCCGGGTTGGCGGCGCACGGCCCCTGGAGGGTGGCGCTGCCGACCAGTTGCAGTTGGGCGGGCTGGTTGAGCCAGGTGGTGGCGGGGCTGATCGGGCCGGTGCTCCAGGCCTGGACGGTGTTGGGCAGGCAGGCCGAGGCGAAGGTCTCGGTCGCCGTCAGGTCGGCGCTCAGCACCCGCTTGCCCACCAGGCCGGCCGGGACGGCGAGTTGGAAGTACGTCCGCTGGATGCCGCTCGGCGCGGTCCAGCCCTGGTAGCCGACCCCGAGGCCGGAGCCCGACGGGGGTGCGTTGTAGAACACCGCCGTCGGGTACTGCGACTTGACCTCGGTGTAGGCCACGGTGTCGAGGGTGGCGAACGAGGGGTCGATGAACACCGGGTAGACGGTGTCCGCCGCGGTCAGCAGCCCGGTGTCGGGGGTGATCCCGATCGTGCCGTCCTGCACGCTGGTGGCGACCGCGGCCTCCCGGGCGCCGGGGCCGGGGCCGCCGGAGCCGGACCGGGCGGCGCCGGGGGCCGCGGCCGCGCCGGCGGGGCCGCCCTGAGCCTGCGGGGCCTTCGCGTCCTTCGGAGCCTTCGTGTCCTGCGGGGCCTTCGCGTCCTGGCCGCCGGCCGCCGCGGAGACCGCGGAGTCCCACATCCGGGCGGGCGGGGAGGTGAACACCGCGCGGCCCTGGGCGTCCTTGACGGTCAGGCCGTCGCCCGGCCCGGCCGCGAGGGTCAGTCCGGGGCTCGTCCGGGTGACGAGCTTGAGGGCGGCCAGCCCCGGATCGGCCGCCGCCTTGGCGTTCTTGACGACCAGGACCTCCTGGACGCCGCCGGCCGGCGTGACGGTGACGACCAGGTCGACGCCGCTCGGCAGGACGTCGGGGTAGGTCAGGGCGGCGCCGTCGGCGGTCGGCGCGGGGAGCGTGTCCGGCCAGAAGAGCTCCAGCCGCTGGCCGCCCTCGACGGTGAGCGTGGCGAGCGGGCCGGAGCCGCCGCCCGACAGCTCCACGGCGGTGGAGGTGGCCTTCGGCAGGTAGCGCCCGTCGGAGCTCCGGTGCAGGGTGGGGTCGACATCCACCCAGCCGTCGCCCTGCCGGGTGCGGCGGGGCTGCGGGGAGATCTCGGTGGTGAAGGTGCCGTCGGGGTTGGCGAAGGTCTGCGCGGCGGCGGCGCGGGCGTCCGCGACCTCGACCCGGCCGTGCTGGCGGCGGGCCGCCCTGCTCGCGGCGGCCACGTCGGGGGCGGCGTCGACGCGCTCGCTCTTCGGCGCCTCCGCCCGGGCGGGCTCCTGGCCGTGTGCGAGCGCCAGGAGCAGGGACAGCGAGAGCGCCGCAGCCCCCGCGACCTTGGACAGCCGGGTGCGCGCCCGCCGTCCGTCCGACCCCGGTGCTCCGGGTGGTCCGGATGCACCGGACTTCGCTGACGTGTCGTGACCGAACGCAGGCATGGCGATGAGGCCCCCCGTCTGACTTCCCGCGGACGGCGCCGAGACGCCACCCATGATCGGCAATCACGATCTCTTCACTGAAGATGCACTGTCAAGAGGAACTCCTGTCCGGTGGCTCGATCCTGACGGTCCGACAACCGGGCGGTGCGCATCGGTACGAGTCGGGCGGGCGGTGACGCCCGGGCCATCCGATGCGATTCCGTGAAGGGCTGTTCACCCCTGGTTCACCGTCACTTCCGATGCCGCTCCAACCCCGGCGGGACGCTCGTCACCCGGGTGGACGCCCGGACCCGGATGCGGCGAGGGGGAAACGTTCGGCATGAGGCGTGTTTTCGGGGTACTTGCGGCGCTGGTGCTGCTTGCCGGGGTGGGGGTCGCGCTGTTCTGGCCGGACGGCGGCGATCCCGACGGGGAGGACAAGGTCATCACCATCTCGGGGGTGATCGGCTCGGAGAAGCGGGAGTTCTTCGCCGACCCCGACGTCGTCGCGGAGTTGCGGAAGAAGGGCCTCAAGGTCGACACCGTCACCACCGGCTCCTGGCTGATGGGTGACAGCGACCTCAAGGACTACGCCTTCGCCTTCCCCTCCAGCCTCTCCCCGGCGGAGGACATCCGCCGCCGGCGGCAGATCAACACCGAGCCGGTGCGACCGTTCTACTCCCCGCTGGTGGTGCTCGCGCACCGGCAGGTGGCGGACGTCCTCAAGGCCAACGGCCTGGCCACGGTGTCGGATTCGGGGGTCTGGACGTTCAAGATGGACCCCTACCTGAAGGCCGTCCAGGACGGCCGCAGATGGCAGGACCTCACCGGCACCAAGGACCACGCGGAGCTGTCCGGCTCGATCTTCCTGACCACCACCGACCCGTCCACCTCCTCGTCCGGGGCGCTGCACCTGGCGGCGATCTCGTACCTGGCCAACGGCCACCAGGTGGTCTCCGACGACGCCGGCGTGGCCCGGGTGGCGGGCGTGGTCAAGCAGGTGACCTCGATGCAGGGCGACCAGAAGACCAGCAGCGACGGCCCGTTCAAGGACTTCCTGTCCGGCGTGGGCAACCCGCTGGTGCTGGTGTACGAGTCCCAGGTGGCGGCGCTGAGCGCCAAGGGCAGCACGACACCGGGCGGTTCGGCGGGCGATCTGGTGGTGCTCTACCCGGACACCACGGTGTCCAGCGACCACACCCTGGTCGCGCTCCAGCCCGGCGGCGAGAAGCTCGCCGCGGCGCTCCGGGACGACCCGGTCCTGCGCGACCTGGAGGCCCGGTACGGCTTCCGTCCGCAGGCCGATCCGACGGCCCTCGGCAGGGCGGTCAAGGACGCCAAGGGCGGCCCGGTCTACGCACCCGACCTGTCGGCGGCGGGCGTCCAGCAGGCCCAGGTGCCCACGGTGGCGATCCTGAACAAGCTGATCAACGCGGCCAAGGGGAAGTGACGGGGGATGACGACGGCAATGCGTGTGAAGACCGCGGCACGGCGCGGCGGCGGGCGGGCGCTCGCGGCGGCCATAACCCTGCTGGTGGCGACGGCGTGCACCTCCTCCCCCTCGCCCACCCCCTCCCCCAAGCCGACCGACGCCCCCGCGCCGACCGCCCAGCCGGGCGTGCTGCGCGTCCTGGCCGGGAGCGAACTCCAGGACATGGCACCGGTGTTGGAGGAGGCCCAGAAGGCCACCGGGGTGACGGTGCAGTTCGCCTGGACCGGCTCGCTGGACGGCGCCGACGCCGTCTCCTCGGGCCGCGCGGACGGCAAGTACGACGCGGTCTGGTTCCCGTCCAACCACTACCTGCGGCTCGACGACGCGGGCAAGTCCAAGCTGCTCTCCGAGACCCCGGTGATGGTCTCGCCGGTGGCGGTCGGCGTGCGCTCCTCGACCCTCAACGACCTCGGCTGGGGCGACGGTTCGAAGGTGACCTGGGCGCAGGTCGCGGACGCGGCCTCGGCCGGGAAGCTCTCCTACGGGATGTCCGACCCGTCGCGCTCCAACTCCGGCTTCTCCGCGCTGGTCGCGGTGGCCTCGGCCTTCTCGGGCGCCAACTCGGCGCTCACGGAGGCGGATGTGCAGAAGGCGACGCCGTCGCTGAAGAAGTTCTTCACCGGGCAGAAGCTCACCTCGGGCTCCTCCGGCTGGCTCGCCCAGGCCTACGCCCGCGCCGAGCCGGGCCGGGTGGGGGCGCTGGTGAACTACGAGTCGGTGCTGCTGTCGCTGAACAAGACCCTGCCCCAGGACCAGCAGTTGACGGTGGTGCGGCCCACCGACGGGGTGGTGTCGGCGGACTACCCGCTGTCGCTGCTGGGCTCCTCCGCGCAGCGTGAGCGGGACTCCTTCCAGCGGCTCACCGCCTACCTGCTGAAGGACGACGTGCAGCACCGGATCTCGGAGCTGACGCTGCGCCGCCCGGTGGGCTCGGGAGCGGCTCCGGCGTCCGTGCTCCCCACCGACCGGCGGCGTGAACTGCCCTTCCCCGGCAGCAAGTCGGTCGCGGACGGGCTGCTGGCCTCGTACCAGAACGAGCTGCGCCGGCCGTCCCGGACGGTGTACGTCCTGGACACGTCGGGCTCGATGACCGGCGGCCGGCTGGCCTCGCTGAAGACGGCGCTCGGCCGGCTGACCGGGGCCGAGGACACCCGGGGCGTGCGGCGGTTCCGGGACCGCGAGGAGGTCACCCTGATCGACTTCGCGTCCAAGGTGAAGTCCACGAAGACGCACCTGGTACCGGCGAGCGGCACGCAGCCGGGCCCGCAGGCCGAGTTGGCGGCGATCAACGCGGACGTCCAGGCGCTGCGGGCGGACGGCGGCACGGCGGTGTACAGCTCACTGGAGGAGGCGTACCGGGTGATCGAGCGCCAGCAGGCGGCGGCCGCGGACGACCGGTTCACCTCGATCGTGCTGATGACGGACGGCGAGAGCAACGAGGGCGCGACGGACAAGGACTTCAAGACCTTCTACACCGGGCTGTCCTCGGCGCAGAAGGCGGTGCCGGTGTTCCCGATCCTGTTCGGCGACGCGGCGAAGGGCCAGCTGCAGGGGATCGCGGAGACGACCGGCGGCAAGCTGTTCGACGGCACGAGTTCGCTGGACGGCGCGTTCGAGGAGATCCGTGGCTACCAGTAGCAGCGGCGGCCGACGGGTGCTGGGCTACCTGGAGTCGGCCCGGAACCTGGTCGGCTGCACGGCCGGGGCGGGCGGCCTGGTGCTGCACTTCCTGGGGATGGGCGGCAGGTGGTGGCCGGCGGTGGTGGTCGCCCTGTACGGCGCTGGCGCGCTGCTCACCCCGTCGAGGCGGCCCTCGCCCGGGACCGCGCTGCCCGCGCGGCCGGTGGTCCCGGAGCACCCGGTGGTCCCGGAGCCCGAGGTGCCGCCCGCGCTCCCGGTCGAACCCGTCGACCCCTTCACGGTCGAGGTGGACGCGTTGGCCCGAAGCCTGGCGGACCTGCCGCTGCCGGCCTCGGCCCGGTTGGACGAGCTGCTGGACCGGCTGCGGATCGCCGGGCCGGACGGCGAGGCCGAGCGGATCCTGCGGGACCGGCTGCCGCTCGCGGTGGACGGCTATCTGCGGGCCCGGACCTGGCAGCGCTGGGCACCGGGTTCGCCCGATCCGGCCGTCGAACTGGACCGCGAGGTCGGCCGGATGGCCGCGGCGCTGGCGGACTGAGCCCGCGGACGCGAGGACGGGTCCGGGTTGCCCGATCGGGCAACCCGGACCCGTTTTCGCGTCCGCCGGCCTCCGGCGGCGGGCCTTCGCGCTCAGCCAGCCAGCGTCCCCGCCAGCTCCGCGCGCCGGCGCACGCCCAGCTTCCGGAAGCTGTTGGTCAGATGCGTCTCCACCGTGCGCCGCGCCAGGTGCAGCATCCCGGCGATCTCCGCGTTGGAGTGGCCGGCCACCGCCAGTCGGCAGATCCGCAGCTCGCTGTCGGTCAGCGCCTCCGCCCCGGCGTGCTCGCCCCGGCCGATCCGCGCGCCAGAGGCCCGCAGCGACTCCACGGCCACCGCCCGCAGCCGGACCGCGCCCAGCCGTTCGGCCCGCCCGGCGGCCTCCCGCAGCGCCCGGCGGGCGGCCCCGCGCCGGCCGCCGTCGGCGAGCAGCCGCCCGTAGGTGACCAGCGCGGGGATCAGCTCGGCCTCCACCTCGCCGCCGCGCAGCAGGTCGACGGCCTCGGCGGCGAGGTCCAGCCCGTGCCGGCCCCCGGTGGCGGCGGCGAGCGCGCGCAGGGCGCGGCCGACGGTCCGCGGGGTGCCCCAGATCCGGGCGAGCCGCAGTTCCTCCTCGGCGAGCGCGACGGCCGGGCCGGGTTCGCCGAGCAGGGTGTGGCAGTCGGCGGCGGCGGAGCGCCAGGGGGTGACGATCGGGCTCCAGACGCGTCGCTCGCCCTGCCGGCGCCCGCACTCCATCAGGTCGACGAGCGCCTCGGCGGGCTCCCCGGAGGCGAGCCGCAGCATTCCGCGGGCGTACAGGTACTCGTTCCACTCCCAGGAGCCCTGGGAGTGGTCGGCGACGACGGCCCGGGCCAGGCCGTGGGCCTGCCAGAGCCGGCCGGTCTCGGTGAGGGCGATGACGGCCTGGGCGACCAGGTGGGCGTTCTGCTGGCCGAGCAGCCCGGCGTAGTGGGCGCCGATCGCACCGGCGTCGCCGGGCGCGGCCGGCCCCGGATCCGCCGGATCGCTCACGCTCTCCGGACCAGCACCAGCACCCGCACCCGCAGGCTCGGGCTCAAGCTCCGGGGGTGCCTCCGGCTCTGCCGGGACGCCGCACCACCAGGACCATTCGGGGCCGGAGGCCGGGCCGCCGCCGGGCCGGGGCGCGGGTGCGGCGGGCTCGGTGAGGGCGAACTCGTCCAGCAGCGCCTGGTACTCCCCGCGCATCACCCTCAGCTCGGCCCGGACGCTCAGCAGGCACTGGTAGCCCGGCTCCAGGGTCGGCCCCTGGTAGCCGGCCAAGCCGGTCGCCACCAGCCGGTCCGCCTCGGGCAGGAGGTCCGCCCACTGGGCGAGGGTGGCGGCGGAGACCAGGACGTAGGAGCGGCAGAGCGGGTCCACCGGGGAGTCGAGCAGCTCTCCCACCCGCTCGGCCACCTCGGCCGCGGAGAGCACCCCGCTGGTGGAGTCGAACTCGGTGAGCAGGGCCTGGGCGGCCGGGGCGAGCCGGTGCGGGGTGCGGGCGGCGAACCGCTGCAGGCCCTCGACGACCTGCAGCCAGCTGTGGCCGTCGTGCGCGGCGATCAGCGCCGCGGCGGCCTGCACGGCGTGGACGATGTCCTCCCGGTCGCCGAAGCGCTCGGCCAGCTCCTCCATCACCTCCAGCGCGGCGGGGGTGTCGCCGCGGGCGGCCAGGACGGCCCCGAGGGTGTTGGCGGTGCGGAAGACCCCCTCGTCGGACTGGTGGACGTGGACGGCCTCGGCGAGGTGTCGGACCCCTGCCGTGCGCTCGGCGGGGCCCAGGGTGACCTCCAGGCCGCCGAGTTCGGTGAGGACCAGGCCCCGGCGGCGGGCGGTGAGCGGTTCGGCGAGCAGTCGGCGCAGCAGGGTGACGGCGTCGGCGGGGCGGGCGGCGGCGGAGGCGCTGCGGGCGGCGCAGCGCAGGGCGTCGGCGGCCCAGCGCGGGGCGGGGGCGGGGGTGAACAGCAGGTGGCCGGCGACGCGTTCGTCGGGTGCGCCGTGGCGGTGCAGGAACTCGGCCGCGGCGCGGTGGGTCTCGGCGCGGTGGCCCGGGCCCTGGCGGGCGAGGACGGCGTCGGCGAGCAGCGGGTGCGCGAACCTGGGCCAGCGGCCCGGGCCGGGGTTGTCGAGCAGCCCCTGGGTGGTGAGTTCGGTGAGCCAGCCGCCGACCTGGCGGGGGTCGGCGCCGGCGAGTTCGGCGAGCATCGGTGCGGGGTCGCAGTGGCCGGCGCCGGGCAGCGGTGCGGTCCGGGCGGCGGGGTGCTCCTGCATCCGGGCGAGGGCCCGGGCGACGGCGAGGGCCCGGTCGCCGCCGCCGCGCAGCCACTGTTCGACGGCGTCGGGGAAGGCCCCGCCGGGCAGCCGGGCGCAGGTGTCGGGCAAGGCGTCGGGCCGGGCGTCGGGGTGCGGGCCCGGGTGGCCGGGGCGGGGCGGGTGTTCGCCCAGGTCGGCGAGGAGGGCGCTGAGCAGCAGCGGGTTGCCGCCGGTGGCCCGGACGCATTCGGCGGCGAGTGCGGGCGGTGTGCCGGGGCCGAGCCGGTGCTCGGCGAGCCGGAGGGCGGCGGGGGTGTCGAGCGGGCCGAGCCGGCTGGTGCCGGCCAGGGTCGGGGGCAGGCCGCGGGCGAACCGTTCGACGGTGGCGCCGAGTTCGGACTGGCGGCGTTCGGTGGCGAGCATCAGGACGGGCAGCCGGTCGATACGCCGGGCGATCTGCAGCAGCCAGCGGCGGGAGGGCTCGTCGGCGAGGTGGATGTCGTCGACGGCGAGCAGCAGCGGGTGGTGTGCGGCGTGCAGGCGCAGCAGCGACCAGAGGGTGGTGTCGGCGCCGGGGTGGCGGTCCGTTCCCTCGGTGCGGGTGCCGTAGGCGTCCGGTCCGGTTTCGAAGAGCTGGCGGGCGGCGGCGTGGGGGATGGCCGACTCGTCGGCGGAGCAGCGGGCCCACAGGACGGTCATGCCGTGGGCGGCTTCGCGGCGGGCGGCTTCGGCGAGCAGTGCGCTGCGGCCGGTGCCGGTGGCGCCGGCGAGCAGCAGGACGCTGCCGGTACCGGCCCGGGCGCGTTCGGCGAGTTCGGCGATCCGACGCAACTGCGGGTGGCGTTCGGCGAGTTGTGGCGGCGCGGGCGCGTCCGGACCCGGCCGCCGGCTCCGTGTGCTGACGGTCTTCATCTGCTGTCCCCTCCCCCAGGCCCTTGCCGGGGATGACCGGGCGGGCAGTCTTGGCCCTCATGCGGGGAAACGGCTTGACGCCCCTCCAGCGCCTGGGCTAGAGATGTGATTCTTGTCGCACCCCTTTCTTCGCGGTACGGCGCCCCCCGTTCCGCGGGTCGGCGCGTCCGCGCGCGAGGGAGGGCGTGCGGTCCGGGCGGGTGGTCGGCCAGCGGTTCACGGCACATCCGCGCACCTGTTCACGGGCCCGGCGGGTCGGCCTCGGCGGGCCCGGCGGGGGCCCTGGCGGCCGGTGGCCCGGGGTTCCGGTCCGGCACCCGGCGGGCCCGGTACCGGCCGCGGCCGCCCTCGCGGGCCGCCCCGATCGCGGCCGGTGGCCTGATCTCGTGGTTGACCACGATGGCCGCGGCCGTCCGCGGCGTGGAGCATGAAGGCACGGCCGGGGCAGCACCGCACCGGGCCGCATCGACTCACCACCCATCTTCTGTCGGGTACATGCAATGCTCCCCGGCGCCGCATACCGGCCACGGGGCAGGTGGGTCGGACTTCCAGGAGGGGGCCAGATTGACTGTCCTGCACACCGAGTACGACCGCCGCGGTACGTCCTACCGCCTGCCGTCGCCGGCCCAGGCACACCGCACCGTCCCGCCGCAGCGCCCGACGCCCGGCCACCACACGACCCGGTCGGCCGCGACGGCGCCCGGCACCGTGCGCACCGGTGTCGTCGTCCAGGCCGCGGACCCGATCTCGCGGGCCGGCGCGGAGGCGCAGCTGCGGCGGTGCCCGGGGCTGGAGCTGGCGGAGGACGCCGCGGCGGCCGCCCCGGGCACGGTCACCGTGCTGCTCGCCGAGTCGGCCGACAGCAGCACCACCGCGACGCTGCGCCGGCTGGTGCGCGGTGGCGACCACCGGGTCGTCCTGGTGGTCGAGCGGATGCGCGAGGCGGAGCTGCTGGAGGCCGTGGAGTGCGGGGTCGCCGCGATCCTGTGGCGCCGTGAGGCGACCGCCGACCGGCTGGGCCGGGCGGTGCTCGCGGCGGCGCGCGGCGACGGCGACCTGCCGGCCGACCTGCTGGGCCGGCTGATCACCCAGATGGGCCGGCTGCAGCGCAGCGTCCAGGGCCAGCCGGGCTACACCCCGCCGGGGCTCTCGGAGCGCGAGGCCGACGTGCTGCGGCTGGTCGCGGACGGCTTCGACACCGGCGAGATCGCCGCCAAGCTGTCGTACTCCGAGCGCACCGTCAAGAACGTGCTGCACGGGCTGACCACCCGTCTGCAGCTGCGCAACCGGGCGCACGCCGTCGCCTACGCCGTGCGCGAGGGCTACATCTAGGCCGCTCACGGAGCTTCCGCGGCGGGGCGGGCGGGTGGTGCGGCGCCCGCCCGCCCGCGTCACGAACGAGTCGCCAAGATCTCACCTGCTGGAAACGTCCGGGGACTATCAATCCGTCTGACCTCGCGGCACACTTCTACGCGCGTACCTCTACGCGCGTCACCAGCACCGTTGACGATCCGTTCGCAGTCCCCACCCGGGAGAGTCGTCCATGTCCCTGAACCGCCGTGACTTCGTCACCCGGTCCGCCGCCACCGCCGCCGGCGCCGCCCTCGTCGGCGGCACCGCCATCGCCGCCGCCACCCCCGCCGCGGCGGCCGGGCCGGACGACGCCCGTGGCAAGGGCAAGAGCAAGAAGCAGGCCTTCACCGTCATGGGCACCACCGACCTGCACGGCCGGGTGCTCAACTGGGACTACTTCACCGACGCGGTCTACGCCGACAAGGCGCACAACGAGGTCGGCCTCGCCAAGATCTCCACCCTGGCCAAGCAGGTCCGCGAGGAGAAGGGCTGGGACCGCACCCTGCTCATCGACGCCGGCGACACCATCCAGGGCACCCAGCTGACCTACTACTACGCCCGGGTCGAGCCGATCGCCACCGAGGCGGACACCGCTCCCGAGCACCCGATGGCGCTCGCCATGAACACTATGGAGTACACCGCCGCCGCCCTCGGCAACCACGAGTTCAACTACGGCATCGACACCCTGCGCGCCTACGAGGAGCAGCTGGACTTCCCGCTGCTCGGCGCCAACGCGCTGAACGCCAAGAACGACAAGCCGGCCTTCCCGCCGTACGTGATCCGCAAGATCAAGCTTCCCGGCGGCCCGGCCGTCAAGGTCGGCATCCTCGGCCTGACCAACCCGGGCATCGCGATCTGGGACAAGGCGAACGTCTCCGGCAAGATGACCTTCCCCGGCATCGTGGAGACGGCCAAGATCTGGGTCCCCAAGGTGAAGGCCGCCGGCGCCGACGTCATCGTCGTCGCCTGCCACTCGGGCATGGACGAGGCCACCTCCTACGGCGACCAGCTGCCCTGGGCCGAGAACGCCTCCGTCGCGCTGGCCGAGCAGGTCCCCGGCGTCGACGCGGTCCTGGTGGGCCACGCGCACAAGGAGATCCCGCAGCGGCTGGTCGTCAACAAGCAGACCGGCCGGACGGTCGTGCTCTCCGAGCCGCTCTGCTGGGGCCAGCGGCTGACCTGCTTCGACTTCGAGGTGGAGTTCGACCAGGGCGCCTGGAAGGTCGTCTCGCTCTCCTCCCGGGTGCTGAACTCCAACACCGTCCCGGAGGACCCGGAGATCGTCGACCTGATGACCGACCAGCACAAGAAGGTGGTCGCGTACGTCAACCAGGTCATCGGCACCTCGAAGATCGCGCTGTCGATCGCCGACGCGCCCTTCAAGGACGTCCCGATCATCGACCTGATCGGCCGGGTCCAGGCCGACGTGGTCCGGGAGGCGCTGGCCGGCGGCCAGTACGCCAAGCTGCCGGTGCTGGCGCAGGCCGCGCCGTTCAACCGCACCGCGCTGATCCCGGCCGGCCAGGTCAAGCTGCGGGACGCGGCCGGCCTGTACATCTACGAGAACACCCTGGAGGCCCGCATCCTGACGGGCGCCCAGATCAAGGACTACCTGGAGTTCTCGGCCCGGTACTACGCCCAGGTCGCCCCGGGCGCGCCGATCGACCGGGCGACGCTGACCAACGCGGGCAACACGCCGGACTACAACTACGACTCGGTGTACGGCGTCTCGTACGACATCGACATCGCCCAGCCGGCCGGCTCGCGGATCGTCAACTTGTCCTTCGAGGGCAAGCCGATCGACCCGACCGCGCAGTTCGTGCTCGCGGTGAACAACTACCGCGCCAACGGCGGCGGCAACTTCCCGCACGTCGCGGCCGCGACGAAGGTGTGGGCGAACTCGGACGAGATCCGCAACGCGATGATCTCCTGGGTGAAGGCCAAGGGCGTCATCGACCCGGCCGACTTCGCCACCGAGTCGTGGCGCCTGGTGCGCGCCGGCCAGCCGGTCTTCTAGCCGTACCGAGACAAGGGCCGGCGGGGGTCCCCACCCCCGCCGGCCCTTTCCCGTGTTCGCTCCTCGTTCAACAGCCACGAGCACTCCCGGTATTACCAGTCCTACCCCCTCAGCGGGCCCCCCACGGGCTCGTGCAAGTTCGCGCAAGTCCGTCGTGCCACGACTACCGATGGTGCAGGCTCTGTCACGGCAGCCGTGTTCTGGCACGAAGGAGAGCAACTATGGCCTTGCACATGCTCGGCAAAGACCCCAACAGCCCCGATGGCAAGTCTCCGACCGTCTACTACGACGACGTGACGGACACCTACCTTCTCCAGGGCTGGAGGATCACAGACCCCGAGCGGCTGGCTCAACTGGATATCCCGGCACACGAGACCGTGATCGGGTTCCCGCGCCGCATGATGCAGTTCTTCCCGGAGGTGAACGGTGGCGGCACCCACGCTTGAGGACCTCTTGCTCAACTCCAAGCACTCGGCGGTCCACTTGGAGTTGCGAGACGGCTACATGACCGACGACCCGCTCTACATCCGTTGGCTCGACGGCCAGCGCGACGACCCTACCGACCGAGCAGCCTGGTGGGGCCCCTGGCTCCAGCTCATGGCCGATATCACGGCAAAGGGGGTCGACGTACGGCGGGCCCGGATCATCTCCGAGCCGGTCTCTGAGTACATCCGGTTCGAGCACGACATCACGTTCCGAAATGTCGCGGCCGGGGAGCAGGTCCGATGGCTCCCCCGGCGTCAGGCAACCGACCTAGCGCTCCCGGGAAACGACTTCTGGCTGATCGACGGCGGCCTGGTCATGGTCCACCACTTCTCCGGCGGTGGTGACTTCATGGATGATGAAGTCACCACCGACCCGGCCGTGGTCAGGCTGTGCGCCTCGGCCTTCGAGGCGACCTGGGACCGAGCCATCCCACACGAGGACTACCGGCCAAACTGAGCCGTATGCCCCCGCCCTCACCATCATCAAGCGTCCAACAGGCGAAGAACGCTCTCGGCCAGCGCCTGCGCGAGATCCGGAAGGACTCCGGACTCACCGCGCGGGCGCTGGCCGCGTCGGCCGGCTGGCACGAATCGAAGTGCTCGCGCATCGAGCACGGCCGAACCCCGCCCTCCGATGGCGACCTCAGGGTCTGGGCCATGCTCTGCGGCGTACCGGAGCAGGCAGCGGACCTCATCGCGACCGCCCGGGCCGTCGAGGGCATGTACGTGGAGTGGCGCAGGATCGAACGCCCCGGCCTGAAGCAGGTTCAGGAGGCCGTCCTGCCACTCTTCGAAAGGACCCGGCGGTTCCGGGTCTACCAGTCGTGGGTGGTGCCGGGCCTCCTCCAGACAGCGGGCTACACCGCCGCGGTCCTCAACACGATCGTCTCCCTGCGCTCGGTTCCCGACGACGTCGCCGACGCCGTCGCCGTCCGGATGGACCGCCAGCGGATCCTCCATTCCGGCCGCCACCGCTTCGCGATGCTGGTCGAGGAGTGGGTACTGCGAACGGTCATCGGCGACAGCACGGTCATGGCGGAGCAGCTCCGGCACCTCATCGCGGTGGCGTCCTTGCCGTCGGTCAGCCTCGGGATCATCCCGTTCGGCACGGCGCGCGGCGGAGGCTGGCCGGTCGAGTCGTTCACCGTGTTCGACGACGCGCAGGTCAACGTGGAACTGGTCTCCGCCCACCTGACCATCACGCAGCCCCGTGAGATCGACGAGTACGCGCAGGCATTCGCCGAACTGTCCGGCATCGCCGTGTACGGGCCCTCGGCCAGGCAGCTCATCACCTCGGCGATCGACTCGCTCGGGTGAACCCGTGCAAGTCGGCGCACGTTCCTGGAAGCCGACTGCCCGTGCTCCCTAGCGTCTAACCCACCGCTGGTGGCCCATACGGAGACCCGACGTCCGCGCCCGTTGACGGCCTCCTCGGATCCCCGTCCCCAGACGGGACGGGCTCACGACGACGCAGGCGCAGCACGCCCGCGTCGTCACGTCGAAGGAGGTAGCACCCATGGCAGACCTCGGCATCTACGACCTTGCGGCCGACCCGGGCGCGGTGTCCACCGCGTACTGCGGCGGCGCCTGCACGGACGGCTGTGTGGAGATCACCCCGTTGGCGGAGAACGCCTTCTCCGTCACCGACAACAAGCTCCGGGGTCACAGCCCCGAGCTGCGGATGACCGGCGACGAGTTGGACGTCTTCGCCGTCCGGTGGGCGAGGGAGCGCGGTCTGTCCCTCTGACCGGCTGGGACCGCAGTGGCGGGCCCTTCGCTCTCAGGACAAGTGAGAGCGAAGGGCCCGCCCCCACCGAGGGTAGGCGCGATGAGCCATCACGTGCACGGATACCGCTGGATCGGCCAGGGCGGGCGACTGGGCCAGGAGGGCGTCCGGCGGCCGTACCACCCGGAGTTCGGCGGTGACGACCGGCCGCCGATGATGATGCACCACTGGCTGCTGAAGCCCGGCCGGATGGTCCGGGGCACCTGGACGAGTGCCGTGGAGGCGGTCGACTGGTTGGCCGAGGAGTGGCGGCGGCTGGACGCGCCGCCGCCCGTGGCAGCGGCCCTGTCCGAGGCCGACCGGTGCCGGAACGCCCAGGATCAGCTGGAGCAGGGCAACGACGCGGTGTGGGCCGGATGGCTGCCGGGCGACCGGTTCGTCTCCCTGGCCGCCGTCTGCTGTCCCCACCGGGGACTGCACGGCCCCGCGCTCCCTTGCCCGTTGGCCGTCAGCCCGAGCGCGGGCCCGGATCCGGATCCGGATCCGGTGCCACCGGCCGGTTCGCGGCGCGAGCCGCCATGACGGTGTGCGCCGCGCGGAGTGGGAAGTCGGCCGGACCGACTTTCCACTCCCCGCTCGTCCCTCCGGGCCGGGTGCCGCGTCCCGCGGCGGTGCACTGCCCGCTTCACCGCCGGTCCCTTCTCCACGGCTTCCCCGGGCAGGTAGTTTCCTCCCGTACGAACTCCCCTCCGCCCCCACCCCCGAACAGGAGACGACGGTGACCGAGATCGCCCGCCGGCACCGGATCATCCTGGGCTCCGCGCTGCGCGCGACCGGACTGGTCAACTACCCCACGGAGTGGTGGCACTGGTCCTACGGGGACCGCTACTGGGCCCTGCTCTCCGGGGAGCCGGCCGCCCGCTACGGGCCGAAGGACCTCGGCTGACCGCACGACCGACCCCGCTCCCCCGGGGAAACCGGCTGGCGGGCGGTGCCGCCCGCCCGGCAGCATGGCCGCATGACGGTCACCATCAGCGCCCGCCCGCAGTACGAGTCCACCGCCGCCCGCCCGGCCTGGCGCGACCTTCCGGCCGCCGTCCGGCAGTTGGTCGTGCGGCGGGGCGGCGGGGCGGTCGCGGGGGTGACGACCGCGGGCGGCGGCTTCACCCCGGGGTTCGCCGGCGTGGTCCGGGGGCCGCACGACACGCAGTTCGTCAAGGCGGTCGACACCGCCGCCCACCCGGTGATCGCCGACTGCTACCGCCGCGAGGTCGGGATCAACCGCGCGCTGCCGGCCGGCGTGAGCGCACCCCGGGTGCGCTGGGCGCAGGAGGCGGCGGGCTGGCTGGTGCTCGGCTTCGACGCCGTCGACCGCGCCCGGATGCCCGCCAACCCTTGGCGGCCCGAGGAGTTGGCCGCCACCCTGGACGCCTGCGCGGCCTACGCCGAGGCCCTGGCGGCGCCCTCCCCGGAACTGCTCGCCCTCGGCCTGCAGCCGATCGCCGAGGCGGAGACCTTCGACCACTGGCGTCGCCTCGCCGGCGGCGGCACCGACCCGCTGCCCGCCTGGTTCCCGCGCGAGCTGATCGCCCCGCTGGCGGAGCTGGAGGCGGACTGGGCCGCGGCCGCCACCGGCGGCTCCGTCGTGCACCTGGACCTGCGCCGGGACAACGTGCTGCTGGACACCGACGGCCGCGCCTGGATCTGCGACTGGAACTGGCCCTGTCTGGGCGCGTCCTGGTTCGACCTGCCCCTCCTGCTGGCCACCGCCCACGCCGACGGCCACGACGCGGACGCCCTGTTCGCCGCCCAGTCCGTCGCCCGGGGCGTGGCGCCTGAACAGCTGGACGCCGTCCTGGCCGGGCTGGCCGGCTACTTCCTGGTGACCGGCGCCCAGCCGGATCCGCCCGGCACCACCCCGGCGCTGCGCCGCCACCAGACCTGGAGCGGCGAGGTCGTCCTGCGCTGGCTCTCCGAACGCCGCGGCCTGCCCGGCCGGTTGACCGCGCAGAACGCCGGTTGGCCGCGCAGAACTACGTGAGACCGCGCGAGGACGCGTGCCGCCCTCCTCGGCCCGAGGAGGGCGGCACGCGCACACCGGACCGGAGCCCGGACCGGAACCGGCCTAGAACGGGAAGCGGCTGCGCCCGTGCTGGATCGAGACCCACTTCACGGTGGTGAACGCGTCCACCGTGGACTCGCCGTTGAGGCGGCCCACCCCGGAGTTCTTCTCGCCGCCGAACGGCACGCCCGCCTCGTCGGCGATGGTCCCGTCGTTGATGTGGATCATGCCGGTCTCGATCCGCTGCGCGACCCGCACGCCGCGCTCCACGTCGGCCGTGTGCACCGCGCCGCTCAGGCCGAACGGGGTGTCGTTGGCGATCCGGACGGCCTCGTCCTCACCGTCGAAGGGGACCACCAGCACGACCGGGCCGAAGAGTTCGCGCTGCAGGATCGGCGCGTCCGCCGGCAGGCCGCCCAGCACCACCGGGTCCATCAGGCTGCCGTTGGTCTCCCCGCGCAGCAGCGCGGTGGCACCGGCGGCGACGGCCTGCTCCACCTGGGCGGTGATGGCGTCGGCCTGGACGGGGTTTATCAACGGGCCGATCTGGGTGGCCGGGTCCTTCGGGTCGCCGACCCGCAGCGAGGCGATCTTGCGGACGAACTTCTCGGTGAACTCCGCCTCGACGCTCCGGTCCACCAGCACCCGGTTGGCGGCCATGCAGACCTGCCCCTGGTGCGCGAAGCGGCTGAACACGGCCGCGTCCACGGCGTAGTCGACGTCGGCGTCGTCCAGGACGATCAGCGCGCTGTTGCCGCCGAGCTCCAGCACCGTCCGCTTGAAGTGCGAGGCGGCGACGGTCGCGACGTGCCGGCCGACCTTGTCGGACCCGGTGAAGGAGATCACCTTGGGCACGGGGTGCTCGATGAAGGCGTCGCCGATCTCGGCGATGTCCGTCACCACGACGTTCAGCAGGCCGGCCGGCAGACCCGCCTCCTCGAAGACCTTGGCGATCAGCGTCCCGCCGACCACCGGCGTCTCCTGGTGCGGCTTGAGCACCACGCCGTTGCCCAGCGCGAGGGCCGGCGCCACGGCCTTCAGCGAGAGGAACAGCGGGAAGTTGAACGGGCTGATCACACCGACGACGCCCGCCGGCAGCCGGTAGAGGCGGTTCTCCTTGCCGGGCACCGGCGAGGGCAGCAGCCGCCCCTCCGACCGCAGCGCCAGGGCCATCGACTCGCGCAGCATGTCCTTGGTGAGGGCGAGTTCGAACCCGGCCTTGAGGGCGGTGCCGCCGAGCTCGACCATGATCGCCCGGGTGATCTCCTCCTCGCGCTCCTCGACGATGCGCAGCGCGCGCTCGAAGACGAGCCGGCGGGCGTAGGGGCTGGTGGCGGCCCACTCCTTCTGCGCCCGCTCGGCGGCCCGGTAGGCCCGGTCGACCTCCTCGACGGTGGCGACGGTGATGGTGGCCAGTTTGTCGCCGGTGTAGGGGTCGACGTCGACTATGTCCCAGGAGCCGCTGCCGTTCAGCCACTCGCCATCGATGTACTGCAGCGCCAACTCGGAGAAGTACGACATCTGAAGCCTCTCATGCCGATTCGGAAGGCTTTGGGAGGCCTTCGCGATCAGATCTGATCGGCACTCATCGTACTTACGCCGGACAGCTCTTGGCGTACGGAGCGAAGAAGTTCCCGTGTCAGCTCGGGGGAGAGACTGTCGGCCGCCAGCGAGTCCATCGCCTCCGAGTACTCGGCCACCTCCACCGGCTTGTCCAGGTACAACGCGCTGGTGAACTGCTCCAGGTACACCACGTCCGCGAGCTCCGGCTCGGCGAAGCGCAGCACCGAGAAGGCGCCGCCCTCGGCCCGCAGGCCGCCGAAGCCGAGCGGCATCACCTGGAGCACCACGTTCGGCAGCTCGGTCAGCTCCAGCAGCCGGTCGATCTGCGCCCGCATCACCTCCGGCCCGCCCCAGGGGCGGCGCAGCGCGGCCTCGTCGAGGACGGCCAGCAACCTCGGCGCCCGCTCGGCGGTGAGCACCTCCTGCCGCTTGAGCCGGACCTCCACCCGCCGTTCGATCTCCTGCGGCTCGGTGACGTGGCCGCCGACGGCGATCACGGCGCGCGCGTAGTCGGCGGTCTGCAGCAGCCCGTGCACGAACTGGACCTCGTAGCTGCGGATCTCCGCCGCGGCCTCCTCCAGGCCGACGTAGTTCTGGAACCAGCCGGGCAGCACGTCCCCGTACCCGTGCCACCAGGAGGTGGCGTTGGCGTCCCGGACGAGTCCGAGCAGCGAGGCGCGCTCCTGGTCGGCCTCGACGCCGTAGAGCGTCAGCAGGTCGGCGACGTCGCGCTCCTTGAAGCCGACCCGGCCGAGTTCCATCCGGCTGATCTTGGACTCGGAGGCGCGGATCGAGTACCCGGCCTCCTCCCGGCTCACCCCCCTGGCCTCTCGGAGCCTGCGCAGCTGGGAGCCCAGTAGCAGGCGCCGCACCGTGGCGCCGCCACCAGCCTGAGTCGTGCTCATCGCGTCGAACCTCCGCACCTCGCGCAGCCCCCCGGCCGTCGGCCGCAGTCTGCCACCTGGCACGGACAAACAACAGTCCGTCAGCGCACGCGTTCCAGGCGTAGCAGGCCGGGCACCGCGGCCACGCTGACGACCAGCAGGAAGAGCCAGGGCCAGGCGGCACCCTTGCCGAGGAGGAGGGTGAGCAGGGCCGGGGCGACGGCCTGGCCGACGTTCCAGGAGAGTTGGTAGACGGCCAGGTAGCGGCCGCGCCGGGCGGGGTCGGCGAGGGCGACGCTGAGGTCCTCGCGGAACGGCGTGCCGACGGCCTCGGCGACGTTGTAGACGAACATCGCCAGGTAGAGGCCGGCCACCACGGCCCAGCCGGGGGCGGCGGCGAGGGCGGCGAACAGGCCGAAGGCGAGCGCGTTGAGCAGGGCGCCGGCCGCGACCACCCGGGTGGGCCGGAAGCGCTCCAGCCGGCGGGCCACCACGTTCTGGGTGAGGACCACCTGGACGCCGTTGAGCACCAGCAGCGAGCCGGCCAGCCAGGCCTCGCGGTGCAGGCCCTCGGTGAGGTAGACGGCCAGCAGCATGCTGATGATCATCGAGGCGAAGACGAAGGTGAGGTTGACGGCGACCAGCAGCAGGTAGCGCCGGTCGCGCAGCACCGCGCCGTAGCCGCCCCGCTGCGCCCCGCCCGCCGAGGGCTCCGCCGCGTCCGTGGCGGCCTCCTGTGCCGCGCCGGCCCCGTCGGGCCGCCAGGAGGCCAGCAGGCCCGCCGCGAGGGCGTAGCTGGCCGCGTTGAGCACCACCAGGGCCCGCAGGCTCGCGGTGCCGCCGCCGGCCACCAGGAAGGCGCCGAGCGCCGCGCCGAGGCCCATGCCGGTGTTGCGCAGCGTCTGCACCAGGGCGAACCAGCGGGTGCGCTCGCCCTCCTCCGAGGCGAGCACCACCAGGCCGGTGGAGGAGGTCCAGTAGGCGACGTGGCCGATCTGGGCGAGCAGGCAGACCAGCACGATCTGCCAGGCCTGTCCGGCGAGCAGGAACCCGCCGTAGGCGACGCCGGAGAGCGCGTTGCCGCAGACGGCCACCGCGCGGGCGCCGTGGCGGTCGATCAGCGGGCCGACGACGATCGCGGTGGGCAGCGCGAGCAGCCGGGCGGTGGAGACGGCGGCGCCGATCGCGGTCACGCCCAGCGTGGTGGTGCGGGCGAAGAAGACGAGGGTGAAGGCCAGGATCAGCCCGGTGCCGAGGCTGTCGATCAGGTGTGCTCCGACCAGGCGGTGGCGGCCGGTGGTGTCCGGGAGGCCGAGCCGGTCCCGGAGCGGGGGGAGTTCGACGGTGGTCATGCACCGAGCCTCTCGGCGATGATCAACCAGGCCCAGAGATTCCATCCTGGTCGAATCCTCACCCGTCTTTTCGCCCCGCCACCGCCGCCCGACGAAGGAACACCGTGCTCACCTTGGACTTCTCGGCCCAGGACGTGGCCGCCACCCGGTTCGCGAGCTCACGCGTCATGGAGGTGGTGACGAGCGTTCAGGTCCTGAAGGATCCCGGTGCCAAGGCCGTCCACCTGCCCTGGGTGCGCCAGGCCCGGGAGCGGCTGGCGGCCGCCGGCGTCCGCTACGAGCTGCTGTCGCAGCTGGTGCCGATGCCGGCCTGGCACCTGCCGCACTTCCTGATCGCGACCCCGGCGGCGACGGCGCCCGGCATCGAGGCCGAACTGGCCGTGCTGGCCGCCACCGGGCCGGAGACCGTCCGGGCCGACCTGGTGGGGGTGGCGCTGCCGCTGCCGCCCCTGGTGGCCGCCCTGCACGAGGACCCGGCGGCCGGCCTGGAGCGGCTGACCGGCGAGATCCGGGCGTACTGGGCCGCGGCCGTGGAGCCGTACTGGGGCCGGATCGTGCGGCTGGTGGAGGGCGAGATCCTCTACCGGGCGCGCCGGATGGCGGCGGGCGGTCCGGCGGCGCTGTTCGACGGGCTCCACCCGAAGCTCCGCTGGGAGGACGGCCGGATGACGGTGGCGCAGCGGCGCTACGAGATCGAGCGGCGGCTGGAGGGCGGGCGCGGCCTGGTGCTGGTGCCGTCGGTGTTCGTCTGGCCGGGCCTGGTCTGGCACGCCGAGACGCAGGGGCAGCCCGGTCTGATCTATCCGCCGCGCGGGGTCGCCACGCTCTGGGAGGCCTCCGGCGCCACCGCCCCCGACGGCCTGGCCAGGGTCATCGGCCGCACCCGGGCCCGGCTGCTCGCCGAGCTGGACGCCCCGGCCTCCACCACCGAACTGGCCGCCCGCACCGGGCTGTCCGCGGCGAACGTCTCGCACCACCTGACCGCCCTGCGCGAGGCCGGGCTGACGGACCGCCACCGCACCGGCCGTACCGTCCTGTACCTGCGCACCGAGGCCGCCGAGCTCCTGCTGGGCGGCTGACCTTGGGAACGCAAAGGCGGCGCCTGCCCTCTACTGGTCGGGGAGAGGGCAGACGCCGCGGGGACCGCATAGGCCCGGCGACACTGGCGGGAAGCGGTTCGTGCAGCCCGGCGATGCGGCGCCGGGCGGCCTAAGGGGCCGTTCAGACCACCAGCGGGCGGTCCGTGGGCCGGATCGGGGCGGGCAGCGCGGTCTTGCCGCCCAGGTACACGTCCACCGCGGCGGCGGCCGAGCGGCCCTCCGCGATGGCCCAGACGATCAGCGACTGGCCGCGGCCGGCGTCACCGCAGACGTACACGCCGTCCACGTTGGTGGCGAACCTGCCGTCGCGCGCCACGTTGCCGCGGGCGTCCAGGTCGACGCCGAGCTGCTCGACGAGGCCGTTCTTCACGTCGGTGCCGGTGAAGCCCATGGCCAGGGTGACCAGCTGCGCCGGGATGGCGCGCTCGGTGCCGGGGACGGGCTCGAAGCGGCCGTCCTTGAACTCCACCTCGACGAGGTGCAGCTCCTGGACGTTGCCGTCCTCGTCGCCGGTGAAGTGGGTGGTGTTGACCGCGTAGACACGCTCGCCGCCCTCCTCGTGCGCCGAGGTGACCTTGTAGGTCATCGGCATGGTCGGCCACGGCTGGTGGCCGGGGCGGTCGTCGCCCGGCCGCGGCATGATCTCCAGCTGGGTGACCGAGGCCGCGCCCTGGCGCAGCGCGGTGCCGAGGCAGTCCGCGCCGGTGTCGCCGCCGCCGATGACCACGACGTGCTTGCCCTTGGCGGAGATGGGGGGCTCCACGAAGTCGCCCTCCTGCACCTTGTTGGCCAGCGGCAGGTACTCCATGGCCTGGTGGATGCCCTTGAGCTCGCGCCCGGGCACCGGCAGGTCGCGGGCCGTGGTGGCGCCGGCGGCCACGACGACCGCGTCGAAGCGCTCGCGCAGCTGCTGCCCGGTGATGTCCTCGCCGACGTGGACGCCGGTACGGAACCGGGTGCCCTCCGCGCGCATCTGCTCGATGCGGCGGTTGATGTGGCGCTTCTCCATCTTGAACTCGGGGATGCCGTAGCGCAGCAGGCCGCCGATGCGGTCGGCGCGCTCGTACACCACCACGGTGTGCCCGGCCCGGGTGAGCTGCTGGGCGACGGCCAGGCCGGCCGGGCCGGAGCCGACGACGGCGACGGTCTTGCCGGAGAGCCGCTCGGGGATCTGCGGCGTGACACCGCCCCGGTCCCAGGCCTTGTCGATGATGGTGACCTCGACGTTCTTGATGGTCACCGCGTCCTGGTTGATGCCCAGGACGCACGCCGACTCACAGGGGGCCGGGCAGAGCCGCCCGGTGAACTCCGGGAAGTTGTTGGTCGCGTGCAGCCGCTCGATGGCTCCGGTGAAGTCCTCCCGGTAGGCCAGGTCGTTCCACTCGGGGATGAGGTTCCCGAGCGGGCAGCCGTTGTGGCAGAACGGGATGCCGCAGTCCATGCAGCGGCCGGCCTGCTTGGTGATGATCGGCAGGAGGCTGCGCTCGACGTAGACCTCGTTCCAGTCCCGCAGACGCACGTCCACGGGCCGGCGCTCGGCCAGCTGCTTGCCGGTGGTCAGGAAGCCCTTGGGGTCAGCCACGTGCCGCCTCCATCATCTTGCGAGTGGTCTCGGACTCGGAGAGTCCATCGCGCTCAGCGGCGTCCTTGGCGGCGAGCACAGCCTTGTAGTCGGTCGGCATGATCTTGGAGAAGCGGGAGACCCCGCTGCCCCAGTCGGCCAGGAGCTCGGCGGCGACGGTGGAGCCGGTCTCCTCGTAGTGCTGCTGCACGGTCTCGCGCAGCCATTCGCGGTCGGCGGCGGTCGGGGCCTCGATGCCCACCATGCCGTCGTTGACGTTCGCGGGGCGAAGGTCCAGCACGTAGGCGATACCGCCGGACATGCCCGCTGCCAGGTTACGCCCGGTCTCGCCGAGGACGACGACCCGGCCCCCGGTCATGTACTCCAGGCCGTGGTCGCCCACGCCCTCGACGACCAGGGTGGCACCGGAGTTGCGGACGCCGAAGCGCTCGCCGGCCTTGCCCCGCAGGTGGACGCGGCCGCTGGTGGCGCCGTAGCCGATGGTGTTGCCGGCGATGACGTGGTTCTGGGCGTCGGCGCCGATGGCGGCGGCGTCGCGCGCCGGGCGGACGATCACCACACCGCCGGACAGGCCCTTGCCGACGTAGTCGTTGGCGTCGCCCTCCAGCCGCAGCGTGATGCCCTTCGGGACGAAGGCGCCGAACGACTGGCCGGCGCTGCCGGTGAAGGTGACGTCGATGGTGCCCTCGGGCAGGCCCTCGCCGCGGTACCGCTTGGTCACCTCGTGGCCGAGCATCGTGCCGACCGTGCGGTTGACGTTGCGGATCGGCAGCTGGATGCGGACGGCGTCGCCGTTCTCCAGCGCGTCCTGGGCCAGGTCGATCAGCTGGTTGTCCAGGGCCTTGTCGAGCGCGTGGTCCTGCGTGGTGGTGCGGTGCAGGGCCGCGCCCTCGGGCAGCTCGGGGACGTGGAAGAGCGGGGCCAGGTCGAGGCCGGCGGCCTTCCAGTGGTCGATCGCGGCGGCCGCGTTGATGTGCTCGGCGTGGCCGACGGCCTCCTCGATGGTGCGGAAGCCCAGCTCGGCCAGGATCTCCCGGACCTCCTCCGCGATGAACTCGAAGAAGTTCACCACGAACTCGGGCTTGCCGGAGAAGCGCTCGCGCAGCACCGGGTTCTGGGTGGCGACGCCGACCGGGCAGGTGTCCAGGTGGCAGACGCGCATCATGATGCAGCCGGAGACCACCAGCGGGGCGGTGGCGAAGCCGAACTCCTCGGCGCCCAGCAGCGCGGCGATGACGACGTCGCGGCCGGTCTTCAGCTGGCCGTCGGTCTGCACCACGATGCGGTCGCGCAGGCCGTTGAGCAGCAGGGTCTGCTGGGTCTCGGCGAGGCCGAGCTCCCAGGGGCCGCCCGCGTGCTTGAGCGAGGTGAGCGGCGAGGCGCCGGTGCCGCCGTCGTGGCCGGAGACCAGCACCACGTCCGCGTGCGCCTTGGAGACGCCGGCCGCGACCGTGCCGACGCCGACCTCGGAGACCAGCTTCACGTGGATGCGGGCCGCCGGGTTGGCGTTCTTGAGGTCGTGGATCAGCTGGGCCAGATCCTCGATCGAGTAGATGTCGTGGTGCGGCGGCGGGGAGATCAGGCCGACGCCCGGGGTGGAGTGCCGGGTCTTGGCGACCCACGGGTAGACCTTGTGGCCGGGCAGCTGGCCGCCCTCGCCGGGCTTGGCGCCCTGGGCCATCTTGATCTGGATGTCGTCCGCGTTGACCAGGTACTCGGAGGTGACGCCGAAGCGGCCGGAGGCGACCTGCTTGATCGCGGAGCGGCGCTCCGGGTCGTACAGGCGGTCCGGGTCCTCGCCGCCCTCACCGGTGTTGGACTTGCCGCCGAGGCGGTTCATCGCGATGGCCAGGGTCTCGTGCGCCTCGCGCGAGATGGAGCCGTAGGACATCGCGCCGGTGGAGAAGCGCTTGACGATCTCGGAGACCGGCTCGACCTCGTCGACGGGGATCGGGGTGCGGCCCAGGCCGTCCAGCTGGAACAGGCCGCGCAGCGTCATCAGGCGCTGGGACTGCTCGTTCACCCGGTCCGTGTACTGCTTGAAGATGTCGTACCGGCGGTTGCGGGTGGAGTGCTGGAGCCGGAAGACGGTGTCCGGGTCGAACAGGTGCGGCTCGCCCTCGCGGCGCCACTGGTACTCGCCGCCGATGTCCAGCGCGCGGTGCGCGGCGGGGATGCCGGAGGCCGGGTAGGCCTTGGCGTGGCGGGCGGCCACCTCCTTGGCGATCTCCGTCAGGCCGATGCCGCCGAGCTTGGTGGTGGTGCCCGCGAAGTAGGCGCCGACCAGCTCCTCGGAGAGGCCGATGGCCTCGAAGACCTGCGCGCCGCGGTAGGAGGCGACGGTGGAGATGCCCATCTTGGACATGACCTTGAGAACGCCCTTGCCGAGCGCCTTGATCAGGTTCTTGATGGCCTTCTCGGGCTCGATGCCGGTCAGGAAGGTGCCCTGGGCGACGAGGTCCTCGACGGACTCCATGGCCAGGTACGGGTTGACCGCGCCGGCGCCGTAGCCGACCAGCAGGGCCACGTGGTGGACCTCGCGGACGTCGCCGGCCTCGACCAGCAGCGACACCTGGGTGCGCTGCTTGGTGCGGATCAGGTGGTGGTGGATCGCGGAGGTGAGCAGCAGCGAGGGGATCGGGGCGTGCTCGGCGTCGGAGTGCCGGTCGGAGAGCACGACGATCCGGGCGCCGTCGGCGATCGCGGCGTCGGCCTCGGCGGCGATCGCGGCCAGCCGGGCGGCCAGGCCCTCGCCGCCGGTGGCGACCTTGTACAGGCCGGACAGGGTCACGGCCTTGAGGCCGGGCTGGTCGCCGTCGGCGTTGATGTGGACGAGCTTGGCCAGCTCGTCGTTGTCGATCACCGGGAAGGTGATGCCGACCGAGCGGCAGGCGGCGGCCTCGGCGGCCAGCAGGTTGCCCTCGGGGCCGAGGTTGCTCAGCAGCGAGGTGACGAGCTCCTCGCGGATGGCGTCCAGCGGCGGGTTGGTGACCTGCGCGAAGAGCTGTACGAAGTAGTCGAACAGCAGGCGCGGCTTCTCGGAGAGCGCGGCGATCGGGCTGTCGGTGCCCATCGAGCCGAGCGCCTCACCGCCCGTCCCGGCCATCGGCGCGAGGATGACCCGCAGCTCCTCCTCGGTGTAGCCGAAGGTCTGCTGACGGCGCGTCACCGAGGCGTGGGTGTGCGCGATGTGCTCGCGCTCGGGCAGCTTGGCGAGCTGGATCTGACCGCCCGCGACCCACTCCCCGTAGGGGTGCTCGGAGGCCAGCGCGGACTTGATCTCCTCGTCCTCGACGATGCGGTGCTCCGCGGTGTCGATGAGGAACATCTTGCCGGGCTGCAGGCGGCCCTTCTTGGCGACCTTCTCCTGCTCGATGTCGAGCACGCCGACCTCGGAGGAGAGGACGACCAGGCCGTCCTCGGTGATCCAGTAGCGGGCGGGGCGCAGGCCGTTGCGGTCCAGCACGGCGCCGATCTGGGTGCCGTCGGTGAAGGTCACGCAGGCCGGGCCGTCCCAGGGCTCCATCAGGTTGGAGTGGTACTGGTAGAACGCGCGGCGGGCCGGCTCCATGGTGGCGTGGTTCTCCCACGCCTCCGGGATCATCATCAGCACCGAGTGCGGCAGCGAGCGGCCGCCGAGGTGGAGCAGCTCCAGGACCTCGTCGAAGGACGCCGAGTCGGAGTGGTCCGGGGTGCAGATCGGGAAGATCCGCTCCAGGCCCTGCCCGTTGCGGTTGGCGGGGATGAGGTCGGTGGCGAGCTGGGACTCCCGGGCGGTCATCCAGTTCCGGTTGCCCTTGACCGTGTTGATCTCGCCGTTGTGCGCGACGAAGCGGTACGGGTGGGCGAGCGGCCAGCTCGGGAAGGTGTTGGTGGAGAAGCGGGAGTGCACCAGGCCGAGCGCGGAGGCGTAGAGCCGGTCCGACAGGTCGGGGAAGAACGGCTCCAGCTGCCCGGTGGTGAGCATGCCCTTGTAGACGATGGTGCGCGCGGAGAGCGACGGGAGGTAGACACCGGCCTCGCGCTCGGAGCGCTTGCGGACGACGAAGGCGAGCCGGTCCAGCGCGATGCCCTCGACGCCGTCCTTGGCCAGGAACACCTGGCGGAAGCGCGGCATCACCGAGCGGGCGGTGGCGCCCAGCAGGTCCGGGCTGACCGGGACGTCACGCCAGCCGAGGACGGTCAGGTCCTCCTCGGCGGCGATGGCCTCGATCCGCGCGACGGCGGCGGCGTCGGCCTCGTCCTCGTCGGGCAGGAAGGCGATGCCGACCGCGTAGGCGCCGGCGGCCGGGAGCTCGAAGGGGACCTTGGCCCGCAGGAAGGCGTCCGGGACCTGGGTCAGGATGCCCGCGCCGTCACCGGAGTCCGGCTCGGCGCCGGTGGCACCCCGGTGCTCCAGGTTGCGCAGCACGGTGAGCGCCTGCTCGACGATCTTGTGGTCGGCGATGCCGGTCAGCGTGGCGACGAAGCCGACGCCGCAGGCGTCGTGCTCGTTTCGCGGGTCGTACAGGCCCTGAGCAGCAGGTCGCGCATCCGGAACGAGCGCGTACGGCGGGCGCGCGGCGCCGGCCTGGGGCTCGTTGGCGGAGTGCATGGATGCAGACAGCATCGGCTCTCCCGTCGTCGTCTTGAGCAATGAGCTTGTGCAATAGGGACGACGTTGGCCCTCTGCGATTTCGTGCAGGTTACATGATGCCGGAGATCCCGGGAAGTGGAATCCTGCGTCCACATCGCGGACATGACCCCAGGTCAGGGGCTATTACCGGCGAGTAATGCGAGCAACGGGAGATGGAAACTCGTCCGCACGCTCACTCAAGTGTGCCCGCGCCCCGGAGGGCCGAAACAGGGGCGAAATGCCTCGTCGACATGATCGCCACAGGCCCGCCTGCGATTCGATCCCCCAAAGCCGGTCCGACCGGGGTAATCCTCGGACCGGCAGGCCTGCGACCGATGCTAGAAGAGCCGGACAGCCGGACCCATGTGTGGAACGTCACGCATGGTAGCGCATAATCATGCAGAAGTCCGTACCATCCGCCGGACAGGCCCTAAGGCCCTGGGCCTCCCACCTGCCCGGTCGGTCCCACTGGCCCCGGCAGCCCCGCCGATCCCGCCCGGGTATGCGGCCGTCAGCCGACGTGGCCGCCGATCAGCCAACCCAGCAGGTAGGTCACCCCGGCCGCCGCCCCACCCAGCACCAGCTGCCGGAGCCCGCTGTACCACCAGCTGCGCGCCGTCACCCGGGCCACCACCGCGCCGCAGGCGAACAGGCCGAGCATCGAGAGCACCAGCGCCGGCAGCAGCGAGGTCGCCCCCAGCAGGTACGGCAGCAGCGGCAGCAGCGCACCGACCGCGAAGCAGACGAACGAGGACCCGGCGGCGACCCACGGCGAGGGCAGGTCGTTGGGGTCGACGCCCAGCTCCTCCCGGGCGTGCACCTCCAGCGTCCGGTCCGGATCGGCGGACAGCTGCCGGGCCACCTCCTGCGCCAGCCCCGGCTCCACCCCGCGCGCGACGTACAGCTGCGCCAGCTCGGCCAGCTCGCCGTGCGGGTTGCGGCTGAGCTCCAGCCGCTCGGCCTCGATCTCGGCCTGCACCAGCTCGCGCTGCGAGGCCACCGAGGTGTACTCCCCCGCCGCCATCGAGCAGGCGCCGGCCGCCAGGCCCGCCAGTCCGGTCAGCACCACCGTGCCGCTGGAGACCGCGCCGCCGGTGACCCCGGTCATCAGCGCGAAGTTGGAGACCAGCCCGTCCATCGCACCGAACACGGCGGGCCGCAGCCAGCCGCCGTTCACATCACGGTGGTGCCCCGCGGCGGGAATGCGGGGGTGGTTCCCGGCCTCGGGTTCAAGGGTGGTCGCACTCACGGTTGTCGGGCCTCCGTCCGATCGTCTGATGAATCGAACGTAGTCCGCGCGGCCTGGGCATTTCCAGCAAAGTAAGGCTGTCCGAACAGCATTCCGGCCGCCCTCCGCGAAATGCGGAAGAGCGGCCGGAGGCGAGCGGACTCGCAGGTCAGGTGAGGTTCTTGGCGTTCTTGTCGGCCTGGTCCGCGGCCGTGTCGGCGTCCGCCTTTTCGTCCACGGGCCGAGACGGCTCGGCAATCTTCTCCGAGGCATCCGGGGCACCCGGGGCACCGGAGGCCGCCGGGGCGTCCGAGGGGTCGGTCGCCATCGGGTCGATGCTGGCCGGATCCTCCCGCCCCGGGCGCTTCTTCCCCACGATCACCAGGTAGGCGACGGCCCCGAGGAAGACCAGGATCGCGACCCAGTCGTTGATCCGCAGGCCGAGGACGTGGTGGGCCTCGTCGATCCGCAGCCACTCGGTCCAGAACCGGCCCACCGTGTACGCGGCGACGTACAGCGCGAAGGCCCGGCCGTGGCCGAGGGTGAACCGGCGGTCCGCCCAGATCACCAGCAGCGCGACCCCGACGCACCAGAGCGACTCGTAGAGGAAGGTCGGGTGGTAGATCCCGGTGACCACCTCGCCGCTCGGCAGCGTCTTGTCGATCTCCAGGCCCCACGGCAGGGTGGTCTCCCGGCCGTACAGCTCCTGGTTGAACCAGTTGCCCCAGCGGCCGAGCGCCTGGGCGAGCGCGATGCCCGGCGCGATGGCGTCGGCGTAGGCGGGCAGCGGCACACCCCGGCGGCGGGCGCCGATCCAGGCGCCGACCGCGCCGAGCGCGATGGCGCCCCAGATCCCGAGGCCGCCCTCCCAGATCTTGAGGGCGTTCCAGGGGTTGCGGCCCGCACCGAAGTACAGCTGGTGGTCGGTGATCACGTGGTAGAGCCGGCCGCCGACCAGGCCGAACGGCACAGCCCAGACGGCGATGTCGCCGACCGTGTGCTTGCCACCGCCCCGGGCGACCCAGCGCTTGCTGCCGAGCCAGACGGCCACGACGACACCGAGGATGATGCAGAAGGCGTAGGCGCGCAGCGGGATCGGTCCGAGGTAGAGGACGCCCCGCGACGGGCTGGGAATGTAGGCGATATCCATGGCAGCTCCGACGCTACAGGGTCTGCGGCCCGCCCCGGGCACCCCGTGGGTCACAGATGCCGAACAACGGCCGGTGGGCCGGGCCTGGTGCGCGGCCCCACCCGGGGTTTCAGCCGGGACCGCAGCCGGGACCGCAACCGGGGTTGCGCCGCCCCCTCCGGACGGGGAGGGGGCGGCGGCGGCCGACCGGGGGCGGGGTCCAGGGCCTAGCCGGCGTTCGGCGAGGGGTTGTTGCTCTCCGAGGCGGTGCTGGTCGGCGCCGGGGTCTGGCCGTTCGAGCCGGGGGTGCCGAGCTGCTTGCCCTGGTTCGCCGCGTCCACCCACTTCACCAGGTTCGCCGGGCTGATCTCCTCGCTGCCGTTCTTCGGGTAGATCGGCTGGCCGTTGAGCAGCACCGTCGGCGTCGACTTGTAGCTGGACTTGTCGAAGTCCTGCTGGACCGCGGACACCCACCCGCCGAACTTGTTGTCGTTGACGCAGGCCTCGAAGGCGGGTGTGTCCAGGCCGTTGACCTGCTTGGCGAGGCTGATCAGCGTCGCCTTGTCGCCGAAGGCGTCGTTGGTCTCGTCCGGCTGGTTGCGGTAGAGCACGTCGTGGTAGTCGCGGAAGTGCCCGGCGTCCTGCGCACAGGCCAGCGCGTTGGCCCCGTACTTGGAGCCCTTGCCCGGGACGGCCCGGTCGATGAACGACACGATGTGGTAGTTGGAGTAGATCTTGCCCGCGTCCTCCAACTGGTCGATGGTCGGCGCGAAGTCGCGCTCGAAGGTGCCGCAGGCGGGGCAGCGCGGGTCCTCGTAGACGGTGAGGACGGACGGGGCGTTCGCGGCGCCGACCGGGATGACCAGGTTCTTGTCGCCGATCGCGCCGGCCGGGGCCGCGGTCGGGGTCTCCGGCTTGGAGCGCTGGTTCTGCACCACCACGCCGGTGACCACGGCGGCGGCGATCACCGCCAGCACCACCCCGCCGACCACCAGCTTCTTCTTGCGCCGGGCGCCGGCCTCGTCGGCCGCCCGCTCCGCCAGCATCCGCTCGCGGGCGGTGCGCTTGCCTTCTCGGTTCTTCTCGCTCATTGCCTTGGACATCCAGGTCGGGGGTGGGGGCAGGGTCGGGGGTGGAGGTGCGGCCGGTCTGCGCCGGCCGGGCCCGGTCCGGTCGGCTAGCTCGCCAGCCAGCCGTCCACCGAGAGCCTGGTGCGGGGCCGCCAGAGCAGCCAGCCGGCCAGCAGCAGGAACCCGGTGTCGCGCAGGATCTCCTGCAGGTACTCGGTCTGCGAGGCGTCCACCGCCCCGCCGCCGCCGAAGCAGCCGCAGTCGATCGAGATGCCGCGCGCCCAGGCGGAGGCGATCCCGGCGATGAAGGCGAGCAGCAGCAGCGCGGAGACCGCGGCCACCAGCCGGACGCCGAGCCCGATCACCAGCAGCAGCGCGAGCGCCAGCTCCAGGAAGGGCAGCGCGTAGCCGACCGGCTTGACCAGCGACTCGGGCAGGATCTCGTAGGCGCGCACCGCCTGGGCGGCCTCGGCCGGGTCGGCGATCTTGGCCAGACCGGCCCAGCCCCAGACCACGGCGAGGCCGAGCCGGGCGGCCGTACCGATCCACTCCGTCCAGGCCGGCCACGGCGCCCGCGCGGTGCCACCGCGCCGCGCCGGACCGGGCCGCGCCGGGTCACCGGGCTGCACTGGGTCACCGGGCTGCGCTGCCGGGCCGGCCATCGGGAAACCCCCCTCGGGAAACACGTTCACTTCCTGATGAACCGTAAGGGATGAAGGGCGGTTCCTCCATATTCAGGAATTAAGCCGTATGGGTGACACCTGATGACGATGTGTCCGAATACGTTCCCATCGTGTTCTAGCGCCCGTTCGGGACGCAGCCCGGCGGCCGCCCCGGGTCGTAGAGGTCCTGGCGGCCCTCGTGCTCCGAGCGGGTGGCCCGGACCGCCGCGTCCACCCGGGCCGCCTCGGCGCAGACGTACGCGTCCCGCTCGGCCCGCTCCGCACCCCGCCTGGCCAGCGCGTGCCCGACCGCGGTGTCCGCCCCGACGGCGGCGCACAGGGCGAGGGCGGCCGCGGCCGCCCGCAGCAGGACGGCTCGCTGGAGACACGGCACCGGCAGACCCCTTCGCTCGCTTCGCGCCCGCCTCTGGCCCCGGGCTCGTCGTTCGTGCACTCGTCCCTCCACTCAACGCCGGTCAACCCCGGCTGATGCGTGTCCCCGGCAGTGTTCACCCGTTCGGGGTGGCCGGGCCGCCGCCGGGAACGCCCGACGGCCCGCCGCCCCCGGTACAGCGGGGCGACGGGCCGTCGGACGGAGCGCGGTGGAACGCGGTCGAGCAGGGTGGACTACCGGCGGCGGACTCCCGCGGCCAGCTCGCCGGCCAGGCCGCGGACGGCGTCCAGCGCGGCCTGCTCGTCCCCGTCGGCGTCCAGGATCCGCTGGACGAAGGCCGAGCCGACGATCACACCGTCCGCGAAGCCGGCCACCTCGGCGGCCTGCACCGCCGTCGAGACGCCGAGGCCGACGCAGACCGGCAGGTCGGTGGTGGCCCTGGTCCGGGCGACCAGGTCCTCGGCGAGGTTGCCGACCCGGGCCCGGGTGCCGGTCACGCCCATCACGGCGGCCGCGTACACGAAGCCGCTGCCCGCCGCGGTGACCTCGGCAAGGCGCTTGTCCCGGCTGCTCGGGGCGACCACGAACACGGTGTCCAGCCCGTGCTCGTCCGCCGCCTTGCGCCACTCCTCGGACTCCTCCACCGGCAGGTCCGGCAGGATGCATCCCGCCCCGCCCGCGGCGGCCAGGTCCGCGGCGAAGCGCGCGGTGCCGTAGCGGTCGACCGGGTTCCAGTACGTCATGACCAGGACCGCCGCCTCGGGGTGCGCGGCGGCCACCTCCTGGACGGTGCGCAGCACGTCCTTGATCCGCACGCCGCCGCGCAGCGCGATGTCGTCGGCGGTCTGGATGGTCGGGCCGTCCAGCACCGGGTCGGAGTGCGGCAGGCCGACCTCGACGATGTCGCAGCCGCCCTCGATCAGCGCGTTGACCGCGCGCACGCCGCCGTCCACGCTCGGGAAGCCGGCCGGCAGGTAGCCGATCAGCGCGGCGCGGTTCTCCGCCTTGGCGGCGGCCAGGATGCCGCTGAGCTTCGAAGCCATGGTCACTTACCCCCGTCAGCGGCGCCGTTGGCAGCCTCGTCGTACAGGCCGAAGTACTCGGCCGCGGTGTGCATGTCCTTGTCGCCGCGCCCGGAGAGCGAGACCAGGATGGTGGCCTCGGGCCCGAGCTCGCGGCCCAGCTCCAGGGCGCCGGCCAGCGCGTGGGCGCTCTCGATGGCCGGGATGATGCCCTCGGTGCGGGACAGCAGCCGCAGCGCCTGCATGGCGGCGTCGTCGGTGACCGGGCGGTACTCGGCCCGGCCGGTGTCCTTCAGCCAGGCGTGCTCCGGGCCGACGCCCGGGTAGTCCAGGCCGGCCGAGATCGAGTGCGACTCGATGGTCTGGCCGTCCTCGTCCTGCAGCACGTAGGTCCGCGAGCCGTGCAGCACACCCGGGTCGCCCTTGGTGAGGGTGGCGGCGTGCTTCGGGGTCTCGGCGCCCTCGCCGGCCGCCTCGCAGCCGATCAGGCGCACCCCGGCGTCCGGGATGAACTCGTGGAAGATGCCCATCGCGTTGGAGCCGCCGCCCACGCAGGCGACGACGGCGTCCGGCAGCCGCCCGGTCCGGTCCAGCACCTGCTGACGGGCCTCGACGCCGATCACCCGGTGGAAGTCGCGGACCATCATCGGGAAGGGGTGCGGGCCGGCCACGGTGCCGAACAGGTAGTGCGTGGAGTCCACGTTGGCGACCCAGTCGCGGAACGCCTCGTTGATGGCGTCCTTGAGCGTGCGGCTGCCGGACGTCACCGAGACCACCTCGGCGCCGAGCATCCGCATCCGGGCGACGTTCAGCGCCTGCCGCCGGGTGTCGACCTCGCCCATGTAGATGGTGCAGTCGAAGCCGAACAGCGCGCAGGCGGTGGCGGTGGCCACGCCGTGCTGGCCGGCCCCGGTCTCGGCGATGATCCGGGTCTTGCCCATCCGCCTGGTGAGCAGGGCCTGGCCCAGCACGTTGTTGATCTTGTGCGAGCCGGTGTGGTTGAGGTCCTCGCGCTTGAGCAGGACGCGCGCGCCCCCCGCCTCGGCGGAGAAGCGGTGGACGTCGGTCAGCGGGCTGGGACGGCCGGTGTAGTCCTTGAGCAGCCCGTCCAGCTCGGCGGCGAACGCCGGGTCGGCCTTGGCCTTCTCGTACTCGTCGGCGACCTGTTCGACGGCGGCGACCAGCGCCTCCGGAATGAAGCGGCCCCCGTAGGCACCGAAGTAGCCGCGGGCGTCCGGCACCTCGGCGCCGGGCAGGTAGTCCTTCTCGGACATGGTGGAGTCCTTCTGGAAGATGACGGCAGTGACGTCGGAACGGCTGGCTCAGCCGTGCGACCTGCGCCATCGACGGCCGGGCACCTGTCCGGGCTCGCAACCGATCACGTAGCGCACCCGCCTGCCCAGCACCCGGCGTGCGGGCGCGCGGCAGCCGCGCGGGCGGCAGCCGGGGGCGAGGCGGGAGGCTAGTTTCATGGCGGCGCGGTCAGTCCTTGTGCCGCAGCGCGGGGTGCGCGCCGGCCGCGACCAGGTCGGCGACGGCCGCCCGCGGGTCCTTGCCGGTCACCAGGGACTCGCCGACCAGCACCGCGTCGGCGCCGAGGTTGGCGTAGGAGATCACGTCCAGCGGACCGCGCACACCGGACTCGGCGACCTTGACGACGTGGTCCGGGATGGCGTGGACGACGTTGCCGAAGGTGTTGCGGTCCACCTCGAGGGTCTTGAGGTTGCGGGCGTTGACGCCGATGATGCGCGCCCCGGCGTCGACCGCGCGGGCGATCTCCTCCTCGTCGTGCACCTCCACCAGCGGCGTGAGGCCGATCGACTCGGCGCGCTCGATCAGCGACACCAGGGCCGGCTGGTCGAGGGCGGCGACGATCAGCAGCGCGAGGTCGGCGCCGTGGGCTCGGGCCTCCCACAGCTGGTAGGCGGTGACGATGAAGTCCTTGCGCAGCACCGGGGTGTCCACCGCGGCGCGGACGCTGTCCAGGTCCGCGAGGGAGCCGCCGAAGCGGCGCTGCTCGGTCAGGACGCTGATCGCGGCGGCGCCGCCGAGCGCGTAGTCGCGGGCCAGTGCGGCCGGATCGGCGATCGCGGCCAGTGCGCCCTTGGACGGGCTGGAGCGCTTGACCTCGCAGATCACCCGGACACCGTCGCCGCGCAGGGCCGCGACGCCGTCCTTGGCGTCGGGGGCCTTGGCGGCGATCTCCTTGAGCTCGTCCAGGGAGACCTTGGCCTGGCGCTCGGCGAGGTCCTCGAGGACACCTTCGACAATCGTTTCGAGCACAGTCATACGCCCACCTCGCTCCGCTCGGCAGGCGCTGCGCGCAACACGCACCTGACACTTGTTCGCTCGCTCACGCGGGCGCCCCCATCATTTCTGCCGGCTCGGCCGGCCAGGGGCCGGGCGGCCAAACGGCCAGCCGGCCCTTCGATGGTATCGGCACCGGGGAGCGCGGGGCGCATCCACCCGGCGTGCGTCTCGCGGACCGGACGCCCCCCGAGGCGGCTCCCAGCTGCGGTTTCACACCTTTTACACCGGCTGTCGGACTCATACCAGCGGTGGCGCCAGTCCCGCCCCGACGGGCAGGTTGCGCACGACCGTGAACACCAGCACCAGCAGCGCGATCAGCGCCCAGCGCCGCGCCCCCGGCGCGATCCGCGGCGCCGGGCCGCCGACCGCCACGGCCCACAGCCAGCGCAGCCAGAGCACCGCCAGCACCGCGAACAGCAGCACCGCGGACGCGTTGTCGTGCAGGGCGCCGGAGAGGTCCCCGTGGGCGAGCGCGTGGACGCAGCGCAGGCCGCCGCAGCCGGGGCACCACCAGCCGGTGGCCGCCAGGAAGGGGCAGTCGGGGTAGTGGCCGGGGGCGTTGGGGTCCACCGCGGCGATGTACACGGCGGGGACGGCCACGGCGGCCAGGGCGGCCAGCGGCGGGCCCAGCCTGCGCAGCACGGGCGGCCGGGTGGAGGCGGTGGGAGCGGCGTTCACGCCCATGATTGTGCCCGCCCGGCGCAAGCGGGGGGCAGAACGAAACGGCGGGCGTGGCGCCCGCCGTTCGGCCGTACGAGGGGTCGCGCGTCAGGCGGTGACGGCGGCGGCCGCCGCAGCACGGTCCTCAAGGGTCTCCACGTGCGGGCTGGGCTGCTTGCCCATCCCGGCCATCGACATGGCCTTGCCGACCACGCCGCCGAGCACGACGACCGCCAGGCCGGCCCAGACGATCAGCACCGACGGGAGGATCATCGCCACGCCCGAGATCGCGAAGCCGACGAACGCGATGGTCACGCCGGTCCAGGCGGCGGGGTTGTGGCCGTGTGCTGCTGCCGACATCTGCGGTGCTCCTTGGTTCTCCGGGGCCCGGCCGGGCCCACGGGCCCCTGGCGGGTTGACGTGTTCCATTGTGCCGGGCCACACGGCGCTCACCCAAAGGGGGTGCTCGTCTATCGGGTCACACCCGCGCGGGCCCGCTCGCGGCGCTCAGCCGGCGGTCGGGTCCTCGCCCCGGTCCAGCGCCTTCCACAGGTCGGCCGGGCTCTCGGCGGCCTTTGCGGGCGCCTTGCGGGTCGGCGCGTCGTAGCGGCTGCCCATGGTCGGCCAGCCCCGGCCGTACCGGACGGTCAGCAGCCCGGCCAGCGCCAGCAGCAGTCCGCCGAGCAGCGCCAGCCAGGGCCAGGCGGTGTGGCTGATCCCGGTGGCCTGGGTGCCGGACAGCGCCAGCTTGCGGGCCGCCTCGGCGTGCAGCGCCGTGCTGTCGCCCGCCCCGGCCGCCGCCGTGGCGGCCACCCCGAGGCCGGACAGCAGCGTGAGCACCCCGACCGCGATCCGTCCGACGCCGCGCACCGCGAACACCGCGACCGCCGCCGCCAGCGCCACCAGGGCCAGCCCGCCGGGCAGTTCGGAGATCCGGCTGCCGGTGGCGGACACCTCCAGCATCCCGGCGGCCGATCCGGCGACCCGGCCCTCGGCCCAGACCCGGCCGACGGCGGTCAGCACCAGGACGGCGCCGAGCGCGGTCAGCAGCAGCATCACGCCGAGCATCCGCCGCCCGACCGCGGCGGGGGCGGGGGCGGTAGCTGCGGGGGCGGCTTCGGCACGGGGCTGGGTAGGAACGCTCACCCGTCCACTATCCACGACCCTGCGCGCCGCCCCTACTCCGGGTCCGCCGGGAACCCGTCGGTGGACAGCACCAGGGTCCGGTCCGCCAGCGGCAGGAACAGGTCGTTGCCGAAGGGCACCCGCTCCGCCTCCCGGTAGTTCCCGGTGCGCTGCGGGGCGCTGTGCACCGTGCAGACCGCCTCGGCCACGTCCACCACGACGTAGAGCGGGATCCCGCACTGGGCGTACGTCCGGACCTTCCCGAGGCGGTCCTCGTCCCGGTCCGAGGGCGAGGCCACCTCGATCACCGCTTCGAGGTCGTGCCACTCGAACCGGTGACGGGCGTTGCGCTCCGCCCCCGGGGCGACGACCGCCAGGTCGGGGGCGTAGCCGAAGCGCGGCGAGGGGAAGTCGATCATGACGTCCGACAGCACCCGGCCGTGTCCCGCGAGCTGCGCCCTGATCTGCGGCGCCGCGCTGAGGACGACCTCCCACCGGCTCTCCCCGTGGGGCGTCATGATGATCTTCCCGTCCGTGATCTCCACCCGGTAGCCGCGCGGAGGGTTGACACCTTCGAGCGCCTCCCAGGCGCTCTCCGTGCTCGCCGACGTCATCCCGGCCGCCTTCCCTCAGCGGTTCAACGCGCCCGTCGTCCTCACGATAGCGGCGTGCGCAGCGTGTTCGCGGTGGCCACGGCCCGCAGGACGGCGGCGGCCTTGTTGCGGCACTCGGTGTCCTCGCCGTGCGGGTCGGAGTCGGCGACCACGCCCGCGCCGGCCTGGACGTAGGCGGTGCCGTCCCGCAGCACCGCGGTGCGGATGGCGATCGCGGTGTCGGAGTCCCCGGCGAAGTCCAGGTAGCCGACGCAGCCGCCGTACAGGCCCCGGCGGGTGGGCTCCAACTCCTCGATGATGCGCATCGCGCGCGGCTTCGGCGCGCCGGAGAGGGTGCCGGCCGGGAAACAGGCGGTGAGCACGTCGAAGGCCGTCCGCCCGGGGGCGACCCGGCCGGTGACGGTGGAGACGATGTGCATGACGTGGCTGTAGCGCTCGATGTGCATGAAGTCGACCACCTCCACGCTGCCGGGCTCGCAGACCCGGCCGAGGTCGTTGCGGCCGAGGTCGACCAGCATCAGGTGCTCGGCCCGCTCCTTGGGGTCGGCCAGCAGCTCGGCGGCGAGCCCGGCGTCCTCCTGCGGGGTGGCGCCGCGGTGCCGGGTGCCGGCGATCGGGTGCAGCATCGCCTCGCCGTCGGTGACCTTGACCAGCGCCTCCGGGCTGGAGCCGACCACGTCGAAGCCGCCCTCCGCGGTGCCGTCCGGGCCGGGGAACCGGAACAGGTACATGTACGGGCTGGGGTTGGTGGTGCGCAGCACCCGGTAGACGTCCAGCGCGGAGGCCGGGCAGGGCGCCTCGAAGCGCTGCGAGGGCACCACCTGGAAGGCCTCGCCGGCCCGGATCCGCTCCTTGATCTCCTCGACGGCGGCCCGGTAGGGCGCCCCGCCGAACGGTGAGTGGACGTCGCCGGCGCCGGCCGGGGTGAAGGTCGCCAGGCCCGGGTCGACCGGCTTCAGCAGGTCGGCCTCCATCGCGTCCAGCCGGGCCACCGCGTCCGCGTAGGCCTCGTCGGCGCCGCTGGCCAGGTCGTTGTGGTTGACGGCGTTGGCGATCAGCAGCACCGTGCCGTCCACGTGGTCGAGCACGGCGAGGTCGGTGGCGAGCAGCATGGTCAGCTCGGGCAGCCGCAGGTCGTCCGGGTTGAGGTCGGGCAGCTTCTCCAGCCGGCGCACGACGTCGTAGCCGAGGTAGCCGACCAGTCCCCCGGTGAGCGGCGGCAGGCCGTCGTCGGCGCGGCGCGGGGTGTGCAGGGCGTCCAGGGCGGCGCGCAGCACCTGCAGCGGGTCGCCGGAGGTGGGGATGCCGACCGGCGGGGCGCCGAGCCAGCGGGCGTTGCCGTCCTGGTCCGCGGTGAGGGTGGCGGCGCTGCGCACGCCCACGAAGGAGTAGCGGGACCAGCTGCGGCCCTGTTCGGCGGACTCCAGCAGGAAGGTGCCGGGGCGCTCGCCCGCGAGGCTGCGGTAGAGGCCGATCGGGGTGAGACCGTCCGCGAGGAGCCTGCGGGTGACCGGGATGACCCGGGTGTCGACGGCGAGCTTGCGGAAGGCTTCGAGGTCCATGGAGAGCGGCACCTTCTGGTCGTGGCGGAGTGTGGGGGTCAGGCGAGCGGGAGCACGTCGGCGTCGAAGCAGGTGCGGTCGCCGGTGTGGCAGGCGGCGCCGGTCTGGTCGACCCGGACCAGCAGGGTGTCGCCGTCGCAGTCCAGGGCGACGGACTTGACCTGCTGGACGTGGCCGGAGGTGTCGCCCTTGACCCAGTACTCGCGCCGGCTGCGGCTCCAGTAGGTGCAGCGGCCGGTGGTCAGGGTGCGGTGCAGGGCCTCGTCGTCCATCCAGCCGAGCATCAGCACCTCGCCGGTGTCGTACTGCTGCGCGACGGCCGGGAGCAGGCCCTCCTCGGTGCGCTTGAGGCGGGCGGCGATCTCGGGGGCCAGGGCGGTGCTGCCGGGGGCGGCGGGTGTGGTGGACATGGCCCCATTGTGTCAGTCCGGTCCGGCCCGCCGGGCGGGTGCCGAGGCCGGTCCGGCCCGCCGGTCGGACCTCATGGCCGCTCGCAGCCCGCCGGCCAGATCCGGTGGACGTGGAGCCCGGCCTGCTGGGCGAGCCCGGCGACCCGGGCGGGCTCGCCGTCCGGGGTACCGTCCCAGACCGCGATCACCTCGTCGACCATGCCGACCAGGGCGCGCGCGGTGTCGTCGCCGAGGCCGCCGTGCTCGACGGCGGCGAGCCGGTGGACGGCGTTGGCCTCGTTCATCAGCCGCAGTCTCGTCCCCCGGTGGTGGTCGTCTGCGCGGCCGACGAGGGGCGCCCCGGCGGGGACGAGCACCTCCAGCTTGCCGCCGTGCTCCAGCACGGACCGGGCGAACCAGCTCTCCGGGCCCTCGTCGACGCAGCTGACGCCGACCAGCTCGTACGGGCCGAAGGTGGTGACCAGCCGCCAGAGCTCCCCGCGGACCAGCATCTCGGTGATGCCACCCGACAGGCCCCGGTGACCGGTGATTCCGACGCGCATCCGCATACTCCTGGGATCGTGTCGTGCCACGGGGAGCCTATCGGACCAGTGCGACAGGTCCGCTCGTACGAGTTGTGCCAACCGCCTGCCGAGACGGCCCCGGTTGGGCCATCCTCGTGCCCATGAGCACCGAGCAGCCGCCCGAAGCCGCCTCCCGTCCCTCCCGCGGGCTGGTCATCGCCGTCGCGGCGGTCCTCGCCGTGCTGCTGGCCGTGGTCGCCACCGTGCTGCTCTGGCCGGAGGACCGGCCGGTCGCGCTGCCGCCGCCGCAGCCCTCCCCCACCGCGACCACCCCGAGTCCGACGCCCACGCCGAGCCCCACCCCGACGCCGACCCCGACCAGGGTGGTCCCGTACCCGTTCCTCCCGCTCGGAGCCTGCTTCGACCACCCGCAGCTCAGCAAGGGGATCACCAGGCCGGAGGCCCGGCCCTGCGAGGGCGAGCACGACGGCGAGTCGATCGCGGCCCTGCTGCTGCCGGACGGCCTGACCGCCGAGAGCCAGATCACCAAGGCCATGCGGGACGCCTGCAAGGAGCCGCTGGCCGCCGCCGAGGCCCGCCAGGGCGGCGGAGGCCCGTACTACGGCTTCCCCTTCGGCCCGGCGATGACGGTCTACCAGCAGGGCTGGCGGGACTTCAGCTGCACGATGACGGCGAGCAACCGCCAGGGCGGCACCAGGCTCACCGGCCACCTGCGCTAAGCCCCCGCCAGTCCCCGGGCGCTTCCTCACCCTAGGCTGGGCCGCATGTCGAACCATGCCCTCGCCGAGCGCCACCGACTGGCCGAACTCCTGGCCGCCGCCGGGCCGGACGCCCCCACCCTCTGCACCGGGTGGACCACCCGGGACCTCGCCGCCCACCTGGTGATCCGCGAGCACCGGCCGGACGCGGCGGCCGGCATCCGGATCGGCCCGCTGGCCGACTGGACCCGCCGGGTGCAGAGCGGCTACGCCGAGCGCCCGTACGAGGAGCTGCTGCGGGTGTTCCGGGCCGGCCCGCCGGTGCTCTCGCTGTTCGCGCTGCCCGGCGCCGACGAGGCGGCGAACACGGTGGAGTACTTCGTGCACGCCGAGGACGTCCGCCGGGCCGGCGGGTCCTGGCAGCCGCAGCCGGTGCCGCCCGGCCGGGCCGCGGCGCTCTGGCGGCGGCTGCCGATGCTGGCCAGGCTGGAGGCGGGCCGCCGTTCCCCCGTCCGGCTGGAGCTGCGCCGTCCGGACGGCCCGGACGACCCGGGCGTGACCGTCGGCCCCGCCGGGGCCCCGGTCGTCCGGATCACCGGCGAGCCGGGCGAGCTGGTGCTCTTCGTCTACGGCCGGGGGGCCCGCACCGAGCTGGCCGTGGACGGCCCGCCGGACGCGGTCACCGCGCTGCGCCACGTGCTGCCGCTGCCCTAGGGCCTGGACCGGTCCCGGCTGCGGATGTCAGTGGCGGGGTGCAGACTCGCAGATGGTCGGGGAGGGGTGCCCGAGCGCCCTCGACAAGCCGCCCGGCCGCTCTTTCCCGTCGTTAGGAGCACCACCTCATGCTCACCACCGACTTTCCCACCGGCTCGCCCTGCTGGATCGACCTCGGCGCCCCGGATCCGGCCGCGGCCGCCGCCTTCTACGGGGCGGTGTTCGGCTGGACGTTCCAGCAGCTCGGCCCGGAGGCCGGCGGCTACGGCTTCCTCCAGCTGGACGGCAAGACGGTGGGCGCCGTCGGGCCGCTCACCGAGGAGGGCGCCCGGTCCACCTGGACGACGTACTTCAAAACGCCTGACGCGGACGCCACGGCCAAGGCCGTCGAGCAGGCCGGCGGCACCGTCCGGGTCGCGCCCTTCGACGTGATGGACGCCGGGCGGATGGCCCAGCTCACCGACCCGCAGGGTGCGCAGTTCGCGATCTGGCAGGCCGGCTCGACCACCGGGCTGGACGTGGTGTCCAGCGACAACGCCCTGGTCTGGTCCGAGCTGCACACCACCGACCAGGAGGCCGGATTCGGCTTCTACCGGACGGTGTTCGACTGGCGCTCGGAGAAGTTCCCGGCCCCCGGTATGACGTACCTGGTGGTCTCCACCGCCGAGGGCGACCAGCAGGCCACCAGCTTCGGCGGCATCGCCCCGATCATGTCGGAGGGCCAGCCGCCCTCCTGGACGCCGTACTTCGCCACCGAGCAGGTCGACGAGCTGGTCCGCCGGGCGCAGGAGGCCGGCGGCGCGGTGCTGATGGCCGCCGAGGACGTCCCCGAGGTCGGCCGGATCGCCTGGCTGGCGGACCCGTCCGGCGCGCCGTTCGCCCTGATCAAGGGCGAGCCGCGGCAGGGGTCCTGAGGCCCGGCCCCGGTGCTGTCCGCGGGCGCGGACAGCACCGGGCGCAGCTCAGCGCACCGGGTGCCCGGCCTCGCGCAGCGCGTTCTTGACCTCGCCGATCCGCAGGTCGCCGAAGTGGAAGACGCTGGCCGCCAGCACGGCGTCCGCGCCGGCCTCCACCGCGGGGGCGAAGTCGGCGAGCCGGCCGGCGCCGCCGGAGGCGATCACCGGGACGGAGACGGTCTTGCGGACGGCCCCGATCAGCTCCAGGTCGTAGCCGTCCTTGGTGCCGTCCGCGTCCATCGAGTTGAGCAGGATCTCGCCCGCGCCCAGCTCCGCCGCGCGGCCCGCCCACTCGACGGCGTCCAGGCCGGTGCCCTGCCGTCCGCCGTGCGTGGTGACCTCGAAGCCCGAGGCGGTCTCGGTGCCCGGGGGGCAGCGCCGGGCGTCCACCGAGAGCACCAGCACCTGGCGGCCGAAGCGCTGCGCGATCTCCCGGATCAGCTCGGGGCGGGCGATCGCCGCGGTGTTGACGCCGACCTTGTCGGCGCCGGCCCGCAGCAGCTTGTCGACGTCCTCGACGGCGCGGATGCCGCCGCCGACGGTCAGCGGGATGAACACCTGCTCGGCGGTGCGGCGGACCACGTCGTAGGTGGTCTCGCGGTCCCCCGAGGAGGCGGTGATGTCGAGGAAGGTCAGCTCGTCGGCGCCCTCGGCGTCGTAGAGCTTGGCCATCTCGACCGGGTCGCCGGCGTCGCGCAGGTTCTGGAAGTTGACACCCTTGACCACCCGGCCGGCGTCGACGTCCAGACAGGGGATGACACGTACGGCGAGGGTCACGGCTGTTGGCCTTCCAGAGTGCTTGCGAGCCCGGCACGGTAGGCGTCGAGTTCGACCTCGACCATCATCCGGGAGTCGATCAGGCCGTCGACGACCACCATGGTGGCCGCCGGGCGGGTGTCGGCGAAGAGGGTGCGGTGCGCGCGGCCCACCTCGTCGGCGTCGCGGGCGTGGGTGATGTACATCCGGGTGCGGACCACGTCGTCCGCCGTCAGTCCGTACGCGGCCAGGGCCGTGAGGCCGACGCCGAAGGCGGCGAGGGTCTGCCGGTACGGGTCGCCCTCGTGCTCGATCCTTCCGTCGACCCAGGCGGTGGAGCCGGCCACGTGGACGTGGTCCCCGGCCGCCACCGCCCGCGCGTAGCCGAACTGGTCCTCCCAGGGGGAGAATCCGCCGACCCGACCGCGTACGATCTGACGTTCCGTCATCCTGAAACCGCCTCCAGGGCCTCTTCGAGGGTGAACTTCTGCTCGTAGAGTGCCTTGCCCACGATGGCCCCCTCGACACCCTCGCCGACCAGGGTTGCGATGGCCCGCAGGTCGTCGAGCGAGGAGACGCCGCCGGAGGCGACCACCGGCTTGTCGGTGGCGGCGCAGACGTCGCGCAGCAGCTGGAGGTTGGGGCCGGTCAGGGTGCCGTCCCGGTTGACGTCGGTGACGACGTAGCGGGCGCAGCCCTCGGCGTCCAGGCGGGCCAGCACGTCGAAGAGCTGGCCGCCGTCGCGGGTCCAGCCGCGGCCGCGCAGGGTGGTGCCGACCACGTCCAGGCCGACGGCGATCTGGTCGCCGTGCTCGGCGATGACCTTGGCGACCCACTCGGGGCTCTCCAGGGCGGCGGTGCCGAGGTTGACCCGGGTGCAGCCGGTGGCCAGGGCGGCGGCCAGCGACTCGTCGTCGCGGATGCCGCCGGACAGCTCGACCTTGATGTCGAGCGCGCCGGTGACCTCGCGCAGCAGGTCGCGGTTGGTGCCGGTGCCGAAGGCGGCGTCCAGGTCGACCAGGTGGAGCCACTCGGCGCCGGCGTTCTGCCAGGCGAGGGCGGCGGCGAGCGGCTCGCCGAAGGAGGTCTCGGTGCCGGAGGCGCCCTTGACCAGGCGGACGGCCTGGCCGTCGCGGACGTCGACGGCGGGGAGCAGTTCGAGGCGACTCATCGTTGTGACAACTCTCAGACGGTCAGAGGGTGTTGACCCAGTTGGTCAGCAGGGCGGCGCCGGCGTCGCCGGACTTCTCGGGGTGGAACTGGGTGGCCCAGAGCGGGCCGTTCTCGACGGCGGCGACGAACGGCTGCCCGTGCGTGGCCCAGGTGACGAGCGGGGCGTGCATCCGGGCGCTGTGGACCTCCAGCTCCCAGCGGCGCACGCCGTAGGAGTGCACGAAGTAGAAGCGGGTGTCGGTGTCGAGCCCGGCGAAGAGCCGGCTGCCCTCGGGGGCGTCGACGGTGTTCCACCCCATGTGCGGGACGACCGGGGCCTCCAGCGGCTCGACGGTGCCGGGCCACTCGTCGCAGCCGGCCGTCTCCACGCCGTGCTCGACCCCCTTCTCGAAGAGGATCTGCATGCCGACGCAGATGCCCAGCACCGGCCGGCCGCCGGCCAGCCGGCGGCCGATGATCTGCTCGCCGCGGACGGCCTTCAGCCCGCGCATGCAGGCCTCGAAGGCGCCGACGCCGGGGACGAGCAGGCCGTCCGCGTCCAGTGCGGTCCGGAAGTCGGAGGTGACGGTGACGTTCGCCCCGGTGCGCTCCACGGCGCGCTGGGCCGAGCGGAGGTTGCCCGACCCGTAGTCGAGTACGACGACGTTCTTGCCCATGTTCAGGTGTCCAAGTCTCTCAGCGGGTCCTGGCGGCTCTCCTCGCACCGGGCCGTGTCCGACACGGCCCGGTGCGGGGCGGGGCCTAGAGGCGCATGGCTCCGGAGGCCAGGCAGAGCACCGAGCCGATGGCGAGCACGGCGATGACGCCCTTCGGGAGCTTCTGCTTCCAGAACGAGATCACCCCGCCGGCCAGGAAGAGTCCGACGAAGAGGAGGACGATCGCGGACTTGCTCACAGCGCACCCTTGGTAGACGGGAGGATGCCGGCCGCGCGCGGGTCGCGCTCGGCGGCGTAGCGCAGGGCCCGGGCCAGCGCCTTGAACTGGCACTCCACGATGTGGTGCGCGTTGCGCCCGTACGGCACGTGGACGTGCAGGGCGATCTGGGCCTGGGCCACGAAGGACTCCAGGATGTGCCGGGTCATGGTGGTGTCGTAGGCGCCGATCATCGGCGCCATGTTCTCCGGCTCGGTGTGCACCAGGTAGGGGCGGCCGGAGAGGTCGACGGTGACCTGGGCGAGCGACTCGTCCAGCGGCACCGTGCAGTTGCCGAAGCGGTAGATGCCCACCTTGTCGCCGAGCGCCTGCTTGAAGGCGGCGCCCAGCGCGAGGGCGGTGTCCTCGATGGTGTGGTGGGTGTCGATGTGCAGGTCGCCGTCGGTCTTCACGGTGAGGTCGAAGAGGCCGTGGCGGCCGAGCTGGTCGAGCATGTGGTCGTAGAACCCGACGCCCGTGGAGATGTCGGTCCGGCCGGTGCCGTCGAGGTCGATCTCGACCAGGACCGAGGTCTCCTTGGTGGTGCGCTCGATGCGTCCGATACGGGACATACGGGGTTACAGCTCCTTGATCACAAGTCGGACGGCGTCCAGGAAGGCGTCGTTCTCGGCGGGGGTGCCGGCGGTGACGCGCAGCCACCCGGGGACACCGTTGTCGCGGACCAGGACGCCGTGGTCGAGGATGGCCTGCCAGACCGCGTGGGTGTCGTCGAAGCGGCCGAACTGGACGAAGTTGGCGTCCGAGTCGGTCACCTGCAGCCCGAGGCCGCGCAGCGCGTCGACCAGCCGGTCGCGCTCGGTCTTGAGCCGGCCGACGTAGCCGAGCAGGGTGTCGGTGTGCTCCAGGCAGGCCAGTGCGGTGGCCTGGGTGACGGCCGACAGGTGGTACGGCAGCCGGACCAGCTGCACCGCGTCCACCACGGCCGCGTCGGCGGCCAGGTAGCCCAGGCGCAGCCCGGCCGCGCCGAAGGCCTTCGACATGGTGCGGGTGACCACCAGGTTGGGGCGGCCCTCCAGCAGCGGCAGCAGCGAGGCGCGGTGCGAGAACTCGACGTACGCCTCGTCGACGACCACCAGGCTGGGCCGGGCGGCCTGCGCGGCCTCGTACAGCGCCAGCACGGTGTCGGCGGCGACGGCGGTGCCGGTCGGGTTGTTCGGCGAGCAGACGAAGACCACGTTCGGCCGGTGCTCGGCGATCGCCCGGACGGCGGCGTCGAGGTCGATGGTGAAGTCCTCGTTGCGCGGCCCGGAGATCCACTCGGTGCCGGTGCCCCGCGAGATCAGGGCGTGCATCGAGTACGAGGGCTCGAAGCCGAGCGCGACCCGGCCAGGCCCGCCGAAGGTCTGCAGCAGCTGCTGGAGCACCTCGTTGGAGCCGTTGGCGGCCCAGACCTGCTCGCGGCTGCGGGCGAACCCGGTGGTCCGGGTCAGGTACCCGGCCAGGCCCTCACGCAGCTCGACCGCGTCCCGGTCGGGGTAGCGGTTGAGGTTGCGGGCGGCCTCGGCGACCCGCTCGGCGATCCGGGCGACCAGCTCCTCGGGCAGCTGGTACGGGTTCTCGTTGGTGTTGAGCTGGACGGGGACGTCCAGCTGCGGCGCACCGTAGGGGGACTGCCCGCGCAGCTCGTCGCGGATGGGGAGGTCGTTCAGGTTCATGCGCCGGGCACACTCCAGTCGCTCTGCCAGTTCTTCTCGTCTCCGACGAAACGCGCCTTGACGGCGTCGCCGTGGCCCGGCAGGTCCTCGGCGTCCGCGAGGTTGACGACGTGCGCGGCGATGCCGGCCAGTGCCTCGCGGTCGTACTCGACGACCTGGACCCCGCGCAGGAAGGTCTGCACGGACAGCCCGGCCGAGTGGCAGGCGCAGCCGCCGGTCGGCAGCACGTGGTTGGAGCCGGCCGCGTAGTCGCCCAGCGAGACCGGGGTGTAGCGGCCGATGAAGATCGCGCCGGCGTTGCGGACCTTGGCGGAGACCGCGTGGGCGTCCCGGGTCTGGATCTCCAGGTGCTCGGCGGCGTAGGCGTTCACCACGGCCAGGCCCTGCTCCAGGTCGTCGACCAGGATGATGCCGGACTGCCGGCCGCCCAGCGCCTCGGCCACCCGCTCGCCGTGCTTGGTCCGGGCGGTCTGGATCTTCAGCTCGGCCTCCACCGCCTCGGCCAGCGCGGGCGAGTCGGTGACCAGCACCGAGCCCGAGGTCGGGCCGTGCTCGGCCTGGCTGATCAGGTCGGCGGCGACCTCGGCCGGGTCGGCGCTGTCGTCGGCGAGGACGGCGATCTCGGTCGGACCGGCCTCGGAGTCGATGCCGATCCGGCCCGCGAAGTAGCGCTTGGCCGCGGCCACGTAGATGTTGCCCGGGCCGGTGACCATGTTCACCGGCTCGCACTCCTCGGTGCCGAGCGCGAACATGGCGACCGCCTGGGCGCCGCCGACCGCGTACACCTCGGTGACGCCGAGCAGCGCGCAGGCCGCCAGGATCGTCGGGTGCACCCGGCCGCCGAAGGCCTTCTGCGGCGGCGAGGTCACCGCGATGCCGGCCACCCCGGCCTCCTGCGCGGGCACCACGTTCATCACCACGGAGGACGGGTACACGGCGAGGCCGCCGGGCACGTAGAGGCCGACCCGGTCCACCGGGACCCAGCGCTGGGTGACCGTGCCGCCCGGCACGACCTGGGTGGTGTGCCCGCTGCGGCGCTGGTCCGCGTGGACCAGCCGGGCGCGGCGGATCGACTCCTCCAGCGCGGCGCGGACCTTCGGGTCCAGCGTCTCCAGGGCCTCGGCGATCTGCTCGGCGGGCACCCGGGTGGTCTCCAGCCGCACACCGTCGAACCGCTCGGTGATCTCGATCAGCGCCGCGACCCCGCGATGGTGCACGTCCTCGGCGATCGGCCGCACCGTCTCCAGGGCGGCCGCGACGTCGAACTCGGCACGGGGCAGCAGGTCACGCGGGTCGTCGAGCGAGCCGCGGAGGTCGATTCGAGAGATCACGCCACCCAGTGTAAGGAGTGGCCGGAACCGGCGGCCCCGCATTTCAGTCCGTGATACGAAAGGCGAGACGACCGGGGGAGACGGGGGAACGATGGCGGATCGCGCGCCGGACGGCTGGACGCAGGTGGAGCAGGGGCTCTGGGAGGCGTTCCGGCAGGGCGAGGTGTATGACCGGCGCACCCGTGACGCCGAACAGGACGACCCCTTCGGCGACGCCGTCTGGGACCCCGGGCGCACCGTCCGCGCCGAGGTGCTGGCGCGTCTGCTGCTGGACGGGCCGACGGCCGCCCCGGGCCGGGTCGCCTCGCTGCGGCTGAGCGGGGTACTGGTCACCGGCTCGCTCAACCTGGCCGGCGGCGCCATCGACCACTACGTCGAGGTGCACGACTGCCGCTTCGAGCAGAAGATCCTGATCTCCGAGGCGGAGGCCGGCACGCTGCGCTTCGTCAACTGCCGGATACCCCGGCTGGAGGCCTCCCGCCTGGCCACCTCGGGCGACCTGCACCTGGCCCGCTGCCGGATCCCGCAGGGAATACGGCTGACCGACGCCCGGATCGGCACCGACCTGCTGCTCAACCAGGCCGTCCTCGGCGGCGACCGCTTCGGCCGGGCGCTGTCCGCCGACGGCATGGCCGTCAGCCAGGACTTCGAGGCCGACCGGATGGAGTCCCGCGGCGAGGTGAGCCTGCGGACCGCCCGGATCGGCGGCCGGCTCTCGCTGCGCGGCGCCCAGCTGCACGCCGTCCCGGAGAACCCGACCGTCCTCAACGCGGTCCGGATAACCGTCGGCCACACCGCCTACCTCAGCGGGTCGGTGGACGGCGGCTGGCACAGCTCGCAGACCTACTACGGCTCCGGCTACGGGCAGACCCCGCCGCCCGGCGCGCCGACCACCCCGTTCCGCGCCCACGGACAGGTCAGGCTCTCCGACGGCCGGTTCGAGGCCGCCTGTCTGCTCTCCGACGCCGAGTTCCACCTCCGCCCGGGCGACGAGCTCGCCCTGCGCCGCATCCAGACCCCCGAGCTGCGGTTCACCTGCCGGCTCCCGGCCGGCGGCGCCGTCTCGCTCTCCCGCGCCCGGGTCGGCAACCTGGTCGACGCCCCCGGCTCCTGGCCGCACGGCAGGTTCCTCGGCCTCACCGGCTTCACCTACGAGTGCCTGCGCCCGGCCGTCCCGTTCACCATCCAGCAGCGGATCGCCTGGCTGGAGGACTCCTCGGTGGAGTTCCAGCCCGAGTCGTACGAGCAGCTGGCCTCCGCGCTGCGCCGCGACGGCGCCGACGACGACGCCCGCGAGGTGCTCTACGCCAAGCAGCGCCGCCGCCGGCAGAGCCTGCCGCTGCCGGCCCGGCTCTGGGGCCGGATCCAGGACGCCACCGTCGGCTACGGCTACCGGCCCGGCCGGGCCGCCCTGTGGCTGCTGCTCGCCTGGGCGCTCGGCAGCGTCTACTTCGCGACCCACGAGCTGCAGCCGCTCAAGGCCGACGAGCGGCCGCACTGGAACCCGGTGCTGTACGCGCTCGGCCAGCTGCTGCCGGTCGTCGACCTCGGCCAGCAGGGCTGGAACCCCGGCGGCGCCGCCCAGTGGGTGGCCTCCGGGCTGGTGGTGGTCGGCTGGATCCTGGCCACCACGGTCGCCGCCGGCGCCTCCCGGATGCTCCAGCGCGGATAACCCGGCGGCATTCGCCCGGTCCGGGGAACTACGCTGTCCGCCGTGACAGAACGGCTGCCGCTCTTCCCGCTGAACACCGTGCTCTACCCGGGGCTGGTGATGCCCCTGAACGTCTTCGAGGAGCGCTACCGCCGTCTGGTCGCCGACCTGCTGGCCGGCCCGGAGGACCGGCCGCGCCGCTTCGGCGTCCTCGCCATCCGGGACGGCCGCGAGGTCGCCCCGGTCCGCCCGGGCGAGGGCCCGGCCGGACCGCTCGACGGCCTCGGCACCGTCACCGGGGATCCGCTGGAGGCGATGCACCACATCGGGTGCGTGGCCGACATCGCCTCGGTGCAGGAGCAGCCGGACGGCCGCTACGAGCTGCTGGTCACCGGCACCACCCGGTTCCGGCTGCGCTCGGCGGACACCGGCGGACCGTACCTGACCGGTGAGATCGAGCCGATCGAGGAGGAGCCCGGCGAGGGCGCCGGGGCGCTGGCCGCCGGCGTGGAGCGGGCCTTCCGGGCGTACCAGAAGCGGCTCGCCGGGGCCCGCGAGGCCAGCACCGTCGGCCGCCAGGACCTGCCCGACGACCCGCAGGTGCTCTCCTACCTGGTCGCGGCCGCCTCGGTGTTCGACACCCCGGTCAAGCAGCGGCTGCTGGCCTGCCCCGACACCGCCCAGCGGCTGACCGCCGAGCTGGAGCTGCTGCGCCGCGAGACGGCCGTGCTGTCCTGGCTGCCGTCGCTGCCCGCCGTCGACCTCACCCGCCAGGCCTTCAGCCCCAACTGAGCCCGCGACCGGGCCCGCGACCGGGCCCCCTACCGAGGACCTCCATGGCCAGGAAACCGAAGAAGGGCGGCCAGGGCACGCCCGCCACCGTCGCCCTGGAGAACGCCGCGGTGCCCTTCACCGTCCACGCGTACGAGCACGACCCGGCCGCCGCCTCCTACGGCGGGGAGGCCGCGCAGGCCCTCGGCATCCCGGCCGACCGGGTGTTCAAGACCCTGGTCGCCGAGGTCGACGGCGTCCTGACGGTCGGCGTCGTCCCGGTGGCCGGGCAGCTGGACCTCAAGGCCCTCGCGGCGGCCGTCGGCGGCAAACGGGCGGCGATGGCCGACCCGGCGGCGGCGGAGCGCAGCAGCGGCTACGTGCTCGGCGGGATCTCCCCGCTCGGCCAGCGCCGCGCCCTGCGCACCGTGGTGGACGACAGCGCGCTCGCCCACCCCACGGTGTACGTCTCGGCGGGCCGGCGCGGCCTGGAGGTCGAACTCTCCCCCGCCGACCTGATCGCCCTCACCACCGCCCGGACCGCCCCGATCGGCCGCTAGGCCGCCTAAGCCGTAGGCCTGTCCGGCCGGTGGTCGTGGGTCGGTGCGTCGTGGGTCGGTGCGTCCTGGGTCGGTCCGGCCTGGAGCGGCTGCCCGTCCTGGCCGGGCGCCGGCGCCGCGTAGGGTCCGGCCCAGTACGGCGGCGGGTCCTCCTCGCGCTTGCCGAACGCGGCCGAGAAGGCCAGCAGCGCCACCATCGCGACCATCGGCCAGACCAGCAGCGCCCCGTGCGCGCCCAGCTCCAGGGCCGCGTCGAAGTGTCCGCCGTTGCCGGCCTTCGAGGCCTGCGCGATCAGGTCGTCGCCCGGCCCCATCCAGATGCCCAGCCGCCACCCGGCCACCGACCCGAGCAGGCCGCCGAGCGCCAGCCCGACCGCGACGGCGATACCGCCGCCGCGCCGCCGGGACAACAGGAAGGCGCCCAGCGCGGTCACGATGCCCGCGCCCAGTCCGATCAGCGCGAACACGGAGTCGGCGCCGGCCCGCTGCTCGCCCTCGGGGTCGCCGTACAGGATCCGGTTGCCGTCGACCACCAGCGGCACCTTCGGCGCCAGCCACACCCACAGCGCCGCCACGACCAGGCCCAGCAGGACGCAGACCAGGGTGATGAGCACGCCCAGCCGCAGCTCGGGCAGCAGCCGTTGCAGCCGCTCCCGCCCGGTCGGCCGGCCGAGCGGCGCCAGATCCAGGGCGGGCGGCGGCCCGTACGGGTTCGGGGCGGCGTCCGGGCGGCGCTCGACGGCGGCGTCCGCATCGGTGCCCGCCGCGGTACGCGCGGGATCCGGAGGTGTGTTCGGTACGGTCACAGGGCCATCGTTTCACGATCGCCACCCGGACGACCGCGCCACCCGCACACCGCCCGCCCGGGCGGCCGGGCACGCCCTACCGGGTGGTCGCCCGCCGGTACGCCCAGGTGGCGACGGCCAGCGAGACCACGCCGACCCCCGCACAGACCGCCAGGTCGCCCATCACCCGGGTCCAGTCCGGATCGGGCGTGAACGTACGGGCGAAGGCCTCCACCCCGTACGTGGACGGCAGCAGGTCCCGCAGCCAGAGCACCGGCTGCGGCAGGTTGTCCACCGGGAGCACCCCCAGCAGCAGCGCCGCCGACATCCCGAGCTGCCCGAGCATGGTGGCGATCTCCTGCCGGGGCGCGAGCAGCCCGCAGGCCGCGCCGAGCCCGGAGAGCGCCGCACCGGCCAGCGGCACCACCGCGAGCAGCATCCACAGCTGCGCCATCGACAGCCCGAACATCCAGGCCCCGACGGCCGCCGTCACCAGCGCCCCGGGCAGCGTGAAGGACGCGTACGCGGCGGCCGCGCCGAGCACCACCGAGGCGGCCGGCACCGGCAGCGTCGCGTAGTGGTCGAGCCCGCCGGTGGCCCGCAGCCGGCCGAAGTACTGGGCGAGCAGGTTCAGCGCCACGAAGGCCACCACCAGCACGCTGGAGCCGGCCACCACCGAGCGCGCCGCCGAGGTCTCCCCCGGGTCGACGACGCCCCGCATCATCACCAGGATGCCCAGCGACTGGAAGGTGGCCACGAACAGCAGCGGGATGCGCGCCACCTTGGCCCGCGCCAGCTGCGCCCGGTAGACGGCGGCCAGCGCGGGCAGCAGCCGCGCGGCGGGCGCCAGCGGGGCGGGCCCCTCGTCCGCCGCGGCCGTGGCCTGCGGGGGCGCCGAGAGCAGGGTCATCGCCGGGCACCCCCTCGCGGGCACCGCGGGCACCTCGGCCCGCTCCGGCCGCCGGGGCCGCTCCGTGCTTGCAGCGTCACTTCGCCAGTCCTCCGTGGCGGCCGCCCAGCTTGAGGTAGGCGTCCTCAAGGCTCGGGGTGGCCAGGGTGAAGTCGTCCAGGGCGGCGAAGGCCGGCCCGGTGGTGACGGCGGCGACCAGTTCGCGGGCCTGCTCGGGGCTGGTCCGCACGGTCCAGCGGCGGCCGGTGCGCTCGGCCCGCCCGGCGAGCGCCGCCACGGCCGGCACGTCCATCGGCGCCTCGGTCCGCCAGACCAGGTCCAGCCGGACGTCGCCGTCCACCAGGGCCTTGAGCCCGCCCGGCGTGTCGCAGGCGATCACCCGGCCCTCGTCCATCACGGCGACCCGGTCCAGCACGGTCTCCGCCTCGATCACGTTGTGGGTGACCAGCAGCACGGTCGTCCGCCGCTCGGCCCGGCGCCGTTCGACGGCGCTCCAGACGGCCCGGCGGGCGATCGGGTCCATGCCGGTGGTCGGCTCGTCCAGGACGAGCAGCGGCCGCTCCCCCACCAGGACGGCGGCGAAGCAGGCGAGCCGGCGCTGTCCGCCGGAGAGCTTGGCGAGCGGCCGGTCGGCGAGCGGTTCGAGGCCGAGCTCGGTGAGCACCTCGCCGGCCTCGGCCCGGGCCGCGGTGCGGCTCAGACCGCGCAGCCGGCCGGTGGTCTCGGCGGCGAGCGCGACGGTCAGCTCGTCCAGCGCGGTGGACTCCTGGCCGAGGTAGCCGAGCAGCCGGGCGGCCCGGTCGGGGTGGCGGACCACGTCGTGGCCGAGGATGTCGATCGCGCCGGAGTCGGGGCGCAGCAGTCCGGTGAGCTGACGGACGAGGGTGGACTTGCCGGCGCCGTTGGGGCCGAGCAGCCCGAAGATCTCACCCCGGCGGACGGTCAGGGTGACGCCGTCGTTGGCCCGGATCCCGGTGGCGGAGGCGCCGCGCCCGGAGCGGTAGGTCCTGACCAGGTCGCGCACGGAACAGCACGGCGAGGCCTCCCGGGGTGCCTCCCCGGTGCCCTCGTTCATGCGGTCGCCCCGCGGAAGGCGCACCGCCGGACGGTTCGCCCGCTGCCCTCGCTCATGCGCCCGCCGCCCCGCTCCGCTCAGCGGTCGCTTCGCGGTGCGCGCCCCTTTCGACGGTTCGCCCGTTGCCCTCGCTCACGAGCGAAGACTCTACGCGGTGGAGCCCCCGAACCGGACAAGGGGGCCTGATCCCCCGAATCCAGTCAGCAGGGGTTCAGTCGTCGACGACCAGGTCGCCGCCGGGCACCCTGGCGGCGAGCTCCTTCCAGAAGCCGGCCCGGATCGCGTACCGGTCGTGCTCGTCGATCTGGTCGTCCTTGTGCGCGAGCAGCCCGAAGCGGGCGGCGTAGCGGAGCAGCTCGCCGTCGACCCGGTGCGGGATGCGCGGGTAGTCGGGCCACAGCACGGTGAGCCGTTCGACGTCGCCGAGCCGTTCGGTCCAGCGGCGGGCGAACACCTGGCCGACCTCGTGGGCGTCGCCGCCGATGGTGGTGATGTCCTCCTCGCGGTCGGCCCACCGCTGTTCGGCGGTGGTGAGCTGGGCGAGGGTGGGCAGGGTGTCGCCCGCGGTGACGGCGGGCTCGGGGACGGGCCGGTCGACCCAGCCGCGGTCGGAGGACCAGCGCAGGACGGGGCCGCCGCCGTTGGCGGCGGTGACGGGGTGCGGGGCGACGACGCGCCCGGCGAGGTCCTTCGGGGTGGGCACGACCTTGAGCGCGGCGGCGGGCTGCGGGCGTCCGACCGGTCCGGCGACGGCCGCGACGGCGGCGGGTGCGGGGGCGCCGTTGGCGGTCCGGCCGGCGGCGGCCACCGCGGCGGCGGGCGGGGCGGCGAGGATCTTGGCGATCTCGTGGCGCGGGCCGGGCGCCGGGAAGACGGTGGCGGCCTCGCGCAGGCTGAAGGAGCCCTCGATCCACTCGCGGTCCAGCACCCGGCGCTCGTCGGCCTCGCCGACCAGGTCCTCGGACTGGTTGAAGTCGCCGTCGGCGGCCTGCAGCGCCCAGAGGTGGACGACGACGCCGTGCTCCTTGGCGGACATCATGCCGGGCAGCAGGTCCCCGTCGCCGGTGATCAGGACGACGTCGGCGCAGGCCCGGTTGCGGGCGAGCTCGGACAGCTCGGCGTGCATGGCGGCGTCCACGCCCTTCTGCACCCAGCGGCCCTCGGCCCGGGTGAGCGCGCCGAGCCGGACGGTGACGCGGGGCAGTACCCGCAGCCGGCGGTGCTCGGGCATCGGCCGGCGGTCGGGGGCGGCGTCGAACCAGTAGATGCGCAGCAGCGGCAGGCCGGTCTCGGCCTCGGCGCGCTCGCGCAGGGCGGTGATCAGCGCGGTGTGGTCGACCGTCACCCGGGAGCGGGACGGGTCCCCGGCGAGCAGGCTGGCGGCGGCGCCCAGTAGGTATCCGGCGTCCACCAGGACGACACAGCGGTCCATCGCGCACCTCTTTTCGCTCGCCCTCGGGGCCAGGCGCCACCGGTTCGGCGGTACCGGGTGGGCGCGGTCCGCCCGGCGCTCGGGCCCAGGTGGGGCGAGGGGGTACCCGCAGCCGCCCGATCGTTGGGTCACCTTTACCCCTGGTTCGCTTGCCGAACCTCGGCGTTTGTCGCGGTCCGGCAACGGCCTGCCCGGGATAAACACGCAGCGGGCCCCGTCCGTGGACGGGGCCCGCTGCGGAGGTCGCGGGGTCAGCCCCTGAGCTCGGCGGCGACCAGCTCGGCCAGCTGGACGGCGTTGAGCGCGGCGCCCTTGCGGAGGTTGTCGTTGGAGACGAACAGCGACAGCCCGTGCTCCACCGTCTCGTCGGCGCGGATGCGGCCGACGTAGCTCGGGTCCCGGCCGGCGGCCTGGAGCGGGGTGGGGATGTCGCTGAGCTCGACGCCGGGCGCGGCGCCGAGCAGCTCGGCCGCCCGCTCGGGGCTGATCGGACGCTCGAAGCGGGCGTTGATCTGCAGCGAGTGGCCGGAGAAGACCGGCACGCGCACGCAGGTGCCGGCCACCTTCAGCTCGGGGATGCCGAGGATCTTGCGGCTCTCGTGGCGGAGCTTCTGCTCCTCGTCGGTCTCGTTGGAGCCGTCGTCGACGATCGAGCCGGCCAGCGGCAGCACGTTGAAGGCGATCGGGCGCTTGTAGACCTTGGGCTCGGGGAACTCGACCGCGGAGCCGTCGTGGGCGAGCGCGGAGGCGCCGTCCACCACCTTGGCGGCCTGGTCCTGGAGCTCGGCGACACCGGCCACGCCGCTGCCGGAGACGGCCTGGTAGGTGGAGACGACCAGCGCGACGAGGCCGGCCTCCTCGTGCAGCGGGCGCAGCACCGGCATGGCGGCCATGGTGGTGCAGTTCGGGTTGGCGATGATGCCCTTGGGGCGGTCGGCGATCGCCTGCGGGTTGACCTCGGAGACGACCAGCGGGACGTCCGGGTCGCGGCGCCAGGCGGAGGAGTTGTCGATGACGACGGCACCGGCGGCGGCGGCCTTGGGGGCGAGGGCCTTGGAGGTGGAGCCGCCGGCCGAGAAGATCACGATGTCCAGACCGCTGTAGTCGGCCGTGGCCGCGTCCTCGACGGTGACCTCGGTACCCTGCCAGGGCAGCGTGCGGCCGGCCGAGCGGGCCGAGGCGAACAGCCGCAGCTGCTCCACGGGGAGGTTGCGCTCCGCCAGGATCTCGCGGACGACGCCGCCGACCTGGCCGGTGGCACCGACAATGCCGATCTTCATTCCGACTACTCCTCTTGATGGTGCTGTTCACAGCCGCACTCCGCCCATCATGCCTTGTCACGGGGGCGGGGCGACCTGGTATTCCACGGTGTGAGAGCGAGGCCCGCCCCGGGGCTAGTGGTCCAGACCAGTAACCAGCTCCAGCGCGGCCGCGACCTCCGCCGCGCCCGCCGGCAGCAGCGGCAGCCGCACGTCCGGGGTGGGGATCCGGCCCTGGGCGTGCAGCACGCCCTTGACCACACCGGGGTTGGGCGCGGCGAAGACGGCGTTCGCCAGGGCGGTGAGCCGGTGCCCCAGCGCGCGGGCCCGCGGCACGTCCCCGGCCGCCCAGGCGGCGGCCAGCTCGACGAACCGGCCGGTGGCCAGGTGGGCGGAGGCCAGGATGCCCCCGGCGGCGCCGAGCGCCAGCATCGGCGAGAGGAAGGCGTCCTCCCCGGCCAGCACCGCGAAGCCGGCCGGACCGGCGGCGAGCAGGTCCACGGCGTCCTGGTCCAGCCCGCCGGTCGCGTACTTGACGCCGGCCACGCCCGGGACGGCGGCCAGCCGGAGCAGCGCGGCGGCGCTCAGCGGCTGCCCGGTGCGGTAGGGGATGTGGTAAACGATCAGCGGCAGCGGGCCGGCCTCCGCGAGCGCGCGGAAGTGCGCAAGCGTCCCGTCCTCGCCGGGCCGCAGGAAGCCGGGGACGGTCACCAGCGCCGCCGCGGCCTGCGGCGCCTGCTCGCCGAGCTCGGCCAGCGACCGCGCCACGCCCGAGGTGTCGGCGCCGCCCGCCCCGACCACCAGCTGTGCGCCGTGCTCGGCGCAGACGGCCGCGCAGACCCCGACCACCGCGCGCTTCTCGGCCGCGCTCAACGCGGCCGGCTCCCCGGTGGTGCCGAGTGCGACCAGCCCGGCCGCCCCCTCCTCCAGGACGGATCGGGCCAGCTTGTCCAGCGCGTCCAGGGCCACCGAGCCGTCCTCGGCGAACGGGGTGACCAGGGGGACGTAGACGCCCCCGAGTTCCACGGCCGAGGGCTCCACCGATGCGGGTTCCACCACTGCGAGTTCCATAGGCGTGATCCTGCGACCCGCCGATCCCCCAGGTCCAGTTCACATTTCCGAGGCTTCTCGTAAGCTGAGCCGATGCTCGACGTACGACGCCTGCGCCTGCTGCGCGAACTCGCCCATCTCGGCACCATCGCCGCGGTCGCCGAGGCGCTCTCCTTCAGTCCTTCGGCGGTGTCCCAGCAGCTGTCCGTCCTGGAGAAGGAGGCGGGCCTGCCCCTGCTGGAGCGCACCGGCCGACGGGTCGCGCTGACCCCCGCCGGGGCGAACCTGGTCCGGCACGCCGAGGCGGTGCTGGAGCGGCTGGAGCAGGCGGACGCCGAGCTCGCCAACGCCCGGCAGGGGCTGGCCGGCCCGCTGCGGATCGGCACCTACCCCTCGGCGGCCCGCGCGGTCATCCCGGCGGTGCTGGCCGAACTGGCGGGCTGGCACCCGGGCCTGGAGCCGATGGTCACCGAGGTGGACCCGGCCGGCGTCGCGGCGGCGCTGCGCGCGGGCGAGCTGGACGTGGCCCTGGTGCACGAGTACGACCTGGTGCCGGCCGACCCGGAGCCGGGCCTGGCGGTGACCCGCCCGGTGTTCACCGAGCCGATGTACCTGGCGGCCCGCACGGCGGCCACCGTCGCCGGGCAGCGCACGGCGCCGTGGATCATGTCACCGCCGGGCACGCTCTGCCACGCGATGGCCGTCCGGGCCTGCGAGAGCGCCGGCTTCGCGCCCCGGATCCGGCACCACATCGACGACTTCGCGACGGTGCTCGCCCTGGTGGCGGCCGGTCAGGGGGTGGCGCTGGTGCCGCACCTGGGCATCGCGGGGGCGCCGCCCGGCGTGGTCCTCACCCGGCTGCCGATGTACCGCCGCACCCGCGCCGCCTTCCGTGCGGGCGCGGGCTCGCACCCGGCGATCTCCGCCTTCGTCTCGGCCCTGCACTCGGCCGTCCCGCCGGGCCTCGGCGGCGGGGCGTAGCAGCCCCCACCGCCGAGGTCCTGCGCTCAGCCGGCCAGGCAGCTCGGCCCGAGCAGCTGCTTGAGGTCCCCGAACAGCGCCGGGTCGGACTTCACCCGGTGCCGGTCCAGCCGCAGCACGGTGGTGCGCCGGTTCCCCTCCAGCCGCAGCCGGACCTCGGTGGTGCCCCGGTGGCTGTTGAGCACCTCGCCGAGCCGGGCGACCAGCGGCGGGGTGATCTTCACACTGGGGATGTTGATGATGATCGGCGCGTCGGCGTGCGCGTTGGAGAGGTCCGGGACGGACAGCTCCATGCCCATCAGCCGCGGCACGTCCTCCCGCTTGTCCAGCTTGCCGCGGACGAACACCACGGCGTCCTCGACGAGTTGCGAGGAGACCAGCTGGTAGCTGGCGGGGAAGAACATGCAGTCGATGGAGCCCGCGAGGTCCTCCACGGTGGCGATCGCCCAGGCGTTGCCCTGCTTGGTCATCTTCCGCTGGAGGCCCGAGATGATGCCGCCGATGGTGACGATGGTGCCGTCCGGCCGCTCGGCGAGGTCGGCGACCGCGCAGTCCGCCTTGTCGGCGAGCACGTGCTCGATGCCGTGCAGCGGGTGCGAGGAGACGTACAGGCCGAGCATCTCCCGCTCCTGGGTGAGCAGGAAGGACTTCTCCCACTCCTCCTCGGAGAAGACCACGTCCAGGCCGAAGCTCGGCTCGTCGCTGACCGCGTCGCCGCCGAAGAGGTCGAACTGCCCCTCGGCCTCCTTGCGCTTGACCCCGACGACGTTGTCGATCATCGGCTCGAACTGGGCGGTCAGGCCCTTGCGGGTGTGCCCGAGCGAGTCGAACGCACCGGCCTTGATCAGGGATTCGACGGTCCGCTTGTTGCAGACCACCGACTCCACCTTGTCCAGGAAGTCGGGGAAGGAGCTGAACTTCCCCTTGCCCTTCCGGGTGCGGATCATCGAGTCCACCACCGGACCGCCGACGTTGCGGATCGCGGTGAGGCCGAACCGCACCAGCTCGTCACCGTGCGGGGTGAAGTCGGAGTCCGACTCGTTGACGTCCGGCGGCAGCACCTGGATGCCCATCTTGCGGCACTCGTTGAGGTACACCGCGGACTTGTCCTTGTCGTCCTTGACGGACGTCAGCAGGCCGGACATGTACTCGGCCGGGTAGTTGGCCTTGAGGTAGGCCGTCCAGTACGAGACCAGCCCGTACCCGGCGGTGTGCGCCTTGTTGAACGCGTAGCCGGAGAAGGGGACGAGGACGTCCCACACCGCCTGGATCGCCGCGTCCGAGTAGCCGTGCTCCCGGCAGCCGCGCTGGAAGGGGACGAACTCCGCCTCCAGGATCTCCTTCTTCTTCTTGCCCATCGCGCGGCGCAGCAGGTCGGCCTGGCCGAGCGAGTAGCCGGCCAGGATCTGCGCGGCCTTCTGCACCTGCTCCTGGTAGACGATCAGGCCGTAGGTCGGCTTGAGGATCTCCTCCAGGGGCTTCTCCAGCTCCGGGTGGATCGGGGTGATCTCCTGCTGGCCGTTCTTGCGCAGGGCGTAGTTGGTGTGCGAGTTGACGCCCATCGGGCCCGGCCGGTACAGCGCGAGAACGGCGGAGATGTCCTCGAAGTTGTCGGGCTTCATCAGGCGCAGCAGCGAGCGCATCGGCCCGCCGTCGAGCTGGAAGACGCCGAGCGTGTCGCCGCGGGCGAGGAGTTCGTAGGTGGGCTTGTCGTCGAGCGGCAGCTTGAGCAGCTCGATCTTCTCGCCCTTGTTCTTCTCGATCGCCTTGACGGCGTCGTCCATGATCGTCAGGTTGCGCAGGCCGAGGAAGTCCATCTTGAGAAGGCCGAGGCCCTCACAGGTGGGGTAGTCGAACTGCGTGATGGTGACGCCGTCGGTGTGCCGGGTCCAGACCGGGATGTGGTCGGTCAGCGGTTCGGCGGACATGATGACGCCGGCCGCGTGCACACCGGGCTGGCGGATCAGGCCCTCGATACCGCGGGCGGTGTCGATCACCTTGCGGACGTCCGGGTCGTTCTCGTAGAGCCCGCGGATCTCGCCGGCCTCGCCGTAGCGCGGGTGCGAGTTGTCGGTGATCCCGGAGAGCGGGATGCCCTTGCCCATGACGTCCGGCGGCATCGCCTTGGTGATCCGGTCGCCCATCGCGTAGGGGTAGCCCAGGACCCGCGAGGAGTCCTTGATGGCGGCCTTCGCCTTGATGGTGCCGTACGTGACGATCATGGCGACCTTGTCGGAGCCCCACTTCTCCGTCACGTACCGGATCACGTCACCGCGCCGGCGCTCGTCGAAGTCGATGTCGACATCGGGCATGGAGATGCGCTCGGGGTTGAGGAAGCGCTCGAAGATCAGGCCGTGCGGGATGGGGTCGAGGTCGGTGATGCCCATCGCGTAGGCGACCAGCGAGCCGGCCGCCGAGCCACGGCCCGGGCCCACCGCGATGCCCTGCTCCTTGGCCCACATGATGAAGTCGGCGACCACGAGGAAGTACGCCGGGAACCCCATCTGGATGATGGTGTCCATCTCGTACTCGGCGAGCTTCTTGTGCTCCTCGTCGTACCCGTCCGGGAAGCGCCAGTCCATGCCCTTCCACACCTGGGCCTTGAAGAAGTCCGACTCGGACTCGTAGCCCTCGGGGATCGGGAAGCGCGGCATGAGGTTCTTGAACTCGAACATGCCCGCGGTGTCGACCCGCTGGGCGATCAGCAGCTGGCTGTTGCGGCAGCCCTCCTGCCAGGCGTCCGAGGAGTCCAGCCCGTACATCTCGGCGGCCGACTTGATGTAGTAGCCGGTACCGTCGAAGCGGAAGCGGTCCGGGTCCGAGAGGTTCTTGCCGGTCTGCACGCAGAGCAGCAGGTCGTGCGCCCCGGCGTCGCTCTCGGTGGTGTAGTGCGAGTCGTTGGTGACCACCGGCGGGATGTTCAGCTTCTTGCTGATCTCCAGCAGCCCGTCGCGGACCCGCTTCTCGATGTCCAGGCCGTGGTCCATCAGCTCGAGGAAGTAGTTCTCCTTGCCGAAGATGTCCTGGTACTCCGCGGCGGACCGGACGGCCTCGTCGAACTGGCCGAGCCGCAGCCGGGTCTGCACCTCTCCGGACGGGCAGCCGGTGGTGGCCATCAGGCCGGCCGCGTGCTCGGAGATGATCTCCTTGTCCATCCGGGGCCACTTCACCAGCCAGCCCTCGGCGTACGAGCGCGAGGTCAGCTTGAAGAGGTTGTGCAGGCCCTGCTTGTCCCGGGCCCAGATGGTCTTGTGGGTGTAGGCGCCGGACGCGGAGACGTCGTCCTTCTTCTGGTGCGGCTGGCCCCAGAGGATGCGCTTGGTGTTGGAGCGCGCCTCCGGCGCGACGTACGCCTCGATGCCGATCACCGGGGTGATGCCGGCGGCGGTGGCCTGCTTGTGGAACTCGGCCGCGCCGTACATGTTGCCGTGGTCGGTCATCGCGACATGGGTCTGGCCCAGCCGCTCGACCTCCTTGAACAACTGCTTCAGCCGGGCGGCACCGTCCAGCATCGAGTACTCGGTGTGGACGTGCAGATGCGCGTACGGCTGGTCGCTCAAGGCGGGGCCTCCGGAGGCTCGTGCTGTCTGGTTGGCCGGCGAACGCGCAGGTCACGACGGTGCCTGGAAACAGATGAGGCCCGAGCCACTGCCAGGGCCCGGACCAGCTCTCACACGTTCACGCTCCTACTCTAGCCTCCAGTCACGACCGTCCCCCCGCACCCACTCGCCGCAAGGAACCCGACACCATGTCCCACCAGCAGTCCACCGCCGATCAGCGCGCCGAGACCGTCCTGGGCGTCTTCGACTCGGCCTTCGGCGACCTGCTCGCCAAGGACCCGGCCGCCTTCCGGGTCAAGTTCCGCAAGATGGCGGCCTCCGCCTTCGCCTTCTACCGGGGCACCGCCGCGCTGTACTACGCCGACCTCGTCGACGGCCCCTTCGCCGGCCACGGCGGCACCTTCCTGGACGAGCGCACCAGCCGGGTGTGGATCCACGGCGACCTGCACGCCGAGAACTTCGGCACCTACCTGAACGCCGAGGGCCGCCTGGTCTTCAACGTCAACGACTTCGACGAGGCCTACGTCGGCGCCTTCACCTGGGACGTCCAGCGGCTCGCCGCCTCGCTGGCGCTGATCGGCTACGCCAAGGCGCTCTCCGACGAGACGATCACCCGGCTGGTCACCTCCTTCGCCGCCGCCTACCGCAGCCGGATCGCCGCCCACGTCTCCTCGGGCGACGCCACCCCGTTCACCCTGGACAGCGCGACCGGCCCGATCCTGGACACCCTGCGCCGGGCCCGGCTGCAGACCCGGGTCGCCCTGCTGGACGGCGACACCGTCGTCGACGGCTGGGACCGCCGCTTCCGGCTCGGCGGCGGCGCGATCGAGCTCGACGAGCCCACCAAGGCCGAGGTGCTGGCCGCCTTCGACGCCTACCTGGCGACCCTGCCGCCGGCCTCCCGGACCCGCCCGGAGTCGCTGAAGGTCAAGGACGTGGTCGGCCGCCGGGGCATCGGCATCGGTTCGGCGGGCCTGCCCTCGTACAACCTGCTCCTGGAGGGCCACACCGACGCCCTGGAGAACGACGTGATCATCTACATGAAGCAGGGCCAGACGCCCGCCGTCGCCCGCCACGTCACCGACCCGGCGATCGCCGGCTACTTCGAGCACGAGGGCCACCGCACGGTCATCTCCCAGCGCGCCCTCCAGGACCACAGCGACCCGTGGCTCGGCCACACCACCCTGCACGGCCGCGGCCAGCTGGTCGCCGAGGTCTCCCCGTACGCGGCCGACCTCGACTGGACGGACCTCAACGAGCTGCCCGAGCTGCTCGCCGTCACCGAGTACCTCGGCCACGCGACCGCCACCATGCACGCCGCCGCCGACGAGTCCTCCAGCGGCCACACCCTGGTGCCGTTCTCCACCGAGCACGCCATCGACGCCGCGATCTCCCGCGACGAGGCCGGGTTCACCGCGATGCTGGTCGACTTCGCCCACGCGTACGGGGCGCAGGCCCGCGCCGACCACCAGCTGTTCGTCGACCTCTACCGCAACGGCCGCATCCCCGGCCTGTAGGGCCCGGGCCCTACCCGTTCAGGGCCGCCAGCCGCTCCCCGGCGGCGGCCCTGACCTCGGGCTCCTCCATCGGGTCGTCCCGCAGGTACGCCAGCCGACCGCCGATCCCGGGCCCGTCCGGGGCGTGCGCGATCCCCAGCAGCCGGGCGTCCGCCTCGCAGTCCCAGAGGCACTCCGGGTACACCGCGCCCAGGCCTGTCGGATCGATGGCGGCCAGCGCCTCCAGGTAGGCCGCCCGCTCGTACGAGTGCGGCGTCCACAACCAGAACCGCCGCAGCAGCGAGACGGCCTCCCCGGCCCCGGCCCCGAACCGCCGCAGCCCCTCGGCCGTCCGCTTCGGCCCGCACCACCGCCGCTCCACCCAGTCCCGCTCCAGCCGGGCGACCAGCACGGGGATGTCCTGGATCGTGCCGTGCTGGGCGAGCACGCCGTGCCCGAGCCCCGCCAACCAGCCCTCCTGCGCCCTCGCCCACTCCCGCGCGTCGGGCACCGCGAGCACCCCGAGCTTTTCGACGACCCCGATCAGGGGCCACAGCAGGTGCTTCCCGTCGGCCTTCCCCAGCGACGGCACCAACGGAATCACCCCGGGCTCCGGCCCCCGGTCATCGATCACATCCAGCGCGGCGGTCCTTCTCTCCTCCGTCTCCCCGGGATCCGCCAAGAGCTGCAGCAGCCCGGCGTTGTCGACCTCCGCCAGCGGCTTCGGCCCCCGGGGCCCGCGCACCGGGCGCGGCCCGGCCAGCCCCCAGCGGTCCCAGGGCTCCCCCCACAGCTCCGCCCGGTCCCGGCCCCCGAGCCGCTCGCGAGCCGCGTCCGCCAGGTCGTCCCACCACTCCACCGGCCAGGCCACCGCCACGGACTCCAGCACGTCCTGCCAGTGCCCGCCCTCCCGGACGTACCCGCGCAGCGCCTCCCGCGCCTGCGCCGAGCCGTCGAGCGCCAACAGCTCCAGCACCCGGGCGGCCCGCTCGCAGGTGTGCTCGTCCCCCGCCAGCAGCTCGACCACCGGCCCGAGCGGCAGCGCCAGGTCCCGGACGAGCCGCGCCAGGTACAGGGCCCGGTCGTCGACCTGCCGGTCCCACCGCCACTCCCAGCGGATGCACCCGTACACCAGCTCGGCGGCCGCCGCCGGATCCTCCTGCGCCATCCGCGCGCCCAGCCCGCGCCCCCGCTGCAACAGCCCCGGAAGCGTGTGCGCCGGCGCGTGCTCGTATCTCCGCTCTGCCACGCCCCCATCGTCCCCCAGCCCCCGCCCCACGCCGACGGCGGGCCTACCAGCGCAGGAAGTCGGCCCACCCGACTTCCTGCGCCACCCCTCAGCGCACCCGTCCAGTCCCTACCCGGCCGCCGCGGCGCTCCCACCGGACTGCGCTAGGACGCGCCGCAGCCAACGGAGGCGGGCCTCCCGGGCGTCCCGGGTGAGTGCCGCGTCCGGGGCCAGGCTGTCGAAGCCGTGGAAGGCGCCGGGCCAGACGTGCAGCTCGGCCTGGCCCCCGGCCCGCCAGATCGCGTTGGCGTAGGCCACGTCCTCGTCCCGGAAGGTCTCGGCCGACCCGACCTCGATGTAGGCCGGGGGCAGGCCGGACAGGTCGGTGGCGCGGGCGGGGGCCGCGTAGGGCGACAGGTCCGCCGCGCCCACCCGGTCGCCGAGCAGCGCCTGCCAGCCGGTGGCGTTGGAGGTCCGGTCCCAGAGGTCGACGCCGGCCATCTGGTGGCTGGAGAAGCTGTCGTTGCGGTCGTCGAGCATCGGGCAGAGCAGCAGCTGCCCGATCGCCGCGGGGCCGCCCCGGTCGCGGGCCAGCAGGGCGATCGCCGCGGCGAGTCCGGCGCCGGCGCTCTTCCCCCCGAGGATGATCCGGTCCGGGTCGATGCCCAGGGCCCGCGCGTTCGCGGCCGTCCAGACCAGTCCGGCGTAGCCGTCCTCCACCGGCCCGGGGTACCTGGCCTGCGGTGCCAGCCGGTACTCGACCGAGATGACGGCCAACTCCAGGGCGAGGGCCCACTCCTGAAGCGCCTGCCGGAGCACGGACCAGGCGTTGCCCACGACCATGCCGCCGCCGTGCAGGTAGTACAGCACCGGCAGCGGCCCCCGGACCCCGGCGGGCCGCGCACTCACCAGGGTGACCTCGGGCGCGCCCGTCGCACCCGGCGCGCGCAGCTCCTCGACCTCGAACCGGCCGTCGGCCCGCAGCTCCCGAAGCGTCGGCCTCGGCCGGGTCGCGGCGTCCCGCTGCTGCCGGTCGGCGAGGTTCTCCGGGGTGAACGGCTCCCGCAGCGCACTCTCCCGGGCACTCCCCAACGCCGCCAGCGCCGCACCCAGCTCGGGATCGAACGCAGGCACCCCCTCGGGGCTCACGACCACCCTCCCGGCCGAGCTCCCCCAGACAGGCCGAAACGGGCCTCCAGCACATCCGTACCGGTACGAAACGCCCGCGCTAGGTCCATACGGCGCAGTCAACCACCCATCACCGCACCCCGAACAACAAAGCCGACAGCCCGTCAGCGCCGCCCGTCCGGTCAGCCCTCCTGGTCGTCCAGCTCCGCGAGGAAGTCCAGCGCCACCGCCCAGGTCTGCTCGGCCGCCTCGGCGTCGTAGTCCGGCAGGTCCGGGTCGGTGAAGACGTGGCCCGCGCCCCGGTAGCGGTGCACCTCCACGTCCGCACCGGCCTTGCGCATGCCCAGGTACCAGGCGTTCAGCCAGTCCTCGGGCTCGAACGGGTCGGGCTCGGCGATGTGCAGCTGGACGGGGATCGAGGTGGCCGCGTCCTCCCGGATGTCCGAGGTGCCGTGCAGGAGCAGCAGCCCGAGCGCCTTCTCGTCGGCCAGCGCGAGGTTCTGCGCGAGCGAGCCGCCGAGCGAGAAGCCGGCGTAGACGAGCGCGGCGTCCGACCCGAGCAGCGGCGCGGCGGCGGTGACGGCCCGGCGGAGCAGTTCGTCGCTGCCGAGCTCCTCCTTGTACGCCATGCCCTCCTCGACGTCGTCGAAGGTCCTGCCGTCGAACAGGTCGGGGCTGTGCACGGTGTGTCCGGCGGCCCGCAGCCGGTCGGCGGCGGCGTGGACGGCCGGACGCAGCCCGTAGACGGAGTGGAGGAGCAGGATCTGGGCCACGGTCGGACTTCCTTGCAGCGGTGGTCGGGGGTGTCCCCATCATCGCTCATGACCGCCGGGTGACCTCGCGCACCCGCACCGGTGGCGGGACGTCACACCCCGGTGAATCGGCGACAAACAGTCAGTTCAACATATGGAACGCATCATTACCGCCCGGTAGCCTGTCCGCCGTGACTGACCTTGTCGATGACATGACCGCTGCCCGCCCGCACCGCCGCCAGGTGCTGAAGGCCACCGCCCTCGTGGCCGGCGCCGCCGCCCTCCCGCTCGCCCTCGGCACCACCGCCGAGGCCGCGACCGCCCCGCAGTTCCTCCACGGCATCGCCTCCGGCGACCCGCTGCCCGACGGCATCCTGCTCTGGACCAGGGTCACCCCGACTCCCGAGGCCGTCCCCGGCTCCGCCACCGGCCCGGACACCGACGTCCGCTGGGAGCTGGCCACCGACAAGGCCTTCACCCGGATCGCGGCGAGCGGCACGGTGATCGCCACCGCCGCCGCCGACCACACCGTCAAGGCCGACGTCCGCGGTCTGACCCCGGACACCGCCTACTGGTACCGCTTCAGCGCCGGCGGCACCGTCTCGCCCGTCGGCCGCACCCACACCACCCCGGCCGCCAACGCCGCCCTCGCCCGTCTGCGCTTCGGCGTGGCGTCCTGCGCCAACTGGGAGGCCGGCTACTTCTCCGCGTACCGCCACCTCGCGGCCCGGGGCGACCTCGACGCCTTCCTCTTCCTCGGCGACTACATCTACGAGTACAAGACCGGCGAGTTCTGCGCCCGCGGCACCGTCGTCCGCCCGCACGCGCCCACCCACGAGATCCTCGACCTCGCCGACTACCGCACCCGGCACGGCCGCTACAAGACCGACGAGGACCTCCAGGCGCTGCACGCGCAGATCCCGACGATAGCCATCTGGGACGACCACGAGTTCGCCAACGACGCCTGGTCCGGCGGCGCCGAGAACCACACCCCCGGCGCCGAGGGCGACTGGTCGAACCGGATGGCCGCCGCCAAGCAGGCCTACTTCGAGTGGATGCCGGTCCGCCCGTCCGTCGCCGGCACCACCTACCGCCGGCTGCGCTACGGCAAGCTGGCCGACCTGCACCTGATGGACCAGCGCTCGTTCCGCTCGCAGCAGGTCAAGGTCGGCAACGGCGACGTCGACTCGGCGGACCGCACCATCACCGGCCGCGCCCAGATGGACTGGCTGAAGGCCGGGCTCACCGCCTCCGACACCACCTGGCGGCTGATCGGCAACGAGGTGATGATCTCCCCGGTCGCCTTCTTCTCGCTGCCCGACTACATCCTGCGCCCGCTGGCCAAGCTGCTCGGCCTGCCCGGCGAGGGCCTGGCGATCAACACCGACCAGTGGGACGGCTACACCCACGACCGCCGCGAGCTGCTCGGCCACCTCACGTCGAACGGCATCAACAACACCGTCTTCCTGACCGGTGACATCCACTCCGCCTGGGCGTCGGACGTCCCGAACGAGGCCGCCACTTACCCGCTCTCGGGCAGCGCCGCCACCGAGTTCGTGGTCACCTCGGTCACCTCCGACAACATCGACGACATCCTCAAGGTCGCACCGCAGACCATCTCGCTGGCGGCCGCCGCCGCGATCAAGGCCGCCAACCCGCACATCAAGTGGGTGGACCTGGACTCGCACGGCTACGGCGTCCTGGACATCACCCCGGGCCAGACCCAGATGGACTACTACGTCCTGTCCGACCGGACCCGCAAGGACGCCACCACCAAGTGGACGCGCTCCTACCGCACCCGTACCGGCACCCAGCAGATCGAGCGGGTCTACTCGCCGGTCAAGTGAGCCCGCCCGGGTGGGGCCGCCCCGGCCCCACCCGGCGTCAAACCCCACCCCGCGTCAGGCCCCACCCCGCGTCCGGCAGCCACCCGGCGTCAGGACACCACGTCCTTGCGGGCGAAGCCCCGGAAGGCCAGCGCGAGCAGCACCACCGCGTAGGAGAGCGACAGCGACACCCCCTGCACCATGCCGCCCCACTCCAGCTGCGGCTGCAGGGCGTCCGCCCACGCGTACTGCCAGTGCGCGGGCAGCCACTCCCGCAGGTCGCCGAGCGCGGTCACGGCGTCCAGCACCCCGGTGACGATCGAGGCGAACACCGCCCCGCCGACCGCGCCGAGCGGCGCGTCGGTGGCGGTGGACAGCCAGAACGCCAGCGCGGCGATCACGATCTCGCTCAGGAACACGAAGGCCACCGCGACCGCCAGCCGCGGCAGCGCCTCCCCCGCCGACAGGCTCGCCCCGGCCGGGAGCCTCAGGTCCCCCCAGCCGTACGCGGCCGTGCCGACCAGCAGCCCGATCGCCGGCAGCAGCACCACGGCCGCCGCCGAGAACGCCAGCCCCACCGCGAACTTGCGGGCCAGCAGCCGGGCCCGCGGCACCGGTGCGGCCAGCAGGTAGCGCAGCGAGGACCAGCTGGCCTCCGAGGCCACGGTGTCCCCGCAGAACAGCGCGACCGGGATCACCAACAGGAAGCCGGTGCCCATGAAGAGCATGGTGGTCGCGAAGTTGGGCCCGGAGGCGGTGGCCAGCTCGATGAAGGTGGTCCGGTCGGCCCGGCTCGGGGTGCCGCCGATCTGGAACGCCGCCAGGATCACGAACGGCATCGCCGCCAGCACCCCGCCGATCACCATGGTGCGCCGGCGCCGCAGCTGGCGCATGGCCTCGATCCGCAGCGGGAGCGTGCGGCCCGCCCGGTACCCGGGCGCGTGGTCCGGCGAAACGGCCGTCGTCATGCGGCACCTCCGATCAGCGACAGGAATGCGTCCTCCAGCCGGCGGTGCGGACCGGCCCGCTCCACCGGCACCCCCAGCCGGACCAGTTCGGCCAGCAGCTCGCTGGCCGCCATGCCGTCCAGCCGGACGAGCAGCCCGCCCTCGACCGCGTCCACCGAGCCGACGCCCGCCAGCTCGCCCGCCTTGTCGGCGGCCACCGCCAGCTCCTGCGGGCCGTACGAGGCGGGTGTGCCGATCAGCAGCAGCTCGCCGCCGCCCACGATCTCGGCGACCGCGCCGGTGGTGACCAGCCGGCCGTGGTCCATCACCACCAGGTCGGTACAGCTCTGCTCCACCTCCGACAGCAGGTGGCTGGAGACGATCACGGTCCGTCCGGCGGCCGCGTAGCGGATCATCACCTCGCGCATCTCGCGGATCTGCGGCGGGTCCAGCCCGTTGGTCGGCTCGTCCAGGATCAGCAGGTCCGGCAGGCCGAGCATGGCCTGGGCGATCGCCAGCCGCTGGCGCATGCCCTGCGAGTAGGTCCGCACCGCCCGGTCCAGCGCCTCGCCGAGGTCGGCGATGGCCAGTGCCTCGTCGAGGTGCGCGTCCTCGGTCGGGCGGCCGGTGGCCTGCCAGTAGAGCCGCAGGTTGGCGCGGCCGCTGAGGTGCGGCAGGAAGCCCGCGCCCTCGACGAAGGCGCCGACCCGGGAGAGCACCGGCGCGCCGGGGCGCACCGCGTGCCCGAAGATCCTGATCTCGCCCTCGTCGGGCCTGATCAGGCCCATCAGCATCCGCAGCGTGGTGGTCTTGCCCGCGCCGTTCGGGCCGAGCAGACCGAGCACCTGGCCCTGCTCCACCCGGAAGCCCAGCTCCCGGACGGCGTACCGGTCGGCGGCACCCTTGTAGCGCTTGCTGAGGCCGGTGATCTGCAGCGGGACGCCGGCCAGCGCCGGGTCGAACGCGGGCCCGCGCCGCCGGCCCCGCCGCCGCATCCGGGGCACCAGCAGCGCCGCCGCAACCGCGACGGCCACCAGCGGCAGCAGCCAGGTCCGGGCGGGCAGCGGCGCGGCCTCGGTGACCAGCGCGTCCACGGTCGGCACGGTGAGCGCCCCGGCCACGGCGGCCTTGTACGCGGCCGGCTCGGCGGGCGAGGCGTACGCCAGGTCGGTGCTGGCCAGGACGAGGCGCAGCCGGTGCCCGGCGGCGAAGGTGTGGTCGACGGCGGGCAGGGCGACGGTGACGGTGCGTCCGCCGGGCGCGTCGGCGCCGGTCACCCGCAGCGGGGCGACCAGCTGCTGCGGCAGCGTCTGCCCGCCGTCCGGCCCGACGTCGTAGAGCTTGGCGAACAGCACCGCGTCCGGCCGGTCGGCCTGGACCTTCACCGCGACCGTCGGCTGCCCGGTCAGGTGCAGCGGGGCGTCCAGCGCCGCGGAGTCGAAGGTGGCGTGCTGTCCGGGGAAGTCCAGCGAGATCCCGGCCCCCAGCGCGGCGGCCTGGCTGAGCGCGCCGATGCCGGGGAGCGTGGAGATGTTCGGCGGGGCGCCGCCGGGCGGATTGGCGAAGGTCTGCTCGGGGCCGTTCAGCGGGACGGTGCGCGAGCCGGTGCCGCCGAGGCCGGGGTAGGCGTCGGCGGTGGCGCCGCGCAGCACGGCCTGGAAGCCGGTGGAGTCGACGCCGCCGGTGCGGGTGACCCGGAAGGCCGGACCGGTGTCGCCGCCCGCGCCCGGGGCGGCGGGGTTCTTCAGGTAGCGGTCGAACCAGGCGCCGACCCGGTCGTCCACCCGCTCGCTGGTGTCGGTGCCGCCGTCGTGTCCGCCCGCGAACCAGTCGACGGCCACCGGTGCGCCGTTGGCGGCGACGGCCCGGGCGATCGCGTCGCCCTGGTCGAGCGGGAACAGCGAGTCCTGCTGGCCCTGGACGACCAGGGTGGGCGCCTTGAGCCGGTCGGCCACCGAGCTCGGGCTGGAGCGGTCCAGCAGGGCGACGGCCTCCGCGTCGGCGTGCCCGTTGGTGGCGACCCGGTCGTACATCCGGCACAGCGTGTCCAGGAACCGCCCGCAGCCGACCGGGCCGTCCGGGGCCGGCTCCGGCCGGGTGCCGCCGCGCGGCGCGCCGCCCGAGGGGCCGAGGTCGCCGGCAGCACCGGTGGTGAAGAAGATGCCGGCCCAGAGCTTCTTGAACACCCCGTCCGCGGCGCCCGAGCCCTGCACCCCTTGCGGGAACAGCGCGTCGGCCAGGTTCCACCAGGTGATCTGGGAGGCGACCGCGTCGATCCGCTGGTCGTAGGCGGAGCCGAGCAGCGCCACCGCGCCGCCGTACGAGGCGCCGGTGATTCCCACCCGGGGGTCGCCGGCGGCGTCCAGGCGCACCTCGGGCCGCTGGGCGAGCCAGTCGACCAGGTGCCGGACGTCCTCCACCTCCCGGTCGGGCGCGTTGAGGCCGATCCGGCCGCCGGAGCGCCCGAAGCCGCGGGCCGACCAGGTCAGGACGGCGTAGCCCTGCCGGGCGAGCTGCTCGGCCCGCTCCCGCTCGCCCTCCTTGGACCCGCCGAACCCGTGGGCCAGCAGGATCGCCGGGCGCGGGCCCTCGCCGGCGGTGAAGAAGGAGGTGTCCAGCTGGACCTGTTGGTCGCTGCCGGGGGTCTCCGGCATGGCGAGGAAACGATCCTCCTGGCGGACCGCCTGCTCCCCGCCGGCCGCCACGGCCACCGCCGTACCCACCCCGGCCACCAGCACCAGGGCCGCGGCACCGGCCAGCAGCCTCCGTCCGGCCGTCGTCCCACGGCCGCGCCACCGGCGCCACGCCCCACCGAACTCCATGGTCGGTGATCGTATCCGCCGGGCCGGTAGGCGTCCGATAAAGGCCGCCGGAACACCCCCGAGCCACCCCGGCACCCGCCCCCGTCGACGGAGGAGTGCCAGGACAGCCCTAGGCCCTGTCCGGTCGATCTTGGCGGATCAGCGCGCGGCTCCCCCAGCCTTCGGCCGGGAGGTACCCCCAATCCGCGCCCGGCTGGGCGTGCGCCCGGATCGTCCTCGTACTGGACGTACTCGGGCGATTCGGGCGCGCGGTCAGGTGGGGGCACCTCCCGGCCGGAGGCTGGGGGAGGATGCCCGGCGTCGTGCGCCCGGCAAGATCGGCCGGACAGGGCCTAGCTAGAGGACCCGGGTCATCGTCCGGTGCGGGATCCCCGCGTCGTCGTAGACCGGCCCCTCGGCGGCGTAGCCGAGCCGCTCGTAGAAGCCCAGCGCCTGGACCTGGGCGTGCAGCTCGACCTCACGCGCTCCCCGCGCGCGTCCGGCCGCCTCCACCGCCCGCACCAGCTCGGCGCCCAGCCCGGTGCCGCGCGCCGCCTTCACCACCGCGAGCCGGCCGAGCAGCACCCGGCCCTCGATCCCGCCGGTGAGCTTGAGCGCCTGCTCCCCGTGGATCAGCCGGGCGGTGCCGAGCGGCTCGCCCTGCGGGCCGACCGCGAGCAGGTGCTCGGAGGTGGCGTCGAGGTCGTCCCACTCCTCGTCCTCGGGGATCTCCTGCTCGACGATGAACACCGCGCGCCGCACGCCGTGCACCAGCGCCAGGTCGTCCTCGCCCCCGGCCACCCGGATCCGCGCCGCGAAGGCACTCATGGCCGTACCCCTCAGCTCTCGGAGGAGATGATGTCCAGCGCCTTGCGCAGGTCCGCCGGGTACTCGCTGGAGAACTGCACCCACTCGCCGTCGGCCGGGTGCTCGAAGGCCAGCGAGACGGCGTGCAGCCACTGTCGGCTCAGCCCGAGCCGCTTGGCGAGCGTCGGGTCGGCGCCGTAGGTGAGGTCGCCGACGCAGGGGTGGCGCAGCGCGGACATGTGCACCCGGATCTGGTGGGTGCGGCCGGTCTCCAGCTTGATGTCCAGCAGCGAGGCGGCCCGGTAGGCCTCGATCAGGTCGTAGTGGGTGACGGAGGCCTTGCCGTCCTTGGTGACCGCCCACTTCCAGTCGGAGCTGGGGTGGCGGCCGATCGGCGCGTCCACGGTGCCGCTCATCGGGTCCGGGTGGCCCTGGACGAGGGTGTGGTACTTCTTCTCGGTCACCCGGTCGTGGAACTGCCGCTTGAGGTCGGTGTAGGCGCGCTCGGACTTGGCGACCACCATCAGACCGGAGGTGCCGACGTCCAGGCGGTGCACGACACCCTGGCGCTCGGCGGCGCCCGAGGTGGAGATCCGGTAGCCGGCCGCGGCCAGGCCGCCGATCACGGTCGGGCCGGTCCAGCCGGGGCTGGGGTGGGCGGCGACGCCGACCGGCTTGTCGACGAGCACGATGTCCTCGTCGTCATGGACGATGCGCATGCCCTCGACGTGCTCGGCGACGATCTGCACGGGCGCGGCGGGGGCGGGGATCTCGACCTCCAGCCAGGAGCCGGCCGTCACCCGGTCCGACTTGCCGGCCACGGCGCCGTCGAGCGTCACCTTGCCGTCGGCGGCCAGCTCGGCGGCCTTGGTCCGGGAGAAGCCGAACATCCGGGCGAGGGCGGCGTCGAGGCGCTCGCCCTCAAGGCCGTCGGGAACGGGGAGGCTGCGGATCTGCGCTGCGGTACTCACCCGTACGAGTATGCCGGACTGCGGGGCCCGCCCCCGACGCCCGGCGGCGGCCGCCCCTCGGACCGCCCCTACTCGCCCTTGGCCGGCTGGTGGACGGTCCCGTCCGGGTTGCTGCCCCGGAAGGAGAGCAGCACCACGAGGATGCCGCCGCAGACGATCGCCGAGTCGGCCAGGTTGAAGACGGCGAAGTGCTGGACGGAGATGAAGTCCACCACGTGGCCCCGGAAGACGCCCGGGGCGCGGAACAGCCGGTCGGTGAGGTTGCCGAGCGCCCCGCCGAGCAGCAGGCCGAGCGCGATCGCCCAGGGCAGGCTGTACAGCTTGCGGGCGATCCGCCAGATCACCACGATGACGGCCGACGCGATCATCGTGAACACCACGGTCAGCGCCTGGCCCATGCCGAAGGCCGCACCGGAGTTGCGGATCACCTGGAAGGTCATCACATCGCCGATGACCTTGATCGGCGCGTGGTTCTCCAGCCGGGCCACCACCAGCAGCTTGCTGCCGAGGTCGATCAGGTAGGCGAGCAGGGCGACGACCAGCAGCACACCGATCCGGCGGCGGCCCTTCGGCGCCGCCGCCTCCCCGGTCGCGGCGACCGCCTCATCGGGCTCGGCCACGGCCTCCTCCACAACGTCGGCGGGGGTCGGGACGGACTCGTCCCGCGTCTGAGGGGAACCTTGCGTACTGATGATCCGCTCCGCTGCCGATGGGGGTCCCCCCGGTCGAAGGGTGGGGGAGGGTGGGCCGACGATCGTCGATCGCGACGAGTCGGGCGACGTTACGGGGTCGAGCGTACGGCAAGCCCGACCCCCCGCGTCGCCCCGGTCAGCGGCGTTCCTGCTTGGCCTTGCACTGGACGCAGAGCGTCGCCCGGGGGAAGGCCTGCATCCGCGCCTTGCCGATGGCCTGGCCGCAGGATTCGCAGGTGCCGAAGCCGACGCCCTCCAGCCGGGCCAGCGCGCGCTCGGTCTGGGCGAGGCTGTCCCGGGCGTTGTTGGCCAGCGCCAGCTCGCTCTCCCGCGAGATGTTCTTCGTACCGGCGTCCACCTGGTCGTCGCCGGCTCCGTCGTTGGAGTCGCGCATCAGCCCGGAGATGGCCGCCTCGGAGGCGTCGATCTCGTTCTGCAGCCGGTCCAGCTCGCTGATCAGCTCGGCGTGCAGCTCGTGCACCTCCTCGGAGGTCCACGGGTCCTCGCCCGGGCGGACCGGCAGCTCGGCCGGGTCCACCGACTCGGCGCCGCCGCGGGCCCCGGTCACGACCGGTGTCCGGACCCGGCTCGCGGCCACCCGGGCGCTGTCGGTGCTGGTCTTGTGCCGTGCGGTAGTGGTCACGGTCCCCTCCCCTGGATCGCCTGCCACGGCCTTGCGTGCCCGCTTGGTGGCGGTGCCCGCGCCGGTTGCCTTCTCAGCCATGGCTTCGACCCCATCTACGAACGAATCGAGCCGCCGGTTCCCGGCGGCTTCCAGTGCCGGAACGATAATCCCCATCAAAACCGGTCACAACCTGACATACCGACGCCTCACAATGATCCCACCCAGGCAGCCGTCACAGCCGCCCCGCCCCGCGCGCTGACCTGAGTTGTGCCCAGAACACCCCCGGCTAACCGCACCCTGCGCGCCGGGCAAACCGACTTGCCGCGGCCGATACACTGGGCCTGCAAGGCGCAGATGGGACGAGTACCGACGCACGCAGCCAGCAGAGACCCGGGGACGGTGTGAGCCCGGGGGCGTGCGCGGCGGGAAGATCACCCCGGAGCCGCCGGAAGAACGGCCACCGGCCTACTAGACCCGGCAGCAAGCCCAAACAAGAGGGCCGCGAGCAGTACTGCGGCCAAGGAGGGTGGTACCGCGGGGCGGCATGCCGTCTCGTCCCTCCGTCGGATCCCGTCCACATCCGCCGGAGGTATGACAACCGCGATGACCACTTACAACTCCGTCCCCGCCCAGGTCGATCTGCCTGTGCTGGAGCACCAGATCCTCTCCTTCTGGCAGGACAACAAGGTCTTCCAGCGCAGCCTGGAGCAGTCCGAGGGCCGCCCCGAGTGGGTCTTCTACGAGGGCCCGCCGACCGCCAACGGCATGCCCGGCGCCCACCACATCGAGGCCCGCGTCTTCAAGGACGTCTTCCCGCGCTACCGGACCATGAAGGGCTACCACGTCGCCCGCAAGGCCGGCTGGGACTGCCACGGCCTCCCGGTCGAGCTGGCCGTCGAGAAGGAGCTCGGCTTCTCCGGCAAGCAGGACATCGAGGCGTACGGCATCGCCGAGTTCAACGCCAAGTGCCGCGAGTCGGTGACCCGCCACACCGACGCCTTCACCGAGCTGACCACCCGCATGGGGTACTGGGTCGACCTCGACGAGGCGTACCGCACCATGGACCCGTCCTACGTGCAGTCCGTCTGGTGGTCGCTCAAGCAGATCTTCGACAAGGGCCTGCTGGTCCAGGACCACCGGGTCGCCCCCTGGTGCCCGCGCTGCGGCACCGGCCTGTCCGACCACGAGCTGGCCCAGGGCTACGAGACCGTCGTCGACCCCTCGGTCTTCGTCCGCTTCCCGCTGACCGGCGGCCCGCTGGCCGGCGAGGCCGCGCTGCTGGTCTGGACGACCACCCCCTGGACCCTGGTCTCCAACACCGCCGCCGCCGTCCACCCCGAGGTCACCTACGTGGTGGCCACCGACGGCAACGAGCGGCTGGTCGTCGCCGAGCCGCTGCTGGCCAAGGCCCTCGGCGAGGGCTGGGAGGCCACCGGCCAGTCCTTCACCGGCGCCGAGATGGAGCGCTGGGCCTACCGGCGCCCGTTCGACCTGGTCGAGATCGAGAACGCGCACTACGTCCTCAACGCCGACTACGTCACCACCGAGGACGGCACCGGCATCGTCCACCAGTCCCCCGCCTTCGGCGCGGACGACCTCGCGACCTGCCGCCGCTACGGCCTGCCCGTGGTCAACCCGGTGCTCGCCGACGGCACCTTCGACCCGGCCGTCCCGCTGGTCGGCGGCCAGTTCTTCAAGAAGGCCGACGAGGCGCTGGTCAAGGACCTCCAGGAGCGCGGCCTGCTCTTCCGCCACCTGCCGTACGAGCACAGCTACCCGCACTGCTGGCGCTGCCACACCGCGCTGCTCTACTACGCGCAGCCGTCCTGGTACATCCGGACCACCGCCGTCAAGGACGCGCTGATCCGCGAGAACGAGGCCACCAACTGGTACCCGGAGACGGTCAAGCACGGCCGCTTCGGCGACTGGCTGAACAACAACATCGACTGGGCGCTGAGCCGCAACCGCTACTGGGGCACCCCGCTGCCGATCTGGCGCTGCGAGGAGGGCCACCTGGCCTGCGTCGGCTCGCTGGCCGAGCTCTCCGAGCTCACCGGCACCGACCAGAGCGGCCTCGACCCGCACCGCCCGTTCATCGACGACGTCACCTTCGACTGCCGCGAGTGCTCCGGTACCGCCACCCGCGTGCCCGAGGTGATCGACGCCTGGTACGACTCGGGCTCGATGCCCTTCGCCCAGTACGGCTACCCGTACCAGAACAAGGAGCTGTTCGAGAAGCGCTACCCGGCGCAGTTCATCTCCGAGGCGATCGACCAGACCCGCGGCTGGTTCTACACGCTGATGGCCGTCGGCACCCTGGTGTTCGACAAGAACAGCTACGAGAACGTCGTCTGCCTGGGCCACATCCTGGCCGAGGACGGCCGCAAGATGTCCAAGCACCTGGGCAACATCCTGCAGCCGATCCCGCTGATGGACCAGCACGGCGCCGACGCCGTCCGCTGGTTCATGGCGGCCGGCGGCTCGCCCTGGTCGGCCCGCCGGGTCGGCCACGGCACCATCCAGGAGGTGGTCCGCAAGACCCTCCTCACCTACTGGAACACCGTCGCCTTCCAGGCCCTGTACGCCCGGACCTCCGGGTGGGCCCCCTCCGCGGCCGACCCGGCGCCGGCCGACCGCCCGCAGCTGGACCGCTGGGTGCTCTCGGAGCTCAACACCCTGGTCCGGGAGACCGACGCGGCACTGGAGGCCTACGACACCCAGCGGGCCGGCAAGCTGCTCTCCGCCTTCGTCGACGACCTCTCCAACTGGTACGTCCGCCGCGGCCGCCGCCGCTTCTGGCAGGGTGACGCGGCCGCGCTCGCCACCCTGCACGAGGCCCTGGAGACGGTCACCCGGCTGATGGCCCCGCTCACCCCGTTCATCACCGAGCGGGTCTGGCAGGACCTGGTCGTCCCGGTCACCCCGGACGCCCCGGCCTCGGTCCACCTGGCCACCTGGCCGCAGGCGGACGAGACCCTGATCGACACCGACCTCTCGCGCCACATGGCGCTGGTGCGCCGGCTGGTCGAGCTCGGCCGGGCCACCCGCGCCGAGTCCGGGGTGAAGACCCGCCAGCCGCTCTCCCGGGCGCTGATCGCCGCCCAGGGCTGGGAGGAGCTGCCCGCGGACCTGCGCGCGCAGATCGCCGAGGAGCTCAACGTCTCCGCCCTGGAGTCGCTGGCGGAGGTCGGCGGCTCGCTGGTCGACACCACCGCCAAGGCCAACTTCCGCGCGCTGGGCAAGCGCTTCGGCAAGGGCGTGCAGGACGTGGCCAAGGTGGTCGCCGCCGCCGACGCCGCCCGGCTCGCCGCCGAGCTGCGCTCGACCGGCACCACCGGCGTGGAGCTGAACGGCGAGCGGATCGAGCTGGGCCCGGACGAGCTCGTCATCACCGAGACCCCGCGCGAGGGCTGGGCGGTCGCCAACGAGTCCGGCGCCACCGTCGCGCTCGACCTGCACATCACCCCGGAGCTCAAGCGCCTGGGCGTCGCCCGCGACGCCATCCGCCAGATCCAGGAGGCCCGGAAGAACTCCGGCCTGGACGTCTCCGACCGGATCGTGCTGCGCTGGCGGGCCGCCAACGAGGAGACCGCCGAGGCGATCGCCGAGCACGGCCCGCTGGTCGCCGAGGAGGTGCTGGCCACCGACTTCGCGGCCGGCGCCGCCGACTGGGAGTCGGAGACCTTCTCCGACGAGGCCCTCGGCCTCGCCTTCCAGCTCCGCAAGGCCTGACCGGAAAGCCCCGAAGCCGCCGCCACCCCCGGATGGCGGCGGCTTCGCCGTACCCCCGGCCCGAGCGCCGGCCCGCCCCGGGAGGCACCCCCGACCCCACCGCCCCCGGCCCGACCGGACCCGGACACACCGACGAGGGCGCCCCCGCCATGACCCGGAAGGTCAGACGGGGGCGCCCTCGAAGTGCCCGGCTACAACCTCAGTTGTCGCCGTCCTCGTCGATCAGGAACCCGCGCATCGGCGCCGGCGCCTGCTGCATCGGCTGCGGCGGCTGCGGCCGGACGGCGGCCATCGGCTGGGTCATCCCGGCCGGGGCCATCTGCGGCGCACCGGAGTTGCCACCGGAGGACTGCCCGCCGAAGCTCGGCGCACCGTTGTTGCCGCCGAAGGAGCTCTGCCCGCCGAACGACGGCTGGTTGCCGCCGAAGGACGGCTGGTTGCCACCGAAGCTCGGGGCACCGCTGCTCATCGCGGACGCACCGGCCGGGGCCATCGACGACGCGGCCGGCGGCAGCGAGGCGGTGGCCGGGATGCGCGGCGGGGCGAGCGAGTCGTCCGCCTGCGACTCCAGCTGGCGCAGCTGGGTCTCCAGGTAGGACTTCAGGCGCGTCCGGTACTCACGCTCGAACGCCCGCAGGTCCTCGACCTTGCGCTCCAGCGTGGCCCGGGCGGACTCCAGGGAGCCCATCGCGACGCGGTGCTTCTCCTGCGCGTCCCGCTCCAGGGCGTCGGCCTTGGCACGGGCGTCCCGCTCCAGGCCCTCGGCCCGGCTGCGCGCCTCGCCGACGATCTTGTTGGCCTCGGAACGGGCCTCGGAGATCGCCTGGTCGGCGGTCTGCTGGGCGAGCGCCAGGACGCGGGCGGCGCTGTCGCCACCGGGGCCCTGCTGCTGCATCGGACCGCCCATCGGGCCGCCCATCTGCTGCTGCTGGCCGCCCATCGGGCCGCCCATCTGCTGCATCTGCTGCTGGCCCATACCCTGGCCCATGCCCTGGCCCATGGGGTTGCCCTGGCCGGGACCCTGCTGGCCCATCGGGCCGCCCATCGGCTGGAGCATCTGACCGCCCATCGGCTGGACCAGCTGCTGCTGGCCGCCCATGGTCTGGTTCATCTGCTGCTGCGGGCCGCCCATCGGGCCGCCCTGCCCGGACGGGAGCTGCGGCGCGCCGGACGGCAGGCCGAGCGGCTGGTTGCCCATCTGCTGCTGCTGCGGGCCGCCCATCTGCTGCGGACCGCCGGGGCCACCCATCTGCTGCGGGCCGGGGCCCTGCTGCCCGGGGACCGGCGGGCCGGATATGGCGGCCGGCACGGGGGCGCCGGGACGCGAGTCCTGTGGCGGCTCCTTGCGCATGTTGGCCTGGTTCTGCGCGGCGGCACGGGTCGCGGCGGCCAGCTTGGCGCGCAGGTCCTCGTTCTCGCGGAGAAGGCGGGTCAGCTCCGCCTCGACCTCGTCGAGGAAGGCATCGACCTCGTCCTCGTCATAGCCTTCGCGCAGGCGGACGGTCGTGAACTGCTTGTTCCGAACGTCCTCGGGGGTCAATGGCATCTCTTCACCTCAACGTGATCGTCGGCACACCGGCATCCTGTCGCATCGCTCACCTACGACTAGGGCCGCACAAGCGAGATCAGGACATACACAATGATCATCAGTACGAAGAAGGACAGGTCGAGCGCCACGCCCCCGAGACGCAACGGCGGGATGAACCGCCGAAGAAGCTTGAGCGGCGGATCCGTGACAGTGTACGTGGCCTCCAGGACCAGGACCATGGCCTTGCCGGGCCGCCACGAACGCGCGAACTGGAAGACCCAGTCCATCACCAGCCGCACAAGCAGGAACACCAGGAAGACGGTCAGCGCGTAGTAGAGCACCGCCCACACGATCCCCATCGCGCTTCCCTCTCCCCTGTACTCGGGCCATTCGGCCTGTCGCCTGTCGTTAACTCACTGTCGATCAGATCCACACGTAAAGTCGTGGCCGGGTCAGCTCTGGTTGAAGAACCCACCCTCGGCGATCCGAGCCTTGTCCTCCGCCGTGACATCGACGTTAGCAGGAGACAGCAGGAACACCTTCTGCGTCACGCGCTCGATACTGCCGTGCAGACCGAAGACGAGTCCAGCGGCGAAGTCTACGAGCCGCTTCGCATCGGTGTCGTCCATCTCGGTCAAATTCATGATCACAGGGGTGCCGCCACGGAACTGTTCCCCGATCGTACGGGCCTCGTTGTAGGTCCGAGGGTGCAGCGTGGTGATGCGGTAGGGCTCTCGTTCGTTCACTACCTTGGGCATGATCACCGGGGCGCTCTTCTCCAGGTTGTGGCGGCGTTCGGGTGTGATGGACGACACTGGGGCCATCCTCGGGGGCTCCTGCCGAATCGGTACCGCGGCCGGCACCGGCTGCGGCGTGATCGAGGAGACCGGGGCGGGCGCCGGCGACGCCGGGCGGGGGATGTCCTCCGTCCGCCCCGTGCGAATCGGCTCGGGGTCCGCGTCGTAGTCGTCGTCGGGGTCGTACCCCTGGCCGTCGTACGTCTCGTCCTCCACGAGGCCGAGGTAGACCGCCATCTTGCGCATTGCGCCGGCCATGCTCCTGTCTCCTCCGCTCATGCCCACCTCGCTGCGCTCGGTGGTCGCTTCGCGAACGCGCGCCGTCGATGGTCGCTCGCTCCGCCTGCTCCGTGGTGGATCGACTCCGTCCCGACGACCGGGCCGTCCGGCCCCGTCTGCGGATACCCGCGGCCCGCCCGCGAAGGACCGTCAGGCCGACGGCCGGTCAGAGATCGTGGGTGGGTGCCGCGGAGCTGCGATCCACGGTTCGCTAGCGCTCTGGAAAGCTGCTAGTTTCTGTCCTATTTTGTCCTGCAGTCTGATCTACTACCCGGTGACGTTACCTGAGGGGTGACCGCACTCCGAGTACCGCCGTTCCGACGCGCACATGTGTCGCCCCGGCGGCAATCGCCTGCTCCAGGTCACCACTCATTCCTGCGGAAACCATCGTGGCAGCAGGATGGGCCGTGCGTACGGCGGTTGCGATTTCCGCCAGCCGCTCGAAGGCGCGGGCCGGGTCGCCGGCCAGCGGCCCGGCGAGCGGGGCGACGGTCATCACACCGTCCAGCCGCAGCCCGGGCGCGTCGGCGATCGCGTCGGCCAGCGCCGCGACGTCCTCCGGCGCGACCCCGGCCCGGCCCTCGCCCTCGCCGCTCTCCTTGTCCAGCGCCACCTGCACCAGGCAGCCCAGCTCCGGACGCTCCGACTTGAGCACCGCGGCGGAGAGCGAGCCGACCAGGCGCGCGCGGTCCACCGAGTGCACGTGGTTCGCGTACCGGACCACCGAGCGGACCTTGTTGGTCTGCAGCTGGCCGACGAAGTGCCAGTCCAGCGGAAGGTTTCTGCACTGCTCCGCCTTGGGCCCGGCGTCCTGGTCGCGGTTCTCCGCGACATCGGTGACGCCCAGCCCGGCCAGCAGCGCGGTGTCCTCGGCCGGGTAGGTCTTGGTCACCACGACCAGCCTGACCTCGTCCCGCGCCCGCCCCGCGGCCGCACAGGCGTCGGCGATCCGGCGCTCGACGACCTCGAGGTTGGAGCCGAGTTCCTCGTACCGGGCCCGCTGGCCCTCCGTCAGGGCCGCCGAGAACTCGGCGCTGCCCGGGAACGGTCCGTAGATGTCGTTCGTCATGAGAGTTCAGAGCCCAACCAGACGTAGCTCGCGAGCCGACCCGTCCGCTGCTCGCGACGGTAGGAGTAGTGATCGGCGGATTCGAGGGTGCAGACAGATGATCGCACCAACTCGGTGACCCCCGCAGCGGCCAGTTGCGCCGCCACTCCCTGCGCCACGTCCAGCGCCGGGGTCCCCCAGGAGGTCTCGGCGTACGCGGCCGGCACCGCCTCGGCCACCTCGGCCCGCAGCGCGGCCGGCACCTCGTAGCAGCGGCCGCAGACCGCGGGGCCGGTGGCGGCGGTGATCCGCCCGGGCTCGGCGCCCAGCTCCACCATCGCCCGGACCACCGCGGGCACCACGCCCGCCGCCAGCCCGGGCCGGCCCGCGTGGGCCGCGCCCACCACGCCCGCCACCGGGTCGGCCAGCAGGACCGGGGTGCAGTCGGCGGTCAGCACCGCCAGCGCCAGCGGCCGGTCGGTGACCACCGCGTCCACGGTCGGGGCCTGCCCCTGGGGTTGGCGCCCGGTCACCACCGCGACCTCCGCGCCGTGCACCTGGTTCATCCACACCACGTCCGCCGGGTCGAGCCCGAGCGAGCGGGCCGCGATCGCCCGGTTCTCCCGGACGGCCTGCGGGTCGTCCCCCACCGCGCCGCCGAGGTTCAACTCCCCGTACGGCGAAGTGCTCACCCCGCCCCACCGGTCGGTGAAGGCGAAGTGAGCACCGTTGCGTACTGCGTGTTCCACCACGGACTACTTCAAGAAGTCCGGGACGTCGAGCTCCTCGGCGGGGCTCTCCACGAACGGCTGGCGGACCGGCTGCACCTGCGGCGGCACCGGGGCCGCGGTCGCGGTGGCCGGAGCCTCGGCCTGTCGGGAGCCGACCGAACCGTCGTGGTCCGAACGGGACGTCACCGAACCGATGTTCCCGTACGGCGGCCGACCGGCCGGCCGCTCGGGCGCGGCGCTCGGCGTGCCCGCCGGGGGCGTCGCCGGGGTGGCCTTGACCACCGGGTCGCGGACGATCGCCGGCGGCTGCCCGCCGTCGAAGCCGGCCGCGATCACGGTGACCCGGACCTCGTCGCCGAGCGCGTCGTCGATGACCGCGCCGAAGATGATGTTGGCCTCGGGGTGGGCGGCCTCGCTGACCAGCTGGGCCGACTCGTTGATCTCGAACAGACCGAGGTCGGAGCCGCCGGAGATGGAGAGCAGCACACCGCGGGCGCCGTCGATGGACGCCTCCAGCAGCGGCGAGGAGATCGCCATCACGGCGGCCGCCTTGGCGCGGTCCTCGCCCCGGGCGGAGCCGATGCCCATCAGCGCCGAACCGGCGTCCGACATGACGGACTTGACGTCGGCGAAGTCCAGGTTGATCAGACCGGGGGTGGTGATCAGGTCGGTGATGCCCTGGACACCGGAGAGCAGCACCTGGTCGGCGGAGCGGAACGCGTCCAGCACGCTGACCTGGCGGTCCGAGATGGACAGCAGCCGGTCGTTGGGGATCACGATGAGGGTGTCGACCTCTTCGCGCAGGCCGGCGATGCCGTCCTCGGCCTGGTTGGCGCGACGGCGGCCCTCGAAGGTGAAGGGGCGGGTGACCACGCCGATGGTCAGGGCGCCGAGCGAGCGGGCGATGTTGGCCACGACGGGCGCGCCGCCGGTGCCGGTGCCGCCGCCCTCGCCCGCGGTCACGAAGACCATGTCGGCCCCCTTGAGGACCTCCTCGATCTCCTCGCGGTGATCCTCGGCGGCCTTCCGGCCGACCTCGGGGTTGGCGCCGGCGCCCAGGCCCCGGGTGAGTTCACGGCCCACATCGAGCTTGACGTCGGCGTCGCTCATCAGGAGGGCCTGCGCATCGGTGTTGATCGCGATGAACTCGACGCCCTTGAGACCGACCTCGATCATCCGGTTGATGGCGTTGACACCACCGCCGCCGATACCGACGACCTTGATGACTGCGAGGTAGTTCTGCGGTGCTGCCACGTCGAAGGCCTCTCGCCTCGAATTTCCGGGTCGGCTCGGCGCCTGTGGGATGCCGTGCCGACGGATGTCGATGGGTAGGGAGCCTGGTTTCTGACTGAATGTCCGAAATGCCGACCGCCGACCCCAACCCTAAACTTGACCTTTAGGGTTAGTGCTGTGCCTCCGTCACATCGCCAGAGAACACAGTCTGGTGACACAGGACACTAGGTCGCGCCGGGCTCGTGTTTCAACGAACACGCCGAGCTTCCCTTTTTCTTTTGAGCCTATGTGATCATCAACCGGCTAATGAAACCGGGGTGACCACCTAGGTTCGGGCCGACACCCAAAGGCGTCAACCCCTCCCCCAGACAGAGAACCTACCGGATCATCCCGACACCGCCGGCGCGTCCGGAGTGCTCACATCGAAGTTCGTACCCTTCTGATGCAGCAGTGCCACCAGGACCCGGGCCTTGCGATCACTCTGTTCCGGACTCCCCCAGCGCACCGTCGCACCCCCGTTGAGCTGCAGCTGAATGTCGTCGTAGGAGTGCACCAGCACCGCCCCGGCCCGCTGCGCCACTTCGGCCGGAAGTCGCGCGGCCACCATCACCGCGCCCTGCACCAGTTGCGGACGGGTGATCACCGCCTCGACGTCCTTCGCCTGCTGACTGAGTTGCAGTTCCACCACCGGCACCCCTTCGGGAGCGGCCGACTCGGTGGCGAAGCTCACGCCGCCCGCGTCGACCTGGGTGAACCGGCCGTCCTCCCCCTTGACGGCGGCCACCGCCTTCCGCTGGGTGATCTTCACCCGCAGGGTGTGCGGCCAGCCGCGCCAGACCTCGGCCGAGGCCACCCGGGGGATCGCCTCGACCCGCCGTCTGGCGTCCTCCAGGTCCACCCGGGCCAGCGGGCCGGCGCCGACCCCGCCGATCGCGGCGCGGACCTGGTCGGCCGTCAGCCGGTCGTCCTGGACGCCCTGCACCGCGACGCTGCGCACGTCCAGCACCGAGGAGAGGAACAGCACCCAGGTCAGCACGCCCAGCACCGCGGCCACCAGCGCGCCCAGCACCAGGACGCCCCGCCGGGAGAGCCGGAGCCGGGGAGCGTACTCCTCGGCCTCGAACTCCACCTCGTCCCGGGGGTGTCCGCCTCCGGCCCGTCGGGCCGGAGGCGGGTCGGCGAGGCGACCGTCAGCCACGACGGCGGCCGCCCCGCGCAGCCTCGATCGCCTCGTACACCATCCCGACCAGCAGCTCGTCGGCGTCCCGGCGGCCGAACTCGGCGGCGGCGCGGCTCATGTCCCAGAGCCGCTGCGGGTCGGTGAGCACCGGCAGCACGTTCTGCAGCACCCAGTCCGGGGTCAGCTCGGCGTCGTCGACCAGCAGGCCGCCGCCGGCCTTGACCATCGGCTGGGCGTTCAGCCGCTGCTCGCCGTTGCCGATCGGCAGCGGCACGAAGGCGGCGGGCAGGCCGACCGCCGCGAGCTCGGCCACCGTCATGGCGCCGGCCCGGCAGAGCATCAGGTCGGCCGCCGCGTACGCGAGGTCCATCCGGTCCACGTACGGCACCGCGCGGTACGGCGGCATCCCGGGGATGTCGTCGACCTGCGGCAGCTCGTTCTTCGGGCCGACCGCGTGCAGGATCTGCACGCCGTACTGCTGGAGCCGCGGCGCGATGGCGGTGACGGTCTCGTTGAGCCGGCGCGCGCCCTGCGAGCCGCCGGAGACCAGCAGGGTGGGCAGCCGCTGGTCGAGGCCGAAGTAGTGGCGGGCCTCCGGGCGGGCCGCGTTGCGGTCCAGGGTGGCGATGGTCCGGCGCAGCGGGATGCCGATGTAGCGGGAGTCCCGCAGCTTGCTGTCCGGCGTGGAGACCGCGACGAAGTCGCTGTACCTGGCGCCGATCTTGTTGGCCAGACCGGGCCGGGCGTTGGCCTCGTGCACCACGATCGGCACACCGGCCCGCTTGGCGGCCAGGTAGGCGGGCATCGCGACGTAGCCGCCGAAGCCGACCACCGCGTCCGCCTTGACCCGCTCGATGATCTCCTGGGCGGCCCGGACCGTCCCGCGCAGCCGGCCCGGAACGGTGATCAGCTCGGGGGTGGGCTTGCGGGGCAGCGGAACGGCCGGGATCAGTTCCAGCTGGTAGCCGCGCTCGGGTACCAGCCGGGTCTCCAGGCCGCGCTCGGTGCCCAGGGCGGTGATCCCGATGGACGGGTCGTGCCTGCGGAGGGCGTCCGCGAGGGCGAGGGCCGGCTCGATGTGACCGGCGGTCCCCCCGCCGGCGAGTACGACATGCACCGAAATTCACCGCTCCCTGCGTGCCGGCACCGGGGCCGGGCGCGCTGTGGTTCGTCGTCGTGGCAGCACCCGGACCAGTCGTTTCCTGAACCGGGAGTTTTTGCTCCGGGCGGCCAGGGCCGCCTTCGCTCCCGGGGTGCTGCGTGCGAGGCACAGCAGCACACCGATCGCGCTCATGGCCGACAGCATGGCGGAACCGCCGTAGGAGAACAGCGGGAGCGGGACGCCCGCGATGGGCAGCAGTCCCAGCGCCGACCCCAGGTTGACCACGGCCTGCGCCATGATCCAGGTGGTGACGGCTCCCGCGGCGTACCTGACGAAGGGGTCCTTCGTACCGATGGCCACACGGATACCCGCGTAGCCTAGTGCCGCGAAGAGACCGATCACCGACAGCGTCCCCACCAGTCCGAGTTCCTCGCCCGTCGCGGCGAAGATGAAGTCGGTGTGCGCCTCCGGCAGCTGGCCCCATTTCTCGACCCCGGCGCCCAGGCCCGAACCCCAGGGGCCGCCGAGCGCGAACGAGTAGACGCCGTGCAGGGCCTGGAAGCAGGCGCCGTTCGGATCGAGCTTGGTGACGCCGATGCAGGAGAGCCGCTCGGCCCGGTGCGGGACGGTGACCACCAGGGCGGTGCAGACCACGACCGCGACCCCGACGGTGGCGACGAACAGCCGCAGCGGGGCTCCGACCATCCAGAGCAGGCCGAACAGCATGGCCACCAGGATCATCGAGGTGCCCATGTCGCCGCCGAGCATGATCAGCGCGAGCAGCAGCAGGGCGCCCGGCACCAGCGGGACCAGCAGGTGCTTCCACTGGTCGAGGGTGCCGTTGCGCTGTTTGCGGGCGAGCAGGTCGGCGGCCCAGAGCACCAGGGCGAGCTTGGCGAACTCGGAGGGCTGGAACTGGAAGAAGCCGAGATCCAGCCAGTTCCGGTTGCCGTTGACCTCCACCCCGACGCCGGGCACCGCGACCAGCGCGAGCGCGCCGATGACGGCGAGCAGCACCGGGTAGACGATCACCCGCAGTACCGCGACCGGCACGCTGGCGAAGCCGATCAGCAGCACCGCGCCGAGCATGGCGGCGACCAGCTGCTTGAGGAAGTAGAACTGCGCGGAGCGGTGCTGGCCGAGGGCCAGGATCTGCGAGGCGGAGAAGACCATCACCAGGCCGAGCACCACCAGCAGCAGCACCGAGCCGAGGATCAGGTAGTAGGGCGTGAGCGGCCGCTCCAGGGTGTACCGCAGCCGGGCCCGGAAGGCCTGCACACGGGCCAGCGGGCCGGCCGACTTGTAGGCGGTCGTGGTGGCCGAGATCAGTCTCAGCGGGTGGGCGGCGCCCTTTTCCGGCGCGCCGGGACCGCCCGCCCTGCCCTGACCCGCCACCACGTTCTCCTCTTCTGCGACGCGCCCTGCGCGGGGTCGCTCCCGGCCCGGTACCGGCGGCCCGCCTGCCGCGCCCGGCCACCGGGCGGGCCGCGCGGCGGGGCTGCCGGCCGGCGGCCCCGCCCGGTCCCGCTAGCGGGGCGACAGCTCCCGGACCGCGGCGGCGAACAGGTCGCCGCGCTCGCCGTAGTTGGTGAACATGTCCATCGACGCGCAGGCCGGGGCCAGCAGCACCGTGTCACCCGATTGGGCGAGTGAGGCGGCCGTGCGGACCACCTCCGTCATCGCCACCGCGCCAGTCTGGCTCTCGGCCGCCTCGATCACCGGGACATCCGGCGCGTGTCGCGCCAGCGCCTCGCGGATCACCGCGCGGTCCTGGCCGATCAGCACCACGGCGCGCAGCCGCTCGGCCGCGCCCTGGACCAGGTCGTCGAAGGCGGCGCCCTTGGCCAGGCCGCCGGCGATCCAGACGATCGGCCGGTAGGCCGCCAGCGAAGCCGCGGCGGCGTGGGTGTTGGTGGCCTTGGAGTCGTCGATGTACGTGACCCCGTCGACCACGCCGACCTCGGCGATCCGGTGGGCGTCCGGGCGGAAGGCCCGCAGGCCCTCCCGGACGGCCTTGGCGTCCACGCCGTAGGCGCGGGCCAGGGCGGCCGCGGCGAGCGCGTTGGCGATGTTGTGCGGGGCCGGCGGGTTCACGTCCTCGACGGAGCCCAGCTCGGCGGCGTTCTTGGTCCGGTCCGGCACGAAGGCGCGGTCCACCAGCAGGCCGTCGACCAGGCCGAAGTTCGACGGGCCGGGCGCGCCGAGGCCGAAGCCGATCGCCCGGCAGCCCTCCTCGACGTCGGCCTCGCGGACCAGCGCCTCGGTGGCCGGGTCGGCCAGGTTGTAGACGCAGGCGACGACGTTGCCCTCGTAGATCCGGCCCTTGTCGGCGGCGTACGCCTCCATCGAGCCGTGCCAGTCCAGGTGGTCGGGGGCCAGGTTGAGCACGGCCGCCGCGTACGGGCGCAGCGAGGGCGCCCAGTGCAGCTGGTAGCTGGAGAGCTCGACGGCGAGCACCTCGTAGGGCTCCTCGGCGAGCACCGCGTCCAGGACGGAGACCCCGACGTTGCCGACGGCGGCGGTCCGCCGGCCGGCGGCGGTGAGGATCGAGGCGAGCATCTGGACGGTGGTGGTCTTGCCGTTGGTGCCGGTGACGGCCAGCCAGGGGGCGGGCTCGCCGGTGGACTCCAGCGGCCTGCGCAGGCGCCAGGCGAGTTCGACGTCGCCCCAGACCTCGACGCCGGCCGCCTCGGCGGCGGCGAACAGCGGGCTGCTCGGCGGCCAGCCGGGCGAGGTGACGATCAGCCGGGTGCCCTCGGGCAGGCTGTCGCCGTCCTGGAGGCGGACGGTGATGCCCTCGGCCGCCAGCTCGTCGGCGCGCGCCTGCAGGCCCGCGCCGGAGCCGCCGTCCACGACGGTGACCCGGGCGCCGAGGCCGTGCAGCGCGCGGGCGGCGCTGATGCCGGAGACCCCGAGTCCGGCGACGGTGACCGGCAGTCCGGTCCACTGGAGGTCGGTCATCCGGCAACCCATCCCGCGTAGAAGAGGCCGAGGCCGACCGCCACGCAGAGGCCCTGGATGATCCAGAACCGAACCACGATCAGGACCTCGCTCCAGCCCTTGAGTTCGAAGTGGTGCTGCAGCGGCGCCATCTTGAAGACGCGCTTGCCGGTCATCCGGAAGGATCCGACCTGGATGATCACCGAGAGGGTGATGATCACGAACAGGCCGCCGAGCAGCGCGAGCAGCAGCTCGGTGCGGGAGCAGATCGCCAGGCCGGCCAGCGCGCCGCCGAGGGCGAGCGAGCCGGTGTCGCCCATGAAGATCTTCGCGGGCGAGGTGTTCCACCAGAGGAAGCCGAAGCAGGAGCCCATCAGGGCGGCGGCGACCACCGCGAGGTCCAGCGGGTCGCGGACGTCGTAGCAGCTGGCGGTGGCGGAGATCGTGTACGCGCAGCTCTGCCCGTACTCCCAGACGCCGATGAAGGTGTAGGCGCCGAAGACCATCACCGAGGCGCCGGTGGCGAGGCCGTCCAGACCGTCCGTCAGGTTCACGCCGTTCGACATCGCGGCGATCATGAAGTACGCGAAGATGACGAACAGCACCGGGCCGATCGACCAGCCGAAGTCGCGCACGAAGGACAGGTGCTGGGACGCCGGGGTGAGCCCGCGGCTGTCGCTGAACTGGAGCGCCAGGATCGCGAAGGCCAGCGCCACGGCCGACTGGCCGACCAGCTTCGCCTTGGCCCGCAGGCCGAGCGAGCGGCGCTTGACGACCTTGATGTAGTCGTCCAGGAAGCCGACCAGGCCCAGGCCCACCGTCAGGAACAGCACCAGCAGCCCGGAGGCGGTCGGGGCCTCGCCCGTTATCGCCTTGGTCCCGAAGTACGCGATCAGCGTCGCCAGGATGAAGGCGATGCCGCCCATGGTGGGCGTGCCCTTCTTGCTGTGGTGCGCCTTGGGTCCGTCGTCGCGGATGTACTGCCCGTAGCCGTTCTTGGCGAGCACCTTGATCAGGGCCGGGGTGCCGAGCAGCGACAGGATCAGGCCGATGATGCCGGAGATGAGGACTTGCTTCATCATGATGCGGCACCGTCCGCGAGCAGTTCCTCGGCCACCTTCTCCAGACCCACCGAACGGGAGGCCTTCACCAGGACCACATCCCCCGGCTGAAGCTGACTGCGCAGCAGTTCGACCGCCGCGTCCGCGTCGGACACCAGCACCGACTCCTCACCCCACGAACCTTCGTTCCTCGCGCCCAGTTCCATACAGGCCGCCTCGCGTCCGCCGACCGCCACCAGCTTGGTGACGTCCAGCCGTACCGCGAGCCGCCCGATGGCGTCGTGCTCGGCCAGGCTCTCCTCGCCGAGCTCCCGCATCTCGCCGAGCACCGCCCAGGTGCGGCGGCGCTCCGGGCCGCGTCCCCCCATCGAGACCAGCGCCCGCAGCGCGGCCCGCATCGAGTCGGGGTTCGCGTTGTAGGCGTCGTTGACGACGGTGACACCATCGGCCCGGTCGACGACCTCCATGCGCCAGCGGGACAGCGCATCCGCCTCGCTCAGCGCTTCGGCGGTGTCGTCGACGGACATCCCGAGCTCCACCGCCACCGCTGCGGCGGCGAGGGCGTTCGAGACGTGGTGCTCACCGTACAGGCGCAGCTGCACGGGTGCGGAACCGGCCGGGGTGGTCAGCGTGAACGATGGCCGTCCGGTGGAGTCGAGGCGAACATCCTGCGCCCGGACGTGGGCCTCCCGGGACTCCCCGAAGAACACCACCCTGGCCCTGGTGCGGGAGGCCATCGCGCGCACCAGCGGGTCGTCGGCGTTGAGGATCGCCGCGCCGTCGGCGGGCAGCGCCTCGACGAGTTCGCCCTTGGCCTCGGCGATCGCCTCCTGGGAGCCGAACTCGCCGACGTGCGCGGTGCCGACGTTCAGCACCAGGCCGATCCGCGGCGGGGTGATCGAGGTCAGGTACTCGATGTCGCCCTTGTGCCGGGCGCCCATCTCCATCACCAGGTGCCGGGTGCCGGCCTCGACCCGCAGCGCGGTCATCGGGTGGCCGATCTCGTTGTTGAGCGAGCCGGGCGGGTAGACGGTCAGGCCGCGGCGCTGGAGCAGCTGGGCGATCATGTCCTTGGTGCTGGTCTTGCCGGCCGAGCCGGTCAGTGCGACGACGGTGGTGTCGTCGGCGCGGGCGACCACGGTCCTGGCCAGCTTGCCGAGCGCGTCCACCACGCTGTCGACCAGCACGGCGGGCACGCCTAGCGGGCGGGAGGCGAGCACCGCGACGGCGCCGGCCGCGACCGCGGTGTCGGCGTAGTCGTGGCCGTCCACGTGCTCGCCGACGAAGGCCGCGAACAGGCCGCCGGGCCGCACCTTTCGGGAGTCGACCTCGACCGGTCCGGTCACCACGGTGTCGGGGTCGGCGCCGTCCAGGGTGCCCCCGACTGCTGCGGCCACCTCTGCGAGGGTCAGTGCGATCACGGCTGGTCTACTCCTCCGGTGCCCCGGGCGGCCGTGGTCCGCACGATCGACTCGCGCAGCACCTCCCGGTCGTCGAAGGGGCGGATCTCGTCTCGTACGTACTGGCCGAGCTCGTGGCCCTTGCCGGCCACCAGCACGGTGTCGCCGGCCTGGGCGCGGGCGACCGCGAGCCCGATCGCCTCGGCCCGGTCGGGGACGACCAGGACGGCGCCCCGCTCGGCCTCGGGCACCGAGGCGGCGCCGGTCAGCATGGTGGCGAGGATCGCCAACTGGTCCTCGCTGCGCGGGTTGTCGCTGGTCAGCAGGGCGGTGTCGGCGAGCCGGGCGGCGATGGCGCCCATCGGACCGCGCTTGTGCGGGTCGCGGTCGCCGCCGCAGCCGACGACGACGTGCAGCCGGCCCTTGGTGACCTCGCGCAGCGAGCCGAGGACGGCCTGCAGGGCGTCCGGCTTGTGCGCGTAGTCGACCACCGCGACGTACGGCTGGCCGGCGTCCACCCGCTCCAGCCGGCCGGGCACCCCGGGTACCGCGGCGATCCCGGCGACGGCCTGCTCCAGCGGCAGTCCGGCGGTGACCAGCAGGGTGATCGCGGCCAGCGCGTTGGCGACGTTGAACGGGCCGGGCAGCGGCACGGAGGCGTCCGCCTCGGCGCCGTCGGGGCCGAGCACCCGGAAGGTGGAGCCGACCGGGCCGAGCTGGACGTCCACGGCCCGCCAGTGGGCCTCGGGCGCGCCGGTCGCGGAGAACGAGGTGATCGGGATCTTCGCCTCGGCGGCCAGCCGGCGCCCGTACGCGTCGTCCAGGTTGACCACGCCGCTGCGGGACTTTCCGGGCTGGAACAACCGGGCCTTGGCCTGGAAGTAGTCCTCCATGTCCGGGTGGAAGTCGAGGTGCTCGGGGGTGAGGTTGTTGAACAGGGAGACGTCGTAGACCACGCCGTCGGTGCGGCCGTAGACCAGCGCGTGGCTGGAGACCTCCATGGTCACCGCGTCCGCGCCGCGCTCGCCCATCACCGCGAGGATCGCGTGCAGGTCGGTGGCCTCGGGGGTGGTCCGCTCGCTCTTGATCCGCTCGGTGCCGACCCGCATCTCGACGGTGCCGATCACCCCCGGGCTGCGCCCGGCGCCGAGCAGGCCGCCCTCGACCAGGTAGGAGGTGGTGGTCTTGCCGTTGGTTCCGGTCAGCCCGATCATCAGCAGCCGCTCGGAGGGCCGGCCGTAGACGGCGGCCGCCAGCTCGCCCATCCGGGCCCGCGGCCGGTCGACCAGCAGCAGCGGCAGGCCGGTGTCGGCCGCCAGCTCGGCGCCCGCCGGGTCGGTGAGCAGCGCCACCGCGCCCGCCGCGGCGGCCTGGCCCGCGAAGGCCGCGCCGTGGTGGTTGGCGCCCGGGAAGGCCACGTACACGTCGCCGGGGCGCACCGCGCGGGCGTCGTGGGTGACGCCGGTGACCGGGCCCCCCTCGACGGGCGCGAGGCCCAGCAGACGGGCCAGCTCGGCGAGCGGCAGGGCCCCGGCCCGGGCGGGGCGCGGCGGGCTCACGGTGATTTGATCGGGTTTCGGCACGGCGGGAAGGCTATCCGCCGAAGGGTGTCCAGGGCCAAACCGGGCCTTCGCCGCGCCGTCGTCCAAACCGGCCCGCTTGTCGCTCATGGTCGATCACGGCTTCCAGTCGACGGCCAGGTTGGGGGCCTCGCTACCGCTCGGCGGGATCTGCAGGGTCTTCAGCGTGAACTCCATCACCTGCTTGAACACCGGCCCGCAGAGCTGGCCGCCGAAGTGGCCGTTGACCGGGTCCTGGATGGTGCAGGAGACGGTGACCCGGGGCGCGTCGGCCGGGGCGAAGCCGATGAAGGAGGCGGTGTAGCCGCGGTATCCGCCGGTCTTCGGGTCCACCCGATCGGCGGTGCCGGTCTTGCCGGCGACCCGGTAGCCGGGGATGGCGGCCTTGCCGCCGGTGCCCTGCTCGTCGGAGACCACCGACTCCAGCATCTCGGTGAGGGTCCTGGCGGTCTCCTCGCTGACCACCCGGGTCTCCTTGCCGGGCGCGGCCGGGGTGTACCGGCCGTCCGGCGAGGTGGTGCCCTGGACGACGCCGGGCGCCACCCGCACACCGCCGTTGGCGATGGTGGAGTACACCGAGGTCGCCTGCAGGGCGCTGACGGACAGGCCCTGCCCGAACGGGATGGTGAACTGCTTGGAGGCCTTCCAGTCCTCGGGCTTCTCCAGCAGTCCGGCCGTCTCGCCGGGGAACCCGAGCCCGGTGGTCTCGCCGATGCCGAACTTGCGCAGGTAGTCGTAGAGGATCCTGTTGGACTCCGGCTGGGTGGCGCCCAGCTGCTCGGCGGCCTCGATGGTGCCGATGTTGGAGGACTTGGCGAGCACCCCGGCGAGGGTCAGGTACCAGGTCTCGTGGTTGACGTCGTCCTTGAACTCCTGGCCGCCGCGGACCAGCCGGTTGGGGACGGTGACCTTGGTGTCCCAGGTGGCCTTTCCGGAGTCCAGCACGGCGGCCAAGGTCATCAGCTTGGCGGTGCTGCCGGGCTCGTAGACGTCCTGGAGGGCCGCGTTGCCGAGCTGGCCCGGCTTGGCCGAGCGCAGGTCGTTGGGGTTGAGGCCGGGCGAGGTGGCCATCGCGAGGACCTGGCCGGTCTTCACGTCCTGGACGACGACATAGCCCTTCTCCGCCCCGGCGTTGGCGACCTGGTCGGTGATGGCGCGCTGGGCGGCCCACTGGATGTCCCGGTTGACGGTCAGCCGCAGGTCGGTGCCGGGCACGGCCGGGTCCAGCGAGCCCCCGGCGGTGGGCACCAGCCGGCCGCCCGCCTGGGCGTAGCTGCTCCTGCCCTCCTTGCCGGCCAGCACCGACTGGTACTGCGACTCCAGACCGCCCGCACCCTCGCCCTCGGCGTTGACGAAGCCGACCAGGTTGGAGGCCAGCCCGTCCGAGGGGTAGACGCGCTTCTGGGTCTCCCGGTTGAAGACGCCGGCCAGCGGGTTGACGCACTCGTTGTCCAGCCTGCTCCGCCCGCCCTCCTCGGCGGACTTGTTGAGCAGCCGCCGCTGGGCGGCGCAGGCCTTGGAGCCGGCCTGCCGCTCCAGGCCCGACTTGAGGTCGCTGATCTGGTTCTTGGTGTCCGGGGTCTGCTGCGCGGCGAGCCGCTTGTAGCGGGTCTTGGGGGTGTGCAGGTCCGCGGCGATCTTCTCCTTGGGCACGCCCAGGATCGGCGCCAGCAGCGCGGCGGCCTGCTCGGGGGCGTCCGGGATGCCGGAGGCCTCCGGGGTGAACATGGCCGGGTCGGCGGTGATGTCGTACGCGTCGACGGTGGTGGCCAGCGCCACGCCGTCGGCGGTCGTTATCGAGCCGCGCTCGGCCGTGATCGGGATGTTCTGGTAGCGGTTGGTGTTGGCATCGGCGGCCAGGGCGTCCGAGTCCAGCAGCTGGAGCTGGATCAGCCGGCCGGCGAAGACCGAGAACACCAGCGACATGACCACGGTGATGACCCGCAGCCGGCGACGCGGGTCGGCCAGCCGGATCGCCTTCGGCTGCGGGCGCAGCGGCGGGCGGGCCTTCGGACGGGCCTTGGCCGGTGCCTGGCCGCGGGCGGGCGGACGGCCCTCCGGGCGGCGCTGCTGCGGGGTCCGGGCGGCGGCCTTCGGGGGCTGCTTGGCGCGGGCGGGCTGCGGCTTCGCGGGCTGGGCCTTGCCGGGCTGCGCCTTGGGGGCCTGCGGCCTGCCGGGCTGGGCGCTGCCGCCCTGGCCACGGGGCGCCGGACGGCGGCCGCCGGACCCGCCGGAGGGCTGTCGGGGTGTGCTCATCGGCCGGCACCCCCGCTCGGGACGGCCGGCGCCACCGGGTTGATCTGGACGGTGGTGTCACCGCCGGCCGGGGCGGTCGGCTGGGCGCCCGGCTTCGGCTGCCCGCCCGGCCACGGCTCGGTGGTGGAGCGCTTGACCGGTGGATTGTCCTGGGCCGCGCCGGGTTTGCCGAGCACCGTGCCGTCCTCCTGGAGGAAGGCCATGCCGCCGGCCGGCACCATCCCCAGCTCGCGGGCCCGGCGCTCCAGCGCGTCCGGTGCGGAACCCTGGTCGATCTGGTGCTGGAGGCCCTGCTGCTCGTCCGTCAGCACGGTGGTCTGCTTCTGCAGCCTGGACAGCTCGAAGGAGCCCTCGTTGAGCGCGGTGTTCAGCGCCAGCAGCCCGAGCAGGCCCGCCGTCAGCAGGACCACCACCAGGACCGCGAAGGGCGTCCGCCCCCGGACGGGTCGCCGCCCGGGCCGGACCGTGATCCGTGCTCTGCCCTGACCGGGGAGCACGCCGCTCCCCGCCCGGGCCCGTCCGCCCCGCCCGCCCTCGGGCAGGAGGGACCCACCGCCAACCACCGGCGCCACCACTGTGTTCTTCCTCCGCCCCTAGGACCGCCCGTTGCCTGGTCAGCGCCGGGTGCTTCGGTCCCTGATCCTCTCCGCCACCCGCAGCCGCACGGGTGCGGCACGCCGGTTCTCCTCGATCTCCTCCTCGGTGGCCATCTCGGCACCGCGGGTGATCAGCTTCAGCCAGGGCTGGTGCTCCTCCGGGACGAACGGCAGCCCGGGCGGGGCCGTGGTGGTCGCCCCGGCCGCGAAGTACTGCTTGACCAGGCGGTCCTCCAGCGACTGGTAGGACATCACGGCGATCCGCCCGCCCAGTGCCAGCACGTCCAGCGCCCCCGGGATCGCCCGGTCCAGCACCTCCAGCTCGCCGTTGACCTCGATCCGCAGCGCCTGGAAGGTGCGCTTGGCCGGGTTGCCGCCGGTGCGCCGGGTGGCGGCCGGGATGGCATTGCGTACCAAGTCCACCAGACGCGCGCTGGTGGTGAACGGTTCCTTCTCGCGCTCCCGCACGATCACCGAGGCGATCTTCCCGGCGAACCGCTCCTCGCCGTAGACCTTGAGGATCCGGGCCAGCTGGCCGTGGGTGTAGGTGTTCAGCACCTCGGCCGCGCTCAGCCCCCGGGTCTGGTCCATCCGCATGTCGAGCGGGGCGTCCTGGGCGTACGCGAAGCCGCGCTCGGCCTCGTCCAGCTGCATCGAGGAGACGCCGAGGTCGAACAGGACGCCCTGGATCTCGGGGATGTCCAGGCGCTCCAGCACCTCGGGGATCTCGTCGTAGACGGCGTGCACCAGGGTGGCGCGGTCTCCGAAGGGGGCCAGCCGCTCGCCGGAGAGCTTGAGCGCCGCCGGGTCGCGGTCCACCGCGACCAGCCGGACCTCCGGGAACTGGGTCAGCAGGGCCTCGCTGTGCCCGCCGAGGCCGAGGGTGGCATCGACCACCACCGCGCCCGGTCGCGAGATCGCCGGGGCGAGCGCGTCCATGCACCGCTGCAGCATCACGGGGACGTGCTTGGGGGCCGGATCGTTGGTGCTCATGCGCTGTGGCGCCCTTCTTCGGTGCGAAGCCGCCCGAGGTCCGGGGGCTTCGACCATTTTGGCCCACCGCGCACCGGAGCCGACGCAAGGGCCTGCGGCCGGGCGGACGCGGCCCGTGGTCCCCGCCCGCTCACTGGGGAAGATCGTGACCGCCCGGCACCGGGGAAGGTGCGCCAGGAGGCACGGGAGCGGGTGGAGGCCACGGGCCGCGTCGGCCGCCGCACCGACCGGAAAGACCCGGTTGACGGGCCCTGGCGGCTGTGCTCCACTGCGCCGCAACTCTATCGCCCACACCCCGTCAGTCAATGGCCCGCTCCGGCGCACCACCCGGGCGGCGGTACGGATCACCGCAGGTCGCGGCGGCCCGGCGCGGCCCGTCGGGGTCGGCCTCCGGTCCGCGCGGCGCCCCCGCGCGCCCCTGCCCACGCGGCCGCCGTACCCCGCCCGCACCCGGACCGGGCAAACCAGGACAGAACGCCCCGCCGGGCCCGGCCGTTGTCGATATGCACTCGGTCACAGCCTCGCGCTCTGTAGGCCTCGGCCCCACCATCGGCACCGGAATCGCACTAACGTCTCCGATATGACAGTGACCCCCGACCGGCCCACGCCGACCGCCGCTGCCGACACCACCGGATCCGACATCATCGACCGCTTCGTCTCGGCCAACCGCGAGTACGCGGTCACCTTCCGAGACGGCGGCATGGACGCCCGCCCCGTCCAGAAGGTCACCGTGGTGGCCTGCATGGACGCCCGACTCGACCTGTTCGCGGCGCTCGGCCTCGAACTGGGCGACGCCCATGTCATCCGCAACGCCGGCGGCGTCGTCACCGACGACACCATCCGCTCCCTCACCATCAGCCAGCGTGCCCTGGGCACCCGCTCGATCGCGCTGATCCACCACACCGGCTGCGGCCTGCTCGGTCTCACCGAGGACTTCCGCCGCGAGCTGGAGCAGGAGGTCGGTCAGCGCCCGCAGTGGGCGGTGGAGTCCTTCGTCGACCTCGACAGCGACGTCCGCCAGTCCATGCAGCGGGTGCGCACCTCGCCGTTCCTGCTGCACACCGACGACGTCCGGGGCTTCGTCTTCGACGTCCACACCGGGCTGCTCCGCGAGATCCACTGAGCCCGGCCGTCCCGCAGGCCCGGCCAGCGTCGTCCGGGCCTCCGCCGGGGCCATCCCCCGGCAACCCCGCCGCGCCCGACCGGCGTTGCCCCCGGATCCGCCGCCCCTCCCCGCCGTCCGGTCGACGCCTGCGCGCCGCCCCGCCGGTGTTTCCCCCGTGCTTCCGGGCCGGATGGTGACTTCTGGCCACCGGCCGGGGGAGAATGCGCCTGCCGGTCAGGCCCCGAACCACCTGGGGCGGCCAGGCCGCAGGCCACACCCCGGTACCGGCTCCCCCACGGAACCGCTCCCGGAGGGGCCGCGTCAAGCATGGGGTGGGGGCCCGCCTCGGGGTGAGGCGGGCACGGTGTGCCAGGGAGCGTACGGGTGACGAGCTACAACGATCAGGCCGGTCTTGAGGGTCGTGCGGGGGGCGACCAGGGGGCCGACGGGTACCACCGGGTCGGCCTGCCCGAGCTCGGCGCGGTCGTGGACCGGGTGCGGGCCAACATCGAGAGCGTCATCGAGGGCAAGCCGGAGGCCGTCCGGATCGCGCTGACCGTCATGCTCGCCGAGGGCCACCTGCTGCTGGAGGACGTGCCGGGCGTCGGCAAGACCATGCTGGCCAAGGCGCTCGCCAGGTCCGTCGACTGCACCGTGCGGCGCATCCAGTTCACGCCCGACCTGCTGCCCTCGGACGTCACCGGCACCAACATCTACGACCAGCAGCAGCGCGACTTCGAGTTCCGCCCGGGTGCGATCTTCGCCCAGATCGTGGTCGGCGACGAGATCAACCGGGCCTCGCCCAAGACCCAGTCCGCGCTGCTGGAGTCGATGGAGGAGCGCCAGGTCACCATCGACGGCACCAGCTACGAGCTGCCGTCGCCGTTCATGGTGGTGGCCACCCAGAACCCGGTCGAGATGGAGGGCACCTACCCCCTCCCGGAGGCCCAGCGGGACCGCTTCATGGCCCGGATCTCGATGGGCTACCCGAGCCCCGAGGCCGAGTTCGCCATGCTCGACGTGCACTCCGGCGCCAGCCCGCTCGAGGACCTCCAGCCGGTCGCGCACGCCGCCGACATCCTCAAGCTGATCGAGCTGGTGCGCACCGTGCACATCGCGGACCCGGTCCGCCGCTACGCCGTCGACCTGGTCTCCGCCACCCGCACCAGCCCCGAGCTGCGCCTGGGCGCCTCGCCGCGCGCCACCCTGCACCTGGTGCGGGCGGCCCGCGCCGCCGCGGCGCTGGACGGCCGCGACTACGTCACCCCGGACGACATCCAGCGCCTGGCCGTCCCGGTGCTCGCGCACCGGCTGATGCCGACCGCCGAGACCCAGCTCAGCCGCCGCACCTCCGAGCAGATCGTGGCCGACCTGGTCGCCCGCCTGCCGCTGCCGCGCCCGCAGGGCGGCCCGGCCGTCCGGAGGGGCTGAGGTGGGCCCGTCCGACGCACCGTCGGGCCTGCGCGCCGGCCTGCGCGGCCTCACCACCCGGGGCCGCTCCTTCCTCGCCGCCGGCGTGACGGCGGTGCTCTGCGCGTACCTGCTCAACCAGGACGCGCTGCTGCGCGTCGGCGTGCTGCTCGCCGCGCTGCCGCTGGCCGCCGCGCTGCTGCTGGCCAACACCCGCTACCGGGTGGCCAGCGGCCGGCGGCTCAGCCCGCGCCGCGCCGTGGCCGGCCAGGAGGCCCGGGTCCACCTGCGGGTCGACAACGTCTCCCGGGTGCCCACCGGCCTGCTGCTGCTGGAGGACAAGGTCCCGTACGTGCTCGGGCCGCGCCCGCGCTTCGTGCTGGACCGGGTCGAGCCGCACGGCAACCGCGAGGTCTCCTACCGGGTCCGCTCCGACCTGCGCGGCCGCTACCCGCTCGGACCGCTCCAGCTGCGGCTGTCCGACCCGTTCGGCATGTGCGAGGTGAATCGTTCGTTCGCCGCCTCCGACGTGCTCACCGTGGTGCCGCAGGTCCAGACCCTGCCTCAGGTGCGGCTGAGCGGCGAGTGGGCGGGCCAGGGCGAGAGCCACACCCGCAGCCTCGCGCTGGCCGGCGACGACGACGTGATCCTGCGCGAGTACCGCCCCGGCGACGACCTGCGCCGGGTGCACTGGAAGTCCACCGCCAAGTACGGCGAGCTGATGGTGCGCCGCGAGGAGCAGCCCCAGCGGGCCCGGGCCACCGTCCTGCTGGACACCCGGGAGACGGGCCACCGGGGCAGCGGTCCGGCGTCCTCCTTCGAGTGGGCCGTCGGCTGCGCCGCCTCGGTCGCCGTCCACCTGCTGGAGCGCGGCTACCAGACCCGTCTGCTCACCGACATCGGCCACAGCGTGCCAGGGCCGGACGCGGGCGGCCGGAGCAGCGCCGCCGACACCTCGGGCCTGATCCTCGACGCGCTCGCGGTGGTCGACCTCTCCGACGGCGGCGGGCTGTCCCGCGCCGAGGAACCGCTGCGGGCCGGGGGCGAGGGCCTGCTGGTCGCCGTCCTCGGCGAGCTCGACGAACCGCAGACGGCCCGGCTGGCCAGGCTGCGCAACCGCACCGGCGGCGCCGTGGCCTTCGTCCTGGACACCGGCACCTGGGCCGGCCTGCGGCTGCTCGCCCCGGAGACCGGCGGCGACGAGTTCCGCGCCCGGGTCCAGCAACTGCGCGAGGCCGGCTGGACGGTCCTGCCCGTCCGCGCCGGGGACTCCGTCCCCGACCTGTGGCGGGCCGCCGACCGCACCGAGGCGCCCTCCCCCTACCGACAAGGAGCCGGTGCGTGACCGCTCGGGCCAAACTGACCGGGTACTCGGCGCTGGCCACCGCACTGGCCGCGCTCTGTCTGACCCCGCTGCTCACCACCAAGGGCTGGATCACCCACGCCTTCCTGGTGATCGCCGTCATCGCCGCGGCCGGCGCCGGCCTGCGCCGGACGCCCTTCTACCGCTGGACGGTGCCGGTCGGGCAGCTGGCCGTCCTGTTCCTGCTGCTGCTGATCGGCTTCGCCGCGGACGGCGCCCTCTGGGGCGGCCTGGTCCCCGGGCCGCAGTCGCTGCGCACCCTGGACCACGTGCTCTCGACCGGCCTGGACGACATCCAGGAGTACGCCATCCCGGCGCCGCCGAACGCGGGCCTGCGGCTGATCCTGGTCGCCTCGGTCGGCCTGATCGCCATCGTCGTGGACACCGTCGCGGTGACCTACCGGCGCTCCGCGCTGGCCGGGCTCCCGCTGCTGGCGCTCTTCTCGATCGGCAACGGGCTGGCCGGCAACGGCGGCGGCTGGCTCTGGTTCGCCCTCGCGGCCGGCGGCTACCTGCTGCTGCTCTTCGCCGAGGGCCAGGACCGGATCTCCCGCTGGGGCCGGGTCTTCCGCGGCAGCTCGCGCGGCACCGAGGGCGGCGGCGCGCTCAGCCTCGGCGGCCAGCGGGTCGGCGTGCTGGCGCTGGCGGTCGCACTGCTGCTGCCGGCCTTCCTGCCGCGCTGGGACTTCGGCCTGATCCGCGGCAACGGCGGCCCCGCCGCCGGCGGCGGCCTCGGGGGCGGGGCCGTCACCACCCTCGACCCGCTGGTCACGCTCGCCTCCAACGTGACCAAGTCCAGCAACGACGAGCTGCTCACCTACACGATGGACAGCTCCCTCGCCGACACCGCCTACCTGCGCACCGGCTCGCTGGACGCCTTCGACGGCACCGAGTGGAAGCTCAGCGGAGCCGGCACGGCCGACCTCAGGGAGACCCTCCCCCTTCCCGAGGGGCAGAGCGACCTCAACGTGCTGTCCGTCCCCGGCGAGTTCCGGATCAGCGACCGGCTGGACTCGGCCTGGCTGCCGATGCCGTACCCGGCCAAGAGCGTCACCGTCCCCAGGTTCTCCGACTGGAAGCTCGACACCCTCACCGGCAGCGTGCTGCCCGCCAAGGACAAGCCCAACGCGATCAAGGGCCTGAGCTACAAGGTCACCGCCCTGGACGTCCGGCCCACCGCCACCGAGCTGCGCCAGGCGGGCGCGGCCCCGGCCAGGATCGCCGAGCGCTACACCGAGCTGCCCAAGGACCTGCCGCCGGTCGTCCGGGAGCAGGCGCTCGCCGTCACCAGGAAGGCCGCGACCCCCTACGACAAGGCGGTCGCACTGCAGGACTGGTTCACCGGCCCCGAGTTCACCTACACCACCGCCATCAAGGGCGGCTCCGGCAACGCGGCGATCGAGACCTTCCTGCGGGACCGCAAGGGCTTCTGCGTGCACTTCGCCTCCACCATGGCGGCGATGGCCCGCAGCCTGAACATCCCCGCCCGGGTCGCGGTCGGCTTCACCCCCGGCGAGGCCAAGGGCGCCGACCGGTACCTGGTGACCGGGCTGATGTACCACGCCTGGCCCGAGCTGTACTTCCAGGGCTACGGCTGGATGCGCTTCGAGCCCACCAAGAGCCGCGGCGTGGAGCCCCGCTACACCGACCCGGTCGCCGCCCCCGTCACCGCGCCGACCCAGCAGCCGACCGCCCTGCCGCAGAGCGCCGCGCCCGTGCCGGTGCCCTCCAGCAGCAGCGACTGCGACGCGAAGCTGCGCCGAACGGGTGACTGCGGGGACCAGAAGAAGGCCTCCGGCGGCGCCGCCGAGGAGTCCTGGCTGCTCTCCGGGCAGGTGCTCGGCACCCTCGGCGGCGTCCTGCTGCTGATCGCGCTGCTGCTCACCCCGATGGTCTGGCGGACGCTGCTGCGCCGTCGCAGGCTCGGCACGGGCGGGCGGCGCCGACCCGGCGCGGACGGCGCGGCGGAACTCACCGACGCACAGGTGCTGGCCGCCTGGGAGGAGTTGACCGACTCCGCCTGGGACCTCGGCATCCCGCCGGACGACTCGCGCACCCCGCGCTCGGCCGCCCGTCGGATCGCCGAGACCGCCGAGCTCGACGAGACCTCGGCCGCCGCCGCCGGCCGGGTGGCGCTGGCCACCGAGCGGGTGCTCTACGCAAGGTCCGCCGAGGTCGCCGCCCCGCTGGCGGCGGACGTCCGGACCGCCAGGGACGGCCTGCGGGCCGGGGCCAAGCGGACCGAGCGGGTCCGCGCGGTGCTGCTGCCGCCCTCCTCCGCCAAGCTGTGGTGGCGGACGGCCGACGCGGTGCTGGCCGCCCGGCTGGCAGGCCGCCGCCGCCTCGGCCGGGTGACCGGGGCCGTCACCGGACCGGTCCGCCGGGCCTGGGGGAGGCTGCGCCGGAGTGGGCGCAAGCCCTCCTGAGCACCGCACACAGGAAGACGCCGAGGGCGGGCAGTCGAATCGATTCGACTGCCCGCCCTCGGCATCCGTCGTTCAGCGGGGTTTCAGAGACCGCTCTGCTCGTCCCGGCGGCGCTGCCAGCGCTGCTCCACCCGGTCCATCATCCCGGCCTTGCGGCGGGGCGCGGCGGCCGGACGGGGGCCCGAGCCCTGTCCGGCGGGCCCGCGCCGCCAGCCCGTGACGGCGAAGACCGCACATCCGAGCATCACCAGGAAGCCGACGATGCTGACCCAGATCTGGTCGGGGACGACCATGCCACCCATCAGCAGGCCGACGCCGACCACGAAGCCCGCCACGGCCAGGTAGACCCGCCGACGGGTGTAGGTGCGCAGCCCGGTTCCCTCAAGCGCCGACGCGAATTTGGGATCTTCGGCATACAGCGCTCGCTCCATCTGGTCGAGCAGTCGCTGCTCGTGCTCCGAGAGCGGCACGGAGTCCTCCTACTCGTCGGTCGCGGATGCGACCGGTCCACCGCCCCGGTCGGGGTGGCAAAGTCCAATCAGCCTTCAGAACAAACGGTCGGACGCCTGTGCGGAGGACCCGGCCCGTGTCGTCCATATGCCCCATGCATCCGGCTGTCATGCTTTCCGGCTTTACCCAGATCATACGGTCCAGGGTCCCGTTGCGGGGTGGTCGGCCACGCGTGGGCCGGGCCACGTCAGCGGGTCCTGGGCTGCACTGGGCTCAACGCGGCGGCCCCCGGACAAGTGCCCGACCCGATGGAATCGGCCGGGAGCTGGGGAGCTTCCGAGGAGACGGGGAGGAGATGGGCGGGAGACCGGCCGGGGAACGGCCGCCGGACGGTGTGCGAAACGAGGGCCGCCCCGGGCTGTCGGGGCGGCCCTCGCTCGGCGGCTCAGGCCAGGGTGGCGAGCAGGTGCAGCTGGGTCGCGACGGCGTGGAAGGCGGGCTGCCCGGCGGCGGCCTCCTCCAGCTTGAGCAGCGCGTCCAGCGCGCCGGGCTCGGCGTCCACCAGCACGCCGGGCACCAGGTCGGCGAAGACCCGCACGCCGTGCACCGACTCCACCCGCAGGCCGGCGCCGGTCGCCAGGCGGGCGAGCTCGTCGCCGGTGAAGCGGCGCGGCATCGGGTCGCCCTCGCCCCAGCGGCCGTCGGCGGCCTCCAGGACGGTTCGAGCATCGTTGAAGTGGCCGGCGAGCGCGCGGGCCAGCACCGCGCCGTTGCGGTTGGCCGCCAGCAGGCTGACCAGGCCCCCGGTGCGCAGGGTGCCGGCCAGGCTGCCGAGCGCGTCGGCCGGGTCGTCCACGACCTCCAGCACGCCGTGGCAGAGCACCGCGTCGACGCTCTTCGGGGCGACCAGCTCGGGCAGCGTCTGGGTGTCGCCCTGGACGGCGCGGACCAGGTCGGTGACGCCGGCCTCGGCGGCCCGGCGCTCCAGCGCGAACAGCGCGTCCGGGCTGGGGTCGACCACGGTGACGCGGTGGCCGAGCCGGGCGACCGGCACGGCGAAGTTGCCGGTGCCGCCGCCGGTGTCGACCACGTCGAGCACGGGCTGGTCCAGCTCGGCGGCCCGCTTCTCCAGGGCCGCCCGCACCACCTCCCACACCACGGCGGTACGCAGGGCGCTGCGGGGACGCGTCGGGTACACGGTGGAACTCCTTGGCACGTGCAGATCGATCTGGATGCCACCACCTTAGACCGGCCGGGCGCCCGGGCCGCGCCGCTGGTCACCGGGCACGCCCCGGGTCGGACCGCCCGGCGCCCGCTACCCCGCGCCCTCGTCGAGCGGCAGCCGCGGGGCCGGCGGCCGCGGGTGCAGGCCGAGCAGGCGTTCGACCAGCCGTAGGAAGAGTGCGGAGTTGCGGATCAGGTCGTCGGCGTCCCGGGCCGACGCGGCGCCGCGGATCCCGGCCTCGGCGGCGGCCCGGCGGCGGGCGCCGGCCGCGAAGTAGACGGCCCACTCGGCGAGCTCCGGCGCCATCTCGGGCAGGACCTCCCAGGCGCTGCGGATGGCCTTGCGCCGACGGGGGCTCTTCTCCGGGCGGCCGCGCACCGCGAGCACCGCCGCGACGGTGCGCAGCGCCGCCAGGTGCGCGGCGGCGTAGCGCTCCAGCGGGTCCTCCAGGTCGCGGGCCCGGGCCAGGGTGCGGTGCGCGTCGGTCAGCAGGTCGAGGGCGGCGGGCGGGGCACCGACCCGGCGCAGCACCGGGTGGACGTCCCCGCCGGGGCGGCGGTCGGCGGGTTGGGCGGCGGAGTGGAGGCGGGCGGTGACGGGCTCCGGGTGGCTGATGGTCATGGTCTCCCCCGATCCGAGGCAGCGCACGGGCCGGGTGGTCCGTACCCCTCCATCGTGAACGGCACCACTGACAACGGGCTCCGGTGGATTCGCATGCCCGTACCGGCCTCGGACGCGGGTACGGGAACGGGCGGCAACCGGCCGCCGGGTACCCCCGTCCCGGTCCCGCCCGTGTGTCGCCGTGTGCCGCCGCCCCGAACCAGCCGCAGCGCCGTCCCCTCAGGGCGGCGCTGCGGAACTCCCCGGGTCGCCGGTCCCCCCGGCGCGCTCCGCCGCCCCGTGTCGGCGGTGCGCGGACCCTGACCGGCTCCGGTGCGGACCCCCCGGTGCCCTCCGCCGGCCGTTTCCGACCGGGTGGACGACACCTGTCCGCGTCCCGGGCCGAGGCGCCCGACGCGCCGCTGACCCGGTGCCACTACTTTCCCGTCTGCGCAGGTCGGAGGCCATCCGTTGACGTACTCAACCGCGTTTCTGAGTATCCGTACTCAGTTCCCCCCGATGCCCCCCGACTCCAGGACGGGGCCGGGAACCGGGCGGCGCCCGCCGCGCGTCCCGGTACGGTACGGCGAGGCCGGGCGGACCGGTCGGCACTGCAAGGAGGGGACCGATGTCGATCCTTCCGCTGATCTTCACCAGCGGGCTGGCCAGCGGGATCAACGCGTACGCCGTGGTGCTGCTGCTCGGCCTGCTGGGCCGCTTCGCCGACGCGGAGTCGGTGCCGGCCGCGCTGGAGCGCACCGACGTGCTGATCGCCGCCGGCGTGCTGTTCCTGCTGGAGGCGGTGGCCGACAAGATCCCCTACGTGGACTCGCTCTGGGACACCGTCCACACCGTGATCCGCCCGATCGCGGGCGCCACCGTCGGCGCGCTGCTGGCCAGTGCCGACCCCGGCTCGCTCGGCGAGGTCGCGGCGGGCGCGATGGGCGGCACCACGGCGCTGGTCAGCCATCTGGTGAAGGCCTCGCTGCGGATGGCGGTGAACACCTCGCCCGAGCCGGCCAGCAACATCGCGGTCAGCCTGGCCGAGGACGTCTCGGTCGCCGCCCTGGTGACCCTGGCGATCTTCCACCCCTGGCTGGCCGCCTCGATCTCCGCGGTGCTGCTGGCCGTCGGGCTGCTGCTGGTCTGGTTCGCGATCAGCCGGATCCGCCGGTTCCGGGCCCGCCGCCGCGAGCGCCGGGCCGCCCGCGCGGCGGGCACCCGTCCGGAGCAGGGGGCTTACGCGCCATAGGATCGGGTGCCATGGCACGGATCGTCATCATCGGCGCAGGAATGAGCGGGCTCGCGGCGGCCTCCCGGCTGGCCACCCTCGGACACCGGGTCACGGTCTGCGAGGCGGGCGTCACCTACGGCGGCATGGTCGGCCGGTACGAGCGCGACGGCTTCGCGTTCGACACCGGCCCCGGTCTGCTCACCCTCCCCGCGGTCTACCGCGACCTGGCGCTGAAGACCGGCCGGGAGCCGCTGGAGGAGCTGGTCGAGCTGACCCCGGTCGATCCGGAGAGCCGGCACCTGTTCCCCGACGGCACCGGCCTGCTGCTGCCCAACGCCTCCCGCGGCGGTGTGATCCAGGCGCTGGACGGCGCGTTCGGCCCCGGCTCGGGCGCACGCTGGAGCGAGGTGATGAACCACGGCCGGACGGTGTGGGAGGCCACCCGGCGCCCGCTGCTGGAGGAGCCCCTCCCCGCCGACCCGACGCCGCTCCACACCGATCCCTACCCCGCCCCGCCCCGCAGGGGCCTGGCCCGGCTGCGCCGCGCGCCCTGGACCCTCGCCGACGTGGCCGCCCGCGAGCTCGGCGGCCACCCCGGGCTCACCGCCCTGCTGCACGAGCACGCCCTGCGCTTCGGCCTCGATCCGCGGACCGCTCCGGCGAGCGCGACGGTGCTGCCGTACATGGAGCAGTCCTTCGGCGTCTGGTACGTCGGCGGCGGCATCCGCGCGCTGGCCGACGCGGTGTACCGCCGGTGCGAGCAGCGCGGGGTGGCGTTCCGCTTCGAGAGCCCGGTCGAGGAGGTGCTGGTCGACGGGGGGCGCGCGGTGGGTGTCCGGTTGGCGAAGGGCGGGGAGCTGCCCGCCGACGTGGTCGTCTCGGCCGCCGACGCCCGGACCTCGGGCATCACCGGCATCTCCGGCACCGGCCCGCAGCCGCACGGGGAGGCGCCGCCGCCCGGCCGGCTCTGCGTGCTGCTCGCCCTGCGCGGCGCCCGGCCGGCCGGTACCGCGCACCGGACGGTGGTGCACGCCGCCGACCCCGCCGCCGAGGCGGCCGCGGTCTTCGACGGCCTCCCCCCGGCGGACCGTCCGACCGTACAGGTCATGCGTCCTGACGATCCGTCGCTGCGGCCGGACGGTGCGCACGAGAGCGTCGTCCTCACCGCCACGGTGGGGACCACCGGCACCGACTGGTCCGACCCGGCCGTCGGCGAGCGCTGCGCCGACCGGATGGTCGCCGCCGTGGAGGCCGCCGGGATCCCGCTGCGGGACCGGATCCTGTGGCGGGTCGTCCGCACCCCCGCCGACACCGAGCGCGAGACGGGCGCCTGGCGCGGCTCCGTCCCCCGCCCCGCCCTGGCCGGCCTGCACGGCGGGTACCTCCAGGCGGCCAACGAGCCGGCCCCGGGCCGCTATCTGATCGGCGGCACCGCCCACCCCGGCGGCGGCCTGGCCCGGGTCGGCATGTCCGCCTGCATCGCGGCCAACCTGATCGGGCCCGCGTAAGGCAGGCCCGGCGCGGGCCGGTCAGCCCTGCTGCTGCCAGGTGGGCTGCTGCTGGTAGCCGTAGTCGTAGGTCGGCTGTGCGGGGATGCCCTGCTCGGGCTGCCACTGCTGCTGTTCCGGCTGCTGTTGCTGCTGCTCGTAGCCGTACGCGTCCGGCTGGGCCTGCTGCTGGTAGCCGCCGTACTGGTCCTGCTGCGGGGCGTAGCCGCCGTACGGATCCTGCTGGGGCTGCTGCTGGTAGCCGCCGTAGCCCTGGTCGTAGGCGAAGGCCGGCTGCTGCTGGCCCTGCCACTGCTGCTGCTGTTGCTGCTGCTCGTAGCCGAAGGCGTCCGGCTGAGGCTGCTGCTGGATGTCGTAGCCGGACTGGTAGGCCCCGGCGTAAGCGTCCTGGGCGGGCTGCTGCTGCTCGTAGTACCCGGCGGCGTAGACGCCGTCCTGGGTGAGCTCCTGCATCTGGAAGGCGGCGGTCTGCTCGACGGCCGGGACGTCCTCCGCGACCGCGACGGGAGCGGCCACCACGGCCTCCTCGACCGCGCTGACCTCGCCGATCCGGTCCGCCGCCACCGCGGCGGCCGCCACGGCCGCCGCCCCGCCGGTCAGGGCGCCGAGCAGCGGGACCTTGGCGAGCGGGCCGGGCAGGGTTCCGTCCGGCTTGCGCAGCGACCAGCCGGACCCGTAGCCGCGCTTCACGGAGAGGGTGACGAAGACCTGGCCGACCGCGAACATCGCCGCGCCCGCGCCGATCACCACGACGGAGCCGAGCGCCATGCCCCCGGCCACCCCGAGGAAGCCGGCCAGGGCGAGGGCCCGCCAGTGCAGCGGGGCCCGGTTCTGCAGCAGCAGCTCGGCCACCAGCCAGAGCGCCACCACCGCCAACGCGCCGTACAGCAGCAGGTATCCGATGCCCATCCGCCCGCTACCTCCGAGTCGCGTGCCCGCGCCCGCCGCGCGTGTGCGGCGACTGTACCGGTTCAACGCCCCGGGCACCGCATCGCGTTCCCGCCCGGCTCCGGCGGGAGCCGGGCAGGCCGCGTACGGACGGCTCAGCGCTGGTGCAGGCCGAGGTTCTGGTAGATCTCCAGCGTCGCCGTCGAGTGGTTGAGCGTGATGAAGTGCAGCCCGGGTGCGCCCTCGGCGAGGAGGCGCTCGGACATCGCGGTGGCGTGCTCCATGCCGACCTCGCGCAGCGCCGCCGGGTCGTCGACCACGGCCCGCAGCCGGGACTCCAGCTCGGCGGGGAAGGCCGCCCCGCTCAGCTGGGGGAACCGGTCCAGCTGCTTGGCGTTGGTGACCGGCATGATCTCCGGGATGATCGGCGTCTCGCAGCCGGCCGCCGCGACCCGGTCGCGCAGCCTCAGGTAGTCGTCGACCTCGAAGAACATCTGGGTGATCGCGTAGTCGGCCCCGGACCGGATCTTCGCGACGAAGTGGCGGATGTCCTCGTCCCAGTCGGTCGAGCGCGGGTGCATGTTGGGCGAGGCCGCGACACCCACGCAGAAGTCGCCGATGCCCTTGATCAGCTCGACCAGCTCGTACGCGTACGTGACGCCCTGCGGGTGGCTGATCCACTCGCCCATCGGGTCGCCGGGCGGGTCCCCCCGCACCGCGAGGACGTTGCGCACCCCCTGGTCGGCGTACTGGCCGATGATGTTGCGCAGCTCGGCGATCGAGTGGTCCACCGCCGTGAGGTGGGCGACCGGGGTCAGCGTGGTCTCGGTGGCGATCCGGCCGACGATGTTGACCGTGCGCTCGCGCGAGGAGCCGCCCGCGCCGTACGTCATGCAGACGAAGTTGGGGTCGAGCGGTTCGAGCCGCCGGATGGCGTCCCACAGCCGCTGCTCGCCGACCTCGGTGCGCGGGGGCATGAACTCGAAGGAGAAGGACCGCTTGCCGGCCGCCAGGAGCTCGCGAACCGTCAGCGCGCGGTCTGGTCTGGTGGAAGCGATACCGAGTGCCATGCTGGCAGGTTAGCCGTGCCGCGCTGGACACGGACAACTCGGGTCCACGGATTGAGACACCTGGTGGACGGGGTTCCGCTTCTGTTCGAACACCCGTCGGAGGCCCGCCGGAGCCCGCGCCGGACCGCCGTCCGTACGGCTGTTCCCGGCCGCCCGGCTAGGCTTGCCGCATCCCAGCGACCCCCGGAGCCTCATCGTGACCTCGTCCAGCAACCGGCCGGCCAACCCCATTGACCTGGAGGACGTGCGGGCCCGCGTCAACGCCGCCCTCGCCGGGTTCATGGACGGCCAGTCGGCCCTGCTGGGGAAGATCTCCCCGCAGCTCGCGCCCGCCGCCGACGCGCTGCGCGACTTCCTGCTGGACGGCGGCAAGCGGCTGCGCCCGGCCTTCTGCTACTGGGGCTGGCGCGGCGCCGGCGGACCGTCCGAAAACGACGGGATCGCACACGCGGCGGCCGCCCTGGAGCTGCTCCAGGCGAGCGCCCTGGTGCACGACGACCTGATGGACCGCAGCGACACCCGGCGCGGCCTGCCCTCCGTCCACCGCCGCTTCGAGGCGCTGCACCGGGAGAGCGGCTGGCGCGGCGACCGCGAGCAGTACGGCGCCTCGGCGGCGGTGCTGCTCGGCGACCTGCTGCTGATCTGGTGCGACGAGCTGTTCCTGCGCTCGGGCCTGGAGCCGGCCGCGGTGCTGGCCGCCAAGCCGGTTTTCGACCTGATGCGCACCGAGGTCATGGTCGGCCAGTACCTGGACGTGCTGGAGCCGGTCGCGGGCGACTCCACCGACGAGGGCGCCCTGGAGCGGGCGCAGACCGTCCTGCACTACAAGTCGGCGAAGTACACGATCGAGCGCCCGCTGCAGGTCGGGGCGCTGCTGGCCGGGGGCGGACCGGAGCTGGTCGAGGCGTACTCGGCGTTCGGCCTGCCGCTGGGCGAGGCGTTCCAGCTCCGCGACGACCTGCTGGGCGTCTTCGGCGACCCGGCGGTCACCGGCAAGCCGGCCGGGGACGACCTGCGCGAGGGCAAGCGCACGCTGCTGGTCGCGCACGCGATGCGCGCCCTGCCCGCCGCCGACGCCCGCCACCTGGACGAGCGGCTCGGCGCGCCGGACCTGGCGCCCGAGGAGGTCGCCGGGCTGCGCGCCCTGGTGGAGCGCAGCGGCGCGGCCGAGAAGGTGGAGCGGCGGATCGAGGAGCTGATGCGCCAGTCGCTGGCCGCGCTGGCCGCCGCGCCGCTGGCGGACGAGCGGGCCCGCGCCGCCCTGCTGGCACTGGCCGAGGCCGCCACCGTCCGCAAGTACTAGGCCCTGCGGTCGGCGGCGGCCGGGCGGTCAGGCCCGCAGCCGCCGGGACAGCTCGGCGGCGGCCGCCTGCGGGTCGTCCGCGCCGGTGATCGCGCGCACCACCACGACCCGGCTCGCCCCGGCCGCCAGCACCTCGTCGAGGTTGCCCAGGTCGATGCCGCCGATGGCGAACCACGGCCGGTCGGTGGTCTGCCGCGCCGCGTACGAGACCAGGCCGAGGCCCGGCGCGTGGCGGCCCGGCTTGGTCGGGGTGGGCCAGACCGGGCCGGTGCAGAAGTAGTCCACGCCGGGCTCGGCGATCGCCGCGTCCACCTCGGACTCGGCGTGGCAGGACCGTCCGATGACCACGTCCTCGCCGAGGATCGCCCGGGCGGCCGACACCGGCAGGTCGTCCTGCCCGAGGTGCAGCACCTCGGGGCGGGCCGCGTGCGCGACGTCGGCGCGGTCGTTGACGGAGAGCAGCCGGCCGTGCCGGCGGCAGGCGTCGGCGAAGACCTCCAGCGCCGCGAGCTCCTGCCTGGCCTCCAGGCCCTTGTCCCGCAGCTGGACGATGTCCACCCCGCCGGACAGCGCCGCGTCGAGGAACTGCTCCAGGTCGCCCTGCTCGCGACGGGCGTCGGTGCAGAGGTAGAGCCGGGCGTCGGCGACCCGCCGGCGCAGGGTGTCCGCCGCCATCAGATCAGCATCGCCTGGGCGCGGCGCTTCACCTCGGTGCCGCGGTTCTCCTGCAGCGCCTGGATCGGGCTGCCGGGCAGCGACGGGTCCTCGGTGAAGAGCCACTCCAGGATCTCCACGTCGTTGTACCCGCAGTCGCGCAGCACCGTCAGGGTGCCGGACAGGTGCTTGACCAGCCCGGCGCCGTCGATGAACGCGGCCGGCACCTGGAGCGACTTGTTGGGGCCGCGCCGGACGGCGATCAGGCCGCCGCTCTTGACCAGGTCGCGCACCTCGGTGACCCGGACCCCCCACTGCTCCGAGATGTCGGGCAGGTACATCCACTCGGTGACCAGGGATTCAATCTTGCTTTCGATCTCACTCACGCCACCAGACTGCCACCTCCGCGGCCCGCCGCGCACCAAACGGCCGTCCGCACTACCCCGCGACGGCCGACTTCAGCGGTACGGCGGGGTCCGCCGCGCGGGCCGCGTCCAGTGCCGTGCCGCGCTCGATCAGCCGCCGCCCCTGGGTCAGGTCGCGCGGGCGGTCCACCGTGAGCAGGGCGCGCAGCACGCCGTCGCGCAGCCAGAGCACCGCCCAGGTCGGGTCCTGCGGGGAGCCGCGGCGGACGATCTCGTCGCCCTCGCCGTGCTGTCCGGCGTACTGCACCATCCGGCCGAACTGCTCCGACCAGAAGTACGGCACCGGGTCGTACGGCGCGTCCGAGCCGAGCACGGAGGCGGCCGCCGCCTCGCCGGACTGCAGCGCGTGGTCCCAGTGCCGGACGGCCAGCCGGGCGCCGGAGCGCGCCGACGGGTAGCTGACGCAGTCCCCCGCGGCGAAGACCCCGGGCAGGCCGGTGCGCAGCCGCTCGTCCACCAGGACGGCGCCTGCGGCGTCCAGTGCGACCCCGGAGCCGGCCAGCCAGCCGGTCGCCGGGCGGGCCCCGATCCCGACCACGACCTCGTCGGCGGGCAGGTGCGAGCCGTCCTCCAGCAGGACCGCGCCGGGCTCCACGGCCGCGACGCCGACGCCGCAGCGCAGCCCGACCCCGGCCTCGGCGTACCAGGCGGCCATCGCCCGGCCGATCTCGACGGGCAGCGCGGCGGGCACCGGCGCCGGGCCCGTCTCGACCACGGTGACCTCGCAGCCGGCCGTCCGGGCGGCGGTGGCCACCTCGGCGCCGATCCAGCCCGCCCCGACCAGCACCAGGCGCAGGCCGGGCCGGAGCAGGGCGCGCAGCGCCAGCGCGTCGTCCAGGGTGTGCAGCAGATGGGCTCGCTCGGCGCCGGGCAGGGCGCGCGGGGCGGCCCCGGTGGCGATCACCAGGGCGTCGTACGGCAGATCGCCGCCGTCGGTGTGCAGCGTGCCGGGGGTGAGGCCGGTGGCGCGGCGGCCGGTGAGCAGCTCGACGCCCAGGTGTGGGAGGTCGATGTCGAGGGTGGTGGCGTCGGCCTTGCCGAGCAGCACCTCCTTGGAGAGCGGCGGCCGGTCGTACGGCGCGTGCGCCTCCTCGCCGACCAGGGTGATCCGCCCCTGCCAGCCGCCCCGCCGCAGCCCCGCGGCGCACTGCGCCCCGGCCAGCCCGGCGCCGACGACAACCACCCGATCCGTCCCGCTCAGCTCTCCCACGCCGTCACTGTACTCAGCCGTCCCGGACGCCCGGGCGGGCCCCCGGACGGGCCCGGGGTGCGGGCGCCGTCCACCGTTCGTACGCGCCTTCGGTGGCGGCAACCCCCGGAGTTAAGGTGGGGGCACCATCACGGGAGCCCGGCGAACCGGGCTGAGAGGCGGGCTGGCACGGCCCGCGACCGTCCGAACCTGATCCGGGTCATTCCGGCGAAGGGAGAGCGCGACCTTGACACGCTCGGCTCCGGGTACCCACGCCGACGTCCTGATGATCGGCGGGGGCGTCATCGGCCTCGCCGTCGCCTGGCGGGCGGCACAGCGCGGACTGCGCAGGATCGTCGTGGTCGACCCGCACCCCGGCGGCGGCGCCGCCCGGGTCGCGGCGGGCATGCTCGCACCGGTCACCGAACTCCAGTACGGCGAGGAGCCGCTGCTGCGCCTCGGGATGGCCTCCAACGAGCGGTACGCCGCCTTCGCGGCCGAGCTCACCGAGGCGAGCGGCGGCGAGGACACCGGTTACCGCCGGTGCGGCACCATCGCCGTCGCCCTCGACTCCGACGACCGCGAGGAGCTCCGCGAGCTGCACGCCTTCCACCGGCGGCTCGGCCTGGACTCGCACTGGCTGACCGGCCGCGAGGCCCGCAGGCTCGAACCCATGCTGGCCCCCGGGGTCCGCGGCGGCCTGCACGTCACCGACGACCACCAGGTGGACGGCCGCCGGCTGCTGACGGCGCTGCTGCGGGCCGGCGAGGCCGCGGGCGTCGCCGTCCACCGTGCCGAGGCGGTCGAGCTGCTGGTCGAGGGCGACCGGGCGGTCGGTGCCCGGCTGAGCACCGGCGAGACGGTGACCGCCGACCGGACGGTGCTCGCCGCCGGCCCCCACAGCCATCTGCTGCCCGGTCTGCCCGAGGGCGTGCTGCCCGCGATCCGCCCGGTCAAGGGCCAGATCCTGCGGCTGCGCGTCCCCGCGCCCTACCGCCCGTTCCTCTCCCGCAACGTCCGCGCGGTGGTCCGCGGCCAACACCTCTACCTGGTGCCGCGCGAGGACGGCGAGCTGGTGATCGGCGCGACCAGCGAGGAGCAGGGCTACGACACCACCGTCACCGCCGGCGGGGTGTACGAGCTGCTGCGCGACGCCCACGAGCTGGTGCCCGGCATCACCGAGCTGCCGCTGGTGGAGACCTCCGCCGGCCTGCGCCCGGGCTCGCCGGACAACGCGCCGCTGATCGGTCCGACCGCACTGCCCGGCCTGGTCGCCGCCACCGGGCACTACCGCAACGGCGTCCTGCTCACCCCGGTGACGGCCGACCTGGTCGCCGAGTACCTGGCCACCGGCACGATGCCCGAGCTCGCCGAACCGTTCTCCCCCACCCGCTTCACCACGAAGGTCCCCGCATGAGCGAGATCGAACTCACCGTCAACGGCGAGCCCCGCCAGGTGCCCGCCGCGACCACCCTCGCCGAGGTGGTGGCCGCCCTCAGCCAGGCCAACTCCGGCGTCGCCGCCGCACTCAACGAAGCCGTGGTGCCCCGTGGTTCGTGGCCGATCACGCAGCTCTCGGCGGGCGACCGGGTCGAGATCCTCACCGCCGTCCAGGGGGGCTGAGCGATGACCGGCACCCGCCTCGGCAATGCCTTGGACACCCTGACGATCGCCGGCACCGCCTTCGGCTCCCGCCTGATCATGGGCACCGGCGGCGCCCCCAGCCTGGAGGTCCTGGAGCAGGCCCTGCGGGTCTCCGGCACCGAGCTGACCACCGTCGCGATGCGCCGGGTCGACGCCACCACCCAGGGCTCGGTCCTGGACGTGCTCACCCGCAACGGCATCCGCATCCTGCCCAACACGGCCGGCTGCTTCACCGCCGGCGAGGCCGTGCTGACGGCCCGGCTGGCCCGCGAGGCGCTCGGCACCGACTGGGTCAAGCTGGAGGTGATCGCCGACGAGCGCACCCTGCTGCCGGACCCGATCGAGCTGCTGGACGCCGCCGAGACCCTGGTCGACGACGGCTTCACCGTCCTGCCCTACACCAACGACGACCCGGTGCTGGCCCGCAAGCTGGAGGACGTCGGCTGCGCGGCGATCATGCCGCTGGGCTCCCCGATCGGCTCCGGCCTCGGCATCCGCAACCCGCACAACTTCCAGCTGATCGTGGAGGGCGCCGGCGTCCCGGTGATCCTGGACGCGGGCGCCGGGACCGCCTCGGACGTGGCCCTGGCGATGGAGCTGGGCTGCTCCGCGGTGATGCTCGCCTCGGCGGTGACGCGCGCTCAGGACCCGGTGCTGATGGCCGACGCGATGCGCCACGCCGCCGAGGCCGGGCGCCTCGCGTACCGGGCGGGCCGGATCCCGCGCCGCTTCCACGCCGAGGCCTCCTCGGCGATGGCCGGCCGGGCCGACCTGGACACCCGGGAGCGCCCCGCCTTCTGACCCTCCCACCCGGCAGGTCGGACGTGTCACAAGCCGGGCACAGAGCCCCCGGGGACGGTGTCTCCCGGGGCCCTTGCCCGGCCGCGCCACTACACTCGCCGGGTGGACATGGCATTGCACGACCCCCTGATCGGTACCCTGCTCGACAACCGGTACCGGGTCGAGCAGCGCATCGCGACCGGCGGGATGTCCACCGTCTACCGGGGCACCGACACCCGGCTCGACCGGGTCGTGGCGCTCAAGGTGATGCACCCCTCGCTCGCCGGGGACGACGGTTTCACCAGCCGGTTCATCCGCGAGGCCAAGGCGGTCGCCCGGCTCGCGCACCCCAACGTGGTCAACGTCTTCGACCAGGGCGCCGACCGCGGAAACGTTTTCCTCGCCATGGAGTACGTACCCGGCCGCACCCTGCGCGACCTGCTGCGCGACCGCGGCGCGCTCTCCATCCGGGCCGCCCTGGACATCCTGGAGCCGGTGCTGGCCGCCGTCGGCGCCGCCCACCGGGCCGGGCTGGTCCACCGGGACGTCAAGCCGGAGAACGTGCTGATCACCGACGACGGCCTGGTCAAGGTCGCCGACTTCGGCCTGGTCCGGGTGCTGAACACCGCCGACGGCGCCGTCACCTCCGCCACCGACACCACCGGCACGGTGCTCGGCACGGTCTCCTACCTCGCCCCCGAGCAGATCCGCCCCGGCGCCGACACCGACCAGCGGGTCGACGTCTACGCGGCCGGCATCCTGCTGTACGAGATGCTCACCGGCCGGCGTCCGCACACCGGCGAGAACCCCGTCCAGGTCATGTACCGCCATCTGAACGAGGACGTGCCCGCGCCCTCGCTCACCGTGCCCGGGGTCGTCCCCGAGCTGGACGCGATAGTGGCCGGCGCCTGTGCGCGCGACCCGCAGGCCCGCCCGTACGACGCGGTCGAGCTGTTGGCCGCCCTCCAGCGGGTCCGCCGCACGCTCACCGCAGCCCAGCTGGACGCCGAGCCGCCCGCCTCCACCCGGCCCAGCCCGCGGTTCCCGACCAGCGAGCCGACCTCGGTGATCCAGCCGGGCGCGGCGGTCCGGCCGCCCACCGAGCGCACCAGCGTGCTGGACGTGCCGCCGGAGCTGATGGAGCAGCTGCTCACCGAGCCGCGCCCGTACGACGAGCCGGCGCCGGTGCGCACCCCCCGCCGCGCGGCGGGCCCGCTGCGCCGGCTGCCGCGCAAGCCGCTGATCTGGGTCTCCGTGCTGGCCGCGCTGGTGCTGCTGGTCGGCGGCACCACCTACGCGCTCTCCGGGGCGCTGTACGCGGCGGTGCCCGGCGTACTGGGCAAGGACCGCGCCGAGGCGCAGCGGATCCTGGACGGCGCGGGCATGCACGGGCGGTTCACCGAGGTGTACAGCGAGAGCGTGCCGGCCGGGCAGGTGATCTCCACCGATCCGGGGGTCGGCACCCGGGCCCGCAAGAGCGACGCCGTCACCGTGACCGTCTCCCGGGGGCCGAAGCGGATCGCCGTACCGGACGTCACCGGCAAGCCGGCCGACCAGGCCGCGTCCCTGCTGGCCGGCGCCCAACTGTCCACCGGCGCCACCACCGAGACCTACCACGACACCGTGCCGGAGGGTTCGGTGATCAGCAGCTCACCCGTCGCCGGGGCGCAGGTGCCGGAGAACACGGCGGTCGCGCTGGTGGTCAGCAAGGGCATGGTGCCCGTCCCGGACGTCACCGGGATGTCCAAGGACGACGCGGCCAAGGCCCTGCAGGCCGCCGGGTTCTCGATGCAGAGCAGCGGCGTCAACCTGTTCGGCACCGGCAAGGTCTCCAGCCAGTCCCCCGCGGCGGGCGAACGCCGGCCGCAGCGCACCGTGGTGACGGTGACCTTCCCGTTCCTCTAGGGGCTGTCCGGCGGGGTGCCGGGCCCGGGCGTAGCGTGGAACCAGGCCTGCCCGGCCCCGCGTGCCGCCCCGCGGGCTGCGCCGGGACCTCCGGACGGGGCTGCGCGGCGGCCGCTACCCGAGGAGTGTGGTCGCCATGGGCGGGCCCACCGTCGAGGACTTGAGGGAGCGCGTGCGGGGCGTGGTGACCACGCCCGCGGACGAGGGGTACGAGGAGGCCCGACGGGTCTACAACGGCATGATCGACCGGCGGCCGGCCGCAGTGGTCAGGGTCGCCAACGCCGGGGACGTGATCACGTCCGTGCAGTTCGCCCGGGAGACCGGGTTGGAGCTCGCCGTGCGCGGCGGCGCCCACAGCGCGCCGGGCTTCGGGACCTGCGACGACGGCCTGGTGATCGACTTCTCCGGCCGGCGCGGCGTCCGGATCGACCCGGAGCACCGGACCGCCCGCTGCGAGGGCGGCGTCACCTGGGGCGACCTGAACTCCGCCGGGTACGCCTTCGGGCTCGGCGTCACCGGCGGGATCATCTCCACTACCGGGATCGCCGGTCTCACCCTGAACGGGGGCTTCGGCCATCTGGCCCGCGGACTGGGCCTGAGCTGCGACAACCTGATCTCGGCGGACGTCGTCACCGCGGACGGCCGGTTCCACACGGTGAGTGCGGAGCAGGAGCCCGACCTGTTCTGGGCGCTGCGCGGCGGCGGCGGCAACTTCGGCGTGGTGACGTCCTTCGAGTTCCGGCTGAGCCCGGTCAAGGACGTGATCGCCGGGCCTATGGTCTTCGAGCTGGAGTACGCGGGCGACGTGCTGCGGTTCTACCGCGAGTTCATCAAGGACGCCCCCGAGCAGCTGGGCCTCTTCCCCGGCTTCCACATCGCACCGCCGCTGCCGTTCGTCCCGGAGGACCGGGTGGGCGACAACTTCATCCTGCTGGTGCCCTGCTGGTCCGGTCCCCCGGAGGACGCCGACAAGGTGCTGGCGCCGCTGCGGGACGCCGCCCCGATGGTGGCCGAGGGCGTCGGCCCGGTGCCGTACCCGGCGTTCGGCGCGGCCTTCGACCCGCTGCTTCCGCCGGGCCTGCAGCAGTACTGGAAGGGCGTCTTCGCGGGCGAGCTGACCGACGGGGCGATCGAAACCCACCTGGCGCACGGCGGCCTGGTGCCGACGGTCAACTCGGGGGTGCACATCTACCCGATCAACGGCGCCTGCCACCGGGTGCCCGCCGACGGCACGGCCTTCGCCTACCGCGACGCCACCTTCGCCACCGTGATCGTCGGGGTCTGGCCGGACCCGGCCGACGACGCCGCGAACACCGCCTGGGTCCGCGACTACTACGCCGACCTCGCACCGCACTCCGAGTCGGGCGGCTACATCGGCTTCATGGACCACGACGACCAGCACCGGATCCGGGCCAACTACCGGGGCAACTACGACCGGCTGGTGGAGCTGAAGCAGCGCTACGACCCGGACAACCTGTTCCACCTCAACCAGAACATCCAGTAGCCACGGGCCTCTAGCGGAGCGGGCCGTCGCCCGGTTCCTCCTGGTAGGAGTAGCGCTGCTCGCTCCAGGGGTCGGCGAGGTTGTGGTAGCCGCGCTCCTCCCAGAAGCCGCGCCGGTCGGCCCGCATGTACTCGACCGCCCGGACCCACTTGGGCCCCTTCCAGGCGTACAGCTGCGGGACGACCAGGCGGACGGGGAAGCCGTGCTCGGCGGTGAGCGGTTCGCCGTTGCGGTGGGTGGCGAAGACCGTCCGGGGGTCGGCGAAGTCGGCGAGCCGCAGGTTGGCGCTGTAGCCGTACTCCGCCCAGACCATGACGTGGGTGACGCCGGGCGCGGGGGGCACCCGTTCTAGGACGAGCGAGGCCGACACGCCCGTCCACTCGTTGCCCAGCATCGAGAACCTGGTCACGCAGTGGAAGTCGGCGTGCACGGTGGCGCGCGGCAGGGCGGTGAAGCCGGCGAAGTCCCAACTGTGCTTCTCCGCCGAGGCGGTCGCGCCGAAAACCTGGAAGTCCCAGGTCAGCGGCTTGAAGCGGGGTACGGGCCCGTAGTGCAGGGCGGGCCAGCCGCGCTGCGGGCGCTGGCCCGGAGGGAGCCTCGGGTCAGACGGCGGAAGCGGTTCTTGTTCGGACTGACCCATGGCTCCATGGTGACAGACGGCGGACGGCGCCCAGCGCGCGCCCCTTTCAGGTGGTGTGCGCCCGCCTGAACGGGTTAATAGAGGAGCAAATCGGATATTCCGACACATGTCCGAGTGAGTGTGAACTTACTGGAATTTCGTCCCATCCCGGTGCCAGGATGCGGGAAGCCGGTGGGTACGGCCGCGATTCCCGGACGCAGAGCAGGAAGGCACCGCCATGAAGGGCGACGCAGAGGTCATCGAGTTCCTCAACGAGCAGCTCACCGCCGAGCTGACCGCGATCAACCAGTACTTCCTGCACGCGAAGATGCAGGAGAACTTCGGCTGGACGAAGCTCGCCAAGTACACCCGGCACGAGTCGTTCGACGAGATGAAGCACGCCGAGGTGCTCACCGACCGGATCCTGTTCCTGGACGGACTGCCCAACTACCAGCGGCTCTTCCACGTCCGGATCGGCCAGACCGTCAAGGAGATGTTCGACGCGGACCGCCAGGTCGAGGTCGAGGCGATCGACCGGCTGCGGCGCGGGATCGTGGTGATGCGGGCCAAGAACGACGTCACCTCGGCGAACATCTTCGAGTCCATCCTGGCGGACGAGGAGCACCACATCGACTACCTCGACACCCAGCTGGAGCTGCTGGAGAAGCTCGGGGAGCCGCTCTACCTCGCCCAGCTGATCGAGCAGCCGGAGTCGTAGCCGCGCGCGGTCGCCCGGGCCGGGCGCAGGCGCTCGGCTCGGCTCAGGCCGCGCGCAGCGGTATCGCGACGGCCGGCAGCGGGGCCTGCGGGAGCGGGGCGTGCGGCAGCGGGGCCTGCGGGAGCGGCTGCGAGGCCTGGAGCTCCTCGGCCTCGGGGTCGGCCAGGCCCAGCCGGGCCGCCAGCCGGGCGGTCGGGCAGGGGCGCGCGCCGTGCTCGCCCAGCAGCGCCTGGATCCGGCGCACACAGGAGCCGCAGTCGGTGCCGGCCTTGCAGCCCTTGGCGATCTGGCGCGGGGTGTTGGCACCCGCGTCGATCTCCTGCTTCACCTGGGCCTCGGTGACCGCATGGCACATGCACACGTACATCGCGGTCTCTCCCGGGGTGGTGCGAGCTGGTCGGCCAAGTGATCTTGACTAAGGCTTGCCTTAGTTCACTGAGCCTCACCTTACCTGGCGATCCGGACATGAAAAAGCCCCTCCGGGCTCGGGAGTCCCGAATCCGGAGGGGCTTTCGTCACATCAACGCCCGGTGCGGGCGCGGGGCCGGTGCGAGGTCAGTGACCGCCTCGGTACATCTCCGCCACCAGGAACGCGAGGTCCAGCGACTGGCTGCGGTTGAGGCGCGGGTCGCAGGCCGTCTCGTAGCGCTGGTGCAGGTCGTCGACCAGCACCTCGTCGCCGCCGCCGACGCACTCGGTGACATCGTCGCCGGTCAGCTCCACGTGGATGCCGCCCGGGTGGGTGCCGAGGGCGCGGTGCACCTCGAAGAAGCCCTTGACCTCGTCGAGCACGTCGTCGAAGCGGCGGGTCTTGTGGCCGCTGGAGGCCTCGAAGGTGTTGCCGTGCATCGGGTCGCAGATCCACACCGGCTGGGCGCCGGAGGCGGTGACCTTCTCCACCAGGGTGGGGAGGTGGTCGCGGACCTTGCCCGCACCCATCCGGGTGATGAAGGTGAGCCGACCGGGCTCGCGCTCCGGGTCCAGCCGCTCGATCAGGGTGAGCGCCTCGTCGACCGAGGTGGTCGGGCCCAGCTTCACACCGATCGGGTTGCGGATCTTGGAGGCGAACTCGATGTGCGCCTGGTCCAGCTGGCGGGTGCGCTCGCCGATCCAGACCATGTGGCCGGAGACGTCGTACAGGTCGCCGGTGCGCGAGTCCACGCGGGTCAGCGCGGTCTCGTAGTCGAGGATCAGCGCCTCGTGCGAGGAGTAGAACTCGACGGTCTTGAACTCCTCCGGCGCCACGCCGCAGGCGTTCATGAACGCCAGCGCGTTGTCGATCTCACGCGCCAGCTGCTCGTAGCGCTGACCGGCCGGCGAGTTGCGCACGAAGTCCTGGTTCCAGGCGTGCACCTGGCGCAGGTCCGCGTAACCACCGGTGGTGAAGGCACGCACCAGGTTGAGCGTCGCAGCGGAGGCGTTGTACATCCGCTTGAGGCGCTCCGGATCCGGGATCCGGGACTCGGGGGTGAAGTCGAAGCCGTTCACCGAGTCGCCGCGGTAGACCGGAAGGGTCACACCGTCGCGGGTCTCGGTCGACTTCGAACGCGGCTTGGAGTACTGGCCGGCGATCCGGCCGACCTTCACCACGGGGACGGAGGCGGCGTACGTCAGCACGGCCGCCATCTGGAGCAGGGTCTTCAGCTTGTTGCGGATGTGCTCCGCGGACACGCCGTCGAACGCCTCGGCGCAGTCGCCGCCCTGCAGCAGGAACGCCTCACCACGCGCCACGGCACCGAGCCGGGCGCGCAGCTGGTCGCACTCGCCGGCGAAGACGAGCGGCGGATAGGAGGCGAGCTCCGCAAGGGTCTTGCGCAGAGCCTCTTGGTCCGGCCATTCAGGCTGCTGCGCCGCGGGCAGGGACTGCCAGGAGTGGGGATTTGTCACGGTCACACGGCAAGGCTACGGGGTGCGGCAACCAATTTGTGACCACCGCCCGATGGGTGAGACACATCTCGGACAATCACGTGACCCGGCTCACCCGGTCCGCGGCATCCGCTACGCTCGACGCATGAACGCGCCGCACAGCCACTCCTGGTGGTGGGCCTACCCCAAGGGTGGCCCACAGATCTCGCGTTCCTAGACGAACACGACGGCCGCCCCTCGGGGCGGCCGTCGGCGTCTGAGCAGTCGGCCCTCCCGGGAGCGGAGCACAGCACCGCACCCCGCATTCCACCCGGAAGGAAGCCGCCACCGTGACCACCCCCGCCGACCTGCTCGCCCGACTGACCGGCCCCGACGCGCCCGCGTTCGCACTGTTGCACCGCCGCACCCCCCGCCTCGCCCCGGACACCGTCGAGGTGCTGGTGGGCACCGTCGGCGCGTACGAGCAGCTGGCCGATCTGCCGGTCCGCTCGGGCGTCCCGGCCGGCGGACCGGTGCACGACCTGCTCGCCCTCGTCCCGTACCGGCAGATCCGCGAGCGCGGCTTCGAGGCGCACGACGACGCCACCCCGCTGCAGGCGCTCTCGGTGACCGAGCAGTACGCCTTCCCGCTCGCCGCGCTGGCCCCCGAACTCCCGCACCTGCCGGTCTCGCTGTCCGGCGGCGCCTTCGACATCGACGACCGGGAGTACGCCGGGATCGTCCGCCGGGTCATCGAGGACGAGATCGGGCGCGGCGAGGGCGCCAACTTCGTCATCCGCCGGGACTTCACCGCGACCCTCGACGGCTTCTCCCCCGCCCTCGCGCTCTCGCTGTTCCGCCGACTGCTGGAGCAGGAGCGCGGCGCCTACTGGACGTTCCTGGTGCACACCGGGGAGCGGGTCCTGGTCGGCGCCTCCCCCGAGGTGCACGTCCGCCAGAGCGGCGGGACGGTCGTGATGAACCCGATCTCCGGCACGTACCGCTATCCGGCCGGCGGCTCCGACATCGACTCGCTGCTCGAGTTCCTCCACGACCCCAAGGAGCTCGAGGAGCTCACCATGGTGGTCGACGAGGAGCTCAAGATGATGTGCACCGTCGGCGACCTCGGCGGCCAGGTGCTCGGGCCGCGCCTCAAGGAGATGGCCCACCTCGCCCACACCGAGTACGAGCTGCGCGGGCGCACCTCGCTGGACGTGCGCGAGGTCCTCAAGGAGACGATGTTCGCCGCCACCGTGACCGGCAGCCCGGTGCAGAACGCCACCCGGGTGATCAGGCGCTACGAGCGCGGCGGGCGCGGCTACTACTCCGGCGCGCTGGCCCTGATCGGCCGCTCCGCCAGCGGCGGCCAGCTGCTGGACTCCCCGATCTGCATCCGCACCGCCGACATCGACCCGGCCACCGGGAGACTGGTGGTCCGGGTCGGCGCGACCCTCGTCCGCCACTCCGATCCGGACTCCGAGGTCGCCGAGACCCACGCCAAGGCCGCCGGAGTGCTCACCGCGATCGGTGCCCGCCCCACCCCGGCCCGGGTCCCCGGTCCGAGCGGCCCCCGACTGGCCGACGACCACCGCGTCCAGGCCGCGCTCGACGCCCGGCGCGCCAACCTCGCCCTGTTCTGGCTGCGGATGCAGGAGCCGGCCCAGGCCACCGAGCCCGAACCCACCCTGGTGGTGGACGGCGAGGACACCTTCACCTCGATGCTCGCCCACCTGCTGACCTCGCTCGGCCACCGGGTCGCCGTCGTCCGCTTCGACGAGCCGGGCCTGCGCGAGCGGGTCGCCGCCCATCGCGGTCCGCTGGTGCTCGGCCCCGGCCCGGGCGACCCGGCCGCCGCGGAGGACCCCAAGATGGCCGTGCTGCGCCCGATCGTCGCCGACGCGCTGGCCGCCGTCCGCTCGGGTGCCCGGACGGCGCCGCTGCTCGCCGTCTGCCTCAGCCACCAGCTGCTGTCGGACGCGCTCGGCCTGCCGCTGGCCCGCAAGGCCGTCCCCTACCAGGGGGCGCAGGAGACGGTCGACCTGTTCGGCACCAAGCGCACGGTCGGCTTCTACAACACCTTCACCGCGCGCTGCTCGGACGAGGACGCGGCCCGGCTGGCCGCCGAGGGCGTGGAGGTCTCCCGCGACCCGCTGACCGGCGACGTCCACGCGCTGCGCGGCGCGGGCTTCGCCGGGCTGCAGTTCCACCCGGAGTCGGTGCTCACCCGGGAGGGCGTCGACATCGTCGCCGGGGTGCTGCGCGAGGCGGCGGCGCTGCGCGGCTGACCCGCCGGTTCCACCGCGGGCGGGCGCGCCGACCGGCGCGCCCGCTCAGATCTCGTCGTCGAGGCCCTGTTCGATGGCGTAGCGGACCAGCTCGACCCGGTTGTGCAGCTGGAGCTTGCCGAGGGTGTTCTGGACGTGGTTCTGCACCGTGCGGTGCGAGAGCACCAGCCGGTCGGCGATCTGGCGGTAGGACAGCCCCTTGGCGACCAGCCTCAGCACCTCCGTCTCCCGGGCGGTGAGCTGCGGGACGGCGGGCGCGGTCGGGGCGGCGGGCTCGGCGGCGAGGCGGCGAAACTCGCCGAGGACCAGGCCGGCCAGGCCCGGGGTGAAGACGGCGTCGCCGACGGCGGTGCGGCGCACCGCGTCCAGCAGTTCCTCCCGCCCGGCGGACTTGACCAGGTAGCCGGTCGCACCGGACTTCACCGCCTCCAGCACGTCCGCGTGCTCGCCGCTCGCGGACAGCACCAGCACGCGCACCGACGGGTCCTGGGCCACCACCTGGCGGCACGCCTCGGCGCCGGACAGGCCGGGGAGGTTGAGGTCCAGCACCACCACCTGCGGGCTGCAGGCGCGGGCCCGGCGGACGGCCTCCTCGCCGTCGCCCGCGGTGGCCACCACGTCCAGCCCGGCCTCGGCGAGGTCGCGTGAGACGGCCTCGCGCCACATCGGGTGGTCGTCCACGACCATGACCCGCACCGGCCGGCCGGTCGGCTGGTCGGTCGGCCGGGCAGCCTGCTGGTCAGTCATCAGAACCCCTTCTCGGGACGCGCAGTTCGACCTCGACGCCCTCTCCGGGCACCGAGTACAGCTCGGCCGTGCCACCGAGGTCCAGCAGCCGCCCGCGGATCGACTGGGAGACCCCGAGCCGGCCGGCCTGCTCCGCCTCGCCGAGCCGGCCCGGCGCGAAGCCCGGGCCGTCGTCACGGATGCTGACCGTGACGGCCTCCGGCTCGTCCTCGACCAGGATCCAGGCGCTGGCCTGCGGACCGGCGTGCCTGCGGACGTTGTCCACGGCCGCGCCGACCGCGGCGGCCAGTTCGCCGGCCGCCGGGGCGGGCAGCAGCACCGGGGTACCGGGGGCGGACAGCGTGATCCGCTCCCCCGCGTACCCGCCCAGCAGGGTGCGCAGGTCCTGCGGTTCGAGCGGTCGGCGCTGGGCGGGCAGCGGTCCGCCGCTCATCAGCGTCCGCAGGGCCCGCTCCTGCTCGCCCGCGAGGCGGCCGAGTTCGGCGAAGTCGCCGCCGCCGGGGCGGCCCTCGCCCTGCTCCCCGCCGCGGCGCTGGACCAGCGCGAGCACCTGGAGCACCCCGTCGTGGATGTCCCGGGAGAGCCGCTCGCGCTCGCGGGTGGCCGCCTCCACCTGGAGGGCCCGGGTGAGCGTCGCCTCGCTGGCGCGGGCGATCTCGATGACGTAGCCGATGGCGCAGCCCGCCACCATCAGCAGCACGATGTTGTGGATGTTGTCGCCGGTCGGGCCGCCGTGGCCGAGGATGTTGGCCAGCCCTATCAGCGAACCGGCCGCCGCCGCCCAGCGCCAGCCGCCCTTGCCCGCGAAGCCGAGCACGGTGCCGGCCGCCCAGATGGTGGGCAGGGTGGGAGCGCCGTGGCTGATCCTGGCCGGGTCGTCGGTCATCCCGCTCATCACGATGCCGGTGACGGCGAGGGTGAGGTCGGTGCCGAGCACGTACCAGGTGCAGCGCTGCGGTCCGGCGAAGGCGCGGGTGCTGGCGAGCGTCCAGAGGATCAGTGCGCCGAGGTAGATCCAGCCCGCGACGGGGTGCAGGAAGTGCAGATAGGAGTAGAGGTAGCGCAGTACCGCGTAACAGAGCGCCAGGACCCGGAAGTAGGAGATGGCGCGCCAGAGCGGCAGTTCGACGGACATGCCGCCGGCCGCGAGAGTCCCGCCGACCGCCCCGGTTCTGCTGCCGTCCGACATCTGCGCTGCCCCTCCCCTGACGGCCGGCCGGGTCTAGGCCGAGCCGTCCTTCTGCCCCTGGTCGCCCTGCTCGGCGGCCTTGGCGGCCTCGGCCTTCTCGGCCTCCGCCGCCTTCTCGGCCTTCTCGATCCTGTCCGCCTCGGCCTTCTCGGCCTTGGCGGCGGCCTGCTCGGCCTTCTGGACCGCCTTGCGCTCGGCGTCGGCGCGCTTCTTGTCGTCGGCGATCTGCCGCTTGGCGGCGGTCGCGTAGATGTCCACGTACTCCTGGCCGGAGAGCCGCATGATCTCGTACATCACCTCGTCCGTCACCGAACGGAGGATGAAGCGGTCGTTCTCCATGCCGTGGTAGCGGGAGAAGTCCAGCGGGCGGCCGATCCGGATTCCCGGGCGGATGCCGAAGTTCGGGACCACCTGGCCGGGGGGCTGGACCTTCTCGGTGTCGATCATGGCGACCGGGATGACCGGCGCACCGGTGGCCAGCGCGACGCGGGCCAGGCCGCCGACCTTGCCCCGGTACAGCTTGCCGTCGGGCGAGCGGGTGCCCTCCGGGTAGACGCCGAACAGCTCGCCCTGCTCCAGCACGGCGATCGCGCTGCGGATCGCCGCCTCGCCCGCGCCGCGCACACCCGACCGGTCCACCGGCAGCTGGCCGACGCCCTTGAAGAAGGCGGCGGTCAACTTGCCCTTGATGCCGGGCGTGTTGAAGTACTCCGCCTTGGCGATGAAGGTCACCCGGCGCCTGATCAGGGCAGGGAAGAAGAAGGAGTCCGAGAAGGACAGGTGGTTGCTCGCGATGATCGCGGCACCCTCGGTGGGGATGTTCTCCTCACCCTCGATCCACGGCCGGAAGAAGATCCGAAGCAGCGGCGCGACGATCATCTTCATCAGTCGGTAGAACAACCGGGGCCTCCTGTTATGCGGACCGGTCGATCCTAATGCCCCGCGGCGCCCGCCCGCGCCCGCCCCGCCCCGCCGGATCTCCGACGAGGCGTCCGACGGGCGTACGGCGACCGCCCGAGGCCTGGTCTGCGGGTGCCCGACCCGGGCACCCGCAAGGGGGTCCAACCGCTGCTCGGCAGGGGTGTACGACGTGGCAGGACCCGTGGGACGATGCGGTTTTCCCGCGTGTTTCCCGCATGTTCGCGGTGAACCGCGTTGCCCCCACAGCGTTTTCCTCTCCAGCGACCCTGCCCGCAAAGGAGCCCGCCATGCCTCTGCTGCCCGGTGCCGAACCGTACCGCCACCGGGGCGGGCCGGTCGGCGTGCTGCTCTGCCACGGCTTCACCGGCTCGCCGCAGTCGCTTCGCCCGTGGGCCGACGAGCTGGCCGCCGCCGGGTTCACGGTCTCGCTGCCCCTGCTGCCCGGCCACGGCACCCGCTGGCAGGACATGCAGCTGACGCGCTGGGAGGACTGGTACGCGGAGGTCGAGCGGGAGCTGCTGGCGCTGGCCGCCGAGTGCGAGCAGGTCTTCGTCTGCGCGCTGTCGATGGGCGGCTCGCTGGCGCTGCGACTGGCCGCGGTACACGGCCCGGCGATCTCCGGACTGGTGCTGGTCAACCCGTCGGTGCGCTCGGACAACCCCGCGAGTGTGCTGCTTCCGGCCCTGCGGCACGTGCTGCCGAGCCTGCCCGGGGTGGCCAACGACATCGCCCGCGCGGGCTCGGTCGAGGTCGGCTACGACCGCACACCGCTGCACGCCGCCTGGTCACTGGCCCGGCTCTGGAAGGACGTCCAGGAGCGGCTGCCACAGGTGACCCAGCCGGTGCTGCTGTTCCACAGCCCGCAGGACCACGTCGTCTCGCCGGCCAACTCGGAACTGGTGCTGGCCCGGATATCCTCGACCGATGTGACGGAGCGGCTGTGCCAGCGCAGCTACCACGTCGCGACGCTGGACCACGACGCGGCGGAAATATTCGAGGCCAGCCAGGACTTCATCCGACGGCTGGCTCCCGCGCATGCGGCGGGCGTCACCCGGGTCGAATCCGACGATCACCAAGGCTGAAGGGCCGGAAGTGCACGAGAGCAGCACGGCGGGCGGCGAGGACGAGGCACCCCGCGAGGACGGCGCAAAGGGCGAGCCCACCGGCCGGAAGGACCCGGGCCCGCGCTCGGGGTCCGACGCGGGCCCCGACTCCGCTGCGGGCCCGGCCACCGGCTCCGGCCCAGGCACCGGCGCGGGTGGCGGCTCAAGCACCGGCTCAGGCGCGGGCGGCGGCTCAGGCCCGGCTGCCGAGGAGCCCCGGCTCCGACGCGCGCCCGAGCGCAGCCAGGCCGAGCAGGACGAGATCTTCGCCGCGCTGGTCGCCCAGTTCGACGACCCCGTCGACCTCAACAATCCGAACTGGCCGGAAATCGAGGATCTTCGGGCGCGCGGCGAGCTCAAGGGCGGCTACAAGGAGGGGTCCGAGCAGGGCACCGGCCCGGCCGACCCGGGCGACCTCGCCGATCTGGCTCCGCAGCCCCGCCCCCGCTCCACCCGGCCCGTGATGCCTGCGGCCGGCACCGGTCCGCGCGACTTCGAGCTGACCGAGGACCCTGACGAGGGCCACTTCGTCCCGCCGGAGCCCCCGCCGCTGCCGCCCGCCGACACCACCGCCAAGTTCGCCTGGCTCGCCGTCCTCGGCGGCCCGGCGCTGCTGCTGTTCGACGCGGTCGTCTGGCGCGAGGTCTCCGGCTGGCCCGCCTGGGTCGGCGTCACCGCCTTCCTCGGCGGCTTCGCCACCCTCGTCGCCCGGATGAAGGACCGCGACGAGGACGAGCCCGAGGACCCGCACGGCGGCGCCGTCGTCTGACGGCCGGGTCGGTACCCCTGGAGTGGGAAGTCGGCCGGTCCGACCTCCCACTCCACGGCCGTCCGGCGCCACGCCCCTGACCGGCGACCGGTCGGCGTACAGGAAGTCGGCCGGTCCGACGTCCTACTCCTGTACGGACCGGGCCCCGGCGGTCGCCCGGGCCGGCGGGATCTCCAGGGCGGCGAGGACCGGCAGGTGGTCGGTGGCGGCCCGGAGGTCGGCGTCGGTGACGCCGGGGAGTTCGTGCGGGACCCCGCAGCCGAGGACGCGGATGCCCGCGGTGGCGAACACCGCGTCGATCCGCTGGTAGGGGTTCTCCGGCACGGAGGTGAAGGTCCCGCCCCAGGGCGCGGCGAGGTGGCCGTCCTGCAGCCGGTCGGCCAGCAGCCGCCAGCCCCGGCCGTCCGGGTGCTCGTTGAAGTCACCCGCGATGACGCCGAGTTCGGCGAAGGCGAGCTGGTCGAGGAGCAGCTCGAACTGGGTGTGGCGCTCGTCCGCGTCCAGGCTGAGATGGCAGCTGGTGACGGTGAACGGCGCCGAGTCGGCGACCCGGACCAGTGCGCTCGCGAAGCCGCGCGCGTGCAGGCCGCGGGTCTTGGGCAGCAGCCGGTCGTGGACGGCGAGCACCTCGGTGCCGAGCCGGCCGAGCAGCAGCGGGCCCGCCGCGATCCGGCCGCCACCGGCCAGGATCACGGTGCCGGTCTGCTGCGCCAGCCAGGCCGCCTGGCCCCCGGGCCGCCAGTAGCGCGGCGACTCCTGGATGCAGACCAGGTCCGGCCGACAGGCCCGGATCACCCGGACCAGGGCGTGCCGGTCGTCACGCAGCGAGCGGATGTTGTAGCTGAGCAGCCGCACCCGGCGGCCGTCCGGTCCCGGACCGGACGGTGGCAGTGTTTCGTCGACGGCCATGGCCCTCCCCTTTCGTCCGGTGACGACCGTACGACAGGGGGAGGGCCGGGCCTCGGCGGCGCGGCCGGTTCAGGCCGCAGGGGTGCAGAGGTGCAGAGGTGCAGTGGTGCAGGGACCCGGGTCAGATGGTCCGGGCCAGGTCCGCCGCGCCGGCGATCCCGGCGGCCGAGCCCATCGAGGCGAGCACGACCTCCGCACGCGGGCGGTGCACGCCGCCGGTCAGGTAGTGCTCGAAGGCCTTGGCGACCGGGTCGAGCAGCAGCCGCCCGGAGTCGGAGACGCCCCCGCCGAGCACGAAGACGCCCGGGTCGAAGAGCGCGGCGAGGTCGGCCATGCCCCGGCCCAGCCAGTCGGCCAGCTCGGCGTAGCACTCCAGGGCGAGCGGGTCGCCCTCCTCTGCGGCCTCGGTGATGTGGATGCCGCGGATCGTCTCGGCGACGCCGTCGTTCAGCTCCAGCATCCGGTGGCCGCGGACCGTGTCGGCGGCGGCCTTCTCCCGGCCGTAGCGGCGCAGCGCCCGGCCGGAGCCGTACTGCTCCCAGCAGCCCCTGCCGCCACAGCCGCAGTCCAGGCCGTCCGGGACCATGTTGAGGTGGCCGATCTCCCCGGCCACACCGAACCGGCCGCGGTGCAGCCGCCCGTCCAGGACGATCCCGCCACCGATGCCGGTGCCGACGGTGATCAGCACCATGTCGTCGTGGGAGGCGGCGGCGCCGAAGCGGAACTCGGCCCAGGCGGCGCAGTTGGCGTCGTTCTCCACCACGGTGTCCAGGCCGGTGAGCTCCTCGATGCGCCCGCGCAGCGGCTCGTCCTCCCAGTCGATGTTGGGGGCGAAGATCACCGTCGAGCGGTCGCGGTCCACGAAGCCGGGGGCGCCGACACCGGCCGCCACCACATCGGGGTACTGCTCCCTGAGCTCGCGCACGGCCTGCGCAATGGCGTCGACCGCCCATTGCGGGTCGGCCGGGGTGGGCACCCTCGTCCGGGCGAGGATCTCGCCCGCCTCGTTGACCACGCCTGCCGCGATCTTGGTCCCGCCGACGTCGACGCCGATGGTCAGAGCCATGTGTCCCTCAGCTATTCACTCGTTCCCGCTGGACGGAACGGTACCGCCCAACCACGCCCCCGTACACACCGTCGCATACATTATCCGAAGACAATCTGAGGAAAGCCCGGCCGAGACACTTCAAAAGTCGTACATTAACCACCCCTCCGTCACGCGAAGTGACAACGACCCCACCAGCCCGTGGCGGTGTTTTCACTCCTTGTCGGACGCCCCGTCAGGCGTGTCGAGGTCGATCCGCTCGCTGCGCGCGCCCTCACCGGAGGTCCAGCGCCGCTCGTGGCCGGTGACGGCGGCGCGGTAGGCGGCCACCAGCTCGCTCCCGGCGGCGGCCAGTCCGCTGCCCGCGGCGGCCAGGTGGCCGTAGACGTCGGGCTGCTGCTCGCGCAGGCGGTCCGCGAGGCCGGCCAGCGAGATCAGGGTGTCGGCGCTCGCCTCCTGGGCCTTCTGCCCGACGACGGTGGCGAACCGGCGGACCTCGTCCACCAGCGGGCCCAGCTCCGGCCCGAACGGGTGCTCCGCGGCCTGCTCGGTGCGGTCGTCGGCAGTGGTCATCGGGGGCGCCTCCTCAGCTGTGGCCGCACCCGCGGCCACCGGCCCCGACGCTACCGGACCGGCCGCAACCCCCCGGTCGGCCGCCGTTGCCCGGCTCCCGGTACTCCGTACCGCACTCAGCCCCGGGGACCGCGCTCAGCCCCGGGGCCAGAGCGCCGGGTCGGGCGCGAACCGCACCGCCAGCACCCCGTCGTGCAGCCCCGCCCCCGCGACGGTGCAGCGGCGCAGCGCCGAGGGCAGCACCAGGACCCGCCGGTGGGCGCCCAGGCCGACCACCAGCTCGTCGCCGCGCCGGACCAGGTCGAGGTCGGCCCGCTCCGCGCCGGGCAGCGGCAGGTGCCAGACCAGCAGGCCGTCCTCGGCGAGCCGGTCCTCGACGGCCCACGGCTCGGCCGTGAGCGGCTGCGGGCCGGGCCCCGCGCCGTAGAGGCGGTCGGCGACGGCCTCCAGGGTGAGCTCGGCCAGGCCGGTGACCAGCACGGGGACGTCGCTCGCGGCGGTGAGCGCGGAGAGCTCCTCCTGCCGGCGGTGGGCCAGTGCGGCCAGCCACCCGTCCGGCGATTCGACGGCGGCGGCCGGCAGCGCGCCGTGCACCACGACGGCGTCCGGCCGGTGTCCGTGCAGCGCGAGCCCGGCGCGGACCCGGTGCAGCTCCCCGTACGGGTGGGCGTCGGCGCCGACCACCAGCCGGACGGAGGTGCCGGGCGCGGTGATCGCGGCCCGGGCCTCGGCAAGCACCCGGCCCGCCGTGCCACGGGCCTCGTACAGCCAGTCGGCGGGCATCGGGACCCCGGCCAGGCCGGCCAGCAGCGGGCGCAGGGCGCGGGCCGCCTGGCGCTGCTCGGGGACGAGCCTGGCGAGGTAGCGCTCCAGCTGCTCGGGCAGGGCGAGCGCGGCGATCAGGTCGGCGGGCGGCGGCGCGAGGACGACCAGGACGTCCGCGTCGGCGGCCGGCAGGGCGCGCAGCAGGGCCAGCCTGGCGGTGCCGGGGAGCGCGGTGAGCTCCTCCGGGTCGAGCGGTTCGGCGCCGAGCAGGTCCAGGGCGGGCTTCAGCCGGCCGCCGATCTCGCCGAGGGCGTGCCGGAAGGCGGCCTGTTCGTCGATCCGGGCCACGGTGAGCCCGGGCGCGTACCCGGTCGGCTCGGCCTCCACCCGGGTGCCGAGGACGGCATCCAGGGTGCGGTGCGGGTCGTCGGCGGCCAGCAGCAGGGTGCGGTGGCCCTGCCGGGCGGCGTGCAGGGCGGTGGCGGCGGCCACCGTGGGCGCCGCCGCGTCGCCGCTGACCAGGATGGTGCGCTGTGCCGTCATTCCCGACCCGTCCCCGTTTCTCGGTGTCAGCCCTCGACGCGCTTCTTCAGGCCGGCCAGCGCGCGGTCGATGATGACCTTCTCCGCCTTGCGCTTGATCATCCCGAGCATCGGGATCTTGACGTCGACGGCGAGCTGGTAGGTGACCTCGGTGCCGCCCTTGCCGAGCGGGGCGAGGGTGTAGGAGCCGTCCAGCGAGCGCAGCATCTGGCTGCGGACCAGCGTCCAGCCCACCTCGCGGTCGCCGTCCCAGGTGTAGGCGAGGACGTGCTCGTCGCGGATGGCGCCGGCGTCGAGCAGCAGGCGCACCTGGGCGGCGCGGCCGTTCTCGGCGGTCTCCAGCACCTCGATCTCCTTGACCTCGCCGGTCCAGGCCGGGTAGGCGGCGAAGTCGGCGATCACGGCCATCACCTCGGCCGGGGTCGCGTCGATGGTGATGCTCGACCTGGTGTGCTCCGCCATGGAATGGCCCTCCGCGTCGTCCCTTGCCTGCTGGTCCGGCCGAGCCTGCTCGGCCGGGTGCGCCCGGAGCAGGCTATCGCGCCCGGCGATCCCCTCTGTTCCACGGGCCTCCGGGCGGGTCCACACACCGTCAGGCGGTCGGGCGGGGCTGGGCGGGGCGGGGCAGGGCGGGCTACCGGCCGGTCACCTCGGGGCTGCCGTAAGGTGCCATTCGAACGACCCGGTCACTGCCTGGTCGGAACCGGCTGGTCGGACCGGTCAGGTGTGACACTTCGAACACCGGAGCCGACCCCCCTGGTCGAATCTGCCTACCGGGCAGTAACGTCCTGCCGTCCCGCAGCGTCGCGAACGAGGAGCAGTCTTGCTCGACTTCAGCCTTCCGGCCCTCTACCAGGTACCGAGCGGCGGTAACCTCTCCGACCTCGTGCACCAGAACGCCGAGCGGCACCCCGACGTCGTGGTGCTCAGCCGCAAGGTGGACGGCCAGTGGCAGGAGTTGACCGCCGCCCAGTTCCTGGTCGAGGTGCACGCGGCCGCGAAGGGCCTGATCGCCGCCGGCATCGAGCCCGGCGACCGGGTGGGCATCATGTCCCGCACCCGCTACGAGTGGACGCTGCTGGACTTCGCGATCTGGTCGGCCGGCGCGATCACCGTGCCGGTGTACGAGACCTCCTCCCCCGAGCAGGTCGAGTGGATCCTCGGCGACTCCGGCGCGGTCGCGCTGTTCACCGAGACCGAGCAGCACGACCGGACGGTCGCCGGGGTCCGGGACCGGCTGCCGGAGCTGAAGCACACCTGGCAGATCGAGCACGGTGCCCTGGCCACCCTCGCCGAGACCGGCCAGAAGGTCACCGACGCCACCGTCACCGAGCGGCGCTCGGTCGCGACGGCCGACTCGATCGCCACCATCGTCTACACCTCGGGCACCACCGGCCGCCCCAAGGGCTGTCAGCTCACCCACCGCAACTTCCTCGCCGAGTGCGGCAACGTGGTGGAGCGCCTCGCCCCGCTGTTCCGCACCGGTGAGAGCTCCGTCCTGCTGTTCCTGCCGCTGGCCCACGTGCTCGGCCGGATCGTCGAGATCGCGCCGGCGATGGCCCCGATCAAGCTGGGCCACGTCTCGGACATCAAGGACGTCACCGCCGAGCTGGCCTCCTTCCGCCCGACCCTCATCCTGGGCGTGCCCAGAGTGTTCGAGAAGGTCTTCAACACCGCCCGCGCCAAGGCCCAGGCCGACGGCAAGGGCAAGATCTTCGACAAGGCGGCCGACACCGCCATCGCGTACAGCCGGGCGCTGGACGCCGGCGGCGCCGGACTCGTCCTGCGGCTCAAGCACGCGGTCTTCGACAAGCTGGTCTACAGCAAGCTGCGCGCCGCGCTCGGCGGCCGGGCCACCCACGCGATCTCCGGCGGCGCCCCGCTGGGCGAGCGGCTCGGCCACTTCTACCGGGGCATCGGCTTCACCGTGCTGGAGGGCTACGGCCTGACCGAGACCTGTGCGGCCACCGCCTTCAACCCGCACGACAAGCCGAAGATCGGTACCGTCGGCCAGCCGCTCCCCGGCTCCGCGGTCCGGATCGCCGAGGACGGCGAGGTGCTGTTCAAGGGCCCGCAGGTGTTCACCGGCTACTGGAACAACCCCGAGGCCACCGCCGAGACCCTCAAGGACGGCTGGATCTCCACCGGCGACCTCGGCTCGCTCGACTCCGAGGGCTACCTGACCATCACCGGCCGGAAGAAGGAGATCATCGTCACCGCGGGCGGCAAGAACGTCGCCCCCGCGGTGATCGAGGACCGGATCCGGGCCCACGCGCTGGTCGGCGAGGTGATGGTGGTCGGCGACCGCAAGCCCTTCGTCGCCTGCCTGATCACCGTCGACGAGGACTTCTTCCCCAAGTGGAAGGAGCTGAACGGCAAGCCGGCCACCGCCACGCTCGCCGAACTGCGCGAGGACGCGGACCTGCTGGCCGCCCTCCAGTCCGCCGTGGACGACGGCAACGCGGCCGTCTCGCACGCCGAGGCGGTCAAGAAGTTCCGGCTGCTGGACACCGTGTTCTCCGAGGAGAGCGGGCACCTCACGCCCTCGCTCAAGCTCAAGCGCAACCTCGTGCTGAAGGACTTCGCCGCCGACGTCGAGGCGATCTACCAGCGCTGACCGGCGCGAACCACCGCCCCGGGTCAACCCCGGGGCGCCGCCGTCACCCCGCCAGCAGCGAGGTCAGTCGGCCGGCCAGCAGGTCCCAGCGCCAGGAGCGGTCCACCCAGCGGCGCCCGGCCTCGCCCATCCGCCGGCGCAGCCCCTCGTCGTTCAGCAGCCGGACGATCCGCTCGGCCGCCGCCGCGGGCGAGCCGCCCTCCACCACGTACCCGGTCTCGCCCTCCAGCACCGCGTCCGGCGCACCGCCGGAGTCCCCCGCCACCACCGGCAGGCCGGTCGCGGAGGCCTCCAGGTAGACGATGCCGAGGCCCTCCACGTCCAGCCCGCCCCGCCTGGTCCGGCAGGGCATCGCGAAGACGTCCCCGGCCCCGTAGTGCGCGGGCAGCTCCGACCACGGCACCGCGCCGGTGAAGCGCACCGAGCCGCGCACCCCCCGGGCGTCCGCGAGCTTCTCCAGGTCCCCCTGGAACGGGCCGCCGCCGACGACCAGCAGGACGGCGTCCGGCACGTCCGCGAGGATCTGCGGCATCGCCTCGATCAGGGTGTCCTGGCCCTTGCGCGGGACGAGCCGGGAGACGCAGACGACCACCGGCCGGTCCGCCAGCCCGAGCCGCCGGCGCAGCTCGGCGCCGCCGGAGTCGGGGTGGAAGGTCTTCTCGTCCACGCCCGGCGGCAGCTGGACCATCCGCCCGGCCGCCTCCGGCCCGACGGCGGCGGCGATCCGGGAGCGGGTGTACTCGCCGAGGTAGGTGAGGGTGTCGGTGCCCGCCCCGATCCGGCGCAGCAGCTGCCGGGCGACCGGCAGCTGCGCCCAGGCGGCCTCGTGCCCGTGGGTCATGCCCAGCAGCCGGCCGGCCCCGGCCCGGCGCAGCGCGGGTGCCATCAGCCCCAGCGGCGCGGCGGCGCCGAACCAGACCGAGTCGCACTTCTCGGCCTTCAGGATCTCGGCGGCCCGCCGGGTGACCCGCGGTGTGGGAACCATCACCTTCGTGCGGTCCCGGATCACCGGGAACGGCTGCTCCGCGTCGAACCGGGCCACCTCGGTGCCGTCGCGCCAGGTCGAGGCGTACACCACGATGCTTCCGGCAGGCTGACGAATCGCCATGTTGTGGACGAAGGCCTGGATACCGCCGGGCCTCGGCGGGAAGTCGTTGGTGACGATCAAGGTTTTGTGCATCAGGCCACGGCTCGCTCGGTCGGGGGGTGCTCGGTGTACCGCTGGGTGATCCGTACGATAGGTCAACACCATGACCCGCCGGGAACGGATCCGCGCACGGCAACCGTTTCACCCCCGGGTCTGTCCTAGTACCTAGGCAGCCGGTGGGGCCCGGCCGAACACTGGCGCCGCGCCCGACACCGACGGCCCGGGCGTCCGTCGCACGACGCCTCCGGTGGGACGTCCGAGACGAACGAGGGAGCGCAGTGGAGTTGGCCCCGGCCACCGAGTCCGGTACTTCCAGCGGCGCCGACGGCACCGGCACGGCGCTGGCCGTCCGCCAGGAGCCCCCGCAGACCCCTGCCCGCCCCGCCGGGCGCGCCGGGGCCCTGTGCGCGCTCGGCGCGAGCTGGCTGGCCAGCCGGGCGCTGCTGCTGCTCCTGGTCACCGGGGTGCTGAAGGTCGGCGGCGGGGACGTCACCGCGGACGTCTCGGTGATCTACCACGGCTGGTACGGAGTCCTGCAGACCGGCACCTTCCCGCTGGACGACGTGACCTGGCAGTACCCGCCGGGCGCCGCGCTGATCATCCTGCTGCCGGGCCTGCTGCCGTGGTCGTACATCGTGTCGTTCTGGGTGCTCTGCGGGGTCGCCGACGTGGTCGCGATGGCGCTGCTGGTGCGGACCGGGCTGCGCCGGGGGCGGGCGCTGACCGGCGCCTGGGTCTGGGTGGCCGGCGTGCCGCTGCTCGGCCCGATGATCTACAACCGGTACGACATCATCGTCACCGCGATCGCGGTGGCAGGCCTGATCGCGCTGGTCCGCCGCCCCGCGCTGGGCGGGCTGCTGCTGGGCGTGGGCGGGATCATCAAGATCTGGCCGCTGCTCGGCCTGATCGGCACGCCCTCCGGCCGGCGCACCCGCCGCGCCTGGACGTCCGCCGCGGCCACCGCCGCCTCGATCGGCTTCCTGCTGGCGGCCGGTATGAACGGCGCGTTCGAGTTCCTGACGTTCCAGAAGGACCGCGGCATCGAGGTGGAGTCGGTCGGCGCGCTGCCGCTGCACTTCGCCCGGATGGCCGGGGCCTGGGACGGCAAGGTGATGATGAACTACGGCTCGGTCGAGATGCTCGGGCCGTGGGTCACCGTGATCACCAAGGTGATGATGGCCGGCACCCTGCTGGGCTTCGGCTGGCTGCTGCTGTGGCGCTTCACCGCCAAGCGCCGCAACGCCGCGACCATGTACGACGCCGGCCTGACCGCGCTGCTGATCTTCACGGTGACCAGCCGGGTGATCAGCCCGCAGTACCTGGTCTGGCTGGTCGGCGTCGCGGCGGTCTGCCTGACCGTGCGCGGCACCAGCCAGCGCCCGGTGGCGGTGCTGGTCCTGATCGCGACCCCGCTGACCACGGCCGAGTTCCCGTTGATGTTCAGCCAGGTGTACAACAGCCAGGCCGGGGGCGTGACGGTCCTGGGCCTGCGCAACGGGCTGCTGCTGGCCGCCACCGTGCTCTCCTGCGTCCGGCTCTGGCGCTCCACCCGGGGCTCGGCCCAGCTGCCGCCGACCATCGTGCTGGCCCGCCCCGAGCCGGCCTCCGTCGGCGGCTACCCGGTGCGGCCCGGTATCGCGTACGAGCAGGACCTGCTGGACGGCATCGAGCGGCCGACCGTGCCGGCCACCCAGACCGCGCCACCGCCCCAGCGGCGGCGCTAGGCGCCAGCCCGTCCGGCCCTCAAGGCAGGCCCCCAAGACCGGCCCTCAAGACCGGCCGGGACCGAGCAGCCTTGCCGTCTCGGCGATCCACAGCCTGGTGAAGGCCTCCAGCCCGAGGCCCAGCTCGGCCCCGAGCACCCGGTCCAGCAGCCGGTCGCGCTCCTGCGTCCCGTCCGCCGCGCCGACCGCCCGGTAGAGGGCGACCAGCCGCTCGGGCCCGTGCCGCCGGGCGATCAGGTCGCAGGCCAGCCAGGACAGCTCGTACGCCTGGGCGATGCCGCCGGCGCCCGCGGTGAAGTCCCGGTCGGCGGGGAGCGCGGTGGGCAGCCTCCCGGCGGCGACGTCCCGGGCCAGCTCGGGGGCGATCTGCCGCGCGGTGCGCCCGGAGCCCAGGTAGCCCGTCCAGTCGGCGACGCCCTCGGAGAGCCAGAGCGGCGTCCAGGCCCGGGTGTCGGCCCGGGTCGCGACGTGCACCGCCTCGTGCGTGACCACCACCTGCCGGCCGAAGGCGCTGAGCCGCCCGTACGCCTCCGGGTTGACCAGGATGCGGTCCGCGGGGGTGTCCAGGGGCGCGCCGGGGGCGGCCGTGGTGACGGCGGCCATCCCGGCCCAGTCCGCCGCCCCGGCCTCCAGCAGCCGGGCGAACTGCTCCTCGGTGGCGGGCAGTTCCAGCAGCAGCCGACCCGCCCAGCCGGTGCCCCAGACCGCCTCCACGGCCGGGACGGCCAGGTCGGCGAGGGCCGCGGGCTCCGCCGGGTCCGGCCCGCCGGCCAGCCCGAGAACGAGGGCGCGCGCGCCCCGGGCGGCCCGGACGGTGCCGAGGTCCCAGATCGGCGGGGCGCCGCCCGCGCTCTCCTCGTGCTCGACCCGCCAGCCGTCGGCGGCCCGGATCAGGGCGAGCCGGCGCGGGTACACCACCGGGTGGTCGTCGTAGCCGTCGATCCGGACCGCCAGCTCGGCGGAGACGGCGAGCCTCCCGAGCTCGCCGGCCGGGCCGGGCACCACGTTCCGGTAGACGGACTCGGCCGCCGGCACTCCCGCGGGCAGCGTGCGCCCGGCCAGCAGCGCGGCCACCTCGGCGCGGTCGTCGGCCGCCGAGCGGACGGGGGCGGCGGGGGCGGCCCGCGGCAGCGAGAGCTGGGCCAGCCCGCCCACGGCGAGCAGCAGCGCGCCGCGCCGGGAGAGCCCGCGGCGGCGCCCGACGGCATCGGCGCCGCCCGCGGAGCCCTCCGCGGCGCCGTCGGCACCCTCCGCGCCGTCGGCCCGGGTCGGATCGGTACGGCTCAGAGCCGGACCACCCCCGCGACGGGCATCGCGTTGACGCTCTCGTAGCGGACCTTGGCACCCGGGTAGGGGGCGTGCACGATCACCCCGCCGCCGGCGTACATGCCGACGTGGTGCATGTCCCGGTAGAAGATCACCAGGTCTCCCGGTCGCGCGTCGGAGATGCTGACCCGCTGGCCGGCCGACGCCTGGGCCTGCGAGGTGCGCGGCAGGGTCACTCCGGCCTGCCGCCAGCTCCAGTACATCAGACCGGAGCAGTCGAACGCGCGGGGGCCGGTGGATCCGTACACATAGGGCGAACCGATCATCCGGACCGCGGCCGCCAGCGCGGCGGCGCCCCGCTCGGAGGCGGGCGGCGCCGTCCCGAGGTCGAGCCGGTCCGTGCCCCGGGTGGCGCGCTGCTCGGCCTCCCGGGCGTCCTGCGCCGCCATCCGGGCCCGCTCCGTGGCCCCCAGGCTGTTGAGCAGCCGCTGCGCCTTGGCCAGCCGCTGCTGGATCTGCTGCTTGCTCTCGGCGAGGGCGTGCCGGGTCTGCTCCAGCTCGGCCAGCTTGGCGGAGGTCTCGGTGCGCCGCTGGTCCAGCCGGCGCTGACGGGCCACCACCTCGTGCAGCGTCTCGTTCTGCCGCTCGGCGGCGAGGTCCAGGGTGCGGGCCTTGGCGAGGTAGCCCTCGGGGTTCGTGGAGAGCATCAGCTGGACGGTCTGCGCCATGCCGCCGCCCCGGTACTCGGCGCCGGCGACCGTGGCGAGGTCGCCGCGCAGCTGGTTGAGCTCGTCCTGGGCGACGGCGATCTGCTGCTGGAGCGCGCCGGTCTCGCCCTGCAGCCGCTGCTGGACGTCCTGGGCGGCGTTGACCTTCTCGGAGGCCTGCTCGGCCTCCTCGTACAGCTGCTCGACCTGGGCCTTGACGTCCTTGCGGCTCGACGGCCCGTCCGGCGGTCCCGGGACGGCCTGGGCACTGCCGCCCGCCGTCACGCCCAGCGCGGTGGTGGCCGCCGCGGTGAGCACCAGCGCACGGGCGAGGACGTGTACACCTGACAGTTGGGGACGGCGGTGCACGGCCATGCGGTGGCGGTTCCAATCCTGCGGTCCGGCCCCGCCGCCACCCCCGGAACGGGCGGCTCGGGAAGCGGGAGTCCGGTGGCAGACGTTAGCGAGTCCCGGCGATCGAGTCCAAACCCCTCCCAACCCGAATATTTGACCCCTAATCGGACATCAGCTCGACCAGCCGGAAAAGCCGCAGGCCCGGCCTCCCGCGAGGGGAGACCGGGCCTGTCGGAGCCGATCGGGGATCAGAGGCGCACGATGACGGAGACCGGCATGTTGGAGGCCGCCTCGTAGCGGACCGAGGCACCCGGCTTGGGGGCGTGGATGACCTGGCCGCCACCCACGTAGATGCCCACGTGGTGGTTGTCGCCGTAGAAGATCACCAGGTCGCCCGGCTGGGCGTCGGCGATGTTCGAGCCGATCCGGGTACCGGCACTGGCCTGCGCCTGCGAGGTGCGCGGCAGCGACACGCCGGCCTGGGCGTACGCCCAGCTGGTGAGGCCCGAGCAGTCGAAGGAGCTGGGACCGGTGGCGCCGTACACGTACGGGGCGCCGAGCTTGCTCTCGGCGGCGGCGATCGCGGCGGCGGCGCGCGAGCTGTTGGCCGCGGGCGCGGCGGGCTTGGCCGGGGCGGGCTTGGCCACCGGGGAGGGCGCCTCGGACGGCGCGCTGATGTCGCTGCGGGGGGCGCTGTCGCGGGAGGCCCGCTCGGCGTCCGCCTTCGCCTTGGCCTCGGCCCTGGCGGCGTCCGCCTTGGCCTTCGCCTCGGCGGCGGCCTTGGCCTCGGCCTGGCGCAGCGCCTCGCGCTCCTGCTCGGTCAGCGTGTTGAGCAGGTCCTGGGCCTTGGCCAGCTTCGCCTGGACGTCCTCCTTGGACGCCTTCAGCTGCTGGGTGGTGGCCTCGAGCTCGCCGAGCTTGCCCTGGGCCTCGTTGCGGTCCTGGTCGAGCCTGCGCTGCTGCTCCTGCAGGTCCTTCAGCGCACCGGACTGGGTGCTGCTGGCCTGGGTCATCGCCCCGGCCTGGGTCAGGAAGTTGTCCGGGCTGGACGAGAGCATCAGCTGGACCGTCGGCGATATGCCGCCGTTGCGGTACTGCTCGCCCGCGAGCTCGGCGAGGCCGCCCTGGGCCTCGGTCACCGAGGCCTGCTGACGCGCCACCCTGTCCTGGAGCTCGCCGACCTGCTTCTGCAGCTCCTGCTGCTTGGCCTGCGCACCGTTGTACTTCTCGGTGGCGACCTCGGCCTGCTCGTTGAGCTGGTCGACCTGCTCCTTGACCTGGTCCTTGGTCGGCGTCGGGTCGGCGTGGGCACCGGACTGCGCGGAGAGCGCGACGGCCGCGGCGGCGGCGGCGGTCAGGATCGAGACGCGGGCGCGGCCGGCGGGCTTGGGACGACGATGGGACGCCACGAAGGCGGACTCCTTCTTCCTACATCCGCCTACCGGGTGAGCTGACGGGTTCGGGCTGGAAGCGTGCCCTACGACGCCTCACCGACCGTTCCACCGGTCGACCTGGCGCCGATTCACCCCGGAGGAACGTGTGGTTCCCCGGCTCCGGTCCACAGCGCCCCCGACTACTGGGCTCCCCGTCGGGCAGAAGACCTGCCCCGCTGCTTCACGAACTCGGCGGTAACCCCCGCCGCCACCCTGAGTGGGTGATCGACTGTGCGGTGGTTCGAATCCCGACCCTAGTGACAGAACCGTGATCCGTTCAAATCCTTGTCAGAAAAAAGACGGAACAAGTCCCAAGTTCATTTGTGAATATGACCGGGCGTGATCGCCGGCGTACGCGGAGCTGATCGATTCTCACCATGTGGTCGACTGACCCCCGTCGATGGCGTGTCCCACATCACAGGAGCCCGACATGGCAGCGGGCGTGGCGATCCGTCAGCAAATGTCCGAATTGAAGGCATTGCAGGGCATTGGCCCTGCAATGCCCGAAGGACCGTCAGACCCGGCGGATCGCGTTGATCTTCATCGCGTCGGCCTTCATCACCTTGACCACGTCACCGGTGTGCGGCGCGTGCACCACCATGCCGTTGCCGATGTACATCCCGACGTGGCTGCGGTCGTCGCGGTAGATGATGAGGTCGCCCGGCTGGGCCTCGGCCAGCGAGGGCACCCGCGAGCCGTAGTTGGCCTGCGCCTGCGAGGTGCGCGGCAGCGAGACGCCGGCCTTCCCGTACGCCCAGACCATCAGCCCGGAGCAGTCGAAGGTGTTCGGGCCGACGTCGCCCCAGCCGTACGGCGAACCCTGCTTGCTCATCGCGTTGGTGACGGCCGCGCCGGCGAACCCGGAGGCCTGCGGCAGGGTGCCGAGGTCGGCCCGGGCCGCGTCGCGCGAGGCGCGGTCGGTCTGCTGCTGGGCGGCCTTGAGGGCGGCCCGGTCGGCGGCGCTGAGCGAGTTCAGCAGCGCCTGGGCGTCCCTGAGCTTCTGGTTGACGTCCGCCTTGGCCTGGTTCAGCTCCTTGGTGGTGTTGTCCAGGGAGGCGAGAACGGCCGCGGCCTCGGTCTTCTGCTGGTCCAGGCGGCGCTGCTGGTCCTGCAGCCCCTTGAGCGCCTCGGCCTGGCTGGAGCTGGCCTGCTGCACGCTGGAGGCCTTGTCCAGGTAGCCGGACGGGTCGGAGGAGAGCATCAGCTGCACGGAGGGGTCGATGCCCCCGGTGCGGTACTGCGCGCCCGCCACCTCGGCCAGGCCGGCCTGAAGCTGGGTCATCTGGTCCTGGCCCCGGGCCACCTGGTCCTGGAGCTGGTCCGCCTGCTTGCGCAGCTGGTCCGTCCGCTCCTTGGCGCCGTTGTACTTCTCCGCCGCCTGCTCCTGCTCCTCGTTCAGCTGGTCGATCTGCGCCTTCACGTCCTCCTTCTTGGAGGGGTTGGGCGCAGCGTGGGCACTGACCTGGGCGGAGAGGGCGACCGCGGTCGCTGCGGCGGCGGTGAGCACGGAGATCCGCGCGCGGCTCGCCTGCTTGGGACGGCGGTGGGAGGCCAAGGGGACTGCTCCTTCTTCCATCGGCCTCACCCGAATGAGTGAGAATCCGGAAAATAGGTTTGACGCCAGACCCTAGTGAAGATCACAGCTTTGCGCCACTCCCCCGATGGCGTGAACCCCCGTCCACCGCCATGACTTCACAAGACCGCCACACCCTCGCAAACCAGCGGCTGACCAGGCGTCACTCCGCTTTCCCCGGCCGTTGCCGGGCTCAGGGGCGGGCCAGCCGGTTCAGCAGCAGCACGGAGGCGACGGGGCGCGCGCCCGCCTTCCGCACGCCCTCCGCGACCTCCCGGTCGGTGGAGACCACCACCACCGGGCGGCCCTGCGGCTCGGCCCTGACCAGTCGGCGGATCAGCTCGTCCGCCGTCTCGCCGGTCCGGCTGAACCGCACCCGCACCCCGCGCGGCGGCGCCATGATCACCGGAACGTCCAGGTCCTGGCCGTCGAACACACAGGTGACCTCCGCCTGGGTGCGCTGGGCCAGCATCGCCAGCCCGCCCAGCAGCCGGATCCGCTGCTGCTCCAGCGGCAGCGCCGGATAGCCGGTCTTGGTCACGTTGTAGCCGTCCACCACCAGGTGGACCTGCGGGATCGCCAGCAGCTGGTCCAGCAGCGCCGGATCGTCCTCCGCCAGCCCCCGCCGGGCCACGTCGTGCGGCGAGGCCGAGCCCGGCACCACCGCCTCCACCAGGTCCGCCGGGCGGATCTGCGAGACCGGCAGCGCCAGCTCCCGCTGCAGGCCCTGGGCCGACTGCAGCACGGTGTCCAGCAGCAGCCTCAACCGCATGTCCTCGACGCTGCGGCCCTCACGGGCCGAGCGGCGGCCCTGCTCGGCGGCGGTCTCCAGCTCGGAGATCCGGTGCCGCAGCCGCCGGACCTCGCTCTCGCCGGTGCCGCGCTCGGCCGCCGTCTGCGCCTTCAGCGCCTCCAGTTCGGCGGCCACCCGGCGGGTCTCGGCCTGCGCCCGGCGGGTGTCGCTCTCCAGCGAACGCACCTTCTTGCGCAGTGAGTCGGCCTCCTTGCGGACGTCCTCGGACTCGGCCCGCTGCCGGTCCAGGTCGACCCGCGCGGCGGCCCTGACCTCGGCCAGCTCCGCCTGCAGCTTCTCCACCAGCCGACCCGCCTCGGCGGCCGCGCCCTCGGCGCCGGCCCGCTCGGCCTGCTCGCCGGCCTCGGCGACCAGCCGGCTCCAGCCCGCCGAGCGCACCAGGTAGGCGGCGGCGGCCACGTCCATCGGGTCGGCGGCGCCGGGGACGCTGCCCGACTCCAGCGCCTTGACCAGGTCCGGCTGGCCCAGCCGCAGCCGCTCCGCTATCCGCACCCGGAAGGCCGGCTCGGACTCCAGCGCGGCCGCCAGCGCGGTGGCCGCGTACTTGGCCCGCCGGGCCGGGGTGAACTTCGCGTACTGGCGCAGGGACTGCGGGAGCTCCGCGGCGGGCAGCCCGCCGAGCGCGTCGGCGGCCAGGCCGACCACCCGGCGCCGGACACCCTCGGGCAGCGGCCGGTCGAGCCGCTCGGTGCGTCCTGCCGCCGGCTCGTCAGCACCGGAGTCGTCCGCGGCGGCCGCCTCGGCCGAGGCATCCGCACCGGGCGGGACGGCCTCGACCGCGTCCGGCGCCTGCCCGTCCACAGCGGGCTGCCGCCCCTGCGGCCCGGCGGGCTCCTTCGCTGCGTCCACCACGTCCTCGGCTCCGATCCTCGTCCAGCGGGGTACGGCCCGCTGCCGCCCGCGTCACACTCCGTGCGCTCTGTCTGCATTGTCCCGTGCGGTGGACGGCCGCGCCGCGCACCGCCCACCACACGGGTCGGGCGTCAGGCCTGCTCGGCGGGGGCCTCCGGGCCCTCGGCACCCGGGCGGGCCACCAGCTCGACCTGGTCGACCGCGTTGCACCAGCGACAGCGCACCGACTCGACGGTCTCGCTGTGCACCTCGGTCTCCTCGACCTTGGAGTCGCCGGCCAGGTCGAAGTGCAGGAACTCGGTCACCCGTGCGGTGCGGGTCACGTCGAAGCGGGTCAGGTTGCCGCACAGGGTGCAGCGCCAGCGCGTCTCGGCGGTCAGGGCGGGGACGGTCATCGGGGGTCCTCTCGGGTGGTCCCTGGATGGGCTCAGGCGCTCCCCCCGAGGCCCCGGCGTCGGCGGCGGGAGGCGGGAATGCCCGCCCCAAGCCTATTGCCTGGGGCAACCGTCCCGACCACCGGTCAGGACGAATCCCCCGCTTCGCCTCCTGCGCCGGACCGGCCGGACGGGCCCTACGCCACATGCCGTACCGCGCGGTGCCGCCCGCGCCGGGCGGCGCGATGCTGGGCCGCATGGCGATCCCGGTCCTCGACCACACCGGAGCACTGGGCGGGCGCCCGGCCGGCCGTCGTCCCGCCGTCACCTACACCCTGATCGCGCTCAACACCCTGGTCTTCCTGTGCGGTCCGGCCGCCGGGCTCAACCCGCTCTACGGGACCGGCCAGAGCCGGGTCTGCGCCGAGCAGCGGTACGAGCAGCGCTGGGGCGCGGTACCGGCCGAACTGCTGGCCGGACGCCCGCTGGACGCCGAGCAGCTGGCCGAGGCCCCCGATCCGGTGCCGGGCTGTCCGGCCGCCCCCACCCCGGGCAAGCACCCGGCCCTGTCGGTCCTCAGCGCGCTCTTCCTGCACGCCGGCTGGCTGCACCTGCTGGGCAACCTGCTCTTCCTCCAGGTCTTCGGGGCCACCGTGGAGGAGCGGCTGGGCCGGGCCCGCTTCGCCCTCTTCTATCTGGCGGCGGGCTCGCTGGCCACCTACGGCTACGCGCTCGCCGAGGCGCACTCCGCCGACTCGACCCGGGTGCTGATCGGCGCCTCCGGGGCGATCGCCGCGGTCCTCGGCGCGTATCTGCGCCTGCACCCCCGCGCCCGGGTGACCACCCTCGTCCCGCTGCTGCTCTTCCTGCCGCTGCGGTTCCCGGCCTGGCTGGTGCTCGGCCTCTGGTTCGCCCTCCAGTGGTGGTCGGTCCACTCGGCGGGCCCCGGCGTCGCCTACCTCGTCCACGTCATCGGCTTCTCGGCCGGCTTCCTCTACGCCTGCACCCTGGCCACCCGCCCCCCGCGACGGCCCGGCTGACGCCCGATACGCTGGCGGGACCCCACAAAGGAGCCCGAACAGTGATCACCGCCATCGTCCTGATCAAGACCAGCGTCGACCGCATCCCGGAGATCGCCGAGGCGATCGCGGCCATCGAGGGTGTCAGCGAGGTCTACTCGGTGACCGGCGGCTACGACCTGGTGGCGATGGTGCGGGTACGACGGCACGACGACCTGGCCGAGGTGATCCCCGGTCGGCTGAACAAGGTCCCGGGGGTGGCCCAGACCGAGACCCAGATCGCCTTCCGCACCTACTCGCAGCACGACCTGGAGGCCGCCTTCGCCCTCGGCCTGGACGGCTAGGCGTCCCCTTCTAGGCGTCCCGGCGGCTGTCGGCGACGCAGCGGCCGCCCTCGTTGCGGTAGGTCCAGGCAGCGCCGTCCGTGACCAGCTCGCGGACGGCGGTCAGGAAACGGTCGATGTGCTCGTCCGGGGTGCCGGCCCCGAAGCTGACCCGGATCGCGTTCAGGCTGCGCTCACCCGGCAGCGACGGCTCGGGCGCCCCGCACTCGGACGGCGCCACGTCCTCGTCCCCGAGCAGGGTCCGCACCAGCGGGTGCGCGCAGAACAGGCCGTCGCGCACCCCGATGCCGTACTCGGCGGACAGCGCCGCCGAGAAGTGCGAGCTGTTCCAGCCCTGGACGACGAAGGAGAGCACGCCCACCCGGGCCGAGTCCGCGCCGAACAGGTTCAGCACCTTGACCTGCGGGACGTCCGCCAGCCCCGCCTTGAGCCGGTCGATCAGCTGCTGCTCGCGGGCCTCCAGCGCGTCGAAGCCGGCCTCGGTGAGCGCCCGGCAGGCGGAGGCGATGGAGTAGACGCCGATCACGTTCGGCGAGCCGGCCTCGTGCCGGGCCGGGCCGGTGTGCCACTGCACGGCCACCGAGCCGTCGGTCTCCCGGGCCACCGTGCGGGTGGCGCCGCCGCCGGCCAGGTACGGCTCGGCCGCGTCCAGCCAGTCGGCCCGGCCGGCCAGCACCCCGGCGCCGAACGGCGCGTACAGCTTGTGCCCGGAGAAGGCGATCCAGTCCACGCCCAGCTCGCGCACCGAGACCCGGTGGTGCGGGGCCAGCTGCGCGGCGTCCAGCACCACCCGGGCGCCGTGCCGGTGCGCGACCCGGGTCAGCTCGGCGACCGGCCACAGCTCCCCGGTGACGTTCGAGGCGCCGGTGACGCAGAGCAGCTTGGGGCCCTCGGGCGCCTCGGCCAGCGCGGCGTCGAACGCGGCGACCGCCTCGGCGTGCGAGCGGGGCGCCCGCAGGTACTCGACCTCCAGACCGGCGTGCCGCCAGGGCAGCAGCGAGGCGTGGTGCTCGGTCTCGAAGGCGAACACCCGGGTGCCGGCCGGGACGGCGCCCGCCAGCAGGTTGAGCGAGTCGGTGGTGGCCCGGGTGAAGACCACCTGGTCGCCCTCGCGCAGGTCCAGGAACTCGGTGACGGTCCGGCGGCTCTGCTCGAACAGGTCGGTGGAGAGCTGGGAGAGGTACCCGGCGCCGCGGTGCACGCTGCCGTAGTAGGGGGCGTAGGCGGCGACGTCGTCCCAGACCCGCTGCAGCGCCGGCGAGCTGGCGGCGTAGTCCAGCGCCGCGTAGGTGACCTTCTCACCGCTGGCCAGCGGGACCTCGACATCCTGGCCGAGGACGGCGAGCGGGGCGCAGATTTCGGTGGCGACGGACATGAGGATGCACTCCTTCGGGGTCAAGGACCCCGGGAGTGCATGTATGCCGGGTGTCCGCGCTTGCCACGCGGACGGTTCGCCACGTGACCCGGTCCTCACCCAGGGCACCCCGCCACGGAAGGAGGGTTGCCGGACAGCAAGCTGGGGCTTGTCGCTGTCACTCATGACCTGGCACGACTCTAGGTCGCGTCCACCCGATGGTCAAACAGGGGTCCGCCATTCGGACAAGCCGAAGGGCCCGCGCCGACTGCCCGGTGCGGGCCCCAACCATCGCGTCACACCCGGCTGGTGGCCTCCGACCAGCGCTTCAGCACGTCCTGGGCGGCGCCCGAGTCGACGGCCGCGGCGGCCCGCTCCAGGCCGACCGCCAGCTGCTCGACGAGCGGCGCGTCGGTCAGGTCCAGCGCCACCAGCGCCGACGCGGCGTTCAGCAGGACGGCGTCCCGGACGGGCCCGCGCTCCCCGGCCAGCAGCCGGCGCGCCACCTCCGCGTTGTACGCCGGGTCCGCGCCGCGCAGCGCCTCGATGCCGACCAGCTCGATGCCGAGGTCGCGCGGGTCGAACACGGTCTCGGTGACGGCGCCGTCGCGCACGATCCAGACCCGCGAGGTGGTGGTGATGGTCAACTCGTCGAGGCCGTCGTCACCCCGGAACACCAGTGCGCTGGCGCCGCGCCGGGCCAGCACCCCGGCGATCAGCCCGGCCAGCCGGGTGTCGAAGCAGCCGATCGCATGCGCGGTCACCTTGGCCGGGTTGGTCAGCGGGCCGAGGGTGTTGAACGCGGTGGGCACCCCGAGGCCGCTGCGGGCCGGGGCGGTGTGCCGCATCGCGGGGTGGAACTTCGCCGCGAAGCAGAAGGTCAGCCCGACCTCCTCGGCGACCTCCGCGACCCGCCGGGCGGAGAGGTCCAGGTTGACGCCCAGCTTCTCCAGCACGTCCGAGGAACCGCTCGCCGAGGAGGCCGCCCGGTTGCCGTGCTTGACCACCTTGGCGCCGGCCGCCGCCGCGACGATCGCGGCCATGGTGGAGATGTTGACGGTCTTCGCCCGGTCGCCGCCGGTGCCGACGATGTCCACCGCCGGACCGGGGATGGACAGCGGCTCGGCGTGCGCGTACATCGAGTCCACCAGGCCGACGATCTCGTCGACCGTCTCGCCCTTGGCCCGCAGCGCCACCATGAAGCCCGCCATCTGGACCGGGGAGGCCTCGCCGCTCATGATCCGGTCCATCGCCCAGGCCGTGTCGGCCCGGTCCAGGTCCTCACCGCGCAGCAGCGCCGTCAGGATGTCCGGCCAGGTGCGGACCACCTGCACGGGGTCGTTGCCGCCGTTCGCAGGGTTCACGTTCACCATGGCCGACTCCAGCTCTGCTCGGTTCCCCGGGGGGTGTCCCCGGGACTGGAGTCAGCCTATCGAGCGGCGGGGTGCCCCCGGCCCGCCCTGGCCCTACTTCTCTAGTAATGAGACGCCGCTCAGCGGGCGGCCGGGGCGCGCTTCTCCAACCGGGCCCGGAGCAGGGTCGCCGCGGCCTCGGCCAGCGCCATCGGGTCCACCGGGTGGGAGATCGCGGCGTCCGCCCGGCTCCAGGCCGCGAGCCAGGAGTCCTGCGGCCGGCCGATCAGCACCAGCACCGGCGGGCAGCCGTAGATCTCGTCCTTCAGCTGCCGCCCGAGCCCGAGCCCGCCGGCCGGGACGGCCTCGCCGTCCAGGATGCAGAGGTCCACTCCGCCCTTCTCCAGCGCGCGCAGCACCGCGGGGGTGGTCGCGCACTCCAGGTAGGACAGCTCCGGCAGATCCGACGCGGGCCGCCGGCCGAGCGCCGTCAGCACCTGCTCACGGGTGTTGCGGTCATCGCTGTAGACGAGGACGGTGAGCGTCTCGTCGGTCGTGTACGCCATGGACCCTGCTCCCTCAAGTGTGATCCGGACCACGTTCGCCTGATCCGGATGCTACTCCCGTTCCCCCGCCGCCGAGGCCGTCCCGCGCGATCGTTCTCAAGCCGCCGCGCCCACGGCTCGCCCGAGCGGAGGACGCCCCGTCACCCCGAGCCGCGCACTCCACCCGTACGGCCGATATCCGGCCTCCCCCATAGCCCCGGCGGGCCCTGGAGGGGTGCAGCGACACGCAGGGCATCAGGGTCGTAGGGCCCTCCGAGGAACCGTCAGAAAAGGGACACGCCGCTGCTCAGCCACTATCCGGACGCCCCGTCGACCCCCAGGGGGGCATACCGCACGCACCGGACACTCCGAGGGACACCCCCCGGCGTGAAGACGGAATAAGGGACCGACATAATGTCCGTCGTGGCGACAGCAACAGCAGTAGAAACCGGGCACGCGCACGGATCGGTCAACCGGCCGAACATGGTCAGCGTCGGAACGATCGTCTGGCTCAGTTCCGAGTTGATGTTCTTCGCGGCCCTCTTCGCGATGTACTTCACGCTCCGCTCCGTCAAGGGAGCCGAGTTCTGGAGCGAGAAGGCGCACGCCCTCAACGTGCCCTTCTCCTCGGTCAACACCACGATCCTGGTGCTCTCCTCACTGACCTGCCAGCTCGGCGTGTTCGCCGCCGAGCGCGGGGACGTGAAGAAGCTCCGTTCGTGGTTCGTCATCACTTTCGTGATGGGCGCGATCTTCATCGGCGGCCAGGTCTTCGAGTACACCGAGCTGGTCAAGAAGGACGGCCTCTCGCTGTCCTCCGACCCGTACGGCACGGTGTTCTACCTGACCACCGGCTTCCACGGTCTGCACGTGACGGGTGGTCTGATCGCCTTCCTGCTGGTCCTGGGACGGACGTACGCAGCCAAGCGCTTCACGCACGAGCAGGCCACCGCCGCGATCGTGGTGTCGTACTACTGGCACTTCGTCGACGTCGTGTGGATCGGCCTCTTCGCGACCATCTACCTGATCAAGTAACCAGCTGATCAGGTCGCTGGCCACCGGCCCCGGGTCCCGCCCTCACCGGCGACGGCCCGATTTGCCGGTGGCGACGCTCCCACCGACCGACCGCGCGCGCAGCCCTAGAACAGGCAGCCTCGTGCCGGCCAGACCGGCCGCCGGGTGCACCCACCAGTCGACCAGATCCTGACACCGGGGTTATTCCGTGAAAAAGCTCTCCGCACGACGGCGCCACCCATTGGCGGCGCTGGTCGTCCTACTTCTCGCCCTGGCGGCAACCGGGGGGCTGTACGCCGCGTTCGCGCCCGCCGACAAGGCGCAGGCCGACGTCGCCGCGCAGTCGCTCGCGATCGATGAGGGCAAGAAGCTCTTCGCCGTGGGCTGCTCCTCCTGCCACGGCCTGAACGGCCAGGGCAGCAGCGACGGTCCGAGCCTGGTCGGCGTCGGTTCCGCCGCGGTCGACTTCCAGGTCGCGACGGGCCGCATGCCGGCCCAGCAGCCCGGCGCCCAGGTGCCGAGCAAGAAGAACATCTACTCGCAGGCCGAGATCGACCAGATGGCCGCCTTCGTGGCCTCGCTCGGCCCCGGCCCGGTGACGCCGACCTCGGAGCAGTACACCTCGACCAACCCCGAGGACATCTCCAAGGGTGGCGAGCTGTTCCGCACCAACTGCGCCCAGTGCCACAACTTCGCCGGCCAGGGCGGTGCCCTGACCCAGGGCAAGTACGCCCCGTCGCTGGAGGGCGTGGACGCCAAGCACATCTACGAGGCCATGCAGACCGGCCCGCAGAACATGCCGTCGTTCCCGGACACCACCATGCCCGAGGAGCAGAAGAAGCAGATCGTGGCCTTCGTCCGCCACACCACCAACGATGAGCCGAACCCCGGTGGTCTCACGCTCGGCAGCCTCGGTCCCGTGACCGAGGGCCTGTTCGGCTGGATCTTCGGTCTCGGCGTGCTCATCGCGGTCGCGATCTGGGTCGCCGCCCACACCACCAAGGCCAAGAAGTCATGAGCCAGGACATGTCAGAAGAGAACCTTCCGGAGTCGCACGGCTCCGCCGGGCACCACGAGGTGGCCGCCCAGGGCGATCCGTTCGCCGACCCGGGCCTGCCGGCCCACGAACCGCGTCGCACCGACATCGACGAGCGGGCCGCCAAGCGCGCGGAGCGCCAGGTCTCGCTGATGTTCGTGGTCTCGATGCTCGCCACGGTGGGCTTCATCGCCTCCTACGTGGCCATCGACCCGGACAAGATCGTCTATGTCTGGCCGCTGGGCAACATCAGCGCGATGAACTTCGCGCTGGGCATGACGCTCGGTGTCGCGCTGTTCTGCATCGGCGCGGGTGCGGTCCACTGGGCCCGCACCCTGATGTCGGACCACGAGATCCCGGCCGAGCGCCACCCGATCGAGGCCGACGACGAGGTCCGCGCGGACGTCATCGAGCAGTTCAGGACCGGCGCCGCCGAGTCCGGCTTCGGCCGCCGCAAGATGATCCGCAACACCCTCATCGGCTCGATGGCCCTGGTGCCGCTCTCCGGTGTCGTGCTGCTGCGCGACCTGGGCCCGCTGCCCGAGGACAAGCTGGAGCACACCGGGTGGGCCGAGGCCACCCCGGCGGATCCGTTGGCGCTCATCAACATGAACACCAACCTGCCGATGAAGGCCGAGGACATCACCGTCGGCTCGCTGACCTTCGCCATGCCGCAGGGTCTGCACACCCACGACGAGGACTTCCAGCAGCAGATCGCCAAGGACGCCCTGATGCTGGTCCGCATCTCGCCGGACGACATCAAGGACGACAAGTCCCGGGAGCTGGGCTTCGAGGGCATCCTCGCCTACTCCAAGATCTGCACCCACGTCGGCTGCCCGATCAGCCTGTACGAGCAGCAGACGCACCACGCGCTCTGCCCCTGCCACCAGTCGACCTTCGACCTGGCGGACGGCGCGCGTGTCATCTTCGGCCCGGCCGGCCACCCGCTGCCGCAGCTGAAGATCACCACTGACGAGAAGGGCTTCCTGGTCGCCACCGGCGACTTCGACGAGCCCGTCGGCCCGAGCTACTGGGAGCGTGCTCGATGAGTAGCGCGAGCAGCACCACCTCCGGTGCCGCGAAGCCGACCGGCAGCACGCGTGCCAAGCCCGCCAACAAGTGGGAGCAGGCTGCTGACTGGACGGACGGCCGGCTGGGGATCTACTCCCTCGCCAAGGCCAACCTGCGGAAGATCTTCCCGGACCACTGGTCCTTCATGCTGGGCGAGATCTGCCTCTACACCTTCATCATCATCATCCTGACGGGCGTCTACCTGACGCTCTTCTTCAAGCCCAGCATGGGCGAGATCATCTACGACGGCTCGTACGTCCCGCTCAAGGGCATCCCGATGTCCGAGGCGTACGCGTCGACGGTGGACATCAGCTTCGAGATCCGCGGCGGCCTGCTGGTCCGCCAGATCCACCACTGGGCCGCGCTGGTCTTCGTGGCCGCGATGCTCGTGCACATGCTGCGCGTGTTCTTCACCGGCGCGTTCCGCAAGCCGCGTGAGATCAACTGGGTCTTCGGCTTCCTGCTGCTGGTCCTGGGCATGTTCGACGGCTTCTTCGGCTACTCGCTGCCCGACGACCTGCTGTCCGGCACCGGTATCCGGTTCATGGAGGGCGCCGTCCTGGCGACCCCGCTGATCGGCACCTACGTCCAGATGTTCCTGTTCGGCGGCGAGTTCCCCGGCCACGACATCGTGCCGCGGTTCTTCACCATCCACGTGCTGCTGATCCCGGGCATCATGCTGGGCCTGCTGACGGCCCACCTGATCCTGGTCTTCTACCACAAGCACACCCAGTGGGCGGGCCCGGGCAAGACCGAGAAGAACGTCGTCGGCATGCCGCTGATGCCGGTCTACATGGCCAAGGCCGGTGGCTTCTTCTTCCTGGTGTTCGGCGTCATCGCCGCCATCTCGGCGGTCGCCTCGATCAACCCGATCTGGGCGTACGGCCCGTACCGCCCCGACCAGGTGTCCACGGACGCCCAGCCGGACTGGTACATGGGCTTCTCCGAGGGCCTGATCCGCATCATGCCGGGCTGGGAGATCAGCCTGTGGGGCCACACCCTGAACATGGGTGTGTTCATCCCGCTGATGGTGGTCTTCCCGCTGGTGCTGGTCTCGATCGCCGCCTACCCCTTCATCGAGGGCTGGATCACCGGCGACAAGCGCGAGCACCACATCCTGGACCGCCCGCGCAACGCCCCGGTCCGCACCGGGCTCGGCGCGGCCTGGATCAGCCTGTACCTGGTGCTGCTGGTCGCGGGTGGCAACGACCTGTTCGCCACCCACCTGCACCTGTCGCTCAACGACGTCACGTACGCCGTCCGGATCGGGTTCTTCGTGATCCCGGTGCTCACCTTCATCATCACCAAGCGCTGGTGCCTCGGCCTTCAGCGCCGGGACAAGGAGAAGGTGCTGCACGGCCGCGAGACGGGCGTCATCAAGCGCCTGCCGCACGGCGAGTTCATCGAGGTGCACGCGCAGCTGCCGCAGAAGGACCTGCACACCCTCACCTCGCACGAGCAGCCGGAGCCGTTCGAGCTCCCGGCCGAGACGGACGAGAACGGCGTGGCCCGCAAGGCCGGCATCCTCACCCGTACCCGGGCGAAGCTCTCCCGCGGCTACTTCGGCGAGGGCAGCCAGATCGCCAAGCCCACCGCCGAGGAGCACCACGAGATCACCAGCGGCCACGGCCACCACTGATCCCGTACGCACCCCCAGCGTCACCCCCGAGGGCCGCCGACCAGAGATCCACTGGTCGGCGGCCCTCGGGCTTTCCCCGTCCGACCGCCCCTCAGGAGCCTCCCGTGCAGCTGTCCGTCGACCCCGCCGCCGCCACTCCCCCGTACGAGCAGATCCGGGAGCAGATCGCCGAGCAGGCCCGGAGCGGGGGCCTGCCGACCGGGCTGCGGCTGCCGACCGTCCGGGCGCTGGCCGAACAGCTGGGCCTGGCCGCGGGGACGGTGGCCCGCGCCTACCGGGAGCTGGAGGCGGACGGGGTGGTGGAGACCCACGGCCGGCGCGGCACCCTGATCGCCGCCACCGGGGACACCGCGCACCGGCTGGCCGCGGCGGCCGCCACCGAGTACGCCGAGCGGGCCCGGCGTCTCGGCGTGTCGTCGGCGGACGCCCTCGCGGCCGTGGCGACCGCGCTGGGGCTGGCCTACCAGGAGGCCGGCGAGGAGGCCTGAGCGGGCCTCAGAGCTCCGGGCGGATCATCCCGGTGGCCCGGGACTGGGAGGGCGGCACGGTGGTGCTCACGGGCTGCCCCAGGGCGCTGTGCTTGACCCAGTCGGCCCAGGTGACGTTCCAGTCCCCGAAGCCGTTGCCGAAGGGCTCCATGCCGGGGCCCTGGCTGTTGACCACCGTCACCAGGTCGCCGACCCGGGTGTTCTGGTAGAACCACTTGGCGTTCTCGGTGCTCATACCGGTACAGCCGTGGCTCACGTTCGCCACGCCCTGCGCGCCCACCGACCAGGGGGCGGCGTGCACGTACTCGCCGCTCCAGGTCACCCGGGTGGCCCACTCGACGTTCAGGTCGTAGGACTCCGAGCTGCCGGCGGCTATCCCGATCGTCTCGCCGCTCATCCGCACCTGGCGCTCCTGGCCCAGCACCACCTTGATCCCGTTGCGGGTGTCGAAACCGGGCTTGCCGGTGGTCACCGGGAGGGTCCGGACCACCTCGCCGTTGCGCTTGAGGGTGAGCTCGTGGGCGGCCGCGTCGACCACCGTCTCCACCCGCTCGCCGATCCGCACGGCCAGGGCGGCGCGGTCGCCGCCGTAGAGGCCGTCCGCGACCCGGCTGCCGGTGCCGTCGAAGGCCAGCGCGACGGAGGTGCCGACCGGCCAGTAGTCCTCCGGCCGAAAGTGCAGGTTCTTGTCGTCCACCCAGTACCAGGAGCCGGTGACGGCGGGCTGGGAGGTGACGGTCAGGGCCCGCTCCACCTCCTGGCGGGCCTGCGGGTCCTTCACCGCCTCGGAGAGCTGGACGGTGAGCGGCTGGCCGACGCCGTAGACGCCGCTGCCGGAGGAGTCCGGGCCGAGCTTGGCGGTGAGCAGGCGCTGCGCGGCCACCGTGCTGAAGCCGGCGGTGGTCTCGCCCCGGCCGCCCTTGCCGTCGTCCGCGGCGATCCGGACGGTGTAGTCGGCGGCGGCCTTCAGCCGCCCGGTGGTCTGCCAGCTGCGCTGGTCCTCGGAGAGCACGCCTGCCACGACCCGGCCGTCCGGGCCGACCACGGTGACGTCGGTGAGCCGGCTGCCGGGGACGGCCGTCACGGTGACGGACTGGGCGGGGTCCACCTTCCCCTCCGCGGACAGGTGGACCAACGGCGCCGCGTCGACCCGGTGGACGGCGCCCACCGTGTCGTCGGGGCCGTCGGACGAGCAGGCGGCCAGGGGGGCCAGCACTGCGAGGGTCAGCGAGATGCCGCCGATGGTTGCGATTCCACGCCTGTCGGCCATGACCGCCTCCGAGGGTTCGCACGATTGATCAGATCGTAGGAACGGCTCAGGGTGAGCGACATCCGGGGGACCCGCCGTTGGACCACTGGAGTGAGGCCCTCACTCCGCGGACGCAACAGGGCCGGGCATCCCGTGCGGGATGCCCGGCCCTGTGCCAGGGGGGAGGACCTACTGGTTCTGGTTCTCGCCCCGGTAGAACTCGAAGACCCAGCCGTACAGGCCGACCAGGATGACCGGGATCGACCAGAACAGCAGCCACCAGCCGAAGATCACGCCGCAGAAGGCGAGCGCGCCACCGATGGCCAGCGAGAGCGGCTGCCAGCTGTGCGGGGCGAAGAAGCCCAGCTCGCCGGCGTCGTCCGCGACCTCGGCCTCGGGGTTGTCACCGGCGCCGCTGTCCACCCGGCGGGCGGTGAAGGCGAGGTAGTACCCGATGAAGGCGCAGAGACCGAAGGAGAGGAACAGCGCGGTGGTACCGGCCGGCTCCTTCGACCAGAGGCCGTAGGTGATGGCCATCGCGAGAATGAAGACCGCGAAGCCCAGGAAGATCTTGCCCTGTTCCTTCATCAGGCGTCCCCACCCTTCTTACCCTTGCCGAGCTGCGGGTTGTCGTACTTCACCGGGGTCACACCGGCGAAGTGCTTGGCCGGCTCACCGTGGTTCTCCAGGTAGTCCAGCGCGGCGATCTCCGGGTGGTGGAGGTCGAAGGCCGGGGATTCGGAGCGGATCCGGGGCAGGGTGGTGAAGTTGTGCCGCGGCGGCGGGCAGGAGGTCGCCCACTCCAGCGAACGGCCGTAGCCCCAGGGGTCGTCGACCTCGACCTTCTCGCCGTACTTGGCGGTCTTCCAGACGTTGTAGAGGAACGGCAGGATCGACAGACCGAGCAGGAACGAGCCGATGGTGGAGACGGTGTTCAGCGTGGTGAAGCCGTCCGAGGCCAGGTAGTCGGCGTAGCGGCGGGGCATGCCCTCCGCGCCGAGCCAGTGCTGGACCAGGAAGGTGGCGTGGAAGCCGATGAACAGCGTCCAGAAGGTGATCCGACCCAGGCGCTCGTCGAGCATCTTGCCGGTCATCTTCGGCCACCAGAAGTGGAAGCCGGCGAACATCGCGAAGACGACGGTGCCGAAGACCACGTAGTGGAAGTGGGCGACGACGAAGTACGAGTCCGAGACGTGGAAGTCGATCGGCGGGGAGGCGAGCAGAACACCCGTCAGACCACCGAAGAGGAAGGTGACCAGGAAGCCGACCGTCCAGAGCATCGGGGTCTCGAAGCTCAGCGAGCCCTTCCACATGGTGCCGACCCAGTTGAAGAACTTCACACCGGTCGGGACCGCGATCAGGAAGGTCATGAAGGAGAAGAACGGCAGCAGCACCTGCCCGGTGACGTACATGTGGTGCGCCCACACCGTCACGGACAGACCGGCGATCGCGATGGTGGCCGCGATCAGGCCGGAGTAGCCGAACATCGGCTTGCGGCTGAAGACCGGGATGATCTCCGACACGATGCCGAAGAACGGCAGCGCGATGATGTACACCTCGGGGTGGCCGAAGAACCAGAAGAGGTGCTGCCAGAGCAGCGCCCCGCCGTTGGCCGGGTCGAAGACGTGTGCCCCGAACTTTCGATCCGCCTCCAGCGCGAACAGCGCGGCGGCCAGGACCGGGAAGGCCAGCAGGACCAGGACCGCGGTCAGCAGCACGTTCCAGACGAAGATCGACATCCGGAACATCGTCATGCCGGGCGCGCGCATGCAGATGATCGTGGTGATGAAGTTGACCGCACCGAGGATCGTGCCGAAGCCGGAGAAGGCCAGACCCATGATCCACATGTCGGCGCCGATGCCCGGCGAGCGGACGGCGTCCGACAGCGGGGAGTAGGCGAACCAGCCGAAGTCGGCCGCACCCTGCGGGGTGACGAAGCCGGCCACCGCGATGGTCGAGCCGAACAGGTACAGCCAGTACGCGAACATGTTCAGACGCGGGAACGCCACGTCCGGGGCGCCGATCTGGAGCGGCATGATCCAGTTCGCGAACCCGGCGAAGAGCGGCGTCGCGAACATCAGCAGCATGATCGTGCCGTGCATCGTGAACGCCTGGTTGAACTGCTCGTTCGACAGGATCTGGGTCCCGGGACGAGCCAGCTCGGCGCGCATGACCAGGGCGAGGATGCCGCCGATCAGGAAGAAGGCGAACGACGTGCCCAGGTACAGGGTGCCGATCGTCTTGTGGTCAGTGGTCGTCAGCCACTTGATGATGGTCGAACCCGGCTTCCGGGTCCGCTGCGCCCCGCCGACCGTGACGGCCCCGGCGCCCCCGCCGGCCGCGGCGGGCTCGTTGAGGATGGTCACTTCTCTTCACTTCCCATGGTCGTGATGCCGGAGGGCAACGCGCCGGTCTGACCCTTGGCCCGGAGCTCCGCCAGGTGCTTGTCGTACTCGGCGCGGTCGACGACCTTGACGTTGAACAGCATGCGCGAGTGGTCGACGCCGCAGAGCTCGGCGCACTTGCCCCGGTACTCGCCCTTGACGTTCGGGGTGACCTCGAACTGGTTCACCACACCCGGCACGACGTCCATCTTCATCAGGAAGTTGATGGGCCAGAAGTCGTGGATGACGTCCCGCGAGGTGAGCCGGAACAGCACCGACTCGTTGACCGGCAGGTACAGGGTGGGCTCCTCCTGGGGGGTGCCCACGTCGTACGCCGCGTCCTTGTTGGCCGGGTCGGGGTTCTCGGTGTTCTCGTAGTTGAACGCCCAGCTCCACTGGAAGCCCACCACGTTGACGGTGTGCTGCGGCTTCTCGGAGACGGAGATCAGCCTCGACTCGTCGCGGGCGACGAAGTAGAAGAGAACCGACACGATGATGATGGGGACCGCGGTGTAGAGCGCCTCGATGGGCACGTTGTACCGGGTCTGCGGAGGGATCTGCACACCGCTGCGGCTGCGCCGGTGGAAGATCACGCTCCAGATGATCAGACCCCACATCAGTGCGCCCACTGCCAGAGCCGCGATCCAGGAGCCCTGCCACATGTGGAGGACCAGGGGCCCTTCCTCGGTGACGGGACTCGGGAGGCCAAGCCTGGGGAGGTCGTTGGCCGAGCAGCCGGTAGCGGTCGCGATGACGAGGCCCAGTGCCAGCGCCTGAGGCAGCTTCCGCCGCATCGTGCGCCGCGGCGAGCGGTCGGAGCCGTTGGGACTCACGTAGCGCCTTCCCGAAGTCTCGCCCGCCTTCGCGTCGCCCCGAGGAGGATTGTGAGCCTCCCCGGCGACCCGTCCACGGGCACGGTTTGAATGCTTATGCGGGCCAAACCCTACTCCAGCCTTATGCGCTGCTGACGGGCAGGTCCCGGTAACGCGCCGCCCGGTCGCCCGATCAGGCCCCGCAAGGGCTGCGCCGCAGGTCATCGTAGCCATTCGAGGCCCGTACGCCCGATCGGGGGATGACCTCGGACAACGTGGGTGACGGTCCGTCGGACGCGGATGAAACGGACATTCGGGGTGATCGACTGACGGACGGTGAGAGCGCGCGGCGGCCGGAATGCACCCGGGAGTGTCGTTAAATGTGAGCGTGTACTTCGATGTGGCCTCCACCGCACCGCTCCACCCCGTCGCGCGGCAGGCGCTGACCGCCGCCCTGGACGAGGGCTGGGCCGACCCGGCCCGGCTGTACCGCTCCGGGCGGCAGGCCCGGATGCTGCTGGACGCCGCCCGCGAGACGGTGGCCGGGGTGCTGGGCGCCCGGGCCGACGAGATCTCCTTCACGGCGAGCGGGACGCAGGCCGTCCAGCTGGGCGTCCTGGGTGCGCTGGCCGGCAACCGGCGGCGCGGCGGGCACCTGGTGCACTCCGCCGTCGAGCACTCCAGCGTGCTGCACACCGCCGAGCGGCACGAGGCGGCCGGCGGCGGCGTCTCGGTCGTCCCGGTGGACCGGCTCGGCCGGGTCTCCCCCGACGGCTTCGCCGCCGCGCTGCGGCCGGACACCGCGCTCGCCGTGCTGCAGTCCGCCAACCACGAGGTGGGGACGGTCCAGCCGGTGGCCGAGGTGGCCGGGCTGTGCGGCGGCGTCCCGCTGCTGGTGGACGCCGCGCAGAGCGCCGGGCGGCTGGACGTACCGGGCGGCTGGTCACTGCTGACGGCCAGTGCGCACAAGTGGGGCGGGCCGGCCGGGGTCGGGGTGCTGGCGGTGCGCAAGGGCGTCCGGTACGCCTCGCCGCTGCCGGCCGACGAACGGGAGGGCGGCAGGGTCCCCGGCTACGTCAACGTCCCGGCGATCGTCGCCGCGGCGGCCTCGCTGCGCGCGGTCCGGGCCGAGGCCGAGCGGGAGAACGCCCGTCTGCACGCCCTGGTCGAGCGGATCCGCAGCAGGGTGCCGCAGCTGGTACCCGAGGTGGAGGTGGTCGGCGACCCGGTGCGGCGGCTGCCGCACGTCGTCACCTTCTCCTGTCTGTACGTCGACGGCGAGGTGCTGCTGACCGGGCTGGACCGGGCCGGCTTCGCCGTCTCCTCGGGGTCCTCCTGCACCTCCTCCACGCTGACGCCGAGCCATGTGCTGGCCGCGATGGGCGTGCTCACCGAGGGGAACATCCGGGTCTCGCTGCCGTTCGACGCGGCCGAGGCCGACGTCGAGCGCTTCCTTGCCGTGCTGCCCGGGATCGTCGACGGGATCCGCGCGCCGCTGGGGCTGGACCTGCCGTCGCCGGCGGCGGCGCGGGGCGCCGAGCGGGAGCGCCCCGGGTCGGACGGGCCGGTCACCGTGGTCGACGCGCTGGGCAAGCGCTGCCCGCTGCCCGTGATCGAGCTGGCGAAGCGGATCGGCGCGGTGCCGCTGGGCGGGACGATCGCCGTGCTGGCGGACGACGAGGCCGCCCGGCTGGACATCCCCGCCTGGTGCGGGATGCGCGGGCAGGAGTACGCGGGCGAGGCCCCGGCCGCCGACTTCGGCGGCGACCGGGGCTCGGCCTACCTGGTGCGGCGGACTACTTGACCAGGTGCGCGCGGACGTCCGCGGCGGCCTCGGCGCCGTAGGCGGCCTCGAAGCGCGCCAGGAAGGCGTTCGGGCGCAGCTCGTACTCCTGGGTGCCGACGGTCTCGATCACCAGGGTGGCGAGCATGCAGCCGAGCTGGGCGGAGCGCTCCAGCTCCAGGTCCCAGGACAGGCCCGCCAGGAAGCCGGCCCGGAAGGCGTCGCCGACGCCGGTCGGGTCGGCCTTGGTCTCCTCGGGGGCGCAGCCGACCACGACCGGGGCCTCGCCCTTGCGGTCGATCCGGACGCCCTTGCTGCCCAGGGTGGTGACCCGGGTGCCGACGCGGGTGAGGATCTCGTCGGCGTCCCAGCCGGTCTTGCTCTCGATCAGCGCGGCCTCGTACTCGTTGGTGAAGAGGTACGCGGCGCCGTCGACGATGTCGCGGATGTCGTCGCCCTCCAGGCGGGCCAGCTGCTGGGAGGGGTCGGCGGCGAAGGCGTAGCCGCGGGTGCGGCACTCCTGGGTGTGGCGGACCATCGCCTGCGGGTCGTCGGCGCCGATCAGCACGAGGTCCAGGCCGCCGACGCGGTCGACGACCGGCTTCAGCTCGATGTTGCGGGCCTCCGCCATGGCACCGGTGTAGAACGAGGCGATCTGGTTGTGGTCCTCGTCCGTGGTGCACATGAAGCGGGCGGTGTGCCGGGTCTCGGAGATGTGGACGGACTCGCAGTCCACGTTGTTGCGCTCCAGCCAGCCGCGGTACTCGGCGAAGTCCGCGCCGGCCGCGCCGACCAGGATCGGGCGCAGTCCGAGGACGCCCATGCCGAACGCGATGTTCGGGGCGACACCGCCACGACGGATGTCGAGGGTGTCGACCAGGAAGGACAGCGACACGGTGTGCAGCTGCTCGGCGACGAGCTGGTCGGCGAAGCGACCGGGGAACGTCATCAGGTGGTCGGTCGCGATCGAGCCGGCAACGGCGATACGCACGGAAGGTCTCCTCAGGATGGCGGCATGCCACTGGACAGCGGGGGCGAACCCACCCACGGTACCGGGCCGGGGGCGGGCGGCAGCAAGACCGCCTCTTTCGGCACTGCCGGGGCTCGAAGGTGTACTACCTCCGGGTAGCCCTGGTGGCGGCCCGACGGGCGGCCTAGGGTCGCTGACAGGGGCCGGTCCGGGCCCTCACAGGACCGTGGCGCCACGGCCACGGCACGGTGGATCGGAGCGATGGCCGATGATGCCCAGTCAGCACCCGATGCGTGTTCCCGCAGCTCTGCGGGGTGACGCGGACGGCGAGACGCTCGACGCGCTGGTGGACTCCTCCCGGCAGCTGCGGCGGTTCTGGCCGCTGCTGGCGACCGGTCCTGAGCCCAGTGCGCCCGCCGGCCCCGGTTTCCGGGTGTCCTCGGGGGCCCAGCGGGTGGTCGCGGGAATGGCCGAATACGGGCTGTAGGGCGTGATCCGGGGGTCCGGGGGCGCGGCGGGAACCGGAATGGTCCGGGGCACGTCACATCCCCGCGGTGCGGCCGTGAAGGCGGTGCCGCTGAACCCTCGGGAGGATGTTCAGATGGATCTGGAGACGATGCCCCGGCGTACCGGTCGTCCGCAGGCCGGCCGGCCCCGCGGACGGCGGGCGGCGGCACTGGCCGCCCTGGTACTGGCCGCGGTCACCGCGGTGGCCGGGTGTGACGGGGACGGCAAGTCCGCCTCGGACTCGGCCGCCGCGAGCGCGACCGCGTCCGCGTCCGCCACGCCCTCTGCTTCGGGCTCGGCGTCGGCCCCGGCACCGGCCACGACGCCCGACCCCGGCTCCCCGCCGGTGGCGACCCCGTCGGCCGATCCCTCGGTGCCCGCCCCCGATCCGCGGCCGGCCAGCCCCTCACCGGCGACCGTGCCGCCGACGCCGCCCCAGTCGCCGACTCCGGCGCCCACGCCCCCGGGCAACGGGATCGCGGTCGGCGAGCCGGCGCCGAACGGGCCGTCGACCCATCCGGCGATCACCTACCGGGCGGACGGCAGCAGGCTGACGGTCTGGTTCTACGGCGGGATCTGCGAGAAGTACGCGCTGAAGGCGGACGAGTCCCACCCGGGCCGGGTGGACATCCGGGTGGTGATCGCGGCGCCGATCCCGGCCGGTCAGGCCTGCAGCGAGATCGCGAAGCGGCAGACGGTGACCGCCGATCTGAAGCAGCCGCTGATGGGCCGGGCGGTGACCGACCTGTCGTCCGGCCAGCCCGTCCCGCTGGACGCCGACCCGCGGATCGGCCCGGACCCGGTCGGTCCCGAGGTCGCCGGCGGGCCGCAGTAGCGGCGGACGCGCGACGGTACGACGGAGGCGGCCCCGGGTGATCCCGGGGCCGCCTCCGTCGTACCGCTCAGCCGCTCAGCCCTTCAGCCTCTCGGCCGCCGGGCTGGTCGGCCGCCTAGCTGAACGAGTCGCCGCAGGCGCAGGAGCCCGTGGCGTTCGGGTTGTCGATCGTGAAGCCCTGCTTCTCGATGGTGTCGACGAAGTCGACGGTGGCACCGCCGAGGTACGGGGCGCTCATGCGGTCGGTGACGACCTTGACACCACCGAAGTCCTTGATCACGTCGCCGTCGAGCGAACGCTCGTCGAAGAACAGCTGGTAACGCAGGCCGGAGCAGCCACCGGGCTGGACGGCGACGCGCAGTGCGAGGTCCTCGCGGCCCTCCTGCTCCAGCAGGCCCTTGACCTTGGCCGCGGCGGCATCGGTAAGGAGGATGCCACTCTCGACGGTGGTCTCGTCCTGGACGGTCATCTGCTTTCTCCCGGTCTTGACGACGGTCTGCCGCCAGTGCCAACCAACGACCGCCCGGATTCATTTCCCGGACGGCGGGTGTGTTTCGCACGACTTCGGCGGCGGAATTTCTCGTGGGCCGGGTGTACCACCCGCTTCCCTACGCTCCCCATGCTCGCACAACCGGCGGGGCACGGTCACCGCCCGAGCTGCGGATCCGGGCGAACCGGCCCCGCGCGGGGGCCCGGACGGCCAGGATGGACGGCATGCTCCTGCGCCAGGTCCAGGACACCGCCGCCGACGCGGAGGCCGTCCAGTCCATCGCCCGCGCCGCGCTGGCCCCGCTCGCGGATCCGCCCGGCGGCGCGTCCGCGGACGCATCGCCGGTCTACCAGCTGGCCCGGACGAGACACCTGGTGGGCACCGACCCGCAGGGCTGCTGGCTGGCGGAGAGCGACGGCGAGCCGGTCGGCACGGTGCTGTCGCTGCGCCGCGAGGGCCTGTGGGTCCTGGCGCTGTTCGCGGTACGGCCCGAGGTCCAGGGCAAGGGGGTGGGGCGGCTGCTGCTGGAGCGGGCCGCCGCGTACGGGCGGGGCTGTCTGCGCGGGATGCTGTGCGGCTCGGCGTCCCCGGCGGCGGCCCGGCGCCACCGGCTGGCCGGGTTCACCCTGTACCCGGCGATGCGGCTGAGCGGGCAGGTGGACCGCTCCGGGCTGCTCGACCCCGGGGACATCCCGGTGCACCCCGGCAACCGCGCCCACCGGCACCTGCTGGACTCGGTGGACCGCCGGCTGCGCGGCGCCGCGCACGGCCCCGACCACGAGCTGATGCTGGCCCACTGCGAGGAGCTGCTGGTCGCCGACGCGCTGGCCGGCAGCGGCTACTGCTACCGGGACGGCGGCGAGGTGCGGCTGCTGGCCGCGACCTCGAAGCGGATCGCGGCCCGGCTGCTGCGGGAGGCGCTGGCCCGGGTGCCGGCCGGGGTGGAGGCGCGGGTGGAGCACCTGACCGCCGAACAGGAGTGGGCGCTGGACGTGGGCCTGGAGCTTGGCCTCACCCCGCAGACTCAGGGCTATCTGGGGCTGCGCGGGATGCGGCCGCCGGCGCCGTACCTGCCGGACGGCGCGCTGTCCTAGGGCCCATCCGGCCCTGGACGACGACACCCCCGCCGGGCGGGCCCGGCGGGGGTGCGTGCGGAGCCCGCCGGGGGCTCCCGGTCAGACCATGGTGTCCAGGATCTCCCGGACCATCTCCATCGTGGTGCCCGGGTGCAGGAAGGCGAAGCGGGCGACCGTCTCGCCGTCCCAGCCGGTCGGGGTGACGAAGCCGATCTGGTCCGCGAGCAGCTGCTGCGACCAGCGGTAGTAGTCCTCGCCGGTCCAGCCGGTGCGGCGGAAGCAGACCGCGGACAGCTGCGGGTCGAACAGCAGCTCCAGGTGCTCGCTGTCGCGGATCAGCTGGGCGGTGTCCCGGGCCAGGGTGAGGCCGGTCTCGATGGCGTCGGTGTACGCCTCGGTGCCGTGCACGGCGAGCGAGAACCAGAGCGGCAGGCCGCGGGCGCGCCGGGTCAGGTGGTAGGCGTAGTCGGTGGGGTTCCACTCGTCGCCCTCGGTGTGCAGGACATCCAGGTAGGAGGCGTCCTGGGTGTGCACGGCGCGGGCGAGCTGCGGGTTGCGGTAGAGCAGCGCGGCGCAGTCGAACGGGGCGAACAGCCACTTGTGCGGGTCGACCACGAAGGAGTCGGCGTGCTCGATGCCGTTGTAGCGCTCGCGCACGGACGGGGCGAACAGGCCGGCACCGCCGTAGGCGCCGTCCACGTGGAACCAGAGGTCGCGCTCGCGGGCGACCTCGGAGAGGCCCTGGAGGTCGTCGACGATGCCCTCGTTGGTGGTGCCGGCGGTGCCGACGACCGCGATGACGGTCTCCGGGTTCGGGTCGGCGGCCAGGGCGGCGCGCAGCGCCTCACCCGTGAAGCGGCGGTCGACGGTCGGGACCTTGAAGGCCTCCACGCCGATGATGTTGAAGGTGTTCTTGACCGAGGAGTGCACCTGGTCGGCGACGGCGATCCGCAGCCGGGCCTCCGGGCCGACGCCGAGCCTGCGGCGGGCGGTGTCGCGGGCGACCACGAGGGCGGAGAGGTTGCCCGCCGAGCCGCCGGAGACGAAGGTGCCGCCTGCCGTGTCGGGCATGCCCGCGCGGTCCGCTATCAGGCGCAGCACCTGGTTCTCGGCGGCGATCGCGCCGGCCGCCTCCAGCCAGGAGATGCCCTGCAGGGAGGCGCAGGAGACGACCATGTCGAAGAGCAGCGCGGCCTTGGTGGGGGCGCACGGGATGAAGGACAGGTAGCGCGGGCTGTCGGCGGAGATCACCGCGCGGGACAGCTCGTGGTCGTAGAGCTTGAGCACGTCGGCCGGGCTGTTGCCGTGCGGGTTGAGCAGTCCGGCCAGCTGGGCGCGCAGGTGCTCGCCGTCGCCGGGGTGGTCGAGCGGGACGGGGTCGTACTGCAGCCGCTCCCGCATGTAGTCGAATACCAGGTCGACCAGCTCGTTGTCGGGCCGGTGCATGCGGTCGGGGGCTGCGGACACGGGTGTCCCTCTCGGCTGTGGGGTGTCGGGGGGCGGCCCGGTGGCGTGTGAGGGATTCGCGGCGCGCTCCGGACGAGATCAGCCTAGGCAGCGGTGGGCCTTCCCCGCGCGTCGGAACGCGGCTGGTCAGGCAGGTTTCGGGCGTCTTCGGCGGGCTGCGCGCAGGATTCCTGCGCAGCCCCGCGCGTGGTCCGGACGAGGTCAGCCGATGAGCTGGGAGAGCACCACCGAGGAGCGGCTGCGCTGGACGCCGGGCTCCTTGCGGATGCGCTCGATGACGGCCTCCAGGTGCCGCATGTCGGGCGCCCGCAGGTGCACCAGGGCGTCCGGGTCGCCGGTGACCGTCCAGGCGGCGACCACCTCGGGGAACTGGCGCAGGCTGGCGAGGATCTCCTCGGGGGCGGTGCGCTCGCGGCAGTAGACCTCGACGAAGGCCTCGGTCTGCCAGCCGAGCACGGACGGGTCGAGGACGACGGTGAAGCCGCGGACGATGCCGCGTGCCCGCAGCCGGTCGATCCGGCGCCGGACGGCGGTGGCCGAGAGGTTCACCTGGAGCCCGATCTCGGCGTACGAGGCGCGTCCGTCACTGCCCAGCCGGGCGAGCAGCAGCCGGTCGGTGTCGTCCAGGGCTGCCCCGCCCACCTCGTGCGCTCGGCTGCTGCTCATCGGTGCGGGGCTCCACTGGTCGTACGGGATCGGCGGGGGCGGCGGCCGCCGAAACGGTTCGGCACCATTCTGGCGGATGACAGGACCGAGTCCACCGCTGGCAGATGACGGCCGGTGGTCCTCCCGCGGTCGGCGAGTCGGACGATCCGCCCCTCCTCAGCCGACGCCATCGGGCCCGGATACCGATTCGACCACGCCGGACGCGGCCTGGCACGCCTGCGGCGGCGCCGGACGGGCCGAACCGGCAAGCGGTTCTCGTCACATCGACAGGATGGCCATCGTCAGTCTGACGCTAACCGGTTATCATAGATAGCGTCAGATAGACGAGAAGGCCTGCACCGACTGATCGGCCGCACAGAAGGGCACCCGCCCGTGACCACCACCATCACCGAGACCTACGGCGTCGACCCCGCACCGACGCCGCTCGCTCTGCTGCTGCTCGGCCGTGAGGCCGACCCGAACAGCGAGCGCGGCGTCGAGTGCCCGGGCGACCTCCCGGCCGCCTCCGACCCCGACCTCGTCGAGCGCGCCCGCGCGGCCAAGGCCGCGCTCGGTGACCGGGTATTCATCCTCGGCCACCACTACCAGCGCGACGAGGTGATCGAGTTCGCCGACGTCACCGGCGACTCCTTCAAGCTCGCCCGGGACGCGGCCGCCCGCCCGGAGGCCGAGTACATCGTCTTCTGCGGCGTGCACTTCATGGCCGAGTCGGCGGACATCCTCACCACCGACGCCCAGCAGGTCGTCCTGCCGGACCTCGCGGCCGGCTGTTCGATGGCCGACATGGCCACCGCCGAGCAGGTCGCCGAGTGCTGGGACGTGCTCACCGACGCCGGCATAGCCGACGTGACCGTCCCGGTCTCGTACATGAACTCCTCCGCCGACATCAAGGCCTTCACCGGCCGGCACGGCGGCACCATCTGCACCTCCTCCAACGCCGAGCGGGCGCTGGAGTGGGCCTTCGAGCAGGGCCAGAAGGTCCTCTTCCTGCCCGACCAGCACCTGGGCCGCAACACCGCCGTGCGCGAGATGGGCCTCTCGCTGGACGACTGCGTGCTCTACAACCCGCACAAGCCGAACGGCGGCCTGACCGTCGAGCAGCTGCGCAACGCCAAGATGATCCTCTGGCGCGGGCACTGCTCGGTGCACGGCCGGTTCTCGCTGGACTCGGTGAACGACGTCCGCGAGCGCATCCCGGGCGTCACCGTGCTGGTGCACCCGGAGTGCCGGCACGAGGTCGTCTCGGCGGCCGACATGGTGGGCTCGACCGAGTACATCATCAAGGCCCTGGACGCGGCCGAGCCCGGCTCCAAGTGGGCCATCGGCACCGAGCTCAACCTGGTCCGCCGGCTGGCCAAGGCCCACCCGGACAAGGAGGTCGTCTTCCTGGACCGGGCGGTCTGCTTCTGCTCCACCATGAACCGGATCGACCTGCCGCACCTGGTCTGGGCGCTGGAGTCGCTGGTCGAGGGCCGGGTGCCGAACGTGATCACCGTCGACCCGGAGACCGAGAAGTACGCCAAGGCGGCGCTGGACCGGATGCTCGCCCTGCCGTAGCCGTGCCGTACGCCGAAGGGCGGGCCCCCTCCGTGGTGGAGGGGGCCCGCCCTTGCGTCTGGCGCGAGACGGCGGCTATTCGGGAATGCCGGGGATCAGGCCGTCACCCTCGGCCCGCAGCAGCTGCCGGACCTCGTCGATCGTCGCATCGGCATCCGGAAGGATCAGGTCGGACGGCTCCAGCGAGTCGTCCGGCAGCGGGGTTCCGAACTCCTTCACCGCGCCCAGCAGCTCGCCGAGCGCTCGGTGGAAGTGTTCCTCGTCCCCCGACTCCAGTGCGGTGAGCAGCTCCTCGTCGAGCTCGTTGAGCCGGTTCAGGTGGGCGTCGCCGACCTGGAACTGCCCCTCACCCATGACCCTCATGATCATGCCGTGCGTCTCCCTGGTTCGTGGGGTGAAGCTCAGATCACTTGTTGTAGTTGATGGTGGGCGGGGTCTGCTGCGGCGGCGCGTCGTGCTGCTGCTGCTTGCCCTGCTCGATGGCCTGCGGGCCGGCGGCCGGGGAGCCACCGGTCAGCTCCGCCTTCATCCGGGCCAGCTCCAGCTCGACGTCCGAGCCGCCGGCCACCCGCTCCAGCTCCGCCTCGATGTCGTCCTTGCGGCCGAGCCCGCTGGCGTCGTCGAGCGCACCGGAGGCCAGCAGCTCGTCGATCGCGCCCGCGCGGGCCTGCATCTGGGCGGTCTTGTCCTCGGCCCGCTGGATCGCCAGGCCGACGTCGCCCATCTCCTCCGAGATCCCGGAGAAGGACTCCGCGATCCTGGTCTGCGCCTGGGCGGCGGTGTAGGTGGCCTTGATGGTCTCCTTCTTGGTGCGGAAGGCGTCCACCTTGGCCTGCAGCCGCTGGGAGGCGAGCGTGAGCTTCTCCTCCTCGGCCTGGAGCTGCTGGTACTGCGTCTCCAGATCGGTGATCTGGGACTGCATGCTGGCCTTGCGGGTCAGCGCCTCGCGCGCGAGGTCCTCACGGCCGAGGGACAGCGCCTTGCGGCCCTGGTCCTCGTACTTCGCGGACTGCTGCTGGAGCTGGGTCAGCTGGAGTTCCAGGCGCTTGCGCGAGGTGGCTACGTCCGCGACGCCGCGTCGCACCTTCTGCAGCAGTTCGAGCTGCTTCTGGTACGAGTAGTCGAGCGTTTCACGCGGATCCTCCGCCCGATCCAAGGCCTTGTTCGCCTTGGAGCGGAAGATCAGCCCCATACGCTTCATGATTCCGTCGCTCATGGGCCTCGGGTGCCCCCTTCTCCGGCCTGCGGTCTCTATCTCGTTACCAGACACGACGAGTGTATGTGCAGCGAGCCCGTCGCCGCAGTGCACCTGCCTGCAACAAGACTGCTACAGCGACCCCGCCGGTGCCTCATCCCCGGGGTGGATCCGCCCCTCATTCCCCGATGCGTCCATCGGAGTGATCCCCTACGGGAAGGGCGCCGGAAACCCTCCGACCGGCCGGGTCGGCGACGATCGATATGCGTTTGGGTCCAAGGCCACCGGAAGAAGCCGCCCGGCACCCCGTACGCTGGTGGTGTGTTCCGACGCCGTTCAGATGATGCCGCCGCCTCCGCCGCCGTGCTGGAGAAGCAGGACGAGACCCAGCCGCGCGACCCGCAGGCGAAGAAGGGCCGACCCACGCCCAAGCGCAGTGAGGCCGAGGCCCACCGGCGCACCCGGGTGACCGTGCCCAAGGACCGCAAGGAGGCCTCCCGCCAGGCCCGTGACCGGATGCGCGTCGAGCGCGAGAAGCAGCGCACCGCGCTGCTGGAGGGCGACGAGCGGCACCTGCCGGCCCGTGACAAGGGCCCGGTGCGCAAGTTCACCCGGGACTTCGTCGACGCCCGCTGGTCGCTCGCCGAGTTCTTCCTGCCCGCCGCGGTGGTCATCCTGGTCCTCAGCATCGTCAAGGTGCCGGCCCTCCAGCTGCTCTCCACCGTGCTGTTCCTGCTGTTCTTCGTCCTCGTGGTGCTGGACTTCGTCCGCCTCGGCTTCGGTCTGCGCAAGCAGCTCGGCGAGCGGTTCGCGGGCCAGAACACCCGCGGCGCGGTCGCGTACGGCCTGATGCGCATCCTGCAGATGCGCAGGCTGCGGCTGCCCAAGCCGCAGGTGCGGCGCGGGGAGAAGCCCTGACCGCCGAACCGGTGGACTCCGGCTGGGCCCCACCGTCCTGGGAGGGGCCCGGCCTGTACGCACTGCCCGGTCAGGGCGGGGGCGGCCACGACCGCCTCGCCCAGGAACGCCAGTCCCATGACCGGCTGCCCTCGCGCAGCGGCTCCTTCGCCGGCGGCACCGGGCCGTGGCTGGAGCGGCTCGGGGGCCTGCGCAACCTCGTCCGGCAGGAGCTGGTCGCCCGGCAGCTCGCCGAGCAGCTGGTCGGCCGCAGCGCCCAGCGCGTCCTCGACATCGGCTGCGGCCAGGGCACCCAGGCGCTGCGCCTGGCCCGGGCCGGCCACTTCGTCACCGGCATCGACTCCGACCCGGTCGCCCTCGGCGTCGCCCAGGGCGCGCTCGCCGAGGAGCCGCCCGAGGTCCGCGGCCGGATGCAGCTGCTCAGCGGCGACGGCCACCAGTGCGGGCGCTGGTTCGGACCGCGCAGCTTCGACGTGGTGCTCTGCCACGGCGTCCTGATGTACCTGCCCGACCCGGACCCGATGATCGCCTCGCTGGCCCGGCTGCTCGCGCCCGGCGGGCTGCTCTCCCTACTGGTCCGCAACCGCGACGCGCTGGCCCTGCGGCCCGCCGCCACCGGGGACTGGCGGGCCGCCCTGCACGCCTTCGAGAGCGACCGCTACTACAACCGGCTCGGCCTGGCCGCCCGCGCCGACCGGCTCGCCGACATCGCCGTCACGCTCTCCGAGGTCTCGGTGCCGCTGCGGCACTGGTACGGCGTGCGGGTCTTCACCGACAACGCGCCCGACGACGCGGCGCCGCCGGTGGACGGGCGCCAGCTGGCCCAGCTGCTGGAGGCCGAGGACAAGGCCGGACGCACCGACCCCTACCGGCAGGTCGCCGCGCTGCTGCACGTCTTCGGCGCCAAGTAGCGCCAACCGAGCCGACCGGACCGATCGGCCGGGGGGCCGCTCAGCCCTCGTGCAGGCTCATCGAGTAGACCTCCCGGTCGTCGTCGAGCAGTACGGCGGTGTCCACGCCGTCCTCGACCAGCTGCTTCCAGCTCTCCCCGATCCAGGTCTCGGCGTCCCCCTGGCCGGCGAACTCCTCCTGCGGCCCGCTCGGGGCCACCACGGTGCCGTCCGTCTTCTCGTACCGCCACGTCCAGACCATGCCCGGTTCCTCCCGCCGACGACGTGCCTGTGTTGCTGCGCACCTTAGCCTGCCCGGTGGGATCTTCCCTATGCCTCGTGGGGCCCGGCAGCGCGGGCCCGGCCCGACCCGCCGGGCGCCCCCTTGGCAGGATGAGCCCATGGCACCCGACCTCGCACCCTCCCGCACGCTGTTCCTCGGCGGCGCGCGCTCCGGCAAGTCCACCAGGGCCGAGCAGCTGCTCGCCGGGTACCCGGACGTGCTGTACGTGGCCACCGGCGGCACCCGGGACGGCGACGGCGAGTGGGCCCAGCGGGTCGCGCTGCACCGGGAGCGGCGCCCGGCGAGCTGGCGCACCGCCGAGACCTGCGACCTGGAGGCCGTCCTGGCGGACTCCGCCGACCGGGCGCCGGTGCTGATCGACTGTCTGGCGCTGTGGCTGACCGCGGTGATGGACGAGTGCGGCGCCTGGGACGACCGGGTGTGGGCGGACGGCGGCGAGGCCGCGGTGCAGGCCCGTTGCGAGGCGCTGGCCCTGGCCTGGGGAGCGAGCGGGCGCCGGCTCGTCGCGGTCAGCAACGAGGTCGGGATGGGCGTCGTCCCGGCGACCGCCTCGGGCCGCCGCTTCCGCGACACCCTGGGTCGGCTGAACATGGCGGTGGCGGACGCCTCGGAGCGTGTGCTGCTGGTGGTGGCGGGGCAGGTTCTGCAAGTCAAGCCCGCCGCCGGCTGAACACCGGCGACGTGTAGCCTTCCGACCGATGGACACGACCGTGGATCTCGATACGTTCTCCTCGCTCGTCGAGCGCCCCGACGAGAGCGCCCGGCGGGCCGCCGACGAGCGCTGGCAGGCGCTGGAGCGGCCGCGCGGCGGGCTCGGCCGGCTGGAGGAGCTGGGCAGCTGGCTGTCGTCCGTACAGGGGCGCTCCCCGGTACGGCCGCTGTCGGCGCCCAAGGTGCTGCTGTTCGCCGCCGACCACGGGGTGGCGGCCCTCGGGGTGTCCCGGCTGCCCCAGGGCGGCACGGCCGCCCGGGTCCGGGCGGTCCTGGACGGCACCGCGCCGGTCGCCCTGCTGGCCCGGCGCTTCGGCGCCGAGGTGCGGGTGGTCGACATCGCGGTGGACGCGGACCCGTCGGACTTCCCCGACGACGTGGTCGCGCACCGGGTGCGGCGCGGCTCCGGGCGGATCGACGTCGAGGACGCGCTGACGCCCGAGGAGACGGCCAAGGCGTTCCGGGCCGGCATGGCGGTCGCCGACGAGGAGGCCGACGCCGGGACCGACCTGGTGGTCCTGGGCGACCTCGGGGTCGGCTCGACCACGGTGGCCGCGGTCCTGGTCGGCGCGCTCTGCGGGACGGACGCCGCCGCGGTGACCGGGCGCGGCTCGGGCATCGACGACAACGTGTGGATGGTCAAGTGCGCGACCATCCGGGACTCGCTGCGGCGGGCCCGGCCCGTGCTCGGCGACCAGCTGGCGCTGCTGGGCGCCACCGGCGGCGCCGACTTCGCGGCGATCACCGGCTTCCTGCTGCAGGCCGCCGTGCGCAAGCTGCCGGTGGTGCTGGACGGCGTGGTCTCCTCGGCCTGCGCGCTGGTCGCACAGCGGATCGCGTTCCGGGCGCCCGAGTGGTGGCGCGCCGGACAGTCCAGCGGCGAACCGGCCCAGGCGAAGGCCTACGACCGGCTGACCCTGACCCCGATGCAGGAGCAGGAGATCACCATGGGCGAGGGCGTCGGCGCGCTGATGGCGCTGCCGCTGCTCCAGGCCGCGGCGGACAGCCTGGCCGAGCACTCGCCCGCACCGTTCATCCCCGCGGCGCCGAAGGAGCAGCCGAAGCTGCCCTCGGCGGCGGAGCTGCTGAGCCGGGTCTGAGCCCGGACGGCTCGGGGCCCTGACCGGCGCCCTGACCGGCACTCCTCCGGCGCTCCCGTCGGGGCGGGCGGCGACCCGATCCCGACGAAGGAGCGATGAGCATGCACGGCGGCGAACAGACGCGGGCCCCCGCCGGCTGGGGCGACGGGCTGCGGTTCGCCTTCGGGACGCTGTCCGTGCTGCGGGTGCGGGTCGAGCGCTGGGACCGGTCGGCGGCGGCGCGGGCGATGGTGGCCGCACCGGTGGTCGGACTGGTCCTCGGCGCCGTGGCCGCGGGCACGGGAGCGCTGGCGGCCTGGCGCGCGGGCGGCCTGCTCGGCGCGGTGGCGGCGGTCGGGGCGCTCGCCGCCCTGACCCGGGGTCTGCACCTGGACGGCCTCGCCGACGTCGCCGACGGCCTGGGCAGCGGCAAGCCCGCCGAGGACGCGCTGCGCATCATGAAGCAGTCCGACATCGGACCGTTCGGCGTGCTGACCCTCCTCCTGGTGCTGCTGACCCAGATCGCCGCCCTGGCCGGAGAGTTCGACGCCTCCCTCGCCCGCGGCGCCCTCGCGGTGCTCACCTCGGCCGTCGCCGCCCGCTGCGCGCTCACCTGGGGATGCCGCCGATCGGTGCCGGCCGCCAGGCCGGGCGGCCTCGGCGCGATGGTGGCGGGCACCGTCCCGCTCGCCGCGGCACTGGCCTCCTCGGCCGGCGCGGCGCTCGCCCTGGCCGCCCTCGGACTTTCCGACGGATGGTCAGTCCTGCGGCTCCCGGCGGCAGTTGCGGTCGGCCTCGGCTGCGCCTGGCTGCTGCTGCGGCGCTGCGTACGGCGGCTGGACGGGATCACCGGGGACATCCTCGGGGCGCTGGCCGAGACCGCGGCGACCGGCTCGCTGCTGGCGCTCGCACTGCTGGGCTGACCACAGGCCCGCAGCGCCCCCGAAGTGCCGTATCCGACGGCGGGAGACCGGGCGGCGCGTGATCCCAGCATGCGGACTACCATGCGTGGAGCACCGCAGCCCTGCACCGTCGCAGGTCCTGCCCGGCCTCCGCGCGTTGAGGAGCCGGGGCCTCTGGTGTGTGCGACCGCCCGACCGGCGGCGCACGCGCCAGGGGCCCCGGGCCCGGCGCCCGGTGGCGGGGCGGCCACCGCGTCGGCCGCACGGCTGCGCCGGTGCGGCAGCCGAGCCGCGACCGGCCGTGGACCGCGAAAGAACAGGACGCATTACGTGACTGCATTGTCTGTGAGCACCTCCTCCGCCGCCTCGCTGCGCGCGGACGCCCTGGTGATCGGCGTGGCGAAGGGCGCCAAGGGCATCGTGCTGACGTCCGGCGCCGAGGCCGTGAGCGAGGCGTTCGAGGGCAAGCTGGCCGAGGTCCTCACCACCCTGGGCGCGACCGGCGCCGAGGGCGAGGCCGTCAAGGTGCCCTCCCCCGCCGGCCTGAAGGCCGCGCTCGTGCTCGCGGTCGGCCTCGGCGAGGCCGCCGAGGCCGGTTACGACCTGGAGACCCTGCGCCGCGCCGCCGGCGTCGCCGCCCGCACCCTGGCCGGTTCGAAGAAGGTCGCGCTGGCGCTGCCGGCCGAGGACGCCGAGGAGACCGAGGCGATCGCGCTGGGCGCCCTGCTCGGCGCCTACTCCTTCGGCACCTACAAGAACGGCGGCGGCAAGGAGCCGGTCGGCGAGCTGGTCCTGCTGGCCGCCCGCAAGGGCAGCAAGGACGCCAAGGCCGCCGTCGAGCGCGCCGCGGTCGTCGGCGAGGAGATGAACCGGGCCCGCGACCTGGTGAACACCGCCCCGAACGACCTGAACCCCAAGAGCTTCGCCGCGATCGCCCAGGCCGCCGGCAAGGAGCACGGCCTCAAGGTCGAGGTGCTGGACGAGAAGGCGCTGCTCAAGGGCGGCTTCGGCGGCCTGCTGGGCGTCGGCAACGGCTCGGCGAACCCGCCGCGGCTGGTGAAGGTGGCGTACACCCACCCGAAGGCCAAGGCGACCCTCGCGTTCGTCGGCAAGGGCATCACCTACGACTCGGGCGGCATCTCGCTGAAGCCGGCCGGCCACAACGAGACCATGAAGTGCGACATGGCCGGCGCCGCCGCCGTCTTCGCCGCCGTGGTGTCCGCCAAGCGCCTGGGCCTGGCCGTCAACGTCACCGCCTGGCTGGCGCTGGCCGAGAACATGCCGTCCGGCTCCGCCACCCGCCCGGGTGACGTGCTGCGGATGTACGGCGGCAAGACCGTCGAGGTGCTGAACACCGACGCCGAGGGCCGCCTGGTGCTGGCCGACGCGATCGTCCGGGCCGGCGAGGAGAACCCGGACGTCATCGTCGACGTGGCGACCCTGACCGGCGCGATGCTGCTGGCGCTGGGCAGCCGCACCTTCGGTGTGATGGCCAACAACGACGAGCTGCGCGAGACCCTGCACACCCTGGCGGGCGAGGCGGGCGAGCAGTCCTGGCCGATGCCGCTGCCGGCCGAGCTGCGCAAGGGCATGACCGAGACCACCATCGCCGACCTGGCCAACATGGGCGAGCGGATGGGCGGCGGCCTGGTGGCCGGTCTGTTCCTGAAGGAGTTCGTGGCCGAGGGCATCGACTGGGCCCACCTGGACATCGCGGGCCCGGCCTTCCACGAGGGCGCGCCGTTCGGCTACACCCCCAAGGGCGGCACCGCGAGCGCGGTGCGCACCCTGGTCCGCTTCGCGGAGCGGACCGCGGCGGGCGCCAAGGCCTGACCGAGGGCTTCCCTGGACGGGGTCCGGCGCACTCGCGCCGGGCCCCGTCGGCGTCCCACCCCGGGTTACCTGTGAGTAGGGGCCCGACGGGAAACGCACCCCTGTTCGCTGCGGGCGAAACTTTGTTCCGCAGTGCGGAACCCGCCGGTCCGCCACCCGGTGAAACCCCCGCGCCGCTTGCTGTCAACCCCGCTTTGAGCTGCGACGATGCCCTTCCGTCGGGGGTGCTGCCACCCTCGTGACCACCCTTCGGGACGCCCCAGGGGTGGACCCGGACATCAGCCGCCACGAACAAGTGCGAAGATGTATTTCCGGCACGACTGGGCGCCCCACAAAGGCTTCCGACCCACCGGACCGCGACCGGCCCGGCGACCCACCCCATTGCATGGAGGACGTGACGTGGCGAACGACGCCAGCACCGTTTTCGACGTAGTCATTCTCGGAGGCGGAAGCGGCGGTTACGCCGCGGCGCTCCGCGCCGCTCAGCTGGGCCTGAGTGTCGCCCTGGTCGAGAAGGGTGAGCTGGGCGGCACCTGCCTGCACCGCGGCTGCATCCCGACCAAGGCGCTGCTGCACGCCGCCGAGATCGCGGACGAGACGAAGGAGGCCGCCGAGTTCGGCGTGCTGGCCACCTTCCAGGGCATCGACATCAACGGCGTCCACAAGTACAAGGACGACGTGATCGCCGGCCTGTACAAGGGCCTGCAGGGCCTGGTGGCCTCCCGCAAGGTCACCTTCATCCAGGGCGAGGGCCGGCTGTCCTCGCAGACCTCGGTGGATGTCAACGGCCAGCGCGTCGAGGGCCGGCACATCATCCTGGCCACCGGCTCCGTGCCGAAGTCGCTGCCGGGCCTGAACATCGACGGCGACCGCGTGATCTCCTCCGACCACGCCCTCAAGCTCGACCGCATCCCGAAGTCCGCCGTCATCCTCGGCGGCGGTGTGATCGGTGTCGAGTTCGCCTCGGTCTGGAAGTCCTTCGGCGTCGAGGTCACCATCGTCGAGGCGCTGCCGCACCTCGTCCCGCTGGAGGACGAGAACTCCTCCAAGCTGCTGGAGCGCGCCTTCCGCAAGCGCGGCATCAAGTTCGAGCTGAAGGCCCGCTTCTCGGGCGTGGAGTACACCGAGACCGGTGTGCGCGTCTCCACCGAGAACGGCAAGCAGATCGACGCCGACCTGCTGCTCGTCGCCATCGGCCGCGGCCCGGTCTCGGCCGGCCTGGGCTACGAGGAGAACGGCGTCGCGATGGACCGCGGCTACGTCCTCGTCGACGAGTACATGCGCACCAACGTGCCCACCATCTCCGCCGTCGGCGACCTCGTCCCGACCCTGCAGCTGGCCCACGTCGGCTTCGCCGAGGGCATCCTCGTCGCCGAGCGCCTGGCCGGCCTGAAGGCCGTGCCGATCGACTACGACGGCGTCCCGCGCGTGACCTACTCCAACCCCGAGGTCGCCTCCGTCGGCATCTCCGAGGCGAAGGCCGTCGAGCTGTACGGCAAGGACAAGGTCGTCACCCTCAAGTACAACCTGGCCGGCAACGGCAAGAGCAAGATCCTGAAGACCGCCGGCGAGATCAAGCTCGTCCAGGTCAAGGACGGCGCCGTGGTCGGCGTCCACATGGTCGGCGCCCGCATGGGCGAGCAGGTCGGCGAAGCTCAGCTGATCTACAACTGGGAGGCCCTGCCGGCCGAGGTCGCGCAGCTCATCCACGCTCACCCGACCCAGTCCGAGGCCCTGGGCGAGGCGCACCTGGCGCTGGCCGGCAAGCCGCTGCACGCGCACGACTGATCACGCCGCAACACCCCCCATTCCAGTACGCAAGACTTGATAGGAGTCGCTGAAACCATGGCGGTCTCAGTAACACTGCCCGCGCTGGGCGAGAGCGTTTCCGAGGGCACCGTCACCCGTTGGCTGAAGGCCGAGGGTGAGCGTGTGGAGGTCGACGAGCCGCTGCTCGAGGTGTCCACCGACAAGGTCGACACCGAGATCCCGGCCCCGGCCTCGGGCATCCTTGCCTCGATCAAGGTCGCCGAGGACGAGACCGTCGAGGTCGGCGCCGAGCTCGCGATCATCGACGACGGATCCGGCGCCCCGGTCGCGGCCGCCGCTCCGGTCGCCGAGGCCGCTCCGGCCGCCCCGGCCCCGGTCGTGGAGGCGCCCGCCGCCCCCGCCCCGGTCACCGAGGCCGCCCCGGCCGCCGCTCCGGCCGGCGACGCCACCCCGGTCGTGCTGCCCGCGCTGGGCGAGTCCGTCACCGAGGGCACCGTCACCCGTTGGCTGAAGGCCGAGGGTGAGACCGTCGAGGTCGACGAGCCGCTGCTCGAGGTCTCCACCGACAAGGTCGACACCGAGATCCCGTCGCCGGTCGCCGGCGTCGTGGTGAAGATCCTGGTCGGCGAGGACGAGACCGCCGAGGTCGGCGCCCAGCTCGCGCTGATCGGTGCCGCGGGTGCCGTCGCCGCTGCCGCGCCGGCTGCTCCGGTTGCCGCTCCGGCTCCGGTTGCCCCGGCCGCCCCCGTGGCCGCCCCGGCCCCCGTGGCCCCGGCTGCTCCGGTTGCCGCTCCGGCTCCGGTTGCCCCGGCCGCCCCCGTGGCCGCCCCGGCCCCCGTCGCCCCGGCCGCCCCCGTGGCCGCCCCGGCGCCGGTCGCCCCGGTTGCCGCTCCGGTCGCCCCGGCGGCCGACAGCGGTGACGGCTACGTCACCCCGCTGGTGCGCAAGCTCGCCTCCGAGCAGGGCGTCGCCCTGGCCTCCGTCACCGGCACCGGTGTCGGCGGCCGCATCCGCAAGCAGGACGTCCTGGCCGCCGCCGAGGCCGCGAAGGCCGCCCCGGCGCCCGTCGCCGCCGCCCCGGCCGCCGCGCCGAAGGCCGCCGCCGCGCCGTCCCCGCTGCGTGGCCAGACGGTCAAGATGACCCGCATCCGCAAGGCCATCGGCGACAACATGCTGAAGGCCCTGCACGAGCAGGCTCAGCTGACCAGCGTGGTCGAGGTGGACGTCACCAAGATCATGTCGCTGCGCGGCCGCGCCAAGGACGCCTTCGCCGCCCGTGAGGGCGTCAAGCTGTCCCCGATGCCGTTCTTCGTCAAGGCCGCCGCCCAGGCGCTGAAGGCCCACCCGGTCATCAACGCCCGGATCAACGAGGCCGAGGGCACCATCTCCTACTTCGACACCGAGAACATCGGTATCGCGGTGGACTCCGAGAAGGGTCTGATGACCCCGGTCATCAAGGGTGCGGGCGACCTCAACATCGCCGGTATCTCGAAGAAGACCGCGGAACTGGCCGGCAAGGTCCGCGGCAACAAGATCACCCCGGACGAGCTGTCCGGTGCGACCTTCACCATCAGCAACACCGGCTCGCGCGGTGCGCTGTTCGACACCGTCATCGTGCCGCCGAACCAGGTCGCCATCCTGGGCATCGGCGCGACCGTCAAGCGCCCGGTGGTCATCGAGGCCGACGGCGGCACCGCCATCGGCATCCGCGACATGACCTACCTGTCGCTCTCCTACGACCACCGCCTGGTGGACGGCGCCGACGCCGCCCGCTTCCTGGTGGCCGTCAAGGAGATCCTCGAGGCCGGCGAGTTCGAGGTCGAGCTCGGCCTGTAAGGTCCGATCGCCCCACGGAACCCCGCGTCGTCCCCGGACGGCGCGGGGTTCCGTGTTGTCGCGGACACCGTATTTTCACCGGCCGACCGGGCGTTTCGAGGCCGCTACGCATGCGCGGGCGCGGGCGAACAGGGATGCTTGAGCGGTGATGGACGAGACCGACTTCTGGCAGATCATCGACGAGACCCGGGAAGCCGCCGAAGGCGACCCCGACGAGCAGGCGGAGCGGCTGGTGGAGCGGCTCGTCCAGCTGACCCCGGACGACGTCGTCGACTTCGCCCGGCTCTTCGAGGCCCGGTTCCAGCGCGCCTACCGCACCGACCTGTGGGGTGCGGCGTACCTGCTGCTGGACGGCGCCTCCGAGGACACCTTCGACTACTTCCGCTGCTGGCTGATCGGCCAGGGCAGGGAGGTCTTCGAGGGCGGGCTGTACGAGCCGGACGACCTGGCCGACCTGCTGCCCGAGTTCGACGAGGAGGAGGACGGCGAGGCCGAGGACCTCGGCTACGCGGCCGACGAGGCGTACGAGCAGCTGACCGGGTTGCCGCTGCCCGACGTGGGTGAGCGGCAGCCCGCACGGCCCTCCGGCGCCGCACTGGACTTCGACGACCCGGACGCCATGGCGAAACGGTTCCCCAAGCTCTGGGAGCGCTACGGGGACTAGTCCCCGCCGGGGCGGCCCCGGGCCGCCCGGGGCCGTCCCAGGGCGTCCTCGGGGACGGCCCGGTCGGTCAGGTGCCGGAGCCGGAGCTGCTGTCCTGCTTGATGCCCTTGACGATCTGGTCCAGCACCGTCGCGTCGGGCGCGTTCGGGTCGTCGTCCACGCCGCCCTCGAAGGCGACGAAGCCTCCGCCCTTGGCCGGCACGGCCACCATCAGGATGTACCCCTGGGTGCCGTCCGAGGTCTTGACGTGCCAGCGGACGGCGTAGCCGGAGATGCCCGCCACGGTGGTGTTGGAGGAGCCCGCGTCGGTGTGCGAGGTGATCCCGGTGAAGATCGCCGCGGCGTAGATCGGCATCGCGGCCTCGGCGGCGGCCCTGGCGCTGGCGCCCTGGATGGTGTCCTTCTCGATCGAGAACTGGCCGCGGATGCACGAGCCGCCGCCCGGGCAGGCGTAGCGGCCGCTGCCCAGGAAGACGGTCGAGTGCGTGGTGTCGCTCTGGGCGTCCCAGCCCTCGTAGATCGGCACGGTGATGCTGTGCTGCTTGTCGGCGACGGTGTCCTTGAGGACCGGCGGCGGCGCGGTGCGCTCGGTGGGCGTGGGTGTCGGCGTCGGCGTCGGCGTCGGGCTGGGCGTGCGGCGGGTCGGGCTGGGGCTCGGACTCGAGGTGCCCGTGGTGGTGACCGTGACGGTCGGCGTCGGGTCGGCCTTCGGGGTCCCGCCGCCGCTGGTGAGGGCGACCGCGGCCACGATGCCGACCACGGCCAGCACCGCAAGACCGATGCCGACGGCCACCCCGGGCTTCATCCGGCCGGACGGCGGGGACGGATAGCCGCCGGACTGCGGGTAGCCGTAGCCCGGCTGCCCCTGGGCCGGGTAGCCGTAGCCCGGCTGCCCCTGGTTCGGGGCGCCGTAGCCGTACGCGGGCGGTTGGGCGGGGGCCTGCTGTGCCGGCGGCTGCCAGGCCTGGGTCGGGGCGTCGGCGAGCTGGGCGCCGCCCGCCTGGACGGGGCGCACGTCGCTCGTCCAGGCGTTGCCGTCCCACCAGCGCTCATGGCCGGCCGTGCCGTCCGCACCCGGTACCGGGTACCACCCGGGAGGCGTCGAGTTGCTCACTGCCGTACCGTACCCGGCCCGGAGGCGGTCCAGACAGGGTGGATGTGTTACGACTCTGCACCACCCGCGCAACCGATCTGACGACTCGTCAGTAACCCTCGGCGGGCGGTGCGGGGGGCGGGTTCAGCCGGTCAGCGAGCGGGCCATCCAGATGTCGTCCACGTACCGGCCGTCGAGCAGGAACTCCTCGGAGAGCGAGCCCTCGACGACGAAGCCGCAGCTCTCGTAGAGCCGGCGGGCCGGGGCGTTGTGCCCGAGCACCCGCAGGGTGATCCGCCGGGCGCCCTCGGCCTCGGCCGTCGCGCAGGCGGCCCCGACCAGGGCCCGGCCGACGCCCCGGCCGCGCGCGGCGGAGTCGACCGCCAGGCCCTGGATCTGGCGCACGTGCCGGTTGCTGGCCAGCGGGGTCGGGGGCACCACCCGGACGTAGCCGACGACCCGGCCGCCGAGCAGGGCCAGCAGGAACTGGTCCGGGGAGTGGCGCTCGTCGAACACGCCGGCGTCCGCGGCCGGCTGCGGGGCGACATCGCTCAGCCAGGACCAGGCGGCCCGGTTGAGCTCGGCGAGCGCCTTCTCGTCCTCGAACCGTGCTGGTCGTATCGTCAGATCTTCGTCGTGCATGCGCGTCATGCTAGTCAGCCGCGCCCCCGGCGCATCCCGAATTCCAGCTGCGAGGATGGCCGCATGCGCATCGCGATCACAGGTTCCACGGGATTGATCGGCTCGGCCCTCGTCCGCTCGCTGCTCGCGGACGGCCACGAGGTGGTGCGGCTGGTCCGGCACCACTCCCGGACCGGGCCACAGGCCGACGGCTCGACGGCGATCGGCTGGAACCCGCAGCTGGGGCAGGTCGACCGGGAGGGGCTGGCGGGGGTCGAGGCGGTGGTGCACCTGGCCGGCGCCGGCGTCGGGGACCGCCGCTGGACGGACGCCTACAAGCGGGAGATCCGGGAGAGCCGGGTGCTCGGCACCGAGACGCTGGCCGTCGCGGTGGCCGGGCTGCCACAGCCTCCCCGGGTACTGCTCAGCGCCTCCGCCGTCGGCCTGTACGGGCAGACCGGCGACCGGGTGATCGACGAGGACTCCCCCGCCGGGGACGACTTCCTGGCCGAGGTCTGCGTCGAGTGGGAGGCCGCCGCCACACCGGCAGAGCGGGCCGGTGTCCGGGTGGTCCATCCGCGCACCGGAATGGTGCTCTCCACCGCGGGCGGGGCCGGCGGGCGGCTGTTCCCGCTGTTCCGGCTCGGACTGGGCGGGCGGCTCGGGGACGGCCGGCAGTACTGGAGCCTGATCTCGCTGGCCGACGAGGTCGCCGCCCTGCGCTTCCTGCTCGACCGGGAGGACCTCTCCGGCGGGTTCAACCTGACCGCGCCGGAGCCGGCCACCAACGCCGACCTGACGGCGGCACTGGGCCGGGCGCTGAAGCGTCCGACGCCGTTCCCGGTGCCGGAGGCCGTCCTGAAGACGGTCCTGGGCGAGCTGGCGGTCGAGGTCGTCGGCAGCCACCGGGTGGTACCCCGTCGGTTGCTGGAGGCCGGCTTCCGCTTCGAGCACCCGGACGTCGACGCGGTGGTGCGCGCCGCGCTGTAGCCCCCGTACGACATTCGCCCTGGCCAAGGGCATATGCCCGGCGGGGTCGGGGCGGGGCTCCGGGAGGGGGCGCACGGGAGCACACGGCGGGCGCGCTGCACGCCCCTGGTGACCGTGCGCGCCCGTCGGCCCCCGAACCCGGCCCCCGGGCGCACAGTCCGTGACCGCGCCGCCACCCGGCGCCGCCGAACCCCTCCCCCGCCCGGATACGGGCCGATGGTCCTGTCTGACGTTCCTACTGACTGGGCATCACATCGTCGGACCGTGTCCCGGCACCCCGCTGCCTGCGTCGGCCGAAGCTCCGGGACCAGGGAGGGAGCACGCCAGTGCCCACGTACGACTTCACTCGCCGCACCCGCCGACAGTCCGATCCGGACGTCATCGTGGTGGGCGCAGGACTCGCGGGCCTGGCCGCCGCCCGCGCGCTCACCGGCCACGGCCTGGTCGTCCAGGTCCTGGAGGCGACGGACCGGATCGGCGGCCGAACGGCCACCCGCGAGCTGGACGGGTTCCGGCTCGACGACGGCAGCCACCTGCTGAACACCGCCTACCCCGAGCTGCGCCGCAGGCTCGACCTGGACCGCCTGGACCTGCATCCGCTCGCCCCCGGCGTGCTGGTGCAAAGCGGCGGCCGGCGGCACCGGACCGGGGACCCGCAGCTGACCGCCGCCCGGCAGGCCGCCGCCCGCGCCCCGCTGGGCAGCCCGCTGGACAAGGCCAGGCTGGGCAGCTGGCTCAGCCGCCTGGCCGCCACCCCGGTCGCGCGGCTGCAGGCCCGGCCGGAGACCACCGCGGCCCGGGCGCTCACCGACCGCGGGCTCGCCCCGCGCACCGTGGACGGCTTCCTGCGGCCGCTGCTCACCGCCCTGCTCAGCGACCCGGCCCTGGGCACCAGCAGCAGGGTCGCCGACCTGGTACTGCGCTCCTACGCGCGCGGACGGCTCTGTCTGCCCGCCGGGGGCATCGCGGCCGTGCCGGCCCAGCTGGCCGCCGCCCTGCCCGCCGGCGCCGTGCGCACCGGGGTGCGGGTCACCTCGATCGCCGCCGACGGGGTGGAGACCGCCGGGCACGGACGGATCGGGGCGCAGGCCGTGGTGGTCGCCACCGACGCGCGGTCCGCCGCCGACCTGCTGCCCGGACTGCGACTGCCCGACTTCCACCCCGTCACGACCTTCTACCACGCGGCCGACCGCTCCCCGATCGGTGAACCGGTCCTGCTGCTGGACGGCGACCGGCCGCACGGCAACCCGCCGCTGGTCTCGCACTCGCTGGTGCTCAGCGAGCTGCACCCCTCGTACGCCCCGGCCGGGCAGGCGCTGATCGCGACCACCGTGCTCGGTCGGCGCGCCTTCGACGCGGGCGGGCCGGCCGCGCTGGAAGGGGCGGTGCGCGGGCGGCTGACGGAGCTGTACGGGACGTCCGCCAAGGGCTGGCAGTTCCTGAGCGTGCGGCACGTACCGGACGCGGTACCGGTCATGCCGCCGCCGCACAACAACCGCCGGCCGGTGCGGCTGCTGGCCGGACTGTACGTCTGCGGGGACCACCGCGACACCAGCAGCGTCCAGGGTGCGCTGGTCTCCGGGCGGCGGGTGGCCCAGGCCGTGCTGCGCGACCTCGGACTGCCGGCCACCGAGCGGGAGGCGGAGGCGGCGGCCTGACACGCGCCGGGCCGGCGTGCGGCGGGCCGGGCGCGGCGGGATAAGACGCGGCGGCCGGGGTGCCGGGGCGGCCGTGGACCGCGTGCCAGTATGCCGATATGACCGCTGTTCGAATGGTTTCCCCCGTCATGTCAGGACCGGCCGTACGGTGAGCGCCGACTTCCAGGTCGAGCCGCTCGCCCTGATCCTGATCCCGGCCGCCGCCGTGGCCGCGCCGCTCCTGGCCGACCGGCTGCTGCGGTGGGTCGCCGTCCCCACGGTGGTGTTCGAGATCGTGCTCGGCGTGCTGATCGGCCCCGACGTCCTGGGCTGGACACACGCCGACGACCTGGTCGGCGCGCTCTCCGACTTCGGCCTGGCCATGCTGATGTTCCTCGCCGGATACGAGATCGACTTCGCCAAGCTGCGCGGCGGCCCGCTCAAACGGGCGGCCGCCGCGTGGCTGGTGGCCCTGGTGGTGGCGCTCGGCGTGGGCGCGATGGTCAACCGGGACCCGCTGAACGGCGCCTTCGCCGGACTGGCGCTCACCACCACCGCGCTCGGCACCATCCTGCCGATCCTCCGCGACTCCGGTGAGCTGCCCACCCCGTTCGGCTCGCTGGTGATGGCCACCGGCGCGGTCGGCGAGTTCGGGCCGATCATCGCGGTCGCGGTGCTGCTCAGCGGCAACACCCCGCTGCGGACCGCCGTCATCCTGGGCGCCTTCGCGGTGATCACGACGGCCGCCGTGGCCTACGCCCGGCGGCCCCGGCCGAGCTGGATGACCCGGCTGATCCGCCGCACCCTGCGCACCTCCGGCCAGTTCGCGATCCGCACGGTGATCCTGGTGCTGGCCGTGATGGTGGCCGCCGCGATCTGGCTCGACCTGGACATGCTGCTCGGCGCCTTCACCGCCGGCATCGTCTCCCACCTGCTGCTGGCCGACGTCCCGGAGGCCGAGGAGGAGGTGATCGAGGCCAAGCTGGAGGGCATCGGCTTCGGCTTCCTCGTCCCGGTGTTCTTCGTGGTCAGCGGGATGAACTTCGACCTGGCGGCGCTGCTGGACCAGCCCGGCACGCTCCTGCTCGTACCGGTGTTCCTGGTCCTGCTGCTGGCCGTGCGCGGACTCCCGACCGCCCTGCTGGCCCCGGCCGGGCTCGGCCGGCACGACCGCGCCGCCCTCGGCCTGTACGGCGCCACCGCGCTGCCGCTGGTGGTGGTGATCACCACGATCGAGGTGGACGCCGGGCACCTGCCGTCCTCCACCGCGGCCGCGCTGGTCGGCGCGGGCCTGCTCTCGGTGCTGCTGTTCCCCCTGCTGGCGCAGCGGCTGCGCGGCACCGTCCGCCGGCCGGCCGCCGTGGACGGCGACCGGCCGAGGGTGAACGCCGAGAGCTGGTAGCCGTACCGGCCGTCAGATCACCCCTGCCTGGCGGGCCGTCTCCTCGAAGGCGCGGGCCACCGGGCTGCCCCGGTACGGGGTCAGCCGGCGGTGGAAGTCCCGCACGTACTCCAGGGAGCGGGCCGAGCGCATCTCCCCCGCCGCCCGCAGCGCGTCGGTGGCCATGGTGCACGCCTCGTCCAGATCACCCATGCCGAGCCGGGCGGTGGCCAGCACCAGGCGGCAGAAGATCCGGCTGCGGGCGTACGCGGGCGAGCGCAGCCGCAGCGACTTCTCCGCGTGCTGGGCGGACGTCCGCCACTGCTGGAGGTCCCGGTAGCAGTGGGCGAACTCGTCGGCCAGCTGCGCCTCGTCGAAGTAGCGCGCCCAGGAGGGGAGTTCATCGCCCGGACGGCCCGTGCCGAGGGCCCGCTCGGAGCGGACCAGGGCGGTGGTGCAGGCCCGGACGTCCCCCAGCAGACCGTGGCCGCGGGCCTCGGCGGCGTGCAGCAGCGACTGGACGGCGGGCGGGACGGCGGTGCCGACGCCCTGCTGGGCGACCCGTGCCAGCTGGACCGCCTCCCGTCCGTGGCCGAGGTGCACCGCCTGCTGGCTCATCGTCACCAGGATGTACCCGCCGAGCGCGCGGTCCCCCGCCGCCTGGGAGAGCCGCAGCGCCTGGACGAAGTAGCGCTGGGCCAGGCCGTGCGCCGCGATGTCGAAGGACGTCCAGCCGGCCAGCCTGGTGAGGTCGGCGACCGCGCCGAACAGGGCCCGGCCGATCTGCTCACCGTACCGGCCGCGCAGCATCGGCTCGGCCTCGCTCTCCAGGTAGCGGACCAGCGCCTGCCGGGCGTGGCCGCCGCCGTACGCGTGGTCCAGCGCGCGGAACAAGTCCCCCACGGCGCGGATGGCCGCGATGTCGCCCCGCCCGACCCGCAGGGCCGGGCGCTGCTCGCGGGCCGGGTCGGAGTACGGCGGTTCCACGGCCACCGGCGGGCGGCGGCTCTGGGTCGGCACCCGGCCCAGTGCGGTGGAGGCGGCGGTCCCCGTCCCGGCGGCCGTCCGGGCGGACGGCGCGCCGGGCGCGGCGCCGCGCGCCGGGGGTGCGACGGGCGCACCGGGCGCGGCCGGTCCGCCGGCGGGCGCACCGGGGACGGGCGGACCGGCCGCGGGCGCGCCGCCGGTGGGATCGGGGCGGGCCAGGGTGGAACCGTCCCGGGCGACCCGCTCGTCGGTGCGGCCGATCAGCCAGTCCCGGCTGGGCACGACCAGTCCGGCCGGGGTGAAGGCGATCCGGCGCAGCTCGGACTGCGGTCCGTTGTCCTTGCGCCACATGCTCGCCACGATGTCCACCGCCTCCTGCGGGGTCTCGGCGAACTCCAGGCCGGCGTAGACCGGGGCGCAGGCGTCCAGGCCGAGGTCCTGGGCGGTGAGGCGGCGGCCGAGGCGGCGGGTGAAGACCTCGGCGATCAGTGCCGGGGTGGCGCCGCGCGGCTGCTGGCCGCGCAGCCAGCGGGTCACGGAGGTCTTGTCGTAGCGCAGGTCCAGGCCGTGCTCCAGGCCGAGCTGGTCGACCCGGCGGGCCAGGCCGGCGTGCGAGAAGCCGGCCTCCTCGATCAGGGCGGCGAGCTGGCCGTTCTGCGGGGCCGGGCCGGCCTGACCGGCCGCCGGCGGCGCGGCCGGGGCGGTGGCTGGGGCGGCGGACCCGCCCTGGGTGGCCTGCGCGGGCAGCCGCGGTTCGTCGGCGGTCGGGGCGTCGGGGGCGTCCGGAAGGGCCCGACCGACCGGACCCGGGTGCTGGTCGAGCGGGTCGAGCGGTCCGTACGCCGGACTGTCGGTTGCAGGCCGTTGGGGCATAGTCAGTCAACACCTCTCGGACGCCGTACCGGCTCCACCAGTACTTCGGCTGCCTGTGGCGGCGCCCCCTGTCGGGAATCGGCGTGAATGTAGCGAGCATTCGGGCGCTATGGGTGGTTCTGACCGAGCAATCCTCCGAACGGGTGAAGCAAGCGCGCCCATTGTGGGGAAGCCCGGACAGGATGGGTTTGGCTCTCACCGCCCGACCGGCCGTTCGACCCTCGTGGTGGTGGTCGACACAGCGGGGCGGGGTGCTGTGGTGCCCCACCACATAGGAGACCGGCCCGCGGATTCCTACCGTTCTCGGCCATGGACACCACTTCAGCCCGCCCGCTCGACGGTCGTACGGCCCTGGTCACCGGGGCCGCCTCGGGCATCGGCCGGGCCTGCGCCGAGGCCCTCGCCGAGGCCGGCGCCCGGGTCTACGTCGTCGACCTGGCGGCCGGCCCGGCCAAGGAGCTCGCCGCCCGGATCGGCGGCGTCGCACACGTCGCGGACCTCTCCGACCCGGATGCGGTGGAGGCCCTGCCCGACGACGCCGACATCGTGGTCAACAACGCCGGCCTCCAGCACGTCGCGCCGGTGCACGAGTTCCCGATCGACCGCTTCACGCTGATCCAGCGGGTGATGGTCGAGGCCCCGTTCCGCATCCTGCGCCGCACCCTGCCGCACATGTACGAGCAGGACTGGGGGCGGGTGGTCAACATCTCCTCCGTCCACGGCCTGCGGGCCAGCGCCTTCAAGTCGGCCTACGTGACCGCGAAGCACGCGCTGGAGGGGCTGAGCAAGACGGTCGCACTGGAGGGCGCGCCGTACGGCGTGACCAGCAACTGCATCAACCCCGGCTATGTGCGGACCCCGCTCGTGGAGCAGCAGATCGCCAGCCAGGCGCTGGCGCACGGCATCCGCGAGGACGAGGTGGTGGAGCAGATCATGCTCGACCGCACCGCCGTCAAGCGGCTGATCGAGCCCGACGAGGTGGCGCAGCTGGCCCTCTGGCTCTGCTCCCCGCACGCCTCGTACATCACCGGCGCCAGCCTGCCCGTGGACGGCGGCTGGACCGCGCACTGACCCCGGTCGCACCGCCTCCCCCGTCTCCCCCGCCCGACCCCCGCGCTCCTTCCCACCCCGAGGTGATCCCGCCATGGCCAAGTCCCCCGCCGCCGCGAGAGCGGACTCCCCGCTCTGGAAGGTGGTCGGTGCCAGTCTGATCGGCACCACCATCGAGTGGTACGACTACTTCCTGTACGGAACAGCCGCCGCGCTGGTGTTCGGCAAGCTGTTCTTCCCGAACACCGACCCGCTGACCGGCACGCTGCTGTCGTTCCTCACCTATGCGATCGGCTTCGCCGCCCGGCCGCTCGGCGCCCTGGTCTTCGGGCACTTCGGCGACCGGATCGGCCGCAAGAAGCTGCTGGTGGTGAGCCTGCTGCTGATGGGCGGTTCGACCACGCTGATCGGCCTGCTGCCGACGTACCACCAGGTCGGCGCCGCGGCCCCGGTGATGCTGACGGCCCTGCGGCTGGTGCAGGGCTTCGCGCTCGGCGGCGAGTGGGGCGGCGCGGTGCTGCTCGTCTCCGAGCACGGGGACGCCCGGCGGCGCGGGTTCTGGGCCTCCTGGCCGCAGGGCGGCGCCCCGGCCGGCAACCTGCTGGCGGCGGGCGTGCTGTCGCTGCTGACCACCGTGCAGTCGGATGCCACCTTCCTCGCCTGGGGCTGGCGGGTGCCCTTCCTGCTCTCTGCGGTCCTGGTGGCGGTCGGCCTGTGGATCCGGCTGGCGGTGGACGAGTCGCCGCTGTTCAAGGAGGCGCTGGCGCGCTCCGAGGCACGCCGGGCGACCCGGCAGGAGGCCGAGCAGCCGCCGCTGGTGGCCGTTCTGAAGCACCACTGGCGGGAGGTGCTGGTGGCGATGGGCGCACGGATGGCGGAGAACATCTCGTACTACGTGATGACCACCTTCGTCCTGGCGTACGCCGTGACCCAGGTGCACCTGCCCAAGCAGACCGCGCTGAACGCCGTCCTGATCGCCTCGGCGATCCAGTTCGCGCTGATCCCGGTGTTCGGGGCGCTCTCCGACCGGGTCGGGCGCAAACCGGTGTACCTGGTGGGCGCGGTGGGCGTCGGCGTCTGGGCCTTCGTCTTCTTCGGGCTGGTGGACACCCGGTCCTTCGGCTCGCTGCTCCTCGCGGTGACCGTCGGGCTGGTCTTCCACAGCGCGATGTACGCGCCTCAGGCGGCCTTCTTCTCCGAGCTGTTCGCGACCCGGATGCGGTACTCGGGCGCCTCGATCGGGGCCCAGTTCGCCTCGGTGGCGGCGGGTGCGCCGGCTCCGCTGATCGCGACGGCGCTGCTGAAGGACTACGGCAGCTCGACCCCGATCGCGGTGTACGTGGCGATCGCGGCGGTCCTCACCGTCCTGGCGGTGCTCTGCGCCCGGGAGACCCGGGGCAGCGACCTCGCGGAGGCCGAGGAGGAGGCCGGTGCGACGGCCGGTGTCCGGACGCCGGCGGAGGGCGCCACGCCGGCCGAGCCCTCGACGGCCTGACGCACCGATGGCCGGCGCCCATACCCCATGGGCGCCGGCCATCGGCGTTCACCCTCGCTGAACAGCTACGATCGCGCTTCCGTCCCTGGGGCCAGAGACCCACTGCCGATTGGCGGCCGTACCGTGAACGACCCCCACCCGCACACCAGCTCCGCGCCGGCGCTGCGGCGGCTGCTCGACCTGCTCGCCTCGGGTGCCGCCACCGAGGACTTCGCCGACGTGCTGGCCGACGCCCGCCGCCAGGGGGCGCCGGCCGCCGTGCTGAGCGAGATCGACGACGCCACCTGGCAGGCGTTGCGGGTACACCGGACCCTGCGTCAGCACCGCCGCCGCGAGGCCGAGCTGACGGCGCTCTTCGACACCGCCGGGGACCTCGCCGCCTCCCGGGACCTGGACACCGTGCTGCAGGCGATCGTGCGCCGGGCCCGGCTGCTGCTCGGCACCGACACCGCCTATCTGACCCTCCCGGACGAGGCCGCCGGCGACACCTACATGAGGGTCACCGACGGCTCGGTCTCCGTCCTCTTCCAGACCCTGCGGCTCAGCCTCGGCGACGGCCTCGGCGGCCTGGTCGCCCAGACCGCCCGCCCCTACGCCACCCCCGACTACCGCACCGACGAGCGCTTCCACCACACCGGCAGGATCGACGCGGGGGTGCTCGACGAGGGCCTGGTCGCGATCATCGGGGTGCCGCTGCTGCTCGGCGGTCAGGTGATCGGCGTGCTGTTCGCCGCCGACCGCTCGCCGCGCGCCTTCTCCCCCGACGAGGTCGCGCTGCTCTGCTCGCTGGCCGCCCACGCGGCGATCGCCCTGGACACCGCCAAGTCGCTGGCCGACACCCGGGCCGCGCTGGCCGAGCTGAACGGCGCCAACGAGCTCATCCGCGCCCACTCCGCCGCCGTCCAGCGCGCCGAGCAGGGCCACGACCGGCTCACCGACCTGGTGCTGCGCGGTGCGGAGGTACCGGACGTGGCCGCCGCCGTGGCGGCGCTGCTGGGCGGGGAGATAGCCGTTCTGGACACCGGGGGCGAGCCGCTGGCCGGCCGGGCCGCGCCCGCCGCGGGACTGGCCGAGGCGGTCGCCGCCTCCCGGGCCGAGGGCCGCTCGGTGCGGCACGGCGGCACCTGGGTCTGCGCGGTGCTGGCCGGCCAGGAGCCGCTCGGCACCCTCGTCCTGCGCGGCCGGCCCGGCCTGGACGACGCCGACCGGCGGCTGTTCGAGCGGGCGAGCGTGGTGACCGCGCTGCTCCTGCTGCTGCGCCGCTCGGTCGCCGAGGCCGAGAACCGGGTCCGCGGTGAGCTGCTCGCCGACCTGCTCACCGCCCCCGAGCGGGACCCGGCCGGCCTGACCGCGCGCGGCCGCCGGCTCGGCGTGGACCTCGGCCGGCCGCACCTGGTGCTGGTCGCCGAGCCCGCCGGCGCCCCCGGCACCGCCGCCACCGACCGCGGCCGGCTGGCGGGCGCCGCCGGGCGGTACCTGTTCGGCTCCCGGGGCATCAGCGCCGAGCACGGCGAGGCGGTCGTGCTGTTGCTCCCGGACGACGGCGGGGCGGGGAGCGGTTCGGGGAGCGGTTCGGGGACGGGCGCCTCCGCGGGCACATCGGCCGGCGCCCAGGGGGCGGCCGAGCTGGCCGCCGAACGGCTCGCCCGGCTGGCCGGCTTCCCGGTCACCGTGGGCGCGGGCCGACCGGCCGCCGGCCCCGTCGCGCTGGCCGCCTCGTACGCCGAGGGCCTGCGCTGCGCCCGGGCGCTGCGGGTGCTCGGGCGGTCCGGGGAGGGCGCCTCGGCCGGGTCGCTGGGCTTCCTCGGGGTGCTGCTCGGGGACGGCCACGACGTGGACGGCTTCGTCGGCGCCGTGCTCGGCCCGCTGCTGGACTACGACACCCGGCGCGGCACCGAACTGGTCCGCACCCTGCGCGCCTACTTCGACTGCGGCGGCAGCCTGACCCGGGCCAAGGACGAGCTGCACGTCCACGTGAACACCGTGGTGCAGCGCCTCGACCGGGTGGAGGTGCTGCTCGGGCGGGACTGGAACCACCCCGAACGCTCGCTGGAACTCCAGCTGGCCCTGCGCCTCCAGCTGCTCGCGGGCACCTGAACGGTCGGATCCGGCCCAGGCGTACAGTGGCGAGGTTGGTCTCGAACGCCTGGCAAGGAGCAGCGGTGAACGAGCGGAGCATCGAGGTCCCCCCGGTCGCGGGTCGGGCGCGGGCCCTCGGAGGGTGCGCGTTTCACGAAGCGACCACCGAGCGCAGCGAGGGGGACGCGTGAGCGGGAACGTGCGTTTCGTACGGATGGGCATCGGCGAGGGCGCGATCCCCTACCCGGAGGCCTGGCAGGAGCAGCGGCGGCTGCACGCGCTGCGGGTCGCGGACGAGATCCCCGACACCGTGCTGCTGCTGGAGCACCAGCCGGTCTACACGATGGGCAAGCGCACCAACCCGGCCGACCTGCCGCTGGACGGCACGCCGGTGGTCGAGGTCAACCGGGGCGGCGAGATCACCTGGCACGGTCCGGGCCAGCTGGTCGGCTACCCGATCGTGAAGCTGCCCGAGCCGATGGACGTCGTCGCGTACGTGCGCCGGCTGGAGGAGGCGCTGATCCGCGCCTGTGGCGAGTTCGGCGTGCGGACCACCCGCGTCGAGGGCCGCAGCGGGGTCTGGGTGCTGGGTGAGGACCTCCCGGACGCGGTGGTGGACCCGTCGCAGGTCGTGGACCTGGGCAGCCTCACGCTGCGGATGGGGCTGCCGCTGGGCATCGACCCGCGGCTGGCCGGTCCGGAGTACGCGCCGTCCAACGCGGGCCAGCGCGGCGACGACCGCAAGCTGGCCGCGATCGGCGTACGGGTCTCGCGCGGGGTCACCATGCACGGCTTCGCGCTGAACTGCGACCCCGACATGACCTGGTTCGACCGGATCGTGCCCTGCGGGATCCGGGACGCCGGAGTGGGCTCGGTCTCCTCGGAGCTGGGTCGGGACTTCCCGGTCGGCGAGGCGCTGCCCGTGGTCGAGAAGCACCTGGCGGCGGTGTTCGCCGAACTGCCGGAGCCGGCGCTCAGCCGCTGAGCGTCCTCCCCTCGGGGAATCTACCGGCCGGTAGCTCTGTTGCCCTGCGATTGCGGGCCGCAGGCCCGGCGAAGGCCGTACAAGCACAGGCGTACCCTGGGGGTACCCCGTCTAGTTCTAGGAGTCGCACGTGTCCGCTGTCGCACCCGACGGCAGGAAGCTGCTCCGCCTGGAGGTCCGCAACAGCGAGACCCCCATCGAGCGGAAGCCCGAGTGGATCAAGACCCGCGCGAAGATGGGGCCCGAGTACAACGCCCTGCAGTCGCTGGTGAAGAAGGAGGGGCTGCACACGGTCTGCCAGGAGGCCGGCTGCCCCAACATCTTCGAGTGCTGGGAGGACCGCGAGGCCACCTTCCTCATCGGCGGTGACCAGTGCACCCGCCGCTGCGACTTCTGCCAGATCGACACCGGCAAGCCCGCCGACTTCGACCGGGACGAGCCGCGCCGCGTCGCCGAGTCCATCGTGACGATGGACCTGAACTACGCCACCATCACCGGCGTCGCCCGCGACGACCTGGAGGACGGCGGCGCCTGGCTGTACGCCGAGACGGTGCGACAGGTGCACGCGCTGACGGCCGCCCGCGAGGCCGGCCGGACCGGCGTCGAGCTGCTGATCCCCGACTTCAACGCGGTGCCGGAGCAGCTGGCCGAGGTCTTCTCGTCCCGCCCCGAGGTGCTGGCGCACAACGTCGAGACGGTGCCGCGGATCTTCAAGCGGATCCGCCCGGCGTTCCGCTACGAGCGCTCGCTGGACGTCATCACCCAGGCCCGCGCGGCCGGACTGGTCACCAAGTCCAACCTGATCCTGGGCATGGGCGAGACCCGCGAGGAGGTCAGCCAGGCGCTGGCCGACCTGGTCGGCGCGGGCTGCGAGCTGATCACCATCACCCAGTACCTGCGGCCCTCGCTGCGCCACCACCCGGTGGAGCGCTGGGTCAAGCCGCACGAGTTCGTCGAGTTGCAGCAGGAGGCCGAGGAGCTCGGCTTCGCCGGGGTCATGTCGGGCCCGCTGGTGCGCTCCTCGTACCGCGCCGGCCGGCTGTACCGGCAGGCCCTGGAGCACCGGGCGAAGACGTCGGCCTGAACCGACCGGAAGTGTTGAGCCACCTGAGGGGCGGAGCCGCGGCTCCGCCCCTTCGGGTTCACCGGGCTTTGACTGAGAGGTCACGGACTGGTAACACGGGGTGGTGAGGATGGAGTCGTTCGATTCCGGATCGCAATGGCACGAGGGGAGCTGTTTCGACATGCAGGTCGGCATCCGGTCGGTGGGTGGCGCGCTGCGGCTCGCCGAGAGCGTGCTCCTGGCCGGCGGCCAGCGGCAGGCCCGGCGCAACGCCTGGGCGGCAGTCTGCGAGAACCGCCGGTACGCGGCGGACCGCGAGCGCGACGCGCTGCCGTCCGGCCGTCCGGCGGAGGCCGGGCGGCACTGACCGCCGGTACCCCCGCGGACACTGACCGCCGGTACCCCCGCAGACACCGTGCGTACCCGTACGGGGCAACCCGGGTCACGGTTCGGGGCGAACGGGTACCCGGGCTTGGATATCCCGCACCTACGGCACGTACCATGAGCGTTATGGCGAGGGAAACATCCGAGAACCCCGGGCGACTGAAGCAGATCCGCCTGGCTTACACCATGACCAAGAAGGTCGACACCAAGATCGGCCTGATCATCGGCGGCGTCGGCCTGCTGACCTTCGGCGTGTTCCTCGCCATCGGCTTCGCAATCGACCACCCCGTCTACCTGGGCATCCTGGGCTTCATCGTGGCCTTCCTGGCCATGGCGATCGTCTTCGGGCGCCGGGCCGAGCGCGCGGCGTTCGGGCAGATGGAGGGGCAGCCGGGCGCCGTGGCAGCGGTGTTGAACAACATCCGACGCGGTTGGAGCGCCAGCTCCACGCCGGTCGCGGTCACCCGCAACCAGGACGCGGTCTACCGCGCCGTGGGCCGGGCCGGCATCGCGCTGATCGGTGAGGGCAACCCCAACCGGGTCCGCCAGCTGCTGGCCTCCGAGAAGAAGAAGATGGCCCGGGTGGTCGGCGACGTGCCGGTGCACGACATCGTGGTGGGCGACGGCGAGGGCGAGGTCCCGCTGAAGAAGCTCCAGATCCACCTGATGCGACTGCCGCGCGCCATCACCCCCGCGCAGGTCACCGAGACCAACGACCGGCTGCGCGCCCTGGGAGACCTGCTCTCCAAGGCGCCGATCCCCAAGGGCCCGATGCCCAAGGGCGCCCGGATGCCCAAGGGCGGCCAGGTCCGCTGACCACCCTTCCCCGTTGACACGAAACGGCCCCGCCGCGGAGATTCCGCAGCGGGGCCGTTCGACGTTCGGGTGCTTGGCCTGAAGGCCTGATCCGAGGGCTGCCGTTGCGGGCTTGGGCTGCCACTCCGGGTTCGGCGGCTGCCGCTCCGGGCCCGAACCGGTCAGATCCGGACCTCGACCGTGCCGACCGCCTTGTCGTGCAGGCCCCGGGTGTCACGGTCCCAGACCAGGGCCGGCACCACCAGGCAGAGCAGCACCGTGCGCAGCAGGACCTGCGGGATGGTGGCGCGGGCGCCGTCGACCCGGACCACCCGCAGGCCGAACAGCCGCTTGCCGACGGTCGTCCCCGTGGTGGCCAGCAGCAGCACGGTGACGGCGAAGAACAGCGGGGTGGTCCACATGTTGGCCGAGCCCGGGGTGCCCTTGGCGATCAGCCCGTAGGCGACCAGGGAGACCAACCAGCCGTCGACGAACAGGGCGCCGATCCGCCGCCCCGGGCCGGCGATCGAACCGGGGCCCTCCTTGGGCAGGCCGAGGCGCTCGCCGCGGTAGCCGAAGTCGGTGCCCATCTTCTCGGCGGCCGCCTTCGGGCCGTCGATCCACGATCCCAACGCTTCTCTGGTGTCCACGAATCCACACTAACCGGACGGGCCCGCCGCTCCGCCACCGCCTCCCCCGGAGGGTGAATCCGCGTCGCCCGGCCTTTCCCCCGCCTCCCCCAGTGGTCCAGACCACTCAACCGGCTCGACCCGGGCCGGGGAGGCTTTTTGTCCCATACCGTACGTCTTTGCCGCCCGTTCAACGACGGCGGTTAACATTCAGGAAACGACCGGGTCACCGGTCGGAAACGGCCCGTTCCTAGGGTGAGCCCCATTCGCACGCCGAGGAGGATGGATGTTCAACAACGCCGCCGAAGTGAAGCAGTTCATTCAGGACAACGATGTGAAGTTCATCGACGTCCGGTTCTGCGATCTCCCGGGCGTCATGCAGCACTTCTCCGTGCCCGCGGCGACCTTCGACCCGTCCGAGACCCTGATGTTCGACGGCTCGTCGATCCGCGGCTTCCAGGCCATCCACGAGTCCGACATGGCACTCGTCCCGGACCTGGCCACGGCCCGGCTCGATCCCTTCCGCAAGGAAAAGCACCTCAACATCAACTTCTTCATCCAGGACCCGGTGACCGGCGAGGCCTACAGCCGCGACCCGCGCAACGTCGCCAAGAAGGCCGAGGCGTACCTGGCCTCCTCCGGCATCGCCGACACCGCGTTCTTCGGCCCCGAGGCGGAGTTCTACGTCTTCGACTCGGTGCGCTTCGACACCAGCGCCAACGCCTCGTACTACCACATCGACTCCGAGGCGGGTGCCTGGAACTCCGGCTCCGCCGAGGGCGACGCCCGCGGCTACAAGGTCAAGTACAAGGGCGGGTACTTCCCGATCCCGCCGGTCGACCACTTCGCGGACCTGCGCGCCGAGATGTCCCTCGAGCTGGCCGCGTCCGGCCTGGAGGTGGAGCGCCAGCACCACGAGGTCGGCACCGCCGGCCAGGCGGAGATCAACTACAAGTTCAACACTCTGCTGCACGCGGCCGACGACCTGATGCTGTTCAAGTACATCATCAAGAACGTCGCCTGGCGCAACGGCAAGACGGCCACCTTCATGCCGAAGCCGATCTTCGGCGACAACGGCTCGGGCATGCACGTCCACCAGTCGCTGTGGACGGAGGGCTCGCCGCTCTTCTACGACGAGCAGGGCTACGCCGGGCTCTCCGACACCGCCCGCTACTACATCGGCGGCCTGCTCAGGCACGCCCCGTCGCTGCTGGCCTTCACCAACCCCTCGGTGAACTCCTACCACCGCCTGGTGCCGGGCTTCGAGGCGCCGGTCAACCTGGTGTACTCGCAGCGCAACCGCTCCGCCGCGATCCGCATCCCGATCACCGGGTCCAACGCCAAGGCCAAGCGCATCGAGTTCCGCGCGCCGGACCCGTCGTCCAACCCGTACCTCGCGTTCGCCGCCATGCTGATGGCCGGCCTCGACGGCATCAAGAACAAGATCGAGCCGCTGCAGCCGGTCGACAAGGACCTCTACGAGCTGGCCCCCGAGGAGCACGCCAACGTCCCGCAGGTCCCGTCCTCCCTCCCGGCCGTCCTGGAGGCGCTGGAGGCCGACCACGAGTACCTGCTCGCGGGCAACGTCTTCACCCCGGACCTCATCGAGACCTGGATCGACTTCAAGCGCACCAACGAGATCGCCCCGATCGCCCTGCGCCCCCACCCGCACGAGTTCGAGCTGTACTACGACCTGTAGAGACCCCTCCGACCTGCGGAAACGCAGTTTGCTCTCTCATCGTTTCCGCAGGTCAGGCAAGGTTCTGACCTGCGGAAACGCCTGGGGAGAGGCCAGCTGCAACACCTCCGGGGCCAAGACCCTCTACACCCCGACCGCGGTCGTCGAAGCCGAACTTCTCGCCACCCCGCACACCCTCACCGCCCGCGCACCCGCCCCTGGCCCCGAACAGCACGGCGCCCGCAGTCCTGACGTGTCGTCGGACGGCGGGCACCGCCGGCGGAGCGGGTCAGCGCCCGGGCGCGGGGCTGACCGGGTGAAGGGCGGCGGAGTCGTCGTCGGCGGCCGGTTCGACGGAGCGGCGCCGGACGATCAGCACCACGATCAGGACGACCTGGAGCGCGATCGGCAGCACCAGCCCGACGGACTTCTTCGGGTCGGCGCCGATCATGTTCGACAGCAGCCCGAAGTCCCACAGGCCGTGCACCAGCATCGGCAGCATCAGGGTGCCGCCGACCCGCAGACACAGGTAGAAGAAGTACCCGGAGGTGGAGACGATCAGGGCCTGCAGGACCGCCTGTGCGCCCTCGCCGAAGGCGTTGCTGACGTGGACCAGGCCGAAGATCACCGAAGACCACAGGGCGACCTTGCCCTCACTGAAGCCGGCCCGCTTGAAGACCTGCACGCCCAAGCCCCGGAACATCAGCTCCTCGCCGATGCCGACGCACGCCGTCATCGCCAACAGGGCCAGCACCATGGACAGCGGCTGGTCGGCGAGGTTGGGATAGTTCACCGCCACCACGGCGACGACCAGCATCGAGATCGGCACGAAGCGCACCCAGCGCCGCACCGGCACCCGGTAGCGCATGACCTCGCCCCACCAGCCGAGCCAGGTCACCACCGCCGCGCCGAACAGGACCGACAGGCCGATCGGGATCAGCCCGTTGCGGACGATCGCCTCGGCGGTGGGGAACTGGCTGTCCGCACCACTGGTGTCGACGCCGATGAGTCTGCCGATGCCCTGGATGATCGCGAGGTAGACGACGACCACGACCAGGAACCACGGCCAGGTCAGCCGTCTCCCCTTCTGGACGGGTGACTGCTCTGCGGACATGGTGCGCTCCGATGGCCGGGCGTGAACGGGATACGGCGCGGGACAGGACTCCGCGCCGCCCAAGATTGTCGCATGAATCGGACAATCCTTATCAAGTGCCACCAATTGATACCAAAGGTGGCGGCTGGGTCGAGGGCAGGCAGGTCGGTGACGATCTCCAGGGCGCGGGCAGGGAGCGGCGGCCCGGGCTCCGGCGCGGTGGGCAGGGCATCGGGGTTCGGTCGCCCGCGAAGCAGGCCGCCACGCGGGGCTCGGAATGCAGCCAGGTGCCGGCTCAAATCACCTTCTGGTTGCGAGCATGCACATTCCGTAAGGCCGTGATCGTGCGTCACGTCCACGTGCGCGGCCGAGGGAGCGGGTTGAATGGGCGCCAGCGACGGCGGCGGGGTTCGACTTTGCGCCCGGCGGTGCGGGCCGGCACGGCGAGTCCGAAGGCGATGGTCTTGCCGGATCCGGTGCGGCCCCGGCCCAGCACGTCGCGGCCGGCCAGCGCGTTGAGCAGTGTGGCGGCCTGGATCGGGAACGGCGTGGTGAGGCCCTGGCGGGTCAGCACCGCAGCAGCGCGTTCGGCATGTCCAGCTCGCCGAAGGCCTCGACGGCGGGCAGCGCCGGTGTGGTGCTCACCGGCATCGCGAACTCCCCCTGCAGGCCTGAGCTTTGGCGTCGCGAGCGGCCGGGGGAACGGCCGCCGCCGGATGGGCGGTCGCCGTAGAAGGAGCTGCCGCCGGTGCCACGGCCGGAGCGGGAGGAGGCGGAGCGGGAGTCGGCGTTCTGGTACGAGGAGCGGCTGGGGCGGCTCATCGGAAACCTTCCTGGCCGGCGCGTCGCGAGACAGCTCCGCAGCGCGGGGCGCCGACAGGAGAGGCGGGGGACGGGCCGAACGTGGGGGTGGGGCGTGGACGGTGAGACCGTGCGGCACGTCACCTCAGGTCCGCCTGGCCGCAGGTGGCGCAAGGCTGATCCTCGAACCGTGAGATCTCACGGCAGGGCGCCGATCCGGACGCGGGCCGGGCGCGGCCGCGATCCCGTCCGGCGCCCGGCCTCCCGGGCCCCGACCGTTTCGCCGCCGGCCAGGCACCGGGGCTGGTGCGACCGCCTTGCCGGGTGGCCGGTCAGGCTGTGCGGGTGAACCCGAAGGCCGCGCGGGTGACGGCACACCCGGGGCGAACTGGCGGATCCATGCACTTCGTGGACGATCTGGCTCCTCCTGCCGCATGGCCGACCGCAGGACCGGGGCACCGCAAGGGGCCTGAACGTCTTCCTCCGCGGAACGTCCGGACCCGTCGGCCGGACCGCCCGGTCCGGGTGCGGGTTGCCGCTACGGGGTGAGGGGTTCGAGGTCGCCGGGCTTCCAGGTGCCGTCGAAGGCGGCCTGCTGGGGGCCGTAGATGCGGAAGTAGGTGAACCAGCCGCGGCCGGGGAGGGTCTGGATCCAGCGCCCCTCGGCCCCGGCCGGTTCGGTGGGACCGAAGTACAGATCGACACTGTCGGCACCGTCGGGGTCGAGCTTGTCGAACAGCGAGCGGAGCGCGGCCCAGCCCTGGGAGGCGTCGACTTCGGAGCGGGTCCGGGCGTCGTAGGCGGTGACGGACCAGAACAGGCCGGCCGGGACGGGCAGGGGCACGGTGAGGCGGTAGCTGCGGCCTCCGTCGAGGTAGGTGCCGGTGGCGTCGCGCAGGCCGAGCCAGTAGACCGAGCCCTGGCCGACGGCACGGCGGAACATCGCGGGTGAGGCGATGATGGCCTGGATGAACCAGCGGTCCTTGGCCTCGACGTCGAGGGAGCCTTCGCGTTCGAAGGTGCCGTTCTCCGGGCGCAGACTGGCCCACTCCCAGGTGCGGTCGGGCCAGGCTATGCGGTCGGGGCGGTCGGAGGCGAAGGCGGTGACCAGCATTTCCTCGCGGCCCTGCCGGGCGGCGTCGGTGAGCAGTGCGGTCAGCCGCTCGTCAGGTGCGAACGGTTTGCCGGCTTCGATGCCGAGTTCGGCGAGCAGGCCGAGCATCGGGCGCATCTCCTCGATGGCGGGTTCGGTGTCGATCACCTGGTGCAGGACCCGCCAGTACTCCAGGTTGTCCTCCCACGTCAGGCAGGTGCAGTCGATGGCCTGGTCGCTGAAGTCGGTGAAGGTGTACGGGGGCGGGCTGTCGGCCCGGGAGAGCGGGTAGAAGCGGACCGAGGCGAGGAGTTGCTTGGCCTTGTCCAGGTCGCCGCCCAGGGGCAGGGCCCGCAGCGGGGCGAAGACGGTCCAGGTGTCGCTGCGGACCACCTCGTAGCCGTCGGCGGGCACCGGGCCGTCGTAGCCGGGCGGCAGCAGCAGGTGCTTGCCGCCCTCGGGACCATACGCCCCGGGCAGGCCGAGGTCGGTGATCCAGCGGTGGTGGTGGTCGTCCACCAGACCGACCAGCGGTCCCGGTGGCAGGTCGATCACCATCGGGCCGCTCTTGCGCAGGTCCAGGATGCCGCCCGAGTACGGGGTGTCGGAGTTCAGGGTGAACCCGACGTGGTACGGGCGGGCGATGAAGAGGAGCGCCGTCTCGTTGTCCACCGCCCCCGCCCGCCGGGTGCCGTGGAAGATGCCCTCCAGCGACACCGTCGGGTAGAAGAACCGGTACGCCTCCACCGCCCGCCGCCGGTCCCGGCGCTCCCGCGCCGCCCGCGCGCTCGCCGCCGTCGGATACCCGCCCTCGAACATCACCTGATCCGTCACCACGGCCCCTTCCGCATGCTCCCGGGGCCGCCGCCCGCGGTAAGGGTGGCGGCCACGCCTTGCCAGCCACCCTTCCGCCACGTCGGTACGGCCGCCATCACGGACGGCCGAACGAGTGATCGACGCACTACGTGAGCACGCGCTCGTGTGGACCCGGCCGAGCACACGGGCTGCAAGGAGAGCCCGGGCGACCGCCGTCCGTCCCGGGACTGGGACGGACGGATGGACGGTGGTGTCGGAGGCTCTGGAGGTCAGCAGGGTCCGGGTGGGGTGACGGACGAGGCGGTCGCCGGAGCGTCAACCGTTCTGGGTCCTGCGTGCGGTCTCCTCGATCCACTGCCTGGCGCGGGCCGCGGCTTCCTGCTGGGCGCCGAAGATGTCGCTGGTGGGGGGCAGGACGGCGTCCTCGCCCAGTTCCGCGGTGAGGCCGGTGCGGCGGAGGACGGTCTGGAGCCGGGGTTCGACGCCCGCGAGGTAGAGGCGGCCGCCGTGGGCGCGCAGGTCGCGTGCGTAGCGTCGCAGCAGTTTCAGTACGGCTGAGGAGGGGACGTCGGGGACGCCGCGCAGGCCCAGGATCACGGCCGCGCCGCGCGCGTCGGTGGTGTCGGGCCACTGTTCGTCGATCCGGGGCGTCTCGGCGAACAGCGAGACACCGTCGTAGTGGAGGACCGTGACGGTGCCGGGTTCGATCCGGGCCGGGACGTCCGAGATCCGCCACCTGCCCTCGCCGTCCTCTTCCAGCAGGTGGAGCCGGCTCTGGCGGGCCGCCTGCACGCAGTACAGCACGAGGGAGAGGACCGCTCCGATGACGATGGCCTGCTGGAGCGGGAGCTGGGTGGTGGCCAGGAAGGTGGCGATCATCGCGATGGCCGACAGCGGGGAGGTGCGCAGCACGAGAGCGATGTCCGGGAGGCGGCCTGCGATCAGTTCGCAGCCGATCACGATGATCAGGCCGCCGATCACCGGCATCGGGATGCGTTCGGCGAGCGAGCCCAGAGTGAGGACGAGCAGCGCGAGCCACAGCGCGGCGAAGACGCCGGTCCACCGGGTGCGGGCGCCCGCGCTGACGGCGACACCCGTGCGGGACATCGAGCCGCCGGTGGGCAGTGCCCCGAACAGGCCGCCGCCGATGTTGCCGAGGCCCTGGGCGACGAAGTCGCCGTTGACGGAGGTCTTGCTGCCGTCGGGGTTGGGCACGCCGGGCCCGATGGAGGCGGCCTGGGCGAGTCCGACGAGGGCGACCGCGAAGGCCCCGGGCAGCAGCGCGCCGGCGGCCGACAGGTCGGGGGCGGTGAAGGCGGGCAGGGCGCCGGGGATCGGGGCGATGTCGCCCGCCAGTTCCACCGAGGTGCCGAGGACGCCGACGGCCACGCTGACCACGAGCAGGGCGACCAGGACCGGCTTCAGCCGCTCCACCAGGCGCACCAGGGCCCAGACGGCGACCGCAGCGAGGGCCGTGAGGACCGCCGCCGGCTTCCACTCGCCGATGTGGACGATCCAGTCGCCGAGCTGGAGGAGCTTGTTGTGGCCGGCCGGCTTGTAGCCGGTGGCGTCCTTGAGGGAGCCGGTGATGATCTGCAGGGCGATGCCGGTGGAGAAGCCGGTCATCACCGCGTTGGAGACGAAGGACATGACCACCCCGAGCCGGAGTGCGCCGAGGAGCAGCATGACCGCCCCGGCCAGCACGGCCAGGGTGGCGACGTTGCCCGCGTCGAGGGCGTCGAGTCCGGCCTCCTTGACGACACTCTGCGCGGTCAGGGCGAGCGCCGAGGTGAGCGTGGTGACCATCAGGACGGTGCGGGCGAAGAGGGAGCCCACCAGGGTGGGGACGACGCCGGCATAGATGCCGGCGACCGGGTTGAAGCCGCCGATCGCCGCGTACGCCATGCCCTCCGGGATGGAGAAGAGGCCGGTCACGAGACCGGCGGACACGTCCGAGGCCTTCGGCCTGCCGACCGCCCGCAGCCGGGCCCACGCGGCCGTGGACCTCATGAGGTGAGGCCGGCCGCCCGGCCTGGGGTGAACTGGTCGATCGCCCGCATCCAGCCGGGAAGCGCGTGATCCTGCCCTTCCCGCGGCCGGTCCTTCCACTGCTTGACGCCCATGAGCAGGAAGAGCACGCCGAGTGTGAGCTTGAGCCAGTACGTCCAGCGGGCCGGCCCGCCCTCGTCGGCGGCCCCGGCACCCGAGCCGACGAGGACGACCGCGGCGGTGACCGCCCCGAGCGTGACCATCCAGCCCAGTACGAACGCCGTGCCGTTGACCTTGCCGCGCGGGGTGGCCGGCATCAGCACCACAGCGATCAGCGGCAAGGGGCTGATGGCGATGCCCACCGCCGACGCCAGCATCTGTCCGACGGCGTCGCCCATCGCTGCCTCCTCGGTACCGGACCCGATCCACCCCCGCCGGGCAGGCGGTAGCCCAGAGCCTTCCCGCGCACCCGGGCAACCGCAACGAAGGCTCGGCCGAACGGGTGAGAATGCACAGCTTCGCCTACGTCGGCACCCGCACGGGCGACACCACCGGCGGCGACTACCTGCTGGCCGGACCGGGCTGGCGCGGCACCGTCCCCGACGGCATCACCCGGGTCATCGCCGCCCCCACGCCCCTGGTCTGTCTGCTGGCCCGCGTCACGATCCTCGACGACGACGTGCCCGCCGCCGTCGCCCTCCAGCAGCGAATCGCCCTGCGCCCCGCCGACCCGCTCGGCCTGCTCGCCAACAGCGCGAAGGAGGCCTACTACCTCGGCGCCGTCCTCGACGGCGACGGCAACCCGCTCTCCGGCGAGCACCGCTACGAACTCCGCTTCGGCCCCGACGACTTCCCGCCCGTGGGCGCCTTCTGGTCGGTGACCATGTACCTCAACCCGCAGGACTTCCTCGTCGAGAACCCGATCGGCCGCTACCACCTCGGCAGCCTCACCAAGGGCCTCACCTACGGACCCGACGGCTCCCTGACCCTCTACCTCCAGCGCGACAACCCCCGGCCCCGGACGCGAGTCCAACTGGCTCCCCACCACTGAGGCAGGCGTCCTGTTCCGCCTCATCCTGCGCCAGTACCTGCCCACTCCCGCCATCCTCACCGGCCGCTACGCACCCCCGGCCGTCGTTCGCGTCGACAACTGACCGCAGGCGCCACGGCTCACCGTCCGGCCCGGCTCGGGCCGGACGGTGAGCCGGACACCACGAAGCCCGCGGCCCGCACGGCTGCTTCGCGCAGCTGAGCTGTCCCGGGTCTCGCCCGGGCCCGTCCGCCCGTACCCGGACTGCCTGTCCTGCCAGTACTCGTACCCGGACAGTCCGGGAGAAGCCCCGCGCCGTGATGCCATCGAGGGGTGGAGCTGGCCGAGTGTCCGGCTATCGGAGACCTGTTCGAGCACTGCTACGACCTGCAGGTCGGGCACCTCTGTGCTGGCGCGTCGTCAGGCCGCCTGATAACGCCGGGTCTTGCCGCGCCCCCCTGGGGCGTTGGGGGTGGGGTTGGCAGGAGGGTCAGTGGTAGTGGGGTTCGACGACGGCGCGGATCTCGTCGAGGAGAGCGGGGCCGGACCGGGGGACGGGAGGGCGGTGGGGGGCCGGGCGGATGTCCAGGAGCTGCTGGGCGGACAGGGCGAAGACCACGCGGTGGAGGCCGGCCTGTCGGATGACGGCCTCGCACATCGTGCAGGGCTCGCAGCTGGTGTACAGGGTGGTCTGCGCCGCCGTGGCCGGGTCCAACTCCCTTGCGGCCCAGCGGGCGAGCTTCAGTTCGGGGTGGGCGGTGATGTCCCGGTCGGTGAGGGTGGTGTTGTAGTCCTCGGCCAGGACCGTGCCGTCCGGCCCGGCCAGCAGGGAGCCGAACGGGGGGTTGCCGCTCGCACGGGCCGCGGCCGCCAGGGCGATGGCCCGGCGGAGGAGGGTGTCGGCGTCGGCGTCGGGTGCGGTCATGGCTGTTCCGTTCGGCTGCGGGGGTGGAGGTGGGCGGCCACGGTGGCGAGCGCCTGCCAGGCCGTGTGCGGGTGACGGGTCTCGTCCGGGTTGCCGTGGTAGGGGTCGAGGATGACGGACTCGGCGCCCAGCAGGCGGAGTTGGGCGAGGTCGTCGAGGACCTGCCCGATCGTGCCCACCCCGGCGAGGCGGTCCGGCCCCTCGACCGGCGCCTCGGTCAGTCTGAGGGCGATCCGGGGGGCGAAGGCGGGTACGGGCAGGTCGAGTTCGGCCGCGGTGGCCGCCAGCCGGCCGACGGCCGCGCGCAGCCACGGCATGGTGCAGCGCAGCGGATGCCAGGCGTCCCCGAGCCGGACGGCGCGGCGTTGGCCCGCGTCGCTGTTGCCGCCGACCCACAGCGGGATCCGCCGGCCGCCGTAGGCGTCGGTGTCCCAGGCCGCCCGGATCGCCGTCAGGTGGTCGTCGGTCAGTCGTCCGCGCCGCTCGAACGGGATCCCGAGGGCGGCGAACTCCTGCCTGGCCCAGCCCACCCCCACCCCGAGGACGAGTCGGCCGCCGCTCAGCTGGTCCAGGTTGGCGGCCATCCGGGCGGTGAGCAGCGGGTGCCGGTAGGGGGCGATGAGGACCGTCGTGCCGAGCCGGACCCGGGTGGTGAGGCCGGCCAGCCAGGACAGCGTGGTGAAAGGCTCGTAGAAGGGCGCCGGATAGCGCTCGGCGACATCGGGTGTGATGGCGATGTGGTCCGAGACCATCAGCAGGTCGAAGCCCAGACCCTCCACGGTCCGGGCCCAGTCGCGCAGGACCCCCGGGTCGGTGCCGGGGCCGAAATTGAGGACGTTGACTCCGATCTTCACACCGCAAAGGCTAGCCAGCCGATACCGGCCGCCAGAAGGGATTCCCCCCTGTTCGGGGGCGGTTCGGCCGTGGATCCCCCGGTAATCTGGGCGGATGACCGAGAGTCTTGACGCGACGGACTGGGCGATCCTGGACGAGCTCCAGCGGGACGGCCGGATCGCGTTCACCGAGTTGGCGCGGCGGGTGAACCTGAGCGCCTCGGCCACCACGGAGCGGGTGCGCCGGCTGGAGGCGACCGGGGTGATCACGGGGTACCGGGCGGAGGTGGATCTGGAGCGGACGGGGTACGGGCTGCTGGCGGTGGTCCGGCTGAAGTACCCGGGGACCCGGCACGAGCCGCTGCGCCGACTGCTCGGCGAGCGCACCGAGATCCTGGAGTGCGTGCGCACCACCGGGGACGACTGCTACGTCCTGAAGGTGGCGGCCACGTCGATGGGCCACCTGGAGGAACTCGTCGACGCACTGGCCCAGTTCGGGAGCACGACCACCAACCTCGTGCTCAGCCGGACACTGCCGCTGCGCGGCCCGCGGGAGCCTGTGGCGAGCCCTACGCCGGGGTGAGGGCGATGACCGCGAGGTCGTCGGCGAGCAGGCCCGCGTACGCGCGGACGTCCTGGGCGAGGAAGGAGACCACCCGGTCCGGGGCGGTGGTGCCGAGGGCGGCCAGGCGGCGGGCCAGCGGGTAGAAGGCGCCGGAGGCGTCGCGGGCCTCGCTGACGCCGTCGGTGTACAGCAGCAGGGTGTGGCCGGGCGGCAGGGCGGTGTGCGCGGGGCGGGCGCACGGGTCCCCGGCGGTGAGGTGGCCCAGACCCAGCGGCAGCTCGTCCGGGCAGTCCACCGCGGCGATGGTGCCGCCGGAGAGCAGCAGCGGGGTGACGTGGCCCCGGTTGACGATCTCCACCTGGTCCGAGCCGGGCCGGTGCTGGACCAGCACGGCGGTGACGAACAGCTCCTCGTCGCCCCGGTCCGCCGCGTCGCGCAGCACCGCGCGGTCCAGCTGTTCGGCCAGCTCGACCAGGTCGGCGGTGTCGTGCGCGGTCGCCCGGAAGGCTCCGAGCACGTCCGCGACCGTCCGGACCGCGCCGAGGCCCTTGCCCCGGACGTCGCCGAGCAGCACCCGCACCCCGAACCGGGTGTCGCACACCTCGTACAGGTCCCCGCCGACCAGCACCTCCGCCTGTGCCGAGCGGTAGAGCCCGGCCACCCGCAGGCCGCCGACCCGTTCCGGGACCGGGCGCAGCACCGTGCGCTGCAGGGTCTCGGCGACCGTGCGGGCGCGCAGCAGGTTGCGGTTCTGGTGGATCCGCTGCCAGGACAGGGCGGTGCCCATCACCCCGGCCAGCAGCGTGGAGACGTAGACCCAGACGTGGTGCTGCTCGGAGAGGTGGCCGGCGCGCACGGCCAGGGCGAGCTGGAGCCCGAGCGCGCCCCCGGTCGCGAGGGCTGTCTCCACCGGGCCGTAGCTGAACGCCACCACCACCGGCAGCGCCGTCAGCAGGAAGCCGGCCGCCACCGCGTCCGGGACGATCGCCTCGGACACCAGGTCGAGCACCACCAGCACCACGGGCAGCCAGGGGACCCAGCGCGGCATCCTCGGTTCCACGGCCACCGGGTGCGGCGGGCGGGGTGCTGCAGGCACGGCGGGAACCTCCTGGCCGGCCGGCTCCTGGACGAGCGGCTCGTCCTCCCATGCTCCCCCACCGCCGGTGGTTCGGCCCCTCGCCCTCGTCCCGGCCACCGTCGGCCCGCGCCCGGCCCGTCCCCGACCGGCGGTGGCCGGGGACGGGCCGACGGTAGCCGGGGACGGGCGTGCGGTGGCCGGGGACCGACGCAGGCGGACGGCTCAGCGGACGGTGATCGGCAGCGTCTCGTAGCCGCGCAGGACCAGGCGGTCGCGCCGGGTGGGCACTCCGCCCCGGGCCAGCCGGGGAAAGCGCTCCAGCAGGGCCGATATCGCGACGGCCGACTCCATCCGACCCAGCTGCGCGCCGAGGCAGTAGTGCGCGCCGCCGCCGAAGCTGAGCGGCTGGCTGTCGGTACGGGTCGGGTCGAAGAGCTCCGGGCGGTGATAGCGCGCCGGGTCGTGGTTGGCGGCGCCCAGCAGGACGACCACCGAGCTGCCCAGCGGCGCGGCCAACTCCTCGACGGTGCGCCCCTCGGCGAGCACGCTCCGCATGGTGAGCTGGACGGGCGAGTCGAAGCGCAGCACCTCGTCGGTGAAGCCGCTCCGGGCGATCGCGCCGGAGCGCAGTCCTGCCATCACCTCCGGGTGGCGGAGGAGCTGCGCGAGGCCGTTGCCGAGCAGGTTGGCGGTGGTCTCGAAACCGGCCACCAGGACGAGCACCAGGTTGCCGAGCAGCTCGGTGCCGGACAGCCGCCGCGGGTCCTCGGCACCGATCCGCACCAGGTCGCTGACCAGGTCGTCCTGGGGGTGGGCGAGGCGCTCGGCGGCGAGTTCGGTGAAGTACTCGGACAGCTCGTCGGCGGCCCGGTCGGCGCCGGCGAGTTCGGAGGGCTCCCGGATGAACTCCAGGGCGACGGTCAGATCGCTCGCCAGGCCCCGGAAGCGGTAGCGGTCCCGCTCCGGGACGCCGAGCAGCTCGCAGATCACCCCGACCGGCAGCCGGAAGGCGAAGGCGTCCATGAAGTCGACCGGAGAGCCGTCGGCGCCCTGCTCGGCCATCTCGTCCAGCAGGTCCCCGACGGCCGCCTCGACGGCCGTCTGGAGGGCCGCGACCCGGCGGGCCGTGAAGACGGACGTGATCAGTGAGCGGACCCGGCCGTGGTCCGGCGCGTTGCGCTCCAGGATCGAACTGTTGATCACCGTCAGCGAGGAGTGCTGGGCGAGGCCGATGTTCTCACCGCCCTGCACGACGGTGTCATCGAAGCCGAACGACTGGTCGCGCAGGACCCGGTTCGCCGCGGCGTGGCCGTTCACCAGGATCAGGCCTTCTCCGGCCGACACCGCCGCGCCCATCCGGTGCAGTTCGTTGTACAGGGGGTAGGGGTCCGCCCTTCCCTCTCTGGTCATCAACTGTTCGATAATCGCCGTGCCGTTCATGTCCCCGACCCCTCCCGAAGCAACAGATGCACCCCCTCAACCGCCGCCGGCACAGCACGGTTCCCTACTTCGGACACCGATTATCGAACAGCAGGACGCGGGGCGGGGTCGGTACCCTGGCGGCATGGAGATCTGGATCAACCCGCGCTGCGGGAAGTGCCGAACGGCGCTCGGGGCCCTGGAGGGCGCGGGCGCCGAGTACACCGTGCGGCGCTACCTGGAGGACCCGCCGACCGCCGTCGAGCTGGAGCAGGTCCTGGAGCGGCTGGGGCTGGAGCCGTGGGACATCACCCGGCTGGACGAGAAGTCCGCCCAGGACCTCGGGATGAAGAAGTGGACCCGGGAGCCGGGCGACCGGGCGCGCTGGATCAAGGCGATGGCCGACCACCCGATCCTGATCCAGCGCCCGATCATCACCGCGGACGACGGCCACGCCGTCGTCGCCCGGACGCCCGAGGCGCTCAAGTCCGTCCTGCCGTAGCAGCCGTCCGGGCGGGCACCGCAGCCGGCGGCGCTACAGCCGCTGGATCCGCCGGACCGGCTCGCCCGGACGCCAGGACGTGATCCACAGCTGGTCGTCGCTCACGGTGGTGTGCACCACCTGGTCCAGCTCCAGCCGGAAGGCGTGGAACGGGCCAGGCGGCGCCTGCGGCAGGTCCGCCACCCAGGCGGCCAGCTCGACCTCGTCGGTGATCTCGACGGCCCGGCCCGAGATCTTCGAATCCCCGCCCTCCATCGTCTCGTCGCCCGGATGGGCGTGCAGCGCGAAGCGGGCGTCCCGCTGGAGGTCGCGGGCCTTCATCGCCCCCTCCATCGACCCGATGGTGAGGTCGGCGCCGATGAAGTCGACCTCGGTGCCGCTCACCCGCGGTGAACCGTCCCTGCGCAGCGTCGCCAGGACGTGATGCTTGTTCGCCTCGAAACGGGCCCGTACGAGGGGGGCCAGATCCGGTGCCGCGTACTCGAAGTCCTGCCAGGTAGCCATGGCGCCAGTCTGGCACCGGGCACCGGCGATCCCGGTGAGGCCGGGGCGTTGTCGGCGCCCGGTGCCAGACTGGACGGGTGACCACCACGACCGAGTACATCGCGTTCCTGCGGGCCGTCAACGTCGGCGGGCGCACGGTGCGGATGGAGCGGCTGCGCGCCCTCTTCACCGAGCTGGGCCTAGGCGACGTGCGCTCCTACATCCAGAGCGGCAACGTCTTCTTCACCACCGGCGAGACGGACCGGGCCGCCCTCGCCCGGCGGATCGAACGACACCTGGCCGAGGCCCTGGGCTTCCCCGTGCCCGTCATGCTGCGCACCCCGGACGAGGTCGAGGCGCTGCTGGCCGCCGAGCCGTTCGCCGGGATCGAGGCGACGCCGGACGTCCGGCTGATGGTGGTCTTCCTCTCCGAGCCGCTGCCGGACGACTACCCCGTCCCGCGGACGTCCGAGAAGGGCGACTTCGAGGTCATCGGCGCCGACGCCGGTACCGCCTTCGTGGTGATCCACCTGCGGGGCGGGCGGGTGAGCACCAACCCGGCCGACGTCTTCGGCAAGGCCTACCCGGGGCAGGGCACCTCGCGCTTCCTGCACACCACGGCCAAGATCCTGGCGGCCGCCAGGAAGTCCTGACCCGGCACCCCGCGCCGGGCACCTCGCGCCTCTCGCCTCACACCCGCACCGCACGCCGCCGCGGCCCGGTGCGGGCGGCGGGGTCCACCGCGGTCCGGCGGCTGCCGGATCCTGGACAGGCGGGTGCCGGTGAGCCGACAATCAGGCCATGACGTCACCTGAGATCCGGACGCATGTGGTCCGGCCGTCCGAGGCCGAGCGGGAGCAGGCTCTCGGGGTGCTGCGGGAGGGGGCGGGCAGCGGACGGCTGTCGCACGAGACCTTCCTCGGGCGGATGGACGTCGTGCTGCACGCGAGCAGCCGGGCCGAGTTGAACGCGGCGATGGCGGACCTGCCGGCCGGGAACCCGGTCGGACGGTTCCTGCTGCGGACGGTGGGTCAGATATCGGCGTTCGGGGTGCGGCTGCGTGGGGCCTGGCGGGTCGAACGGCTGCCGGGGCTGAGCCTGCCGCATGCGGGGGCGGGGACACTGACGATCGGCCGGATCCCCGGGTCCGGGCTGCGGCTGCACGATGCCTCGGTGTCGCGCCAGCACGCCGAGCTGCGGCGCGAGGGCGAGGGCTGGGTGCTGTACGACCTGGGGTCGACCAACGGCACGCATGTGAACGGCCGTCGGATCGCGGGCGGAGTGCGGGTACGGCCGGGCGACCAGGTGCGGTTCGGCAATCTGGAGTTCCGGCTCGCTCCGGGCTGAGGACCTGTCCGGCGGGCCCGGCCGGCGGGCCCCTGCGGGCCGCGGTGGACAGCTCGGCTGCCGGTGACGGGGTTGTCGGTGGCGGGTGCGAGTATTCGACCATGAACCAGGAGACCGATCCCACCCCCGATGTGCTGCGCGACGCCCGGGAGCGCGCCCGTGAGTTGATCCGGTGCGGCTTCCAGGAGTCGGACGAGATAGCCGAGTCCCTGGCCGACGAGTTCGACGACCAGGGGCTGACGGAGGAGCAGGCGGGTCGGCTGGTCGAGCCGTTGTGGCAGGAGCGGCTGGCCGAGCAGGCGTCCTGGCCGCGGACCACGGACGTGGACCGCCTGGAGGAGGCCTTCGACGCGCTGGAGGAGCAGGACATCGTCGCCGCGATGGACTTCACCTGCTGCGGCAGCTGCGGATACGCGGAGATCGGCGGCGAGGCCGACGCGGACTCCCGCGGCTTCGTCTTCTTTCATGAGCAGGACACCGAGCGGGCGGCCGCCGGGGGCGGCCTGACGCTGCGGTACGGCGGGTTCCGGGCGGACGGCGCGCCCGCGGAGTCGGCGGCGGAGGCGGAGCTGCGGACGGTGCTGATCGGCCGCGAGGTGGTGGCGGCGCTGGAGGCGGTCGGCCTGCCGGTGGAGTGGGACGGATCGCCGGGGCAGGCGATCACCGTCACTCCGCTGACCTGGCTCAACCGTCTGCCGGAGTAGGCGGAACGGACGGACCGGCCTGAGCGGACGGAGCAGGAGTAGGAGTAGGAGCAGTAGTCGAAGACGGTGGCGGCCGGTCAGCGGCTGACGTGGAGTTCGGCGTAGTGGTCGCCCGCGACGGCCCTGCGCAGGGTGATCCTGGCCTGGCCGATGGCGGCCTCGGTCTTCTCGGTGAGGGTCCTGGTCTCCTCGCCGACCTTCACCTCGGCCGAGGTGTCGGTGATGTGACTGACGGTCAGTTTCACGCTGCGGTCGCCGCCGAAGACCTCCACGGTGTTGGCGGCGTCCGCACCGTCGGTCCGGACGACGACATCGCAGCTGTCGTCGTCGCTGCAGAGCGCGGCACTGGCCTTGCAGGCGGTGAGCCCGGTGGTGAGCAGGAGCACGGCGCCGGCCGCGAGCAGCGCGGTGCGGGCCGTCCGGGCGGGACGGGCAGTACGGGCAGTACGGGCAGGGGGCCGGGCCTCGGGCCGGGCGCGGAGGGGTCGCTGCGGTCATGGCACCGACGGTAGGCGGCCGTGCACGCCGGGCCATCGGCCCCGGGCGGTACCCGCCCCCTGGCCCGGCCCGGAGCGGTCGGGCCACCCCGACCCCGAGAAGAGTGGGTCCAATCCCCTAGGGGTCCAAGGCAGTTGATGGCCGGAGGGCCAGATCCCGCTACGGGTTGACGGCGGCTGCAGGGCCGAGGACCCGCTCGACCCCGGCCACGACGACGGCGAGGCCGCGCTCGAAGCGCCGCTCGTAGTCCCCGAAGAGGTCCCGACCGGCCGCGGCGGCGAGTTCGTGCGCGGGGTCGATGCCCGCGGCGCGCTGCTCGGGGTCGTAGCCGGGGGCGCGCTCGCCGGGCCGGGGGTGGACGGCCTGCTCCTCGATGACGAAGCCGATGGTGTAGGCGTACCCGGTGGTGTACGCCTGCACGGCGTCGGCGAGTTCGAAGCCGGCCCGGGTGAAGGCGGCCAGCATCACGTGCTGGCCCTCGGTGTGGCCCTGGTCGGTGAGGCGGGTGCCACTGAAGACCTTGGCGCCGTCGCGGTAGCCCAGCAGGGCGCCGCGCAGCGTGCGGCAGGTGGCGGTGAGCGCCTCCTGCCAGGACGCCGGCGGGGTGATCGGCCCGTCGGTCATCCGGCGGAGCATCTCGGTGGCCATCTCGTCCAGCAGCGCCTGCTTGTTGGCGAAGTGCCAGTACAGCGCGGGCGCCTTGACGTCCAGCTCGGTGGCGATCCGCCGCAGGGTGAGGCCGTCGAGCCCGGTCTCGTCGAGCAGGCGCAGGGCCGTGTCGACGACCTGCGCACGGTCCAGCTTGGGTGGCATTCCGGCCTTTCCGGTGGGTGTCGGCCGGCCCGCCCCACTCTTCACCTTGACAACTTAACACCGTTAAGCCCATGCTCGGACCAGTCGTCAACTTAACGCCGTTAAGGAGCTTCCCATGGAGCATGTCGTGCACCCCGGGCACCCGGACGTCCTGATCGTCGGAGCAGGCCCCACCGGCCTCACCCTGGCCTGCGACCTCGCCCGCCGCGGGGTGTCCGCCCTGCTGGTGGAGAAGGCCGCGGCGCTGTTCCCCGGCTCGCGCGGCAAGGGGCTGCAGCCGCGCACCCTGGAGGTCCTCGACGACCTCGGGGTGCTGCCCGCGGTCCGCGCCGCCGGCTGCCACTACCCCCGGATGATGTCCTGGCAGGACGGCGAGCGGCAGGGTGAGTGGGACCTGATCGAGCGCAACGCGCCCGACCCGACCGTGCCGCACCCGGACACCTGGATGCTCCCGCAGTGGCGCACCCAGGAGGTGCTGTACGACCGGCTGCGGGAGCTCGGCGGACAGGTGGCCTTCGGCACCGCGCTGACCGGCCTCGACCAGCACCCCGACCGGGTCGAGGCCCGGCTGACCGGCCCGGACGGCATCGAGCGCACCGTCACGGCCCGCTACCTGGTGGCCACCGACGGCGGCCGCAGCACGGTTCGACGCGCGGTCGGCATCCCGATGGCCGGCGAGCAGGTCGACCCGCGCCCCGCCCTGGTCGCCGATCTCCGGCTGACCGGCCTGGACCGCGAGAACTGGCACATCTGGCCGAAGGCCCCCGGCGGTGCGCTGCTGCTCTGCCCGCTGCCGGGCACGGCGGACTTCCAGCTGTTCGCCCAGTTCGACGCGGACCAGGAGCCGGACACCTCGCCCGAGGGGGTGCGCCGGACGGTCGCGGCCCGCACCCACCTGCCCGCGGAGGCGGTCGGCGAGGTGCGCTGGGCCTCGGACTTCCGGCCCCGGGCGGCGCTCGCGGAACGGTTCCGGGACGGCCGGGTCTTCCTCGCCGGCGACGCCGCGCACATCCACTCCCCGGCCGGCGGCCAGGGCCTCAACACCAGCGTCCAGGACGCCTACAACCTGGGGTGGAAGCTCGGCCAGGTGCTGCGGCACGGCGCGGCCGATGAACTGCTGGACAGCTACGAGGCGGAGCGGCTGCCGATCGCCGCCGACGTGCTGGACATCTCCACCCGGCTGTACCGGGCGGGCGGGGTCCGGGCCGGCGCACTGAGCCGCGGGCCGCGGACGGAGCAGCTGGGCCTCGGCTACGAGGGCGGGCCGCTGACCGTGGAGGCCCGCTCGGGCCTGGCCGAGGAGGCGCTGCGCGCCGGGGAGCGCGCTCCGGACGCGCCCCTGGAGGAGCCGCGGGAGACGGGCGGTCCCGGGCGCCGACTGTTCGACGTGTTCCGGGGGCCGCAGTTCACGGTGCTCGCCGTGGAGTGCGAGCTGCCGGACCTGCCGGCGGGCGTCGGCGCGCTGCGGGTCGACCCCGGAACCGGCGGCGGGATCGCTGCCCGGGCGTACGGCCGGGGGCTGTTCGTCGTCCGGCCGGACGGCTACGTCGGGCTGGCCACCCACGATCCGGCCGATCTGCCGGGCTACCTGGCCCGGCTGGGGGTGTGATGACGCGAGACCGTGTGCATATGCCGAATGCATATGCCACGCGCGTAGATCAAAGGGCCGCGAAAGGCCCCGCGGTCACTCGCGGGAGACGCCCCAGCCGTCGGCCGGGCCCCAGAGCGGAGCGGTGCAGCGCTGGTAGGTGGCCTGCCAGTGCGGCCAGTTGCGGACCACGTCGTCGTCGCAGTCGGCCAGCAGCCGGTCGACGACCGCCGGCTCGACGCCGTCCAGCAGCCAGGCCAGCGCGTCGGCGGTGCCCGGACCGTCGGCGGAGCGCAGCAGGTCCAGCAGCTCGGGCAGGCTGCCCAGCCGGGAGCCGGGCGCGAACACCCGCTCCATCCGGGGCATCAACTGCCGCTCCTCGATGCGCAGATGGGTCTCCAGTCGGGCCGCAAGGTCCTCCATCGCGTAGGCGACCGGCCAGGCGCTGCCCGTGTCCCGGCTGGCGATCCGCACCAGGGTGGTGACCCGGGTGAAGGAGTGGTCCAGGTTGTGGTGGTCGGCCTCCAGCCAGTTGAGCAGCAGTCGCAGCTCGGGGGCGAAGCGGCGCACGATCGGCCAGATCCGGGTGTCCTGCTGCTCGTGGTGGCAGGTCAGCATCGCCGTGACGAAGGTCCAGTGCCGCAGCAGCGCCTCGCCCTTGTCGTCCTCGCCGGGCTGGAGCAGGCGCAGCGAGTTCGGCAGCCGGGTCAGGTCGCGGCGGAGGGCGGCGTGCACCAGCCGCAGCCCGGCGAACCGGACGGCTTGCGGCTCCTCGCCGGCGGTCCGCTCACGGTCGGAGCCCGACTGGGCGGGGACGGCGGGCGGGGACGCGACGGGAAGCAGGTAGCTCGGCATGGCTCTCTTCTCACGGCTTGGCAGGGCTGGTGGAAATGCGCTCCCACCAAAGTGCTCACAGTCGATCAGAGCCGAATCAATATCCGATTGACGCGCAGGTCAGGGGCCCGGCGGGGCAACACCGCGGCCCTCGTCCGCGAGGCGGGCGAGGGCCGACAGGTGCGAGGTCCGATACGTGCGGGCCGAGACCGGCGAGGGCCGCCGGTTCAGTCGGCCGCCGGGCCCGCCAGGTTCTTGGTGAGCCAGGCCAGCGTGTCCGGGATCATCTTCTTGAAGTCGGTGGTGAGGTGCTTGCCGCCGGGCTGCTCGTAGTACTCGACGGACAGCGGCGCCACGGCCTTGGCGACCCACGCCTTGACCAGCTTCGTCTCGTACCCGTTGGCGCCGCCCGCGGTGGCGAGGATCTTCACGTCGGCCTTGCCCTGGGCGACCATCGCGTCGGGGCTGTTGGCCTGCCGCTCGGCCTCGTGGCCCTTCCAGAGTCCCGAGTCCGGGTTGAAGTAGCCGTCGATCGGGACGGCCGCCTTGAACTTGTCCGGGTGCTGGAGGGCGAGCTTCGCACTGCAGAACGCACCGGTGGAGGCGCCCATCAGGCCCCAGCCGTCGCGGCCCTTCACGGTGCGGAAGTTGGCGCGGACGAAGTCCGGGATGTCCTCGGCCATCCAGGTGCCCATCTTGGGCTGGCCCGGGATGTCGGCGCAGTCCAGGGCGTTCTTCTCGTCGCTGTTGAAGTTCTGCACCGGCATGATCATGATGAACGGGTGCGCCTTGCCGGCCTTCGACAGCTCGGCGTCGTACTGCTGGATCGGCAGCTGGTCGTCGGTCCAGGTGTTGTAGCCGTTGCTCTGGCCGCCCGCGAAGAGGGTGAGCACGGGGAAGCCGGTCTTGGCGAACTTCGGGTCGTTGTACTCGGGCGGCAGCCAGACCCAGACCTTGCCGGAGACGCCCGACTTGGGACCGGTCAGCGTCGTCATCATGATCTGGCCGGCGACGGTGTCCCGGGACTTGGTGAGGGCGGCGGCCGGACCGGTCGGCATCAGCACCTTGCCGGAGGCGGCCGGGGTGGCGCTGGTGGGTGCGGCGGAGGTGCCGGACGCGGCCGGGCTGCTGCCCGAGGCCGACGGGGTGCCGGGGGCGGTGCTGCCGGCGGCGCCCGCCTTGCCCGCGTCGCCCTTGGCGGTGTCCCCCTTCCCGCTGCCGTCCGTACTGCCACAGGCCGCCAGCGAGGCGGCCAGGGCGAAGGCGGCGGCGCCGGTCAGGACGGCGCGAATGCGGGTGGACTGCGGCTGCACGGTGAGGACTCTCCGACCGGTGTCGCGCCCGCTCCGTCGGGAGCCGGGCGGTGGCCCCCGGGGTGGGGCCGGACAGGCCCGGGCGCGACGCGTACTGCGGCCCCCGGGGGCGGTGCGCCGACCATCGCGGTGGCGCGCCGTCCTGCGATCTTATGACGTGGTGCGGGGGCGACCGGTTGCGCGAGGGCCGACGGCGGTCCAATGTTTGCTCCCGATCCGGTAAAGCCCTTCGCCCACCCCGCCGTCCGGCGGGGGGCGACCCCCGCCGGACGGCGGGGAGCACAGCCGGACGGGTGTCGGCGCGCGTGCCGTTTGGTCCCTCGTACCAGTGACTGCGGGCTCCGGATCGGCGACGATCAGCTCGCCAGCACCACCGTCCGAGGAGTCGCCATGCCCCAGCAGATCGCCGTCGTCACCGGAGCCGGCAGCGGGGTGGGACGCGCCGTGGCACTGGAGCTGGCCGCCGCCGGGTGGCTGCTGGTGCTCGCGGGGCGGCGGGAGGAGCCGCTGCAGGAGACCGCGCGGTCGAGCGGTACCGAGGCGGCCGCGGTGCCGACCGATGTCACCGACCCCGCGGCGGTGGACGCGCTCTTCGCGGCGGCCGTCGAGCGGTTCGGCCGGGTCGACCTGCTGTTCAACAACGCCGGGACGTTCGGCGCGCCGACCCCGGTGGACGAGCTGGAGGTCGCCGAGTGGAGGGCCGTGGTGGACCTCAACCTCACCGGGGCGTTCCTCTGCGCCCGGGCGGCGTTCCGGCAGATGAAGGCCCAGGACCCGCAGGGCGGCCGGATCATCAACAACGGCTCGATCTCGGCCCACGTCCCGCGCCCGCAGTCGATCGCGTACACCGCGACCAAGCACGCCGTCACCGGGCTGACCCGGTCGCTCTCGCTGGACGGCCGCCCGTACCGGATCGCCTGCGGGCAGATCGACATCGGCAACGCCGCGACCGACATGACGGCGGCAATGGGCGTGGGCGTGCGGCAGGCGGACGGCCGGATCGCGGTGGAGCCGACCATGGACGTCGCCGATGTCGCCCGGACCGTGCGGCACATGGCCGAACTGCCGCTGGAGGCCAATGTGCAGTTCGCGACGGTGATGGCGACGGCCATGCCGTACATCGGCCGGGGCTGAACAGCCGGGGCCGGGCAGCCGCGGCCGGGCAACCGGACCCGGGCCACGACAGCGGGCGGCCGCCCCCCGTACGGAGGGCGGCCGCCCGGCGCGGTCAGCTGCGCCAGGTGTCGTTCAGGCTCACGGAGCCCGAGGCCGGCACGGTCGCGGTGCGGTTGGCACCGGACTCCCAGGTGACCGCCCCGGAGGCGTCCTTGCGGATGTACTTGTACTCGAACGCGGTGCCGGCGGTCATCGACACGTCCAGCTTCCAGACCGGGTACGCGGCCGAGGAGAGCGGCAGCGCCTTGCCGGTGTCCCAGGCGCCGAGCGCGGCGCTGCCGCCGACCACGTAGATGTTCTGGCCGAACACGGTGGTGGCGTTGACCGCGAAGGAGGCACCGCCGACGGCGGGCACCGTCCCGCCCGAGCCGCCCGCGCCGACGTACAGCGCGACCGCGTCGCCGGCGCCGACGGTGGCGGTGAACCGGCCGTCCGAGCCGACCGTGTAGGAGGGTCCGGTGCAGCCGCCGCCGGCCGGGTCGCCGTGCTGGACGTCGCAGTACGAGCCGGCCGGCAGCGAGGTCTGGAAGGTCTGGGTGACCGCGCCCGACTCTCGGTTGATCGCCACGAAGCCCTTGCCGCCCCGGCCGAACGCGATCGCGTTGTTCCCGTTGGACCACCAGTTGGTGATCCCGGTGCCCGCGACCGCGTTGCGGAAGCCCACCATGTTGGCGACCTGCCGCCAGGCGTGGGTGCAGTTCCAGCCGTCGCTGTAGCAGGCGTTGACGGTGCCGCCGTTCGGCGGGCCGTCGTCGTGGCCGGAGAAGGCGTAGCCGGAGTAGACGTTCGGCGAGCCGTACGGGTTGGCCAGCATGAAGACGTTGGCCAGGGTGTAGGCGCTGCCGTCCTTGTAGGTCAGGGTGGAGCCGTTGCGCTCGGTGTCCCAGTTGTCGACGAAGGTGCGGGCCTTGCCGCTCTCCAGCAGGCCGGAGCCCCAGCCGGAGAGGTCGGCCAGCCGGCCGCCCTGGAAGGCGCTCTTCAGCCAGGTACCGGAGCGGAACTCGTCCACGTCGCCGGTGCCGGTGTACTCGGAGGGCTGGATCGGCTCGCCCGCGCCGTAGATCACCTCCTGCACCCAGTAGGCGTTGGGGTTCGCCGTCCTGGCCTTGATCGCGGCGAGGTCGGCGGCGGCGATGTGCTTGGCCGCGTCGATCCGGTAGCCGTCGACGCCGAGCGAGGCCAGGTCGTTCAGGTACCCGGCGATGGTCTGCTGGACGTAGGCGCTGCCGGTGTTCAGGTCGGAGAGGTTGACCAGCTCGCAGTTCTGCACGTTGGAGCGGTCGGCGTAGTTGCTGATCGCGGCGCGGCAGGAGTGGAAGTCCTGGTCCTGGTAGTACCCGGGGTAGGTGTACTTGGTGTAGGCGGTGCCGCCGGTGCCCGTCCCGGAGCCGGCCGACATGTGGTTGATCACCGAGTCGGCGACCACCTTGACCCCCGCCGCGTGGCAGGTGTCGATCATGTTCTTGAAGGAGGTCCGGTCGCCGAGGCGCCCGGCTATCTTGTAGGAGACCGGCTGGTAGGAGGTCCACCACTGACTGCCCTGGATGTGTTCCTGGGGCGGTGAGACCTCGACGAAGCCGTACCCCTTGGGGCCGAGCGTGTCGGTGCAGGCCTTGGCGACCGAGTCGAAGCGCCACTCGAAGAGGGTCGCCGTGACGTCCTTGGTACCGGGCGGGGAGGCCTGGGCGGTGGGCGCGGCGCCGAACGCCGCGGTGAGCGAGAGCGCGAGTGCCGCCGAGGCGGTGAGCGCGCCGGCCGCGCGGGCGGACCGGCGGGTGGGGGCGGTGGTGACCACGATGTCTCCTGGGGGCTGAGGTGGGGCAGCCGGTGCAGGCTTGCAGCAGATTTCAGAAACTTGCCGGAAACTTGCAGCGCTGAACCTAGAGCCGCCCGCAGGGGCCGTCAAGAGCCAAGGAGGAACGTTTCCGCAGCCCCGGAAAGGTCGCATACGACCCCTCGGGTCGGACGAAGGCGCCCGGGCGCGCGCGAAACGCCGGCCCCGCGAGGGGGCCGGCGCGGCAATGCGCGTCCGACAGGCGTCAACCAGGCGCCGACCAGACGTCAGGCGGGCGTCAGACCGCGTCCGGCCCGCGCTCGCCGGTACGGACCCGGACGATGTCCTCCACCGGGACCGACCAGACCTTGCCGTCGCCGATCTTCCCGGTGCGGGCGGCCCGGACGATCTCCTCCATCACCCGCTCGGCGTCCGCGTCCTCCACCACGACCTCGATCCGGGCCTTGGGCACCAGGTCGATCCGGTACTCGGCTCCCCGGTAGACCTCGGTGTGGCCGTGCTGGCGCCCGTACCCGCTGGCCTCGGTGACGGTCAGTCCGTGCACGCCGACGGCCTGCAGCGCGTTCTTGACCTCGTCCAGCTTGAACGGCTTGACGATCGCGGTGATCAGCTTCATGCGGAGGGGGTCCTGTCGGACGAGTGCGTGAGCACGGAGGCGGCGGTGGCCCGGGCCACCGTGGCGTGGGCCGTCGTACCGTGGCCCAGGACGCCGTGATCGTACGCGGTCTCGGCGTGCACGGCGAGGTCCAGACCGGCGAGTTCCTGCTCCTCGTCGGCCCGGAAGCCCATCAGCCGGTCGATCACCCGGCCGATCGCGTACGTCATGGCGAAGGCGTACACCGCCACCGCCGCCACCGCCGCCAGCTGCCGGCCGAGCTGCCCGAAGCCTCCGCCGTGCAGCAGGCCGGCCGGGCCGCCGGTCATCGCGGTGGTGGCGAACAGGCCGATCAGCCCGGTGCCGATGACCCCGGCCACGAAGTGCACGCCCACCACGTCCAGCGAGTCGTCGTAGCCGAAGCGGAACTTCCAGCTCACCGCGTACGAGCAGACCACGCCCGCCAGCAGCCCGATCACCAGGGCGCCCACCAGGTCGACGCTGCCGCAGGACGGGGTGATCGCGACCAGTCCGGCCACCGCGCCGGAGGCCGCGCCGAGCGTGGTCGCGTGGCCGTCCCGGCGCTTCTCCACCAGGAGCCAGCCCAGCAGCCCGGTGCAGCCCGCCGCCTGGGTGTTGAGCAGCGCGGACGCCGCCAGGCCGTTGGCGCCCAGCGCCGAGCCCGCGTTGAAGCCGAACCAGCCGAACCAGAGCAGTCCGGCGCCGAGCAGGACCAGCGGCAGGCTGTGCGGGCGCATCGCCTCCTTGCCGAAGCCGATCCGCGGGCCGAGCAACAGCGCCAGGGCGAGGCCGCTCGCCCCGCAGTTGACCTCGACCACCGTGCCGCCGGCGAAGTCCAGCGCGCCCAGCCTCGACAGGATCCAGCCGCCGGGCGCGAACACCCAGTGCGCCACCGGGACGTACACCAGCAGCGTCCAGACGGCGGTGAAGGCCACCCAGGCCCCGAACCTGGCGCGGTCCGCGATGGCGCCGCTGATCAGCGCGGCGGTGATGATCGCGAAGGTCAGCTGGAAGGTGGCGAACAGCACGGTCGGGACGTGCCCGGTGAGCGAGGAGGGGGTGATTCCGGCCATCCCGAGGTGGTCCAGGCCCCCGATCAGGCCCCAGCCGCCGGCGTCCGGGCCGAACGCGAGCGAGTAGCCGGCCAGCAGCCAGACCACGGTGACCACGGCGATCGACACGAAGCTCATCATCAGCATGTTGAGCACGCTCTTGGTGCGCACCATGCCGCCGTAGAACAGGGCCAGGCCGGGGGTCATCAACAGGACGAGCGCGGTGCTGGCCAGCAGCCAGGCGGTGTCACCGGTGTCGAGGCCGGGTGACGGGTCGGCCAGGAACGACGGGTCAGCCAGGAACATGGGCGTGCCTTCCCAGAGGCCTGCGCGGACAGGGGTGCCCCACCCGGCGCGCCCCTGGAGGGTGGTGGCGGGCGACGGGTGGGCGGGGTCGCAGGTCGGATGGGAGAGTTTTACGGGGGCGGATTTCTTGTTGCGGACGGACACGTTTCGGCCGTGTTTCGTGTTGCCCGACCGTTGCCCGGCGGTTGCCGACGGGTTTCCGGAACCTCACCGACGACGCAGGGCCCGGCAGCCGATGGCTGCCGGGCCCTGCTCCCTGTCTTACCTGGTTCTACTGGCCCTGGATCAGGGTCAGCTGGTGGCGATCGAGGCGTCGTCGATCACGAAGCTCGTCTGCAGCGAGGAGTCCTCGGTGCCGGTGAACTTCAGGGTGACCGTCTGGCCCGCGTAGGCCGAGAGGTCGAAGGTGCGCAGCTGGTAGCCGGTCGCCTTGTCGACGTTGGAGTAGGTCTTCAGCGCGGTGCCGTTGACCGTGACCGCCAGCTTGTCGTACACCGTGGTGCCGGTCTCGGCGGTGTCGATGTGCAGGTAGAAGCTCAGCGAGGCCTTGCAGTTCGCCGGGATGGTCACCGTCTGCGAGAGGGTGTCCGTGTGGGTGGAGCCGTAGCCGTTCATCCAGGCCTTCCAGGTACCGCCGTGCGCGGCCTGCGAGGAGCTGGAGTCGACGACGCCGCTGGAGGCGGTCCAGGGGGCGGCGGTGCCGGTCTCGAAGCCGGCGTTGCCGAGCAGCTCCGCCGGGGTGCAGGTGCTGGTCCCGTCGGTGACCGTCCAGGTGAAGCTGGCGGTGCCGGTCTTGTTGGCGGAGTCCTTGGCCGTGACGGTCACGGTGGACGTGCCGACGGCGGTCGGGGTGCCGGTGATCAGGCCGGTGGAGGCGTTGATCGACAGGCCGGCCGGCAGGCCGGTGGCCGAGTAGGTCAGCGGGGCGGTGCCGCCGTTGGCCTTGATGCTCAGGTTGACCGCGGTGCCGACCTTGGTGCTCTGGTTGCCCGGGCTGGTGACGGTGACGCCACCCGGGTTCTGGGGCACGGTGCCGACGTTGACGCCCGCCCAGGCGGTGCCGACCGCGAGGAGCTCGGCGCTGCCCGCGCCGTAGAGGTCGGTGGCCGCCTTCTCCGTCGCGGTGCGCGCCGCGGCGTAGTTGGTGTTGGAGGTCATGTAGGTGGTCAGCGCCTTGTACCAGATCGCCGCCGCCTTGTCCCGGCCGATGCCGGTGACGGTGATGTTGCCCTGGGTCGGCGAGTTGTAGCTGACGCCGTTGATGACCTTCGCGCCGCTGCCCTCGGACAGCAGGTAGAAGAAGTGGTTGGCGACGCCCGAGGAGTAGTGGACGTCCTTGTTGCCGACCGTGGAGGACCAGTAGTCGGCGGAGCCGCCGTCCTTGGACGGCTTGTCCATGTAGCGCAGCGGGGTGCCGTCCCCGTTGATGTTGATCAACTCGCCGATGAGGTAGTCGGGGTTGTCGGTCGGGATGTTGGCGTAGAACTCGACCATGGTGCCGAAGATGTCCGAGGTGGCCTCGTTGAGGCCGCCGGACTCGCCCGAGTAGGTGAGGTTGGCCGTGGCGGCGGTGACGCCGTGGCTCATCTCGTGGCCCGCGACGTCGAGCTCGGTCAGCGGGTGGGTGTTGCCGTCACCGTCGCCGTAGGTCATGCAGAAGCAGTCGTCGTCCCAGAACGCGTTCACGTAGTTCTGGCCGTAGTGGACGCGGCTGTAGGCGCCGACACCGTCGTTGCGGATGCCGCTGCGGCCGAAGGTGTTCTTGTAGTAGTCCCAGGTGGCCGCGACGCCGAAGTGGGCGTCGACCGCGGCGGACTCGCTGTTGGCGACGGTGCCGTCACCCCAGCTGTCGGTGGACTTGGTGTACAGCGTGCCGGTACCGGAGGTCCCGTGGTTCAGGTTGGTGGTGTACATCCCACCGCGGGCGCCGTCCTTGAGCTGGTACGTCGAGCCCGACTGGGTGGTGCCGACGGTCACGTTGCCGACGAAGACGCCCTTGCCGGTGCCGGTCTTGACGCCCTCGAACTTGAGGATGACCTGGCCGGAGGTCGCGTCGGTGACCACGTGCAGCTTGCTCGGGGTGCCGTCCTCCTCGGTGGAGGAGACGACCGTCTCCCAGGCGAGCCGCGGGCTGCCGTCCGCGGCCCAGACCACCAGGCGCGGCGCGTTCTCCAGCGAGGAGCCGGACTCGGCGGCGAGCGCGGCCGACTGCGCGGCCGGCGCGGCGAGCTTCGGCGTGGTGTTCACACCGGTCAGAGAGGCCTCGGTGGCCTTGGTCACACCCTGGGTGGCGCCGGTGGCGTCCTGGTGGACGATCAGGTCGCCGCCGAGCACCGGGAGTCCGGCGTAGGTGCGCTCGTAGCGCAGGTGGCGGGCGCCGTTGGCGTCCTGGACGACGTCCTTGGTGACCAGCTTCTCCTCGCTGCCCAGGCCCAGGGTCTGGGCGAGGGTGGAGGTCTGCTGGGTCGCGGAGGCGATCAGCTGGGCACGGCTCGTCTGCTGGGCCGCGACGGCCGTCGGGGCGTCGGCGGTGGCCGCCTGCGCGATGACGGGGAAGCCGGTCACCAGCAGCGCGGTGGTGGCGGCCATGACAACCGCAGCCTTCCGAGCCTGGGTGTAACGGGACATGCGGACTCCTTTTCCGACCGGCGCGGGGTTCGCGTGCGGTGGAGAGAACCTGGACCGCGGGGTTGCGGCACAGTGGGGGCCCCCGCCACCGGTGTGCGGCGCGGGTGCGGTGTGCGGAGCTGGTTGCCTTGCCGAGGGGGTGCGCTGTACCTGGCCTGGGGCAGCTGCACCGGGGGGTGGGGCCCCCACGTCTGCAGCCGGAGGAATCGTGGCAGCAAACGAGTCGTGAATGACAGATGCATGCCACGGATTGGCCGATTCGCACCAGCGACCGTTCATCCACCGGGCCGCCAACCGTGTTACAGCCGGACGAAGTTCTGGACACCGTTTTCAATAGCACCGGAAGGTTTGACCACACCCGGCGGTCACTGACCAGCACGCCGGGGCCGCGATCGGTCCGAAACCCGGACGACAGCGCCCGGCCGGCGCGGCACGTCACCATTCCGGCCGTGCCAGCGTCGGTTTCCGGCCAATCACCGAATGAAACTGCTGCAAACGGAACCGGAACGGCACGGGCCCCGCACCGCCTGACGGCGGTGCGGGGCCCGGATCCGGCGGACCGTCAGTGCTGGACGAACACCGCCACGGTGCGGCCCGGCACGGTGAAGGTCCCGGTCGCGGCGTCGAAGCCGGACCGCCCGACCACCGCGTCCGCGCCGCCCGCCTGCACCGGGTGCAGCCCCTGGGTCGTCCCCTTCAGGGCGGCCACGGTCTGGCTCTGCGCGGTCGGCGTCGCGTTGAACACCACCGTCAGGCCCTTCTCCGCGCCCGGCAGGCCGGTGCCGTCCAGGTGCAGCGTGATCACCCCGGGCGCCTCGCCCGGGGTGCCGGACAGCGGGTAGGAGAGCCGGCGCTGCACCTCGGCCAGGGTGGGCAGGGAGAACAGCGGCGAGGACTGCTTGATCCGCAGGAACTGCTGGTACTGCTCGGTCGTCGCCGCGATCTGCGCCGCGCCGACCTTCAGCCTCGGGTTGGCCAGCAGGGACGCGGACAGCGGCCACATCCCCTTGTTGTCGGCCGCCATCGGCACGCCCCGACCCCAGCCGTTGCCCTGGGCCGGATCCCAGTGGATGGCGTTGAACCAGTCACCGGAGTCGTAGGAGTTGGCGTCCAGCGACTTCGAGCGCAGCAGGTCGCTGCCGGCCTGGGCGAAGCCCGGGCCCTGGGTCAGGGCGGTCAGCGAGAGCGCGAGCGCCTGCATCCGGGCCCGGTCGGCGGGATCGGTGCCCGCGGGGAGCTTGAAGGCCAGCGCGTCGAACAGGTCGGCGTTGTCGTGCGCGTCCACGTACTCCACCGACTCGCCGGGCCTGGCCGCGTAGCCGGTCGGGGAGCCGTTGTAGTCGACCCCCGCGCCGGTGACGGTCCGCCCGGAGCTGTCGGTGAAGGTGTAGCCGGCCAGGTTGCCGGTGAGCGCCACCTTCAACTGGTCCATCTGCTGGAGCAGCCGGGCCTTCTGCTGCTCCGGGGTGCCGTTGTCCGCCGAGCCGTTCGGGTCGGTGTACAGGCCCGAGGCGAAGCCCTGCTGCGGGGCGGAGGACAGCTGGTAGTTGCCGCCGCGCGCCGCGTCGCGGATCCGGTCGTCGAAGGTGGCGATGCCGGTGCCGGCCATGTTCAGCTGGGTGGCCTGCTCGAACCGGGCGTTGTTCGCGACGGCGCCGAAGTTCCAGCCCTCGCCGTAGAGGAAGACGTTCTTCCCGTCCACGCCGTCCGAGTCCGGCGTCATCCTCCGCAGCGCCGCCTGCACGTCCAGCATGGTGGACTTCGGGTCCAGGCCCATCAGGTCGAAGCGGAAGCCGTCCACCTTGTACTCGCGGGCCCAGGTGGTGACGGAGTCCACCACCAGGCGGTTCATCATGGCGTGTTCGGGCGCGGTGTCCGCGCAGCAACTGTCGGCCGTCACCTTGCCGTTGGCGTCGAGCCGCTGGTAGTACCCGGGGACGACCTTGTCCAGCACCGAGTGCTCGGCCTGCCCGGCGGCGGCGGTGTGGTTGTAGACCACGTCCAGCACCACGCGCAGCCCGGCCTCGTGGATCGCCTGCACCATCTGCCGGAACTGGACGGTGCGGGCGGTGCCCTGCGGGTCGGTGGCGTACGAGCCCTCCGGCACGGTGTAGTGCAGCGGGTCGTAGCCCCAGTTGTAGGCGTCCTCGGCGGCGACGGCGGCCACGCACTCCTGCTGCTTCTCGCTGTCCGCCGCGAGGGCGGCCAGGTCGCAGCCGGGCAGCCTCTGCTCCGCCCGGTTCTCCCGGATGGTGGCGATGTCGAAGGTCGGCAGCAGGTGGACGGTGGTCACCCCGGCCTTGGCCAGGTCCCGCAGGTGCTGCATGCCGGCCGACTTCGACTCGGTGAAGGCCAGGTAGGTGCCGCGCTCGGCGGCGGGCACGGTGGTGTCCTCCACCGAGAAGTCCCGGACGTGCAGTTCCTGGATCTGCTGCCGGGCGGGCGGGACGGCCTTCGGGACGGTGTGCTCCTCCCAGCCGCGGGGCTTGAGCTCCGCGGCGGAGAGGTCCGCCACCAGGCTCCGCGCCGAGTCGGTGGAGAGCGCCACCGAGTACGGGTCGGTGACGGCGTTGGTCACCACCCGCTGGACGTCCGGCGCCCAGACCTTCACCTGGTACAGGTAGTACTTGCCGTCCAACTCCGCCTTGTCGCGGACGAGTTCCCAGACGCCGGTCTCGTCGTCCAGCTTCAGCGGCAGCGTCCTCGGGGTGCCGCCGGACGGGCCGTCGAAGACCTGGACGGACACCTCCTGCGCGGTCGGCGCCCACAGGGACAGCGCCACCTTGCCGCGGTAGTACGCCGGGCCGAAGTCGACCTTCCCGGTGCGGCGCGCGTACAGGTCGTCCAGGACGCCGGGGGTCTGCACCCCGGTGGCGGCGAGCACGGCGCCGCTGGGCAGGTGCTCGGTGAACAGCAGCTGGCCGCGGAGCGCCTGGGCGACCCGGCCGGCGTCCCGGGCGTCCACGGTGAAGGCGCGGTAGCCCGCCAGGTGCGGGTACGCGGCCTTCTGCGCGGCGGTCAGGCCGCCGGGGGCGGGATCCAGGCGGATCCACTGGCCGGGCCTGGAGAGCACGCCCTTGTCCGCGGTGATGCCGCCCGCCGGGTCGTACACCAGCTGGGCGCTGGTCCCGCCGGCCAGGGCCGCGTCGTTGGCTCCGTACGCGGCGGGGACGACCACCGTGCGGGCGTCGATCCACTGGGCCTTGGCGGAGCCGAGGTCCACCTGCGCGGAGGCGGTCGAGCCCTGCGGCAGCAGGTAGCCCTCCCGGCCGCCCAGGATCCAGACCTCGCGGCCGTTGACGGCGAAGTCCAGCGACTGGTCGCTCGGCAGGTCCTTGTCGTTGCCCTTGTGCAGGATGTAGCTGAGGCTGGTCGCGCCGGGGGCGAGCGGCACCTCGAAGACGGCGCCGAAGGCGTCCCGGCGCACCGGCGTCAGCGGGCCGCCCCAGTCGGTGGGCTTGGCGGCGCCGGTCCAGTCGTGCAGGCCCCAGCCGTCGTAGTCGCCGTCGGCCCGGTTGTAGTGGATGACGGCGGTGTCGGCGGGCAGGGTGGCGACCGGGCCGGGGTTGGCGGTGCGGACGGTCGGGTCGCCCTCGGCGAGCCAGACCTCGCCGGTCGCGCCGACGTCGATGTGGCGGTCGGCGTCCACGTCCTTGACGCCGTCCTTCTCGACGATGAACCCGACGTCCGAGGCCCCGGCCTTCAGCTTCACGTACGCGAAGGCGCCGTACGCGTCGCGGCCGGTGAAGCCGTGCCCGGCGGGCCACTGGGTGCCCTCGCCGTCGGCGAGGTCGCCCCAGGCGTAGAGGTTCCAGCCGTCGTAGGCGTTGTCCTTGCGCTGGTAGTGCACGACCGCGTACGGGCGGGCGGCGGCGCTGGGCACCGGCTTGGGCGCGGGGGTGCCGGTGGTGAACGAGCCGGTGGCCGAGCGCAGGTGGCCGGAGGAGTCCTGGACGACGGCCTTGTAGCGGACGACCGTGCCGGGTGCGACCGCGCTCAGGTCCTGGGTGACCTGGTACGCGCCGGTGTCCGAACTGCCGAGCACCTGCCAGCCGCCCGTGCCGATCTGCGCGGCGAAGGAGACCCGGTCGAAGCCGCCGCCGTCGACCTGCGCGCCGATGGTGACGGTGCCGGTCGAGCCGTCGGCGGGGGTCTTCAGCGCGAGCTGCGGGGCGGCGGGCACCGGCGCCAGCCTCCCGGCGGCCTTGAACACCACCGAGGAGAGCGCCGGCACGGTGACGGTGACCCTGCGGTCTCCGCCGCTGGCGAGCCGCTCCCCGGCCGCCGGGTAGACCCGGTCGAAGCCCTGCCCGGCCGAGAAGGTGTCCAGGGTGACGGTCTTCGCCTCGGTGGCGTTGTTGACCGCGACCAGGTACTCGACCTGCTGTCCGGCGTCGATCCGGGAGAAGGCGTACACGCCCGCGCCGTCGGCGGCGTAGCGCTGGATCTGGGCGCCGTCCGCGAGCGCCGGGTGGTCCCGGCGCAGCTTGGCCAGGCCCGCGACGCCCTGGTACAGCTCGCCGCCCTGCCCGTAGCGGTCGGCCGGGCCGGTGGCGCCGCCGAGCACCCGGTCGGCGTTGTACGACGCGGTCCTCGAGGCGAACAGGTCCTGCCGGGCGTCCTTGTCGCCGCCCGCGCCGGTGAAGCCCTGCTCGTCGCCGTAGTAGACGACGGGCTGGCCGCGGGTGAGGAACTGCAGCTCGCTGCCGAGCCGGTCCTTCCTCAGCAGGGTGGCCTCGTCGGCGCCCGGGTTGTCGGCCAGCAGGAAGGAGCCGAAGCGGCCCATGTCGTGGTTGCCGAGGAAGGTCGGCAGCTCGTAGGCGTCGGTGTCGGCGGTGGTGTACCGGTAGTCCTGGCCGTACACGTCGGCGAGGCCCGCGGCCGAGCCGCCCTGGGAGACGTAGGAGCGGGCGGCGTTCTGGAACGGGAAGTCCAGCGTGGCCTGGAGCCTGCCCTTGGTGACGTAGGGCGAGGTGACGGCCGGGTCGCCGGAGTAGACCTCGCCGAACATGAAGAACCGCTTGTTGCCCTGCTTGGCCGCGAAGTCCTTGAGCGCGGGCGCCCACTGCTGCCAGAACGCCATGTTGACGTGCTTGACGGTGTCGATCCGGAAGCCGTCCACCCCGGCGTCCTTGACCCACTGCTGGTAGACCTTCTCGAAGCCCTGGACCACCCGGGGGTTCTGGGTGTCGAGGTCGTCCAGGCCGGAGAAGTCGCCCTCGGTGGCGGACTCGCCGGCGAAGGTGGAGTCGCCCCGGTTGTGGTAGAGCGAGGGGTCGTTGAGCCAGGCCGGGGTCTTGGCGGTGGCGTCGGCCGGGTTCCGGAAGACCGGGCTGTAGGGGAAGGAGTCCCGGCCGGTCCTCGGCCAGGCCGTGCCCGCGTCGGCGACGGCGGTCTCGTCGACCGGCCGGCCGTCCGCGTCCAGCACCGGGTAGGCGCCGGTGGAGCGGTAGCCGTACTGCTTCTGCTGGTAGTCGATGACGTCGGCGGTGTGGTTGGTGATGACGTCGAAGAAGACCTTGATGCCCCGGGCGTGGGCCTTGGCTATCAGTTCCTTGAGCTGGTCGTTGGTGCCGAAGTGCGGGTCGACCCGGGTGAAGTCGGTGATCCAGTAGCCGTGGTAGCCGGCCGAGGCGTTCTCCCCCGTGCCCTGGACGGGCTTGTTGGTGAAGATCGGGGCCATCCAGATCGCGGTGGTGCCGAGGTCCTGGATGTAGTCGAGCCGCTGGATCAGGCCGGCGAGGTCGCCGCCGTGGTAGAAGCCCTTGTCGGCCGGGTCGAGACCGTTCTCCAGCCGGCTGCCGGTGATGCCGCCGCTGTCGTTGCCCTGGTCCCCGTTGGCGAAGCGGTCCGGCAGGACGAAGTAGAACTGCTCGCGGGTGAGGTCGTGCCGCCCGGCGGTGGCGGCGAGCGCGGCGTCCGAGGGCGGGGCGGGCGGGGCGGCGGCGAGGGCCGCGGGGGTGGTGCCGAGGGTGGCGGCGGTCAGTGCGGCGGCGAGCAGCACGGCCGCACGGCCCGGTCTGCGCAGGGGGGTGGTGCTCCGCGGGCGGCGGGGCGGTAGATCGGCCACTGAGGGCTCCCTTGCGGGGGAAGGGGGATCGGGTGGCCAGGACGCTAGCGGGCTGCAATATGTTTCAGCAAGATGCAGAAACCGTTTCGTGCCGGGAAAACACGGCCCCCGAGGCACTGGCCGACCCCCCGCTTGCGCCGCCCGATCGACTCGGCGTGACAATGGGACGTATGCCCGTCCCACCGGTTCGTACCAGACCCGACAGCACCCCCTACCCCGGTGGGAGCCGCCCCCTAACCCTCAAGGGGGACATCCGGTGAAGAATCCACTTCCAGAGGATGAGCAGACGGCTACGGGACGTCTGGCAGACTTCTCGTCCATGGGGGAACCGACCGAGATCCAGCAGACCGGCGCCGATCGCGCCGGCGCGGCGCACGGTGGCGGTTCCGGAGCAGGCCCGGCCGAGCCCGGCCGGATGCCCGACGGAGCCACCCGTGTCGCCCAGTCCCGCTCGGCCGCGCTGCGCAGCCGCATCCGCGACCAGCGCCGCTCGCCGACCCGGCCGCGGATCTGGTTCGAGTTCGCCCTGATCGGGATCAGCTACTGGGTGTACTCGCTCGTGCGCAACGCCGTGCCCGAGCAGGAGGCGATAGCCCAGAAGCACGCCTCCTGGATCTGGGACTTCGAGCAGAGCCTCGGCGTCGCGATCGAGCGCTCGGTCAACCACGCGGTCGACAAGGCCTCGTGGCTGATCGTCGGGATGAACTACTACTACGCGACGCTGCACTTCATCGTGACCATCGGCGTGCTGGTCTGGCTCTACCGCCGCCATCCGGGCCGCTACGCCGCGGCCCGCACGGTGCTGTTCGTCACCACCGGCATCGCGCTGGTCGGCTTCTACTTCTTCCCGCTGGCACCGCCCCGGCTGATGACCGACGGGGGGTTCATCGACACCCTGAAGGTCCACAACACCTGGGGCTCGATGGCCTCCGGGCCCGCGACGCACGTCTCCAACCAGTACGCGGCGATGCCCTCGATGCACATCGGCTGGTCGATGTGGTGCGGTCTGGCGATCTTCTTCCTGGCCCGCCGGGCCTGGGTCCGGGTGCTGGGCCTGCTGTACCCGCTGGCCACCCTGGTGGTGATCGTCTCGACCGCCAACCACTTCTGGATGGACGCCGTCGGCGGTGAGCTCTGCCTCCTGGTCGGCTTCCTCGCGGCCCGCTGGCTCTACCACTCCTGGCCCTACCGGTTGCCCCGGGTGCCGGCCCGGGGCGCGCAGGACGAGCCGGTCACCGTCCCCGAGCAGTGGAGCGAGCCCGCGGTCGGCGCCGGGCGGCGCTGACCCCCGCTCCTGTCGAAGGGTCCCGCAGACCTGGTCTGCGGGACCCTTCGACGTACCGGCCCGCGTGCTCAGCCGTCGTAGAACAGCCGCTCCACCACCGCGCGGGCCCGCCGGGTGGTGCGCCGGTAGTCGTCCACCAGCTCGCCGCTGTGCCCGGCGCCGTAGCCGAGGTAGCGGGCCACCCCGGACAGCTCCCGCGCCTCCGCGGGGAAGCTGTCCCCCGGCCGGCCGCGCACCAGCATCACCGCGGAGCGCACCCGCGAGGCCAGCACCCAGGCCGCGTCCAGCACCGCCGCGTCCTCGGTCCCGACCAGTCCGGCCTCGACGGCCGCGGCCAGCGCCGCCCTGGTCCGGGTGGTGCGCAGGGCGGGCAGCTCGTGGCCGTGCTGGAGCTGGAGCAGCTGGACCGTCCACTCCACGTCCGCCAGGCCGCCCCGGCCGATCTTGGTGTGCGTGGTCGGGTCGGCGCCGCGCGGCAGCCGCTCGGCCTCGATCCTGGCCTTGATCCGGCGGATCTCCACCACGTCCCGCTCGGGCACGCCCGTCCCCGGGTAGCGCAGCGGGTCGATCAGCTGCCGGAACCGCTCCCCCAGCTCCGCGTCCCCGGCCACCGGCTCGGCGCGCAGCAGCGCCTGGCTCTCCCAGGCGTGCGACCAGCGCCGGTAGTACGCCGCGTACGAGGCGAGGGTGCGCACCAGCGGGCCGTTGCGGCCCTCGGGGCGCAGGTCGGTGTCGACCAGCAGCGGTGGTTCGGTGGACGGCGCACCGAGCAGGGTGCGCAGCTCGTGGCAGACCGCCTGGGCGGCCCGGGCGGCGTCCTGGTCCAGCGAGCCGAGCAGCGGCTCGTGGACGAAGAGCACGTCCGCGTCGGAGCCGTAGCCGAGCTCGCGCCCGCCGAAGCGGCCCATCGCGATCACCGAGATCCGGGTCGGCAGCTCGCCGTTCCGGGCCTCCCAGCCTGCGGTGCAGGCGCGCAGCGCGCCCTGGAGGGTCGCGGCGTTCAGCGCGGTGAGCGCCTCCCCCGCGGCGTCCAGCGCCTCGGCCGGGTCGTCGCCGAGCCGGCCGAGGACATCGGCGGCGGCCGTCCGGAACAGCTCCCTGCGGCGCACCGAGCGGGCCGCGACAACGGCGCTGGCGGCGGTGTCGGCCCGGCCGACGGCGGCCAGTATCTCCTGCTCCAGGGCGGGCCGGCCGCGCGGTGTCAGGCCCTGCGGGTCGCCGAGCATGGCGACCGCCTCCGGGGCGCGCAACAGCAGGTCGGGGGCCAGCCGGCCGGCCGACAGGACGCGGGCCAGCTGCTCGGCGGCGGCGCTCTCGTCGCGCAGCAGCCGCAGGTACCAGGGGGTGCGGCCGAGCGCGTCGGAGACCTGGCGGAAGTTGAGCAGCCCGGCGTCCGGATCCGCGGAGTCGGCGAACCAGCCGAGCAGCACCGGCAGCAGGGTGCGCTGGATGGCCGCCTTGCGGCTGACGCCCGAGGCGAGCGCGGCGAGGTGGCGCAGCGCGGCGGCCGGGTCGGCGTAGCCGAGCGCCTCCAGCCGGGCCCGGGCGGCGTCCGGGGTGAGGCCGGCGGCGCCGGCCGGCAGCTCGGCGACGGCGTCCAGCAGCGGCCGGTAGAACAGCTTCTCGTGCAGTCGGCGGACCTCGACGGAGTGCCGCCGCCACTCGCGTTGGAGGGCCGCGACCGGGTCGGCGCGGGTGTCGTCGTTGATCAGCGGCGCGAGCGAGCGGGCGAGCCGGCGCTGGTCGCCCTCGTCCTTGGGCATCAGGTGGGTGCGGCGCAGCCGGTGCAGCTGGATCCGGTGCTCCAGCGAGCGCAGGAAGCGGTAGGCGGTGTCCAGCGAGACGGCGTCGGCCCGGCCGACGTAGCCGCCGCCGGAGAGCGCGGCGAGCGCCTCCAGGGTGTTGCCGCTGCGCAGCGCCGGGTCGGTGCGGCCGTGCACCAGCTGGAGCAGCTGGACGGAGAACTCGACGTCGCGCAGGCCGCCCGGGCCGAGCTTGAGCTGGCGGTCCAGCTCGGTGGCCGGGATGGAGTCGATCACCCGGCGGCGCATCTGCTGCACGTCGGCGACGAAGTTCTCCCGGGCCGCGGCCTGCCAGACCATCGGGGCGAGCGCCTCCAGGTACGCGGCGCCGAGCTCGGCGTCCCCGGCGACCGGCCGGGCCTTGAGCAGGGCCTGGAACTCCCAGGTCTTGGCCCAGCGCTGGTAGTAGGCGAGGTGGCTGGCCAGGGTGCGGACCAGCGGGCCGTTGCGGCCCTCGGGGCGCAGGTTGGCGTCCACCGGCCAGATGGTGCCCTCGCCGGTGGTGTCGGAGCAGATCCGGGTGAGGGCGGCGGCGAGCCGGGTGGCCGCCTTGACGGCCTCGTGCTCGTCGACGCCCTCCTGCGGCTCGGCGACGAAGATGACGTCGACGTCGGAGACGTAGTTGAGCTCGCGCCCGCCGCACTTGCCCATGCCGATGACGGCGAGGCGGCAGGACCGGGCGGCTTCCGGGTCCTGTTCGGCGGCGATGTCGAGGGCGGTCTCCAGGGTGGCGCCGGCCAGGTCGGCGAGCTCGGCGGCGGTCTGCGCGAGGTCGGTGGTGCCGGTGAGGTCGCGGGCGGCGATGGCCAGCAGGCAGCGGCGGTAGGCGACCCGCAGGGCGTCCGGCCGGTCGGGGACGGCGTGGCCCCGGACGCCCTGGTCGAGCGCGCGCCGGAAGTCGTCCGGGCCGGGGTGCATGTCGCGCAGCTCGAAGGTGACCAGGGCGTGCCAGTCGTGCGGGTGCCGGGCCAGGTGGTCGGCGAGCGCGGTGGACGCGCCGAGCACGCCGAGCAGGCGGTCGCGCAGCGGCTTGGAGGTGGTGAGGGTGTCGCGCAGGGTGTGCCGGTCCTGCTCGTCGGCGGACTCCAGCAGACGGGCGAGACCGAGCAGGGCGAGGTCCGGGTCGGCGGTCGCGCCAAGCGCGTCCAGCAGCACGGGGTCGTCGGCCAGCCCCTCCAGACCGGGCCCGGCGAGCAGCCTGACGGCCTGCGCCGGGTCGGTGAATCCGCGCCGCACCAGCCTGATCTCCGGCCGGCTGACCCGGCTCCCGGCCCGCTGATCCTCCACCGACATCGCCCCTCCGGCTTCCGGCCTGCGCGGCCCGCGCGGCCCGCTCCCGACCGGTCCGAGCCGCCTCCAGCAGGGTACGCGGCCGCGCTCCGCGCCGCGCGCCCCGCCGCCGACCGCGGGCGGTACGACGTGGCGTGTCCGGTGGCGTGTCCTGGGCCGGCCCCGGCTCGTTGGACCGGAGCCGACCCGTCCAGCCCCGTCCAGCCCCGTCCAGCCCCGCCTGCTCCCGGAGCGCCGATGCCCGCCCGACTGCCGTCGCTCACCGGGCTGCGGTTCTGGGCCGCGCTGCTGGTGGTGCTCTACCACCTCGCCCGCAAGGTGGGCGAGGTGCCGGTGCTGGGCCCGCTCGCCTGGTACGGCCGCAGCGGTGTGACGTTCTTCTTCGTGCTCTCCGGCTTCGTCCTGGCCTGGACGTACGACGGGGCGCCGACCACCCTGCGGCGCTTCGCCCGCCGCCGGTTCGCCCGGATCTGGCCGCTGCACGTGCTGAGCACCGCGGTGTCGCTCGGCGCGGACGCCCTGATCGGCGCGGCGCTGCCGCTGGCGGCGGCGCTCTGGTCGCTGCTGCTGCTGCACCCGTGGGCGCGGGAGACGGTCTTCGGCGGCAACCCGGCCTCCTGGTCACTGGGCGCGGAGGCCTGGTTCTACCTGCTCTTCCCGTTCCTGCTGCGCGCGTTGGCACCGCGCCGCCGGTGCCGGCTGCCGCTGGCCCTGCTCTGTGCGGCGCTCGGCCCGGCGCTCTGGGCGGCGGGCGCGCTGCTGCCGGACGACCCGGCGGTGCGCGGCTGGCTCTTGGACTACCTGCCGCTGACCCGCACCCCGCAGTTCGTCCTCGGGGTGGTCACCGGGCTGGCCGTCCGGCACGGGCGGCTCCCCCGCGTCCCGCTCGCCGGCGCCGCGGCGGCCGTGGCCGGCTGGCACCTGCTGCTGGTGCCGTGGCACGCGGCCGCCCCGGACTCCGCCTGGTGGGGGCCCTACAGCGCGTCCCAGCTGCTGGCGGCACCGCTGTTCGCCGCGCTGTTGGCGGCCGCCGCGCAGCGGGACGCCGCCGGGGCCGGGCCGCGGCTGCTGGCCGGGCCGGTGGCGGTACGGCTCGGCGAGTGGTCCTACGCCTGGTACCTGGTGCACGAGATCGGCATCCGCTGCTGGCTGGGCACCGCGGGCCGCCCGGCGCCCGGCGCGCCGCTGCTGGGCGTCTGGCTGCTGCTGGCCGCCGGGAGCCTGCTGCTGGCCGGCGGGCTGTACCGGTGGGTGGAGCGGCCGTGCGAGCGCGCCCTGCGCGGCCGCCCCGCACACACAGCGGCGCCGCTGCCGCACCCGGGCCTGCGGGTGCTGTGGCAGCGGCGCCGGGCGGTGAGGCCCGGTCAGCCCTCCGGCACTTGACCGGACGTCAGCGCAGCCCCGCGACTACAGCACCTGGAGGTTCTTCCGCAGCTCGAACGGCGTCACCTCGGAGCGGTACTCCTCCCACTCCTGGCGCTTGTTGCGCAGGAAGAAGTCGAACACGTGCTCGCCGAGGGTCTCGGCGACCAGCTCGCTGCGCTGCATCAGGTCGATCGCCTCGCCGAGGTTCTGCGGCATCGGCTGGATGCCCATCGCCCGCCGCTCGGCGTCGGACAGCGCCCAGACGTCGTCGTCGGCGCCGGCCGGGAGCTCGTAGCCCTCCTCGATGCCCTTCAGGCCGGCGGCCAGGGTGACGGCGTAGGCGAGGTAGGGGTTGCAGCCGGTGTCCAGCGAGCGGACCTCGACCCGGGTGGAGCCCTGCTTGCCGGGCTTGTACATCGGGACGCGGATCAGCGCGGAGCGGTTGTTGTGGCCCCAGCAGATGTACGACGGCGCCTCGCCGCCGGCGCCCGCGGTGCGCTGCGAGCCGCCCCAGATCCGCTTGTAGGAGTTGACCCACTGGTTGGTGACGGCGGCCGTCTCGGCGGCGTGCCTGAGCAGGCCGGCGATGAAGGAGCGGCCGACCTTGGACAGCTGGTACTCGGCGCCGGACTCGTGGAAGGCGTTGCGGTCGCCCTCGAAGAGCGAGAGGTGGGTGTGCATCCCCGAGCCCGGGTGGTCGGAGAAGGGCTTGGGCATGAAGCTGGCGTGCACGCCCTGCTCCAGCGCGACCTCCTTCATGACCAGGCGGAACGTCATGATGTTGTCGGCGGTGGAGAGCGCGTCGGCGTACCGCAGGTCGATCTCCTGCTGCCCGGGGGCGCCCTCGTGGTGGGAGAACTCCACCGAGATGCCCATCGACTCCAGCATGGTGATCGCCTGGCGGCGGAAGTCGTGGCCCACCCCGCGCGGGGTGTGGTCGAAGTAGCCGGACTGGTCCGCGGGGATCGGCGCGGTGCCGTCGCCCGGCAGGTTCTTCAGCAGGAAGAACTCGATCTCGGGGTGGGTGTAGAAGGTGAACCCGAGGGCGGAGGCCTTCTCCAGGGTCCGCTTGAGCACGAACCGGGGGTCGGCGAAGGACGGCGAGCCGTCCGGCATCAGGATGTCGCAGAACATCCTGGCCGTCCCCGGGGTCTCCGAGCGCCACGGCAGGATCTGGAAGGTGGTCGGGTCCGGCTTGGCGATCATGTCCGACTCGTAGACCCGGGCGAATCCCTCGATCGCCGACCCGTCGAAGCCGATGCCCTCCTCGAAGGCCTGCTCCAGCTCCGCCGGCGCCACCGCGACCGACTTCAGGAACCCGAGCACGTCGGTGAACCACAGTCGGACAAAACGGATGTCACGCTCTTCGAGCGTCCGAAGCACGAACTCCTGCTGCTTGCCCATGGGGACAGTCTCACCTCTGCTCTTTACGTTCGTGTTACGCCCGGAAACCACCCGAAAGCGACTGCCCCCATCATGGCGGATCACCGGCCTTGAGGGCAGTGGCGACCCCCGGGCGGAACGACATCGCGTCAGATCGACGATTACACTCGGGACATGCCCAATCTCCGTCTCGCCCTGAGCCAGACCGACCCCTGGGTCGGTGACATCGCACGCAACGGCGATGAGGTGGTGCGCTGGACCAGGCAGGCCTTCGAGGCCGGCGCCCAGCTGGTCGCGTTTCCCGAGATGGCCCTGACCGGGTACCCGGTCGAGGACCTCGCCCTGCGCGGGTCGTTCGTCGAGGCGTCCCGGTCCGCGCTGGCCGGGCTGGCGGAGCGGCTGGCCGAGGAGGGGCTGGGCGGGCTGCCGGTGGTGGTCGGCTACCTCGGGCGCTCCGAGCACGCCTCGCCGCGGTTCGGCCGGCCGGCCGGCTCGCCGCAGAACTGCGCGGCGGTGCTGTACGGGGGCGAGGTGGTCACCCGCTTCGCCAAGCACCACCTGCCCAACTACGGCGTGTTCGACGAGTACCGCTGGTTCGTGCCCGGCGACCAGCTGCCGGTGCTGCGGCTGCACGGGGTGGACGTCGCCCTGGCGATCTGCGAGGACATCTGGCAGGACGGCGGCCGGGTCACGGCCGCCCGCGAGGCCGGGGCCGGCCTGCTGCTGGTGGTCAACGGCTCGCCGTACGAGCGGAACAAGGACGACGCCCGGCTGGACCTGGTCCGCCGCCGCGCCGCCGAGGCGGGCTGCCCGCTGGCCTACGTCAACATGGTGGGCGGCCAGGACGAGCTGGTCTTCGACGGCGACTCGATCGTGGTCGCCCCGGACGGCGCGGTGCTGGCCCGCTCCCCGCAGTTCGAGGAGCACCTGATGGTCCTCGACCTCGACCTGCCGGCCGCGAGCAGCGACCACACCGACGGCCTGCTGCTCGGCGACGGGCTGCACCTGGTCCGCACCGAGCTGGGCGGCGAGCCCCGGCCGGCGCCGGCCGAGCCGCTGACCGCCGAGGTGGCCCCCCGGATCTCGGACGAGGCGGAGATCTGGGCCGCGCTGGTCTCCGGCACCCGGGCGTACGTCACCAAGAACGGCTTCGCGTCCGTGCTGATCGGCCTCTCCGGCGGCATCGACTCGGCGCTGGTGGCGGCCATCGCGGTGGACGCGGTCGGCGCCGGCAACGTCCACTGCGTGTCGATGCCGAGCCGCTACTCCTCGCAGCACTCCAGGGACGACGCCGCCGAGCTGGCCCGCCGGACCGGGCTGCACTTCCGGACCGTGTCGATCGCCCCGATGTTCGACGCCTACCTGGCGGCCACCGAGCTGACCGGCCTGGCCGAGGAGAACCTGCAGTCCCGGCTGCGCGGCACGCTGCTGATGGCGATCTCCAACCAGGAGGGGCACCTGGTGCTCGCCCCCGGCAACAAGAGCGAGCTGGCGGTCGGCTACTCCACGCTGTACGGCGACTCGGTCGGCGCGTACGGGCCGATCAAGGACGTCTACAAGTCGTTGGTCTTCCGGCTCGCCCGCTGGCGCAACGAGGAGGCCGAGCGGCGCGGCGAGCAGCCGCCGATCCCGCAGAACACCATCGGCAAGCCGCCGTCCGCCGAGCTGCGGCCGGACCAGGTGGACACCGACTCGCTGCCGGACTACGACCTGCTGGACACCGTGCTCGACCTCTACGTCGAGGGCGACCAGGGCCGGGACGCCATCGTCGCGGCCGGTTTCGACCCGGCCGTGGTCGACCGGATCATCCGGTTGGTCGACACCGCCGAGTACAAGCGCCGGCAGTACCCGCCGGGCCCGAAGATCTCGGTCAAGGGCTTCGGCCGGGACCGCCGGCTGCCGATCACCAACCGCTGGCGCCGCGGCTGACCCGCGGTCGCCCCCGGCACCCGGGGGCGGCCGCGGTCGGTAGCGGTCAGTACCGGTAGTCGGCGGCGATCGCGAGGTGGTCGCTGCCGTCCTGCCCCAGGGTGCGGGAGTCGGTGGGCTTGAGGCCGCCCTTGCTCATGATCTGGTCGATCCGGGCCATCGGGAACGAGGCCGGCCAGCTGAAGCCGAAGCCGTCCCCCGCCGCGCCCTGGGCCGAGCGCATCTGCGAGGTGATCGGCGCCAGGCTGCGGTCGTTCATGGTGCCGTTGAGGTCGCCGAGCAGCAGGACCTTCTTCAGCGGCTCGGCCTCGATGGCGTCGCCGAGCGCCTGCGCGCTGGCGTCCCGCTGGTCGACGGTGAAGCCGCCCTCGGCCTTCAGCCGGACGGACGGCAGGTGCGCGACGTACACCGCCACCGGGCCCTGCGGGGTGGCGACCTGGGCGCGGAACGCCCTGGTCCAGCCCATCTTGATGTCCACCACGGACACCCCGCTGATCGGGTACTTCGACCAGAGGCCGACCGTGCCCTCCACCTCGTGGTACGGGTAGGCGTCGGCCAGTCCGCTCTCGTAGCCGCGCAGCGGCTTGCCGGCCAGCTCCTGGAGGGCGACGATCTGGGCGCCGGAGTCCTTCAGCAGCTGCACCGTGCGCTGCGGGTCGGTGTTGGCGGCGGCGACGTTGTGGCTGACCACCGTCCAGTCGCCGGCGCCGCCGCCCTTGTCGCTGAGCAGCCCGCCGAACAGGTTGAACCAGACCAGGGTGGGCGCCAGCAGCGCGATCAGCGCGGTGGCGGAGCGCCGCAGCAGGGCGGGCAGCAGCAGGACCGGGACGGCCAGGCCCAGCCAGGGCAGGAAGGTCTCCAGCAGGCTGCCGAGGTTGCCGACGGAGTTCGGGACCTCGGAGTGGAGGACCAGCAGGGCCGTGGTGAGCAGGGCGAGCACGGCGAGGACCAGGCCGCGCCGCCAGGTGGTGCTGCCGCGGTCGTCCCGGCCCCAGTGCCGCAGGCCCAGGAAGCCGCGGCCCGGGCGGGATCCCCCGGAGGCGCTCCCGGCGGTGGCCGGCCCGCTGCCGTCCTCCGCCGGTTCCGCCGCCCGGTCCGCCCTGTCCGCCTGTGCCATGCCGTGGCTCCCGTCGTTCGTGCCGTCTGCCGGTCCGATCCCGCGCCGCCCGGGTGGGCGGACGGCGTGCCGGACTGGTGCCGGTTTGATCGGATTCCCGGCTCAGCCTATGCCGGGACAGACGCGGGCTCCGGGGAGCGGGTTCCGGCGTGGCCGGGATTGGTGAGGCAGGCCACGCCGCAGGTCACAGTCCCGCTACAGGCCGCCTCCGGGGAGGTCCCGGACGGCCGGATGGGGAACCGGACCGAGCCCCTGGAGCAGGGCGTCGACCATCCGGGCGGCCAGCCCGGGGTCGTCCAGGTCGGAGTCGTCCCACAGGATGCTGCGGGCCAGGATCGGCCCCATCAGCAGGTCGCCGAGCAGGTCCTCGTCGAGGTCGGCCCGCAGCTCGCCCTGGAGGATGCCCCGGCGGATCAGCTCGTAGGCCGCCTGCCGGCGCGGCATGATCACCCGGTCGCGGTAGGCGGTGCGCAGCTCGGGCCAGCTGTGCATCTGGCCGAGGGCGGCCTTGAGCACCCAGCGGGAGCGCTTGGTGAGGCCGCGGATCCGCATGTACTCGATCATGGCGACCAGGTCGTCCCGGACGGAGCCGCCGGTCGGCTCGGGCACCGGGGCCTCCAGCCGGCTGACCATGTCCACCAGCAGGGCCTCCTTGTTGGGCCAGCGCCGGTAGATGGTGGCCTTGCCGACGCCGGCGGCGGTGGCGATGCCCTCGATGGTCAGTTCGGCCAGGGCCGTACCGCCCGCCATCAGCTCCTCGACCGCGGCGAAGATCGCCTGCTCGGCCGCCTCGCTGCGGGGGCGGCCCCGGCGCGGGCCGGGATAGGCCGCAACGACCGTGGTGTCCGTCTTCATCCCCGCTCTCTCCTCCTGGGTGCGCGCGGGCGCGCGGTGCCGTCCTCTTCGATTGTCGTCCGTGGTCCCGGCGCGGTGGAAGGCCGGCACGGACGGCGGCCCCGCCCTCCCGGTACACCCGGGGAGGCGGGGCCCCCTATTCTCACCCGTCGCGGTCGCCGGTCAGGCTCCTGCGGCCTCCGGCTCGCGGGCCGGTCCGGACAGATCGGGCTGCTGCTGCTCACCGGGCTTGGCCGCGCCGGGGGCGCCGGGCCCGCCGGCCGCGATCCGGCCGGGGAGCAGCAGCCAGGCCAGCAGGGCGCCGAGCGCGGTGATGCCGGCGGACAGGCCCGCCACCACGTGCATGGCGTTGATGAACGACTCGTTGGCCGGGCCGACCAGGCCGGCGCCCTGCGGGCCGAGCCGCCCGGCGACGGCCAGGGTGGCCTCCAGGGACTCGCCCGCCTTCTCCCGCAGCGCCTCGGTCGGCAGCTGGGCCAGCTTGTCCGACATGCCGTCCCGGTAGACGGTGGAGAGCACCGCGCCGAGCACGGCGACCCCGAGCGAACCGCCGACCTGGCGGAAGGTGTTGTTGATCGCCGATCCGGCACCGGCCTTCTCCCGCGGGAGCGAGGCCATGATGGCGACGGTGACCGGCGGCATCACGTGCGCCATGCCGGTGCCCATCAGCAGGCCGAGCACGACCAGCACCCAGATCGGCGTGGTGGCGTTCAGCAGCAGGTAGCCGAGGAAGCCGAGCGCGATCAGCACCATGCCGCCGGCGCAGGTGGCGCGGATGCCGAAGCGGTCGACCACCAGCCGGGCCCGGGGGGCGAACAGCAGTTGGGCGACGGCCAGCGGCAGCATCAGCACGCCGGCCTGCAGGGCGCTGTAGCCGCGCACGCTCTGGATGTAGAAGACGCCGAAGAAGGAGACGCCCATCAGCGCGAAGAAGACCACGCCGACGACGACCACGGAGGCGCTGAACACCTTGTTGCGGAACCAGGTGACGTCCAGCGCGGGGTGCGCGGTGCGGCGCTCGAACCAGACGAAGGCGACCAGTGCCAGCACGCCGATCAGCATCGGCACCCAGGCGCCGGCGGCGGTGAAGTCGGCGAGCTCGCCGCCCTTGATGATCCCGTAGATCAGCGCGACCAGGCCGATGATCGAGAGCAGCACGCCGATCGGGTCGAGCCGGCCCGGGTTGGGGTCCTTGGACTCGGGCACCAGCAGCACCATCATGACGACGGCGACGATCACGATCGGGACGTTGATCAGGAAGACCGAGCCCCACCAGAAGTGCTCGATCAGCAGGCCGCCGGTGATCGGGCCGATCGCGATGGCCAGGCCGACCGCGCCGGCCCAGATGCCGATCGCCTTGGGCTGCTCGGCGCGCTCGAAGACGTTCATGATGATGGCCAGCGTCGCGGGCATCGCGAGGGCGCCGCCGACGCCCATCAGGGCGCGGTAGCCGATGAGTTCGCCGGGTGAGGCGGCCAGCGCGGAGAGCAGCGAGGCGAGCCCGAAGACCACCATGCCGGCCAGCAGCGCGCGCTTGCGGCCGAAGCGGTCGCCGAGCAGGCCGGAGGTGAACAGCAGCCCGGCGAACACCAGGGTGTAGGAGTTGATCGACCATTCCAGGTCGCTCTGGCTGGCGCCGAGGCCGGTCGGCGCCGGGGAGGCGATGGTCTTCATCGCGACGTTGAGGATCGAGTTGTCGAGCACGACGACGAGCAGGGCGAGCACCAGGGTGCCCAGGATCGCCCAGCGGCGGCGGTGGATGGCTTCCGGCACACGGGGTGGCGCGGCTGCGGTGGTCATTGGAATTCCCGTCCGTGGTGGCGTGGCACTGGCGGGTCTGCACACGCCGCCTTTTCGAGTCGACGGCGTCTCGTAACCCCCTGGAGCAGCGTAGCTCGATTTTCGATACGAGACGACTCCGTTTCATAAAGTTTGGGCAAAGGCCCGGCCCCGGCGGGCGGTGTGCCACAGATCGCACCGGAGGGGATGCACCCCTCTTTGCGCCCGCGCGCAGGCGTGCAAGCATGGAGGTGATCCGGGGACGCCGCACGGCGCCACGAGACGACAACCCTTCAGGAGCCTGTTCGATGAACGCTTCTTCGCCTTCGCCTGCCCAGAACCAGGCGTCGACCGCCAGCCTCTACGGCGGGGTCACCAACCGCCGCGTCACCGTCCGCGACCTCGCCGCCGCCAAGCAGCGCGGCGAGAAGTGGTCGATGCTCACCGCCTACGACGCCCTGACCGCGGGCGTCTTCGACGAGGCCGGCACCCCGGTCCTGCTGGTCGGCGACTCCGCCGGCAACTGCCACCTCGGCTACGAGACCACCGTGCCGGTGACCATGGATCAGATGGTGATGCTCTCCGCCGCCGTCGTCCGCGGCACCAGGCGGGCGATGATCGTCGCCGACCTGCCGTTCGGGTCGTACCAGGAGTCGCCCGCCCAGGCCATGCACAACGCCGCCCGGCTGATGAAGGAGGCCGGGGTCGGCGCGGTCAAGCTGGAGGGCGGCGAGCGCAGCGCCCGCTCGATCGAGCTGCTGGTCGAGGCCGGCATCCCGGTGATGGCGCACATCGGCCTCACCCCGCAGTCCGTCCACGCCTTCGGCGGCTACCCCGTCCAGGGCCGCGGCGACGAGGCGGCGCACCAGCTGCTGCGCGACGCCAAGGCCGTCCAGCAGGCCGGCGCCTTCGCCGTCGTCCTGGAGGCCGTGCCCGCCGAGCTGGCCGCCCAGGTCACCGGGCAGCTGTCGGTCCCGACCGTCGGCATCGGCGCCGGGGTCGACTGCGACGCCCAGGTCCTGGTCTGGACCGACATGGCCGGGATGACCGCCGGCCGGGTGCCCAAGTTCGTCAAGCAGTACGCCAACCTGCGGGCCGTCCTCGGCGAGGCCGCCCGCGAGTTCGCCGCCGACGTCTCGGCCGGCACCTTCCCGGCGCCGGAGCACACCTTCCACTGACCGATCGGCACACCGGGGAGGGCCCCGCACCCGCCGGGTGCGGGGCCCTCCCCGCCTGCTGACAGCGCCGCGACAGTGTGATGACAGCGGGCTGTCACCGCCCGCCCGGGCCGGGGAGGCGGTGACAGCCCGCTGACAGCCGGGTCGGGCAGCCTGAGGGCATGACACGAATCGCCACCGCCCCGAACGACCGGGGACCCGCCGCTGGCAACGCCGTCGAGGTCCGCGGCATCGTCAAGCACTACGGCAGCACCAAGGCCCTCGACGGGGTCGACCTCACCGTCCGCGAGGGCACCGTCCTCGGCGTGCTCGGCCCCAACGGCGCCGGCAAGACCACGCTGGTCCGGATCCTGTCCACGCTGATCAAGCCCGACGCCGGCACCGCCTTCGTCGGCGGCTACGACGTCCTGCGCCAGCCCAAGCAGCTGCGCCGCACGATCGGCCTCACCGGCCAGTACGCCTCCGTCGACGAGATGCTCTCCGGCTACGAGAACCTCTACCTGATCGGCCGGCTCCTCGACCTGTCCCGCAAGGACGCCAAGGAGCGCGCCGCCGAGCTGCTGGAGCGCTTCTCGCTCACCGAGGCCGGCAAGCGCGTCGCCAAGACCTACTCCGGCGGCATGCGCCGCCGCCTCGACCTGGCCGCCAGCATGATCGGCCGCCCCCGGGTCCTCTACTTGGACGAGCCGACCACCGGCCTGGACCCGCGCACCCGCAACGAGGTCTGGGACGAGGTGCAGCGGATGGTCGCCGAGGGCTCCACCGTGCTGCTCACCACCCAGTACATGGAGGAGGCCGAGCAGCTCGCCCACGAGCTGACCGTGATCGACCGCGGCCGGGTCATCGCCTCCGGCGGGGTGGCCCAGCTCAAGGCCCAGGTCGGCGGCCGGACCCTGCAGGTCCGCCCGGCCGACGCGGCCGAGCTGCCCGAGATGGCCCGCTGCCTGCACGACACCGGCATCGGCGCCGCCACCTTCTCCGCCGACACCGGACTGCTCTCGGTGCCGATCACCGGCGACGAGCAGCTGACCGCCGTGGTCGGGGTGCTCGGCACCCGCGGCTTCGCGATCAGCGACATCGACACCCTGGTGCCCAGCCTCGACGAGGTCTTCCTCACCATCACCGGCAAGCCCGCGCCCGACGCGGCGCCCGCCCAGAGCCTCGCCAAGGAGCCCGTCGCATGACCACCGCCACGCTCAGCCCGGCCAAGGTGGAGGACTCCCGGATCGGGCTCTCCGGCCACCTGCGGCACGTCGGCGCGCTGACCCGCCGCAACCTGATGCGGATCAAGGCCGACCCGGAGTCGATGTTCGACGCCGTCCTGATGCCGGTCATCTTCATCGTGCTGTTCGTCTACGTCTTCGGCGGCGCGATCTCCGGCGGCCAGGACGCCTACAAGCAGTACCTGATCCCCGGCCTGCTCGGACAGACCGGGATCACCCTGGCGATGGCCGTCGGCACCGGCCTCAACAGCGACTTCCAGACCGGGGTGATGGACCGGTTCCGGACGCTGCCGATCGGCCGCTCCTCGGTGCTGCTCTCCAAGATCGGCGCGGAGACCTGCCGGTCCCTGGTCTCCTTCACCATCCTGATCGGGTTCTCCCTGATCCTCGGCTTCGAGGTGAAGACCGGCCCGCTGGAGGTGCTGGCCGCGGTCGGGCTCGCGCTGCTGTTCGGCATGTCGATCGTCTGGATCTCGATGCTGCTCGGCATGGCGATGAAGAGCGCGCAGGCCGTCCAGGGGGTGTCCATGCTCGTCCTGATGCCGATGCAGTTCGGCAGCTCGATCTTCGCGCCGACCGGCACCATGCCCGGCTGGCTGCAGTCCTTCACCAAGGTCAACCCGCTCTCGGCACTCGCCGACGCCTGCCGCGCCCTGCTCAACGGCGAGGGCGCGGTGGCCCACCCGGTGCTGATCGTGCTGGGCTGGTCGGTGGGCATCACGGCGGTCTTCGCGCCGCTCGCGGTGGCCCGCTTCCGCAAGCGGACCTGACGGTCCGCACCCCATGATCCGGCAGGCCGGCCGACCCCTGGGACGGGGGGTCAGCCGGCCTGCCAGTCGGCCACCATGTCGAGCAGCACACCGGCCTCGGTGATGGTCAGCACGGTGCCCTCGGCCCGGGCGGCCGCGAAGGCCTCCTCGCCGAGCAGGGCCCGCAGGCTCCGCTCGGACTCCTCGCGCTCGGTACGGTCCAGCCAGCCGCCCCGCGGGCCGTGCAGCCCCTGGTGCGCGCCGAGCAGCACGGCCGCCCGCCGGGCCGCCACCAGATCGCCGTCCCGCTCGGCGAACGCCCGCAGCACCCCGGCCACCGGGGGCACCAGCATCACCGACATCTGCTCGGCGAAACCGCTCGCGGGCTGCGGGACGGCCTGCAGCAGCCGCCGCCCCTCCCGGACCAGCTCGGCCCCGCTCTCCGGATCCCCGGCCCGGGCCATCACCCAGCCCCGGGTGACGGTGAGCATCCCGGCGACCAGACCGGGGGCGAAGGCGCCGATCCTGCTCCAGCCCAGCTGGTCCAACTGCTCCAGGGCCTCGTCGAACTCGCCGCGGTAGGCGTGCAGGCCGCAGAGCATCAGGTGCCCGAAGAGCAGCGCACCGTTGGACGCCTGGTTCTTCCCCGGCTCGATCGCGGCCAGTGCCTCCCGGATGTACCGCTCGCCCTCGTCGATGTCGCGGCCGAGCAGGGCACCGCCCAGGTGCACCCGCAGCATCGGCACCTCCTGCGGGGCGCCCAGCTCCTCGGCCAGCTCGATCGCCCGCTGGTACGACTCGACGGCCTCGTCGGTGAGGTCCTGGTTGGCCATCGACTCGCCGCGGGCCGCCAGCGCCTGGGACATCCCCCAGCGGTTGCCGGCCTGGCGGAACAGCTCCAGCGACTCCTCGCCGTCCCGCACGCCCTGCTCGGTGCCGCCCGGCCAGTCGTTCATCATCTTGGCCCGGATCTGCAGGATGAACGCCAGGTCGTTGCTGCTGCCGTGCCGACGGCAGCCCTCCACCGCGTCCTCCAGCAGGCCCTTCATCTCGTCCAGCCGACCGGCCACGAACGCCCCGAACACCCGCATCAGCCCGGGGAACCGGTAGGCCTGCGGCAGGTCCGGGGTGTAGACGTCCAGCATCCGCTGGGCGAGCCGCCCGGCGTCGGGATCGGCCAGGATCTCCAGATTGCCCTCGAACAGCCCGACCAGCCGGTACATCGCCATCTCCCGGCGGCCCTCGGCCACCACCCCCTCCGGCATCGGCAGGCCGTACGCCAGCACCGGGCGGTCCAGCGGGACGACCACCGCCTCCGGGGCGAACGGGTCGGGGCCGAACGCCGCCACCGCGTCGTACCAGCCGCGGGCCTCCAGGCTGTAGCCGCGCAGCGACCAGTACCAGCTCATGCCGAGCACGAGGGCCAGCCCCTCCTGCTCCTCGCCGCGGTCCACCACACGGCGCAGCGCGGCCCGGATGTTGTCCTGCTCGCGTTCCAGCACGTCCAGCCAGTGCAGCTGCTCCGGGCCGTGGATGCGCCGCTCGGCGCTCACCACCAGGGTGCGGAAGTGCTCGACGTGCCGGCGCTGGGTCCCGTCGTTCTCGACGGCCTCGGCCAGCCGCTCGGCGGCGTACTCGTGGATGGTCTCCAGCATCCGGTAGCGCGGCAGTCCGCCGCCGCCGAGGTCGGCCACCAGCAGCGACTTGTCGACCAGCGAGAGCAGCAGGTCGGCGACCTCCTCGCGGGGCACCTCGCGGTCGGCGCAGACCGCCTCGGCGTCCTCCAGCCGCCAGCCGCCGGCGAACACCGACAGCCGGCGCAGCACGGCCCGTTCGCGCTTGCCGAGGAGGTCCCAGCTCCAGTCGACCACCGCGCGCAGGGTCTGCTGGCGCGGCAACAGGGTGCGGCTGCCCGCGGTGAGCAGCGCGAAGCGGTCGTCCAGCCGGTCGGCGATCTGGCGGGCCGTCATCACCCGCAGCCGGGCGGCGGCCAGTTCGATGGCCAGCGGCAGGCCGTCCAGCCGGCGGCAGATCTCGGCGCAGGCCTCCGGCTCGCTCCGCGGGTCGAAGCCGGGGCGGGCGGCGGCGGCGCGCTCGGCGAGCAGCCGAAGCGCCACCGGGTCGGGCAGCGGCTCGACCGGCAGGACCGTCTCGCCGGGGACGCCGAGCGGCTCGCGGCTGGTGGCGAGCACGGTCAGGCCGGGGCACTCGGCGAGCAGCTGGTCGGCGAGGTCGGCGGCGGCCTGGATCAGGTGCTCGCAGTTGTCCAGGACGAGCAGCATCCGGCGGTGGCCGCAGTGCTCGACCAGTCGGCGCACCGGGTCCTCGGTGCGGCTCTCTATCACCTCGGCGACCATGCCGCCGGTGTGCAGCACGGTCTCGCGCAGGCCGAGCGCGGAGACCACCGCGCCCGGGACGGCCTCCGGGCTCTCCAGCGGGGCCAGCTCGGCCAGCCAGACGCCGTCCGGCCAGCGCCCGGCGCCCTGTTCGGCCCGGCCGGCCTCGATCGAGAGCCTGGTCTTGCCGGAGCCGCCCGGGCCGGTCAGGGTGACCATCCGGCTGCCGGTCAGGGTGCCGCGCAGGGCCGCGAGGTCGCTCTCCCGGCCGACGAAGCTGGTGAGCCGGCCGCGCAGGTTGCCGGCGCTCCGGGCGGCGGCAACCTGCGCGGCCGGCTCGGGCGCCGATGCCATGGCGGCTCCGACGGGGGCGGCGGGGACTGCTGAGCCTGCGGAACTTGCGGGACTTGCGGGGCCTGTCGGCTGGGAGGCGTCGGGCTGCGGCCGGCCCGGCGGCGGCTCGGCCGGGGACAGCAGCTGCGCGTACAGCTCCTGGAGACGGCGGCCCGGGTCGACGCCGAGCTCGTCGGCCAGCGCCCGCCTGGTCCGCTCGTAGTGGCGCAGCGCCTCGGCGGTGCGGCCGCTCTCGTTCAGCGCCCGGACCATCAGGTACTGCAACTGCTCGTCCAGCGGCTGCCGTTCGCACAGCTCGGCGAGCTCCGCGACGAGCTCGGCGGCCCGGCCGAGGCCGAGCTCGGCGGTGATCCGGTGCCGGCGGGCCTCCTCGCGCTGGGCCTCCAGCCGGGTGGCCGGCCCGCCGCGGTCGGGCAGGTCGGCGAGGGCTGGGCCGCGCCAGAGCGCCAGGGCCCGGCCCAGCCGCTCGGCGGCCGGCCCGTGGTCGCCGGTCTCCAGCGCCTCGCGGCCCTCGGCGGAGAGCCGCTGGAACTCGCCGAGGTCGGTCCGCGGATCGGTCAGCCAGTAGCCGGCCGGACCGGAGCCGACCGCGTCACGGCCGATGGTCCGCCGCAGCCGGCCGACCAGGGTCTGCAGCGCGGCCGAGGAGTCCTGTGGCGGCTCGGTGTCCCAGACCTCGTCCACCAACAGGTCGGCCGGCACCGGCCGCCCCTGCCGTAGGACCAGGGCGGCAAGGAGTGCGCGCAGCCGGGCACCGCCGAGCGGGACCGGGGTTCCGTCGTCGTGATGGGCCGTGGTGGTGCCGAGGATGCCGTAGTGCACCTGCCCATTCTGGTCGATGCCCGCGGGTGCGCACGCACATTTGCGCGGGGGTGGAACGGGGCCGGGGTGCCGTACGTTCACCCTGGACGGCTTGTCCCAGCGCCGGACCGCCCGGCATGATCGGTCCGGCCCGCACCCCAGACCCCCTCGGAGCACCCACGTCATGACCTTCGCCGCAACGCAGCGCTCGCGCAGCGAGGACCGCCGGATCAGCCCGGTGTTCTGGGTGCTGCTCGCGATACTCGCCACCTCCGGCTGGGCGGTGTACGCGGGGTACGGCAACGCCTCGTTCGGGGTGTTCCTGTTCGTGGTGGCGGGCTGGATGGTCTCGCTCTGCCTGCACGAGTACGCGCACGCCCGGACGGCGCTGCACGGCGGCGACCTCACCGTCGGCGCCAAGGGCTACCTGACGCTCAACCCGCTCAAGTACGCGAACGTCCTGCTCAGCTTCGTGCTGCCGATCGTCTTCGTGATCCTCGGCGGCATCGGCCTGCCCGGCGGTTCGGTCTGGATCGAGCGGCACCGGATCAACGGGCGGCTCAAGCACAGCCTGATCTCGGCGGCCGGCCCGCTGGTGAACCTGGTCTTCGCGGCCCTGCTGCTGATCCCGGTCGGCGCGGGCTGGCTGGACGACCCGTCCGTGCACGCCGTCTGGCGCGGCCAGGAGCTGATCGTCTCGCCGCTGGCACTGGCCCTGGGCTTCCTCGGCATGCTGCAGGTCAGCGCGGCCCTGCTGAACCTGCTCCCGGTGCCGGGGCTGGACGGCTACGGCATCATCGAGCCCTGGCTGTCGTACCGGGCCCGCCGCGCCGTCGAGCCGTTCACGCCGTACGGGATGCTGGCGGTCTTCGCGCTGCTGTGGCAGCCCGAGGTGAACCGGTTCTTCTTCGACACCGTGTACGGCCTGATGGGCCTGTTCGGGGTCGACGAGGCGTACGCGCTGTTCGGCCGGGAGCTCTTCACCTTCTGGAAGAGCTAGCGCCTCTCCTTCCGGAGAGCCGGCCCCGGTCCGGCCTGCCTGGCCGGGGCCGGCTCTCAGCCGCGTTCGGCGGCGGCCTTCGCCAGCTTGGCGCGGCGCAGGTTGAGCCAGAGCACGTTGCTCGCCACACCGGCCAGCGGGATCCAGATCAGGCCCACCCAGTCGCCCTGCACCAGGGCGACCACGGCGGCGGTCAGCGCGAGGACGACGACGATCAGGGCGAAGAGGGACGTGCGGGGCATGGCGGGGGGCTCCTCAGGGCGGGTGCGGTCGGCCCCCATTGTCGCCGACCTCACCGCCGGACCGGGTCCAGGGGTGAGGTCGGCGCGTCCGCGGGCCGGTGGGCGCGGGCCGCGCGGGCCGGTCAGACGTCCGTGATCCGCAGGCCCGCGTGCGCCTTGTAGCGGCGGTTGACCGAGATCAGGTTGGCGACCAGCGACTCCACCTGGTGGGCGTTGCGCAGCCGGCCCGCGAAGACGCCGCGCATCCCGGGGATCCGCCCGGCCAGCGCCTGGACGACGTCGGTGGCGGCGCGCTCCTCGCCGAGCACCATGACGTCGGTGTCGATCGACTCGACGGACTCGTCCTGGAGCAGCACCGCCGACAGGTGGTGGAAGGCCGCGGTGACCCGGGAGTCCGGCAGCAGGGCGGCCGCCTGCTGGGCGGCGCTGCCCTCCTCAGGGACCAGCGCGTAGGCGCCCTGCTTGTCGAAGCCCAGCGGGTTGACGCAGTCCACCACGATCTTGCCGGCCAGCTCCTCGCGCAGGGCGGAGAGCGTGGCGGCGTGCCCGTCCCACGGCACCGCGACGATCACGATGTCGCTGTCCCGCGCGGTGGCCGCGTTGTCGGCGCCGCGCACGCCGAGGCCGAGCTGGGCCGCCGAGGCCTCGGCCCGGGCCGCGTCGCGCGAACCGATGATCACCTGCTGGCCGGCCTTGGCCAGTCGGTAGGCCAGCCCGCGCCCCTGGTCTCCGGTGCCGCCGAGGACACCGACCACGAGCTGCGAGACGTCCGGCAGTTCGTGGGCCGGGTTTGTCGCTGATTCGAGGGAAGTCATGGGCCGATCCTGCCAAACGGCCGCCCCGCCGCGACATTCTGGGGCGCATGGACGCGGTGAGAGTTTCGGCACTCCGTGAGCACCTGGCGGGCACGGGCTGGTTGGAGGCGGTCGGCGGCTTCGCCGGGGCGCTGCGGCACTCGGTCACCCGGCGGGGCGCGGGCGGCCTGCTGCTGGTGGGCACCGAGGCGTACGAGCCCTGGCACCTGGCCGCCCACCTGGAGGACGAGGCCGCCTGGTCGGACGTCCCGCGGCTGGCCCCCACCCTGCTACGGCACCGGGTGCCCGAGCAGGCCCCGGAGCATCTGGCGCAGGGGCTGCGGCGGCTGAGCGGGGCCGGGCGCGGGGCGACCGTGCTGGTGGTGGCGCCGGCGGCGGCCGGGGAGGCGCTGCTGGAGCGGGTACAGGACGCCCGCCGGTCCGGCGCCACGGTGCTCGCCGTGGACGGCGGCGGGAGCGGGGACGGCTCCGGGACCGGCTCCGGTCCCGGTCTCGGCTTCGGCTTCGGCTTCGGCTTCGGCGACCTCGCGGGGCTCGCGCACGAGCGGCTGGCCGTCGGCACCGCGGAGGAGGAGCCGTTCGACCTCGCCCAGCACCTGGTGAGCGCCGCCGCCGGGCGGGCACCGGGGCGCCGCTCCGCGCTCGACCGGCTGGCCGACCTCGCCGGACGGCTCACCGCGGGGCCGGCGATCAGCCGCTGGTAGGCGGGCGGGCGGGGCCGCACCCCGGCGGGCGGCCCCGCGGAAAACCCGTTGCGGGAGCGGCCGCGGGCCGCCGAGGATGGTCCTCCGTGAACGAATCCGAACCAGCCCCGACCAGGGGACCGCGGGCGCTGCTGCGCTCCCTGCGCCCCGACCTGACCCCCTGGCACTCCTCACGGGACTTCCGGCTGCTGTGGCTCTCCGGGTGCGTCACCAGCCTGGGCAGCTTTCTCACCTACGTGGCCGTGCCGATGCAGATCAAGGAGCTGACCGGCTCGTCCTTCGCGGTCGGCCTGGTCGGCGCCTTCGAACTGGTGCCGCTGGTCGTCTTCGGCCTCTGGGGCGGCGCCCTCGCCGACGCGCTGGACCGCCGCAAGCTGGTGCTGTTCTCGGAGGCCGGCCTCGGTCTGCTCACCGGCCTGCTGCTGCTCAACGCGCTGCTGCCGACCCCGGTGCTGTGGCCGATCTACCTGGTGGCCGCGCTGGTCGCCGCCACCGACGGCCTGCAGCGCCCGGCGCTGGACTCGCTCACCCCGCGGATCGTCCCGCACGACCAGCTGACCGCCGCCTTCGCACTCAACTCCCTGTACCGGAACGCCGGTTCGGTGGCCGGACCGGCCCTGGCCGGGATCATCGTGGCCTTCGCCGGGGTGCAGACGGCGTACGCGCTGGACGTGCTGACCTTCGCCGCCTCGCTGCTGCTGCTCGCCCGGATGCGCGCGGTCCCGCCGCCCACCGGAGCCGAGAAGCCCTCGCTGCGGGCCGTCGTCGCCGGGGTCCGGTACGCCTGGAGCCGCAAGGACCTGCTGGGCACCTACGCCATCGACACCTGCGCGATGCTGTTCGCCTTCCCGGTGGCGATCTTCCCCTTCCTCGCCTCGGAGCTGCACGCCGACTGGGCGCTCGGCCCGATGTACGCCGCCTCCGCGGTCGGCGCGCTGGCCGTCTCGGCGACCAGCGGGTGGACCTCCGCCATCCACCGGCAGGGCCGGATGCTGGTGGTGGCCGCCCTCGGCTGGGGTGCGGCGATGACCCTCGCCGGGCTGTCCGGCAGCGTCTGGCTGGTGCTGTTCTGCCTGGCCCTGGCCGGCGGCGCCGACCAGATCAGCGGCATCGCCCGCTCCACCATGTGGAACCAGTCCATCCCCGACGAGGTCCGCGGGCGGATGGCCGGCGTGGAGCTGCTCAGCTACTCGCTCGGCCCCCAGCTCGGCCAGGTCCGGGCCGGCGGCATGGCCGGCCTGGTCGGCGTCCGCGCCTCGGTCTGGGCCGGCGGCGCGGCCTGCGTGGTCGGGGTCCTCGCCCTGGCCGCCGCCCTGCCCAGCCTGCTCTCCTACGACAGCCGGACCGACCCGAACGCGGTCGCCGTCCGCGCGGAGCACGAGCGGTCCGAGGCGCAGCGGGCGGCCGTCGGCTGACACCGGCCCGGCGGCCCGCCCGCTCGCCCGCTCACCCGCTCACCCGCTCACCCGCTGGCCGAAAGTAAGTGACAAGCAGCCCATTGGCCTATTACTCTCGCCTCTGTTCAGGTCTGTCGAACGGAGGGGTGGCCATGCTGGAGACCACGGCGGAGAACGTCGTACGCAGCTGGGTCGACGGGTGGATCGCGTCGCGGATGGCGGCGCCGCCCACGGTCGAGCCCTGGGGGTACACCGTCGACGTGGGCGTCGTCGGCCATGTCACCCGCCACGTCTTCGACGCCACCGGGGACGCCGTGCGGGAGGCCGACGTGCGCAAGGTGGCCGGCTCGGTGCGCGCCGGCGGGACGTGGCTCAAGATCTTCGCGGAGCCGGCGGTCATCACGCCCTGGCTCGGGCCCGGGTGGTGGATCGACGACGAGCCCGGCTACCTGATGACCGTCCCGCTGACCCCGGCGCCCGCCCACCGGCTGACCGCCCCCGACGGCTACCGCCTGCGCAGCTGGGTCCGCGGCGACGTCGTGCGCACCATGGTCGCCACCGCCGACGGCGCGCTGGCGGCCCGCGGCCAGATCGCCGTCGGCGGTGCGACCGCCGTCGTCGACCAGATCGAGACGTCCGCCGACCACCGCCGCAAGGGCCTCGGCAGCCTGGTCATGCGGGTGCTGGCGACCGCCGCGCACGAGCGGGGGGCCCAGACCGGCGTGCTGGCCGGCACCCCGGACGGGCACGCGCTGTACGCCTCGCTCGGCTGGCAGGTGCTCGCGCCGCTGACCAGCGCGAAGTACCTGGACCCGCAGGACCGCTGACGGCCTCTCGGTAGCCCGGCCCGCGCGGGCTACCGGGCCCGGGGGTCGGGCCGCCGCGACCGCGGGCCCTACTGCGGATCGTCACCGGCCGGGCGGTCGCTCCAGTTCGGGTCGTTGCGCCACTCCCGGTTGCGCTCGTCGGCGAGCGCCAGCGCGTGGGCGGCCTCCTCCCGGCTGGCGTAGGGGCCGAGGCGGTCCTTGGCGGGGCACTCCGGCCCCTCCTCGACCTTGGCGTGCTTGATGCAGTAGAACCACTCACCGGGCTTGCCGGTCGGCTTGCGGTGGAATCCCAGGGGCATGGCGCTGTCTCCCGTCGGTCGTCGTCGTGTTCGTACCGATGATTCCCCCGGCCGGGCCCCCGCGCACACCGCGGCGGCCGGGGCTGGCCCCGTGGGTTCGTGCGCCCGGCGGGAATCGTCGGACACGCTCTAGACTCGCGGCCATGGCTCTCGTACCCGGCATCCAGTCCCCCACCCGCAAGGTCCCGGCGCACATCGCCCGCCCCGAGTACGTCGGCCGGCCCGCACCGGCGCCGTACACCGGGCCCGAGGTGCAGACCGCCGAGACGATCGAGAAGATGCGGATCGCGAGCCGGATCGCCGCCCAGGCGATGGAGGAGGCCGCGAAGCTGATCGCCCCCGGTGTCACCACCGATGCGCTGGACGCCGTCGCGCACGAGTACATGTGCGACCACGACGCGTACCCGTCGGACCTGGGCTACCGCGGCTTCCCGAAGTCGGTCTGCACCTCGATCAACGAGGTGATCTGCCACGGGATCCCGGACTCGACCGTGCTCCAGGACGGCGACATCGTCAACATCGACGCCACCGCCTACATCCACGGGGTGCACGGCGACCTCAACGCCACCTACCTGTGCGGCGACGTGGACGAGGAGTCCAGGCTGCTGGTGGAGCGCACCCGGGAGTCGCTGAACCGGGCGATCAAGGCGGTCAAGCCGGGCCGGCAGGTCAATGTGATCGGCCGGGTCATCGAGTCCTACGCCAAGCGCTTCGGCTACGGCGTGGTGCGGGACTTCACCGGACACGGCATCAACACGTCGTTCCACTCCGGCCTGATCATCCCGCACTACGACAGCGAGCGGGCCACCGAGGTGATCAAGCCCGGGATGACCTTCACCATCGAGCCGATGCTGACCCTGGGCACCTACGACTACGAGATCTGGGCGGACGGCTGGACGGTCGTCACCAAGGACCGCAAGCGCACCGCGCAGTTCGAGCACACCCTGGTGGTGACCGCCGACGGCGCGGAGGTCCTCACCCTGCCGTAACGGCCACGGCCGCCGGGCCCGGCCCGGCGGCCGCACCGGCGCGGTCGGTGGGCCAGCGGGCCAGCGGGCCAGCGGGTCAGCCGATCAGCCACTGCTCCTCGGCGACCGCGCCCACCTCGGTACAGGCGTCGGTCAGCACGTCCAGCACGCGCAGCGGGTCCGGCAGCGGCTGCTCGGGCCCGCTCAGCCAGCGCACCTCGGAGCCGTCCGGCAGCGCGGCCGGCGGCAGCAGGGTGTACGAGCCGCGGCAGTGCCAGCGCAGCCCGGGGTGCTCGGACATGGTGTCCGGGGTGGAGTCCAGCGCACTCGGCCACCACTCGTCCTCGTCCACCGGGGTGCCCCGGGTGGCGGTGAAGAAGAGGTAGCGGTCCTCGCCGACCGCGGCCACCGGGCCCTCGACGCCCAGCGCGGTGAGCCGCGCCAGAGCCAGCCGGCCCGCCTCGGCCGGCACGTCCAGCACGTCGTGGGCGCGCCCGGTGGCGGTGATGAAGTTGGCCCGCGGATCCCGGGAGAGCCAGCGGGCGACCTGCTCGGGGTCGGTGGTGGCCTGGCTCTGCCAGGCGAAGGAGACCGGGTGCTGGGCGGGGGCCGGACACGCGACCCGGTCACAGGAGCACCGGTAGCCGGCCGGATGGGCCGCGGGCGCGAGCGGGAAGCCGGCGCGGACGGCGCCCAGCAGCTGATCGAGTCGGGCGGCCGGACTGTCCGTATCCGCCGACCGGGCCCGCTGGCGGTCACGCTTCTGCCACCAGGTCGTCCACCTACTGCCGGATTCCATCGGGCCCCTCTCCGCGCACTGCCGTGCCTGGTGTGACACAGCATTCGACGTACCACTCCGACGCAACGCACAGCGCCCCCCGCTGCTTCCCGGGGTGCTGCTCGGCCCTGCGGTCCGCGCCCTGCCGACCGGAGCCGGGGTTGCCGGACGGCCGACGCCGGGGTCACGGTACGGAGTCGCGGCAGCACGCAGGATGCGGCTCGGCGGGCGCGGCGACATGCGCCTCGCCCGGCCCGTACGGGCCCGCTGACCCGGGTGAACCCCGAGGGCGTAACAGGAAGGATAAGGGTGCGCGGCGCCTTCGGATGACCGGGGGCGGTGCCTCTCCGGTCACACTCCCGGCACCCGGTCCTCACAGAGCCTCCCCCTCGCGGTCCCCGGTCGCGACCTCGGCGGTCGGCCGGCCGCCCCGGGGTGAGACCCTGGTGGGGTGAAGAGCGCGGACACCGAATTCGTCGGCGGCCCCCTGGACGGCCGGATCCTGCCGATCCCGCTGGGGCCCATGTACGGCGTACCGAAGACCTACAAGGTGCCGGTCCCCGCGCACGGGGACGTTGCGGCGCGCACACTGGTGTACGTCCGGGCCAAGCAGCAGCGGGGCCTCCGCTGGTACTGGCACTACGAGTACGACGAGGCGGCCACCGCCCGCGCCTCCGGGTGACGGTCGCTCCCCCCGGGAGGACCGCGATGGCCAGGACCGCACGGCACCCCAGGACGCGGCCGCAGGCCGTGGCGCACCACAACCGGCAGGTGGCCGCGGTCACCGCCGGACTGCTCGTGGTGATCAGCGTCTACAGCGCGGCGCTCGGCGCCAACGGCTGGCTCTGGCTCGGCTGGGCGGTGCTGCTGCTCGCCTGCGTGACGCTGTTCGCCATCCGCCCCTGAGCAGCCGCACCGCCCGTTCCAGGCCCCCCTGGCCGGTCAGTCATCCTCGGCGAGGACCAGGTAGAGCTTCTTCCGCGCCTCGTTGAGGATGGCCAGGCCCTTGGCGCGCTGCGCCTCGGTGCCCGTCGTCATGACCTGCCGGATCGCCTGGTCGACCGCGCCGAGCGCCTGGCCGACCTCCTGGACGGCCTCCCAGTCGACCTCCCGGCCGGCCTCCGCCCACGGTTCGGCGTCCCCGGCCTCGGCCACCGCCCGACCGGCCTCGGTCAGCGAGTTCAGCCGCTTGCCGCCCACCTCCTCGGCGGTGATCAGGCCCTCCTCCTCCAGCAGTTGGAGGTTCGGGTAGATCGAGCCCGGACTGGGCCGCCAGGCCCCGCCGGTCCGCTCGGTGATCTCCGCGATCATCTCGTAGCCGTGCATAGGCCGCTCCTTGAGCAGCGCCAGCAGCGACGCCCGCACGTCCCCGCGCCGGGCCCGCCCGCCGCGCCGGCCGCGCGGACCGTGCCCGCGTCCGCCGTGCCCGCCGAAGCCCTGGCCGAACGGCCCGCCCATCGGCCGCCCGGGCGGCCCGAACGGCGGCCCGAAGGCCCCGAACGCCCCCCGGCTCTCAAACCCCTCCCCGGGGATCCCCCCGAACTCCGGACCCGTCCCACGACGCCTTCCGCCGCGCGGGCCCTCCTCTCGAAATCGCCTGGTCGAGCGCATCGCGCCCACCTCCTGCCATCTCCGCCGGCATGTCCGCCGACGTGTTCGTTCGGACAGTCACGTCACTGTCTCGATAACTCGACGATATATCGGTGACTGTCGCCCGTCAACGCCTACCGATACCGCTCGCTCTACGACGGCATGGTGCGGATCGTCGTCACCCCGACCTGGGCGAAGCTGATCGACTTCGAGACGACCCTCCCCAGCGCGGTCGAGGAGCTGGTCCGCCGACGCGCCGAGCGCGACGGCGCCTGAACCCGCCGGATCCGGACCCAGCCGCTACGGTGGCGGGCATGGCCGGTGAAAGAGACCTTGCGACCCTGCTGAGCAACATGCGCCCGGTGCTCAACCCGGGGAGGTACGTCTACTGCACCCTCCCCGCGAAGGTGCCCGCCGGGATGCGACCGGTGGTGACGGTCGCCGAGCCCGAGGGGGTGACGGTGGTGGTGGCACAGGAGGAGGCGGACGCACTCGGCCTGCGCTACGAGTACGTGGCGGCCTGGATCACCCTGCAGATCCACTCGGCGCTGGAGGCCGTCGGCCTGACCGCCGCCGTGGCGACCCGGCTCGCGGAGGAGGGGATCAGCTGCAACGTCGTGGCCGGGTTCCACCACGACCACCTGTTCGTCGGCGCCGACGACGCCGACCGGGCACTCGGCGCCCTGGCCGGGCTGTCGGCCCGGTCCGCCTGACCGGGTGCACCGAGTGGCCGCTCCCCCCGACGGCTCCGACACTGGGAAGCACTGAGCGCCCACCCCGGTCGGTCAGCCCCCACCGAAAGGAAGACGGCCCCATGGCGGTCTGCGACGTCTGTCACAACGACTACTGGCTGGCCTTCGAGATCAAGACCATCACCGGTGACACGTACACCTTCGACAGCTTCGAATGCGCGATGGAGAAGCTCGCGCCGCGCTGCGAGCAGTGCCAGGTCCGGATCGTCGGCCACGGCGTCGAGGTCTCCGGCCGCTTCTTCTGCTGCGCCAACTGCGCCCGCCTCAACGGCGGCCTCGGCGACCAGATCCGCGACGCGGTAGGCGCCCACCCGGCCTGACCGGCCGGGTGGGGCGGCTCACAGCACCCGAGAGTGCCCCCAAGAGCCGTCCTGGTCAGGACCCGTCCGGTCCGCAGGCCGCCAGGTACTCGTCGATCGCCTTGCCGATCGCGGCACCGAGGCCGACCGGGACGGCGTTCCCGATCTGTCGCGCGATCTGGATCTTCGACCCGTGCCACTTGAAGTCCTCGGGGAACCCCTGGATCAAGGCCGCCTCGAAGTGGGTGATCGGCCGGTCGGCCTCGGGGTGCAGGTAGCGCCCCTTCTCCGGCTTGTAGAACTCGGTGCGGATGGTCACCGAGGGCCGGTCCGCGTGCAGCCTCCCCATCACGTCGCCGGAGCCGTTGTTGTGGCGGTCCCAGCTCTCGGTCGAGAGCGGCATCTCCTGCCCGTCGATCCAGGCCGTCTTACCCCGAAGGTTCTTGCGGTTGCCACCGGCCTTGATAGCGGCGTAGCGGGCCAGCGAGAGAGGTCGCGGCACCCGCCCGATGTGAAGCTCGGCGGTCGTGTACGGCCCCGGAACGCCATCCTCGGAGACGGGGCGGTCGGGGAGGTCGAGACCGTCGACGGTCTTCGGGACGTGATCGAAGACCTCCTCCTGAACCGTCCGCCACACGGGCCTGCCGGTGAGGTCGGCCGCTCGGACATGCGTGGGCTCGGGATGGCTCAACGGGCGCCGGCTGGGGTGGCGCCCGATCACGTCCTTGCGGGTGCCGATGACGATGGTCCGACGCCGCGCCTGGGGAACCCCGTAGTCGGCGGCGTTGAGCACCGCGGGAACGATCTCGTAGTCCGCGAGCCGGTCGTCGTGGAGGGCGTTCTGCAGATCCTCGAATTGCGGAGACCGCATGAACCGGTCGACGTTCTCGATGATGAAGATCCTCGGCCGGACCTGCCCGACCACCCGTACGTACTCCTTCCACAGGAGGTTCCGCGGGTCGTCGGGGTCCTCCTTGCCCAGACCGGAGAAGCCCTGACAGGGCGGACCGCCGACGATCACGTCCGCGTTCAGGACGTCCTCGGGCGGAGTCCACCCGGTGATGTCCACATTGGCGACGTGACCGCCGAAGTTGGCGGCGTAGGTCGCCGCCGCCGCGTCGTCGGACTCCACCGCGGCGATACTGCGAAACGGACTGCGCTTCGCGCCCTTCGGCCGGTACCGCTTGGTGAGGCCTGCGGTGAATCCTCCCGCACCGGAGAACAGGTCCACCACGGTGAGCTCCCGGGGGGACTCGTCGTGGTGGGTGGGATCAGAGTCACGGATGGGCATGGTGTCGGATTCTACTTCGTGATCAGGGCGGACGGCCCCGCCGGACGAATGTCGTGGTGGCCCCAAAGTCGGATCACCCACCGGTCAGCACCTGCAGCAGGCGACGCCCCAACTGCTCGGCCATGATCGGCGGAACCGCCTGACTGATCTGTCGATACACGGACGTCTTCCTCCCTTGGACCTTCCATTCCGGCGGAAGCCCCTGCAGCATGGCCACCTGCTCAAGGGTGAGCCGCAGCAGGCCCTTGGCGGGTTCGACCTCGTGGTCCAGGACGAAGTCCGGCGCGGGGAGCTCGTCCGCCAGACTCCCTCCGAACACTCCCAGCCGGGCCCACATCGCCTTGGACCTGGACGGACCGAGATCGGCCCCGCCGCGGCCCGTCGCGCCGCCGACGATCAGCGGGGCCGGCACATCCGCACGGGCGGCCCAGTCGGCCGCCTGCGGCCAGCCCCGCGAGGCCATCGACGGCAGCAGGGTCTCGCCCAGCGTGGGCCGATGTCCGTCGAGTGGTGTGGGCCACGAGAAACGCGTCATGTCCGCCGCCGACATCGCCACCGCGAATCCGTGCGCCCTGCTCTGCGGGACCATGAAGTCCACCGCCTGCAGATCACCCCAGTCGATCACGTAGCCAAGCTCGTCCACGACGTCCATCGCCTTCGCCCGGGCCTCCTCGAACTTGGGCTTCTCCGCAAAGTCCGGAATGTTCTCCAACACGAGAATGCGCGGCCGGACGGCGCGCACCAGCGACAGGGCCCCTTCGAGCGCATCCCGCGGATCGCTCGTCGCCTGCTGCCGACCCGCCGAGGTGTACGGGGATCGGGGCAGGCCGCACACCAGGAGGTCGGCGCCCTGCCGAAAGACCGGTCGCCCGAGGTCGATCTGTTGAAGATCGCCCTTGACGACCTCCCAACCCGGCCGGTTGACCCTGAGCGTGTCGCAGCTGTCCTCGTCGATGTCGACCGCCGCGGCGATCTCGAATCCCGCCCGTTCCAGTCCGAGGGCCATACCGCCCACTCCCGCGCACAGGTCTATGGCGGTCGGTGGGCACACCTCGGTCTCAGCCGCGCCGGCCACACCTCCGACCGACGGCCGCCCCGTGTCCCGTCGGCCCGATCCCACCGGCACGACGGCCTCGGCCGCCGTCCTCGGGGTCGGCACGGCCGGCGTCGTGCCCGTGGCCGCGGGCCTCCCGGTCATCGCGTGCAGCGACTCCCCGATCAGAATCCGCAGTTCCTCGTCGAGCTCCTCCTCGTCGAGGGCGTCGAAGGAGACGAACGCCCGCAGGCGGAGGATGCGCTTCAGGAAGTCCCGGAAGACCTGACGGTCGGCGATGTCCTCGTCCTCGGGGATGTCGAACTCCTGCCACACCCTGAGAATGCCGCAGACCAGGTGCGCGCTGGCCCCGATGGACGTCCGTCGGGCGAACACCTGGTCGAAGGCCTCCTCCCCGAGCACGGACAAGGCGTCGTACAGGTCGTCGGGGTCGAGCCGTTCACCACCGACCAGGTGAGCCCGCCACCACAGCCTCCCGAAGACGTGCCGCGTAACGTCTCGGCCGGTGACACGGCGCGGGTTGAAGCCGGGAAACCGCCACGCCGTCACGTCGGGCAGGACCACCAGGGACAGGAACGCCCACAGCTGCGGGGACAGTGCCTCCGCAGGCACGATGCCCGCGTCCCGGTACAACAGCCGAGCCACGTCCATGTCGAACCGTGCGGCCTCCCGTCGCCCCGGCGACCGTCCCGGAAAGCCGTTCTCGGAGGCCCGGGCGACGATCTCGTTTCGCAGCGCCCTCATCCGGTCCACCGGCAGCCGGCGGCCGCCCGTCGCCGCGTAGTACATGGCGGGGTGAACGACGGCAGCACGGTTTCGAAGCTCCTCCACCGACGCGCCCCGCCGGTCCTCCAGCAGCTCCCCGATCGCGGAGGGGAGCAACTGTGGCATCAGAAAGACCATCAGGACTCCTTCGCGAACAGCTGGACGGCACTCTGAAGACGGGCGGAGAACAGCGAGGGGTCACCCTCATGGAGCTCGCGGAGCCCGCGCATCGACATGCCCGGCAAACGGGTGTGCACGGTCCCCAACAGGAGGTGACCCAGGGTGTCCGGCTCGAACCGCGCGTCGTCCTGGATCTCGGGGTTTCGAATGGCGTGTTCGACCAGCAAACGCGTCACGTCCGCCTGCACCGCGGAGTGAATCAGCCGGTCGGCCGCGGCGGGGCGGCCGGCCCGCTTCATCGCCTCCAACACCAGCGGGGTCCGACTGTTCACCAGGAGCACCAACGCCCCCATGGCCGCCGACGCCACATCCTGACCGACCATCAACAGCCAGGGGGCGTCCTCCGGGTAGCCCGCCTCCTTGAAGTCCAGAACGCTCATCGGGAACTGGGAGTCGTCACCTTCAAGACGGACCTGGGTTTCGTCCCGCCACAGCAGGGAGCCCGCGCGACGGGCGGTGAGAGGATCGGCGTCGTCGAGCCGCGACGCGAGGACGAGCTGGGTCTCCAGCGCCAGCATTCCACCGCTCTCCCGCCCCCGGACCGTGAGGGCGATCGGCACCGTCACGACGCCGCCGACGGGAAGGACGCAGTGGTGCGCCCGCACCCGCAGGCCGGACCCGGAAGAGCTCCAGACGACCGCCACCGCCAGGCGCGCGGCGTCGGGAAGCCCCGTCGATTGACGAACCGCGTCCACGTCGATCCGGACCTCCCGCTCCAAGCGGAGGTCGTACTGGTAGTCCCAGTCGGGGATGCTGGACGGAAGCGGCCCTCGGCCGTCCCCGTCCAGCCGCACCAGCCACCCGTCCGCCGACACGTCCCCGCCACGCGGCCTGCGGTAGGGAAAGACCTCACGGTTCATTCAAGGCCGTCCTTGTGTTCGGCGCCCACCGTTATCTGTGTGACGGTGTCGGGGGCGGGGGCGACGACGAGCGACCAGACCGTGTCATCGCCACCCTCGACGTGAAGCACCGGCGACGGGACAAGTCCCCCGGCCTCGGAACGCCATCCGACCACCTCCGGTACGGGGGCGCCCTGCGGTGGCGCGTCCTCCCGACCGCCGCCACCGAGGGTGACGGCAAGGTCCGCCGTCACCTCGTGCAGGCCGGTGTCCAACAACTGGAAGCGCTGGATCAAGACCGCCCTATCGGCGACCACGTCCAGGTATGGATCGTCCACGTACCGAATTCGCGCCGACCGGCGGCCTCGACCGGTGCCCGCGGCGCCCCGTCCTACGGCCCCCGCCGCCGCTTCGGGCCCACTCGTGGGTCGGGGACCCCGGCCACCGGCCGGGCCCTCCGGCGGGAACACCGCCGCGCCTCCACGACCCGGGGCACCCACCATGAGACCCGACATCAACCGACTCATCGGCGCGAGTGAGACCCCCTCGCCGACGTCCCCGTTCTGGACCCGCGGAGTGGCCGCCTCCCGCATCTCACGCCTGATCTCCCTCAGGGCCTGAAGGGCGAGTCGGTGATCGTCCCCCGTGAGCTTCTCGACCAGCCAGTCGTCGTGGGTGGCCGGCTCGCTCGCGGCGAAGATCCGGTCCATAGAGGGATCGGCGCGGAACACCGCGGCGTATCCCATCGCCTCCTCCGACGGGGCCGGGCCCTCCAGATAGCGCACCACCAGGTCGACGGGCCGCATCAGGCAGGTGTGGTGCACCCGCTCGTCGACGCCCGCCTCACGCGCCGCCTCCGGCGGGCGCCCGAAGGGCGAGATGAGCGGCTTGAGTCCGAAGGTCCCAAGGGTTCGTCCGAGGGTCCTGTGCTCGATGGTCTTGTCCATCGCGCGGAACGCGTGGACGAAGGACGCCAGATGCGGGACGGTGGTCGGATCGGCCACCGGTACGGTCCGCCCCTCGTGAAGCACTGAGAGACGCAGCGGCGGAACCCCGTCGGGCCCCGGGAGCAGCTTCGGCCACAGGTTCCAGACCATGGCGTCGGCGATCCTGCCCATGGCCTCCTCAGGTGTGCGTTCGCCGAAGTCGGGGTCGATGATCGCGACGGTGGTGCCGGTGACGCCGGGAGGGAAGGGACGCAGTCCGAGCCGTCTGGCCGTGCTGTCCGCCTCCTCCCCCACCAGGGGCTCGACGTACGGCAGACCGCCCTGGCCACCGGCGTCCCTGACATCGCCCCAGTAGTGGCGGCCGGTGAAGGCCCTGGGACCGTGGACCGTCCTGGTGGAGTACTTCTCGTGGAGGGCCCACCCGATGAGCCGTGTCTCGATACGTCCACCGACCCGGCACCGGGTGTGGACCAGCACGGTGTGTGCGACGGACGCGAGGTGGAAGACCACCCGACCGGCCCCGTATGTGCCGCCGCGGCTCTCCACGTCCTGGGAGTCCCCGACGTTTCGCACGAAGGCGACGAAGTCCGACGGGCCGTCCGATACCTGGTCCGCCCTGGTCGGACCGCCGAGGCCCCTCGTGCCGACGTCGGTCACGGTGAGCATTCGCGGCGCTCCCCGATGAAGCGAGGAGCGCAGGGGAAGGTGGGCGGGGATCGGGGCGTCGCGCTCCAACAGTGCCCGCCATACCGGCGCCTCACCGGGGGTGAGGGTGCGCAGCTCCATCGTGTAGTCGACCGGGCCGTCCCCGGTCCGGGCGTCCCAGCTGTTCTGCGCCGACTCCCTGACAAGGAGAGTGAGGGGGTCCAGCCTGGTCGCGTCGAGGCGGCGGAGCAGCAGAGGTCCGCCGTTCCCCCCGCCTGGGCCCTGCTGCTCGGACAACCAGCGCGGCATTGGCGTCATGGCCTTCCTCCGATCCGGGCCAGCAGGTCGTCGACGACGTCGACCGGCAGCGGTTCTCCACGCACACCCGCCAGATCCACGGTGTAGCGGATGTCCGACACCGCCACGGGGACCTCACCGATCACGGAGGCCGGGATCAGCCTGGGGAACGCGTCGTCGACCGGGTGCCAGCGACACTCGACGAGCCTCAGCCGTCGGTCGGCCTGCTGGTCTTCGAGGGTGGGTCGATAGCCCACCCTCAGGAGCTTGGAGAGGAACCCCGCCTCGTCGTCGCACAGGTCACGGACCTGCTGGACCAGTTCCTTCAGGGTCGCACCCTCCGGGTGCTCCTCGAACCGGTGCCAGCCAAGGAGGAGCGCGCCCCCGACGGGCTCCTCCAGTTGGTCCAGACCGTGCACGTGGAAGAACCTGCGTTCGGAGACCGTCGCCGTGCTCTTCACCTCGACGGCGTAGCGGCCGTCGCTGAAGTCGTACCGCTGTCCTTCGGGCCCCACCCAGAGTCGGACGGCCCCAGGGTCGATCGTCAACAACCTGGTCAAAACGAGAAGTTCACCGTGCAGTCCGACCAGCTGCTCATGCGTGAGTGTCCTCGGGGCGCCGGCGAAGAGCCGCCGCCACCGGTCCACGACGGCCAGGGCCGTGCGGTACGGGCGTTCCCCGTCCGCTTCGAGGGCCACGAGGACGTCCCCGCAGAGTCCGGTGAAGACGTCGTCGAGCTCACGGAGCGAACAGGCCACGTCCGCGTACCGGCCGTAACCCGTGTCGTCCTGCAACGGACGCTCGACGATGCGCAGTGCCGCTCCGACCATGGTCCTGGAAACCGTCTGACGCCGCTGAAGCGGGATCAACAGGTGGCGAAACCCCCGGCCGTCCACGGCCGCCAGCAGACGGCCGAACTCCGTGTCGACCGGCAGTTCCGAGGTGCGCACGACGTCGTCGTCCGTGGTCGCGGACCCCGCGTCGAGAGCCGACCAGTGCTCTTCGAGGATGGTCTGAAGTCCCCCGCCCGCTATCACATCTGCCCCTCGTAGAGAGCCGCCGCGAGGTCCTCCTCCGGCAGGTTGTCCACGTCCTCGTCGACCACAACGCCGGAGAGGTCGGCACTGAACCAGTCCACCCTGCTGTCCTCGCCACTGGGCTCCGGGAACACCATCCCGACCCCGATGACGTGCTCGACGGCGTCCAGCGGCAGACGTTCCTTGCGGGTCGGCGGCGACGTCCGGTCGATCGGGTAGAGGACGAGCAGGCCGGTGTCGGGGCACTGGGACTGCCTCGCCTGCTTCAGCATCTCCTCGGTGATCCTCCGGCCCGACCAGGCCTGCAGATCGAGGTCGATGCCGGCGTCGATCGGGCTCATCAAGGTCTTGATGTCGGCGGCCGCCGGATCCACGGACTGCTGCCTCGCTCGGACGATCCGGTCCACGGCGATGCCCTCGATGAACTCGTAGCCCGTGTCGGGCGAACCACTCGGGGCGTTGCCCACGACCGCGACGTTCCAGCGGCGCAGCGATCCGCCGTTGCGGGTCCGGGTCCGCTTCTCGATGTACTCGCTGAGCAGCCTGGTGTCGCAGTCCATCGACTTCTCGTGGAACCGGTACGCCTTCAGGAAACCGAGGATCGTGCCGTGCGACACGTCGCGAAGGATGTGCCGCCCCGGTCGGCCCTGAAGTGAAAGGTCCTCGTGGCGCGCGCCGTCAAGCCTCAGCGCGTCGCGGAGAAGTCCGCTCGCGGCCTCCTGATTGCCCCTGAGCCAGTCGGCGTCGTGGGTGTGGAAGTAGCGCGTCTGAACCCGCTGCCCTCCGTAGGAGGAACTCGCCCTGATCGCGTCGCGCATCTTCGCCGCCGCGGTGATCCGCAGGGCGGGGTGGCTTCGCAGCCGGACGGCGAAGGTGAGCGGCGTCTCGTCCTCGACCAGGTACCGGTCGATGTCCCGCCGCATCTCGGCCTCGACGGTGGCGATGTGGCGGAACCACTCGCGAAGGTCGTCGGTCATCCACACACGGGGAAGGTCCGCGTACCCCTTGCGGAAGCCGAACCACCGCCCCATCTGGAGCAACGTGTCATAGGTGGAGGCCCCCCGGACGAAGTAGCTGACGACGAGGCCCTCCAGGGTCAGACCCCGCGACAGGGTGTTCCCACCGACCGCGATCGCCGTGACGGGCCCGTTCTCGTAGTCGAGGCGCTCCACGCTGGTGGAGTTGTCAAGGATGATCCGGCACTCCGTCAACACCCCGCCCAGATGCTTCAGAAGTCCGTCGAAGGAGGTGGCCTCCTCCCCGAACTCGACGGCCCCCACCTTCGCCGTCTCCTGCTCCCACAGCTCGCGGAGTTCACTCAGCATCGCCTCGTCGCCACCCGCCACCTGGGCGGCGACCTCGGCGCGGAAGTCCTCCAACGGACCCTTGAAGCTCTCGTGCACCACGGTGCTGACGCTGGTGTGGACGAGCATCGTGGAGTGCCGGTTGCCGGTTCCGCGGAAACGGCGCGCGGCGGTGGCCAACCAGAAGTAGAGAACGGAGTCCCGCAGGGCTCCACCGATCTCGGGGACGAACCCGTCCAGCTCGTCCCGCCCGGGTCGAACCAGCGGGATCTCCGCGTACGGGACGGCGCGGATCATGTCGTAACCGTCCGGGGCGTCCTCCGGCCCCTCGCCGTCGATCGGCTGGCGGCCGAACAGCACCTCCGTTCCGAAGTGGCCCTCGGGCTTCGGCAGGTTGACGATGAAGTCCCTCGGGTAGAGGTCCTCGCTCGCCGGATCGATGAGGAGGTTCGCGAAGGGGGTTGCGGTGTAGCCCACGTAACCGCCCCTGGGAAAGAGGTCGATGATCTCCCTGATCAGCGGATTCGTGGTCTTGGAGGCCACGCTGGCCTGGTCCGCCTCGTCGTCGATGATGAGGGTGGGGCAGCCCTTGAGATAGTCGGGGGCCTTCTCAAGCCAGCTCTTGAGTTTCCGCAGCCTGGGGACGTTCTTCTTCACCACGCACAGGACGTGCTGACCGTTGCTCTGCGCGAAGAACGCCGCAGGGTTGCCGTGCGGTGGTTCGAAGTCCCCGTCGGGGCCGGTCAGCGCGTGCCACTGGTCGACCACCTGGTCCACGAGCTGGTCCTGGAGCCGAAGCTGGGTCTGGCGGCGCAGGCCGTTGTGCATTCCGGCCAACACGATGAAGAACTTGTAGCCCGCGTCCGCCGCCTTGGCGATCAGCGCGGTGAAGTTCGTGGTCTTGCCGGACTGGACGTACCCGACGACCAGCCCGCGGGTGGAGAACGTCGATTCCAGAGGGTGGTCAAGCATGGAGACCACCTTGGTTGAGGCGTCGTCCAAGCCGTGCAGGGCCGCGTCGTCCCATTGTCCGGCCCTGAGCAGGCCCTGCAGGGCCGGCCAGCAGCGATCGCCGGCCTGCGGGCCCACGTACCAGGTCTCACGGTTGTTGCGGACCACCGAGCCGGGTTGACGCATCTCCCGGATCCTGAGGGTCTCCTGCTGGTGTCGCTCCGCGACCCGCTTGGCCAGCTCCTCACTCATGCCGAAGAGCCTGATCATGGTCAGCGCCTGCTCGGGCGTCTTCTGCTTGATCAGTTGTTTGAATCCCTCGTACTGCTGGTCGAACTCGTCCATGACGACGTCCCGGCTCCCCTGTCTCACTGATTCGCCCACGCCCCACCCGTGGCATGACGGCGGCATGAGAGCCCCCAGCCAAGGATCGATTGCAAAGACAGTACAGGGAACGTCCTCTCCCAAGACCTCCCGGTCCGCGACCTACGGCCGACCTGTTCGATCTCCACCACCACGCCCTGTCACACCAACGCCCTAGGCTGGGAACGCAGCCCGGGAACCAGCCGCCACCAGGCATTCGATACGGGCCGGAGGGTCGAGGGAGTGGACTTGACTAAGAGGGACGCGGCGGGGTCTCGGGCCCCGATCGAGGGGGCGAAGAAGCCGAGCCGTGCCGAGCGGATCCGCGAGCAGGACCGGGCGGCGGGCGGCCCTGCCGCGCGGCTCGTCGATGTCGGCGGCGGACGTCTCCGGCCCGCCAGCGTCGTCCTGACCACGTCGACGCGAACCGGAACGACCCGCGCCGGATTGCGCTGGTCCGTCGACGGCCGCTCACGCGGCGTCCCGTTGGGGGTGGTCTCGCGGCGTACCCGCGCGGCCAATCTGAAGGAGGGATGGCGGTTGGCGCGCCAGGCGGGCCTTCTCACCGAGGTCGATGATCGGTCCACCTCGTGGGCCTCCTCGACGGGCACCCGTCGTTCCATGCAGTCCAACAAGGGCAAGGACACCGGCCCGGAACTGCGCCTGCGCTCTCTTCTGCACGCCGCGGGTCTTCGCTACCGGGTGTCCGCCCGCCCGCTGCCGCACCTTCGCCGCACAGCGGATCTGGTGTTCCCCAAGGCGAGGATCGCCGTCTTCGTCGACGGGTGCTTTTGGCACGGCTGCCCGGAGCACGGCACCAGGCCCGCCTCACACAGCGGGTTCTGGTCCACCAAGCTCGACCGGACGAAGGAGCGGGACGCCGAGACGAACCGTGCTCTGGAGGAGGCCGGATGGACGGTGATCCGGGTGTGGGAGCACACCGCGGCGGAATCGGCCGCCCGGACCGTCATGGCGGCCGTCAGCGTGCAGCGGGCGTCTACGGGCCATGACGCCGGGGGTACCGGTTAGGCCCGGCAGGCCGGGAAGGGGCGGAAGAGTCGGCCTGTACGCCGGGTTCTGTCTCCTGGTCCGCTTGCGCGGGCCGGGGAGGCGGCCATCCATCTAGGGCTGCCGTTGCCGACAGCCTCGTGCGGTCTACCCGCGGACTCGGGCGAGCAGCCCTCGGTCATCCGCGCACGGTGCCCGAGGGCACCGATCTTGACCTTGCTCCAGGTGGGGTTTACCTAGCCGGCCGGGTCACCCCGGTCGCTGGTGGTCTCTTACACCACCGTTTCACCCTTACCCGTCGCCGAAGCGGCGGGCGGTCTGTTTTCTGTGGCACTGTCCCGCGGGTCACCCCGGGTGGGCGTTACCCACCACCCTGCTCTGTGGAGCCCGGACGTTCCTCGGCGGGCCCGTGAGGACCCGTCGCGACCGCCCGGCCGACTCTTCCGCCGTAGTGGTCATGGTAGCCGCTCGGGCGGGGCCTCCCGTACGCCGGGCCGGGGCGCGGGCACTTCGGAGCCGAAGCGGGCGGCGACCCGGGCGGCGGTGCCGACGGCCCAGGTGGTGGTGGTGACCAGGCCCAGGGCGAGGATCACGCCGCCGAGGCCGACCACGATCCACCAGCCGGACCGGCTGGCCGGGGCGAAGCCGCTCGCGACCGGGCCGACCACCGCCGAGGTGACCACGGTGCCGATCACGGCGACGCCGAGCGACTGGCCGACCTGGCGGCTGGTGGAGGCGACCGCGGCGGCCACACCCGCCTGGGCGCGCGGCATGCCGGAGACGGCGGCGTTGGTGATCGGGGCGTTGACCATGCCGAAGCCGAAGCCGAACAGCGCGTACGCGGCCAGCAGCAGGGCCGGCGGGGAGTCCGCGGTCAGCCGGGTGAGCAGCAGCCCGCTGGCGGCGAGTCCGAGACCGGCCGCGACCAGTGGGCCGCGCGGGCCCCGGACGCCGACGATCCGGCCGGACAGCGGGGCGCAGACCAGCATCATCCCGGCCATCGGCAGGGTCCACAGGCCGGCCTCGACCGGGCTGTAGTCGCGGACGTCCTGGAGGTAGAGGGTGTTGAGGAAGAGGAAGCCGCCGAGCGCGGCGAACGCGCAGACCGCCGTCACGGTGGCGCCGGTGAACGGCACGCTGCCGAAGAAGCGCGGGTCCACCAGCGGTTCGGCCACCCGCCGCTCCCAGAGCGGGAAGGCCACCAGGGCCGCCAGCGCGGCCGCGGCGAGGGTGAGGATCAGCGGGGAGGTCCAGCCGTGCTCGGGGCCCTCGATGATCGCGGCGGTACCACTGCCGAGCAGGACGACCATCAGCAGCTGCCCGACCGGGTCCAGCCGGCGCGGCCGGGGCGCGCGCGACTCGGGGACGTACCGGGCCGTCAGCAGACAGGCGACCAGCCCGATCGGGACGTTGATCAGGAAGATCGACGGCCAGCCCGCGCCGTCCACCAGGAAGCCTCCGAGCAGCGGGCCGAGCGCCATCGAGATGCCGACCACCCCGCCCCAGACGCCGATCGCCTGGGCCCGCTCCCGGGGTTCGGTGAAGGTGTTGGTGATGATCGACATCGCCACCGGGTTGAGCATCGAGCCGCCGACGGCCTGCACCGCGCGGAACACCACCAGCCACTCCAGACTGGTCGCCAGGCTGCAGAGCAGCGAGCCGAGCACGAAGAGCAGTAGTCCGGCCTGGAACACCCGGCGGCGCCCGAAGCGGTCGGCCACCGAGCCGAACAGCATCAGCAGCGAGGCCAGCACCAGGGTGTAGGCGTCGATGATCCACTGGAGCCCGGAGGCCGGGGCGTCGAGGTCCTTCTGGATCGCCGGGAGGGCGACGTTCACCACGGTGTTGTCGAGGCCGACGATGAACAGGCTGAGGCAGCAGATCGCCAGGATCAGCAGTCGGCGGCGCCGGCCGGCCGCTGCGGGGAGTGTGGGGTCGGGCACGCTCCGATCCTCGCACGGGGCCGGGCTCAGACCGGTGCGAAGCGGACCGTACGGGTGGCGGGGTCGGCCGCCGTCAGCCGGACCCGGATCTCCTCGCCGAGCGGCAGCCCCGGATGGTCGCGCTCCCCGTCGCAGCGGGCCCGGACGGCGGGTTCGCGCAGCTGGACGGTGCCGTAGGCGGGGCGCTTCTCGTCCACGTCGACGACCACGGCGGTGAAGTCATCGCCCTCCCGGCCGGCCAGCAGCTCCGCCTCGACCAGGTCCACGCAGGCCCGTTCGACCTCGGCCGCGCGGCGGTCCCCGCCCGCCATCAGCGCGGGCACGCCCGGCAGGGCCTCCCGGGCCCAGTCCGGGACGTCCTCGCCGGCGGCGACGGCGGCGCAGACCTCCTGGGCGAACCGGTCGGCGAGGCGGCGCAGCGGCGCGGTGCAGTGCGCGTACGGGGCGGCGAGCGCGGCGTGCCCGGGGTCGGCGGGGGCCGGCAGGTCCTGGGTCTCGTCGAAGGCCTGGTAGCCGGCGCCGCGCAGCAGTCCGGTGCACTCGTTGAGGAAGGCCGCGTGCAGCGGGACGCCGGGGTCGAGGGAGCGGATCAGCTCCGGGTAGGGGAGGGTGTCCGGCCAGTCGACGTCGAGCGCGGCGGCGACCCGGCGCAGCCGCTGGTACGCGGCGGCGGGGGCGGCGGGCAGGGTGCGCAGCAGGCCGACGCCGGCGTCCAGCATCAGCTCGGCCGCGCACATGCCGGTGAGCAGGGAGATCTGTGCGTTCCAGCCGTCGGCGGGGCCGGGTGCGCGGTAGCCGAGGACGTAACCGCGCGGGGTCTCCTCGATCTCCTGCTCGGGGACGGGCAGGCTGATCCCGCCGCGGGCGCGCTCCTGCTCCTCGCGCAGCCGCCCGACGGTGGCGAGCAGGGCGAGCGGTTCGTCGGCGCCGCCGGCCTCCACGGCGCGCTCGACCTCGGCGTAGTCGAGCCGGCGGTGTGAGCGGACGAGGGCCCGGCGCAGGTCGGCGAGGACGACGGCGCCGTCGGAGTCCAGGTCGAGCTGCCAGAGCAGGGCGGGGCGGGTCTCCCCCGGCAGCAGGCTGGCGGCGTCCTCGGAGAGCCGGGCGGGGTGCAGCGGGACGCGGCGGTCGGGGAAGTAGAGGGTCTCGACGCGGCGGCGGGCCTCGGCGTCGATCTCCCCGCCGGGGCGGACGAAGGCGGCGACGTCGGCGATCGCGTAGTGCACCCGGTAGCCGCCGCCGGGGCGGTGGGCGAGGTGCATGGCCTGGTCGAGGTCGCGGGAGCCGGGCGGGTCGACGGTGAAGAGCGGGAGCCCGGTCGCGTCGTACTCCGGCAGGCGCGGCGACCCGACGGCCCGCTCGGCCTCCGCCAGCACGGCCTCCGGCCACTCGGTGCGGATCTCCAGGCGGGTGCGCAGGTCGGCCAGTTCGGTGTTGATCCGGGCGGAGTCGGCGGCCTTGACCCGCAGTTTTCGGCGTGGCATGGAGGCAGCGTAGGGCGAATCGGGTGATTCCGGGCGGAGGTCGGCGGCGGGCGCGCCGACCTCCGCCCGGGTCGGGCCGGGGCGCGGCGGGCCGGAGCGGGCCGGGCTCAGGCCCCGGCCCGGCCGGGTTCGGCGCCGAGGAGGGACCTGAGGTCCTTGGCGGCCAGGGCGACGGCGTCGTCGTAGCCGCCGGTGGCCAGGCGGAGCATGAAGGCGACGGCGTCGTCCGGGTGCGGGTCGGTGTACGGCTGGGCGTTGTAGTCGAGGAAGAGCAGCATCGCCTCGAAGGCGGTGCGCTTGTTCCGGTCGATCAGCGGGTGGTTGCGGGCGAGGCTCTGGCCGAGTGCGGCCGCCTTGGTCCAGAGGTCGGGGTAGGCGTCCCGGCCGAAGAGGGTCGCCTGCGGGCGCCCGAGGGCCGAGAGCAGTGCGCCGAGGTCGCGGATGTTCTCCGGGCCTCCGGCGAGGTAGCTGACGTCCTCCAGGTCGAGGTACTCGACGGCGTCCGGTCCCCCCGGCGCGGTCACAGGTCCTTCAGCCTCTCCAGCGTCTCCGCGTTGGCCGCCCGGATCCGGTCGACCATGGCGGCCCGGCGCTCGGCCCGGCCGGGTGCCGGCTGCTCGGCCAGCGCCTCGGGCACCTCGGACCGGCGTACGTCGAAGGCCAGCTCCGCGCGGTCCGGGTCGGTCGCCCCGGTCACCCGCACCCGGCCGGCCAGCACCGCCTGGGCGGCCGCCCGGAGGGCGAACTCCAGCGCCTGCCGGGTCTGCGGCGGCAGGTCGGCGGGCAGTCGGACGGGCAGGGACTCCTCCACCGCGTCGTCGTCGCCGGGTACCAGGTCCAGGGGGCGCATGGTCATCTCGTCACTCTCCTTCGGTGCCACCGTAGGCCGGGGAGCGATTGGGGGCCCACTGGTTTCCGTGTAAGGCCTCCTAGGGTGGTCCCAGGTATCGGATGCGAAGGGGGCTCGCCGATGGGTGCGGTACGCGTGACGGGGGCAGCGGTGGCCGGGGTGCTGGCGGCGACGGGGGCGCTGCACGCGGTGTGGACGGTGACGCCGTGGCCGGCGCGGACACCGGAGGAGTTCGCGGACACGGTGATCGGGACCGGCGACGCGGTGCCTCCGGTGGCGGCCTGCCTCGCGGTGGCCGGGCTGCTGGGGACGGCCGCGTACCTGGTGGGCGCGGAGGCCGGGGTGCTGCCGGCGGCCGGGGCGAAGCGGGTGCGCCGGGCGGGCGTCCGGACGGTGGCGGGGGTGCTGCTGGCACGCGGGGCGGCCGGGCCGCTGCTGTTCGGCGGGCTGACCGAGCGGACGGAGCGGTTCAAGCGGCTGAACACGCGGTACTACTCGCCGCTCTGCCTGGCGCTCGGCGCCGGGGCGGCCGTGGTCGCGGCGGCGGGCCGGGGCGCGGACGCGTAGCGGGGACGGGGGTGGGCGGCGGGGTTACCGGCGGTCCGGTCGGGTTGCGTAGGGTGGCGGGGTTCGTCCGCACAAAATGTTGAGGAGTCCGCTGTGCTGGTGCTGTTGCCGCCCTCGGAGGGCAAGGCCGCGTCCGGGGACGGGGTGCCGGTGGCGCTCGACGGGCTGTCGCTGCCCGGGCTGACGGCGGCGCGCGCGCAGGTGCTGGACGCCCTGGTCGGCCTCTGCCGGGGTGACGAGGAGGCCGCCGCCGGGGTGCTCGGGCTGAGCCCGGGCCTGCGCGGCGAGGTCGCCCGGAACGCGGGCCTGCCGACGGCCGGCGCGCTGCCGGCCGGCGAGGTGTACACCGGCGTGCTCTTCGACAACCTCGGTCTGGCCACCCTCGACGAGGCCGCGTACGACCGGGCCGAGCGCTCGCTGCTGGTGTTCTCCGGGCTCTGGGGCGCCGTCCGGATCGGTGACCGCATCCCGCCCTACCGCTGCTCGATGGGCGTGAAACTCCCCGGCCCGGGGGCGCTCGGGGCGTTCTGGCGGAGTGCGATGGCGTCCGTGCTGCCGGAGGTGGCGGACGGCCTGGTGCTGGACCTGCGCAGCTCGGCGTACGCGGCGGCGTGGCGGCCGGCCGGCGAGGTGGTGTCCCGGACTGCCACCGTGCGGGTGCTGCAGGAGCGCGACGGCAAGAGGTCCGTGGTGAGCCACTTCAACAAGGCCACCAAGGGCCGGCTGGTGCGCGACCTGCTGGTGGCGGGCGCCGAGCCGAAGACGCCCGACGAGCTGGTGGACGCGCTGTCGGAGCTGGGCCACCGGGTGGAGGTCGCGGCCGAGGGCACCGCGCGCAAGCCGTGGCAGCTCGACGTGGTGGTCACCGAGGTGCACTGAGCTGCGGTGCGATGCACCAGGCGGCGGGCCGAGGGCCCGCCGCCGGGTTGTTCAGCGCAGGTGCCCGGTGTCGTTGAGCAGCCGCAGCGAGGCGTTGCCGTCCGCGTAGTACTGGACGGCGCAGAGCGAGGCCGCCGACAGCTCCATCCGGTACAGCGAGTCCGGCGGGGCGCCGAGCGCGAGCCGGACCAGCGTCTTGATCGGGCTGACGTGCGAGACGACCAGCACGGTCTTCCCCGGGTAGCGGGCGAGGATCTTGTCGCGGGCGACCCCGGCCCGGTGGGTCAGCGTGGTGAAGCTCTCGCTGCTGCCGGTCGGCTTGGCCTTGGCGGAGCCGAGCCAGGCGTTGAGGTCCTCCGGGTGGCGCTCCTGGACCTCGGCGAAGGTCAGACCCTCCCAGTCCCCGAAGTCGACCTCCCGCAGCCCCTCCTCGTACCGGACCTCCAGGCCGAGCCGGGCGGCGACGGTCTCGGCGGTCTGCCGGGTGCGGCGCATCGGGGAGCTGACCACGGCCTGGATGCTGCCGCGCGCGACCAGCGCCTCGGCGGCCCGCTCGGCCTGCCAGCGGCCCTTCTCGGAGAGCTCCGGATCGCTGCCGCCGCTGCCGGAGAATCGCTTCTCCGGGGTGAGGGCGGTCTCGCCGTGGCGCAGCAGGACGAAGGTGGTCGGCATGCCGAGGTCGGCCGGGGCCGCCCAGCCGGCCTTCGGCGCGGCCTTCTCCAGCGGGGGTTCGGCCACCGGCGCGGCCGGCGTCGCGGGGACGGCGCGGGCCTTGGGCTCCCACGCCCGGCCGGCCTTGCCCGCGTCCATCGCCTCGTTCGCCAGCCGGTCGGCGTCCTTGTTCCGCTCGCGCGGGATCCAGGTGTACTTGACCTGGCCGCGCGGGAGGATGGTGCGGGCCTCGGCGGCGAGCGGCTGCATGTCGGGGTGCTTGATCTTCCAACGCCCGGACATCTGCTCGACGACCAGCTTGGAGTCCATCCGGACGTCCACCGAGGCGTCCGGGTCGATCTCCCGGGCCGCCTTCAGGCCGGCGATCAGACCCTTGTACTCGGCCACGTTGTTGGTGGCGTGGCCGATGAACTCGGCGTCCTCCGCGATGATCTGGCCGGTGTCGCCGTCCCGCACCACCGCGCCGTAACCGGCCGGCCCCGGGTTGCCCCGGGAGCCGCCGTCGGCCTCGACGATGAACCTGCGCCCCGCCATCGGGTCAGATGCCCGAGTCGGCGGTGCGCACCAGGATGCGGCCGCAGTTGTCGCAGCGCACGACCGCGTCCTTGGGCTCGGCCTTGATGGCGTTCAGGTCGGAGACGGCGAACTCGACCCGGCAGCCCTCGCAACGGCGCTGGAAGAGACGGGCGGCGCCGACGCCGCCCTGCTGCTCGCGCAGGCGGGTGTAGAGCTTCAGCAGGTCGGCCGGGACGACGGCGACGACGGCCTCGCGGTCGCGCTTGACCTTCTCGGCCTCGCTGTCGATCTCGGCGAAGGCGGCGTCCCGGCGGGTCTCGGCCTCCGTCAGCACGACCGTGGAGTGCTCTAGGCGCGCGGTCAGCTCGGTGACCCGGGTCTGGGCGGACTCCAGCCGCTCCATGATCTCCAGGACGACGTCCTCCAGGTCCCCCTGGCGCTTGGCCAGCGAGCCGATCTCGTGCTGGAGGTTCTCCAGGTCCTTCGGCGAGGTGATCGTGCCGGAGTCCAGGCGCTGCTGGTTGCGGGCGGACCGGGTGCGGACCTGCTCGACGTCCTGCTCGGCCTTGGTCAGCTCACGGGTGGTGTCGCCGTGCTGGGCCTGGGCGGCCACCACGAGGTCCTTGAGCGCGGTGTGGTCGGCGGTGGCCTTGTCGATCTCGGCGTGCTCGGGCAGGCTGCGCCGCCGGTGGGCCAGCTGGTCGAGCTTCGAGTCGATGGCCTGGAGGTCGAGCAGGCGGATCTGGTCGGCGGGCGCGGCGTTCAAGCGGAGAGCTCCTGTGAATCGGGTCAGGCGGTGAAGGACATGGGGGCGTGCGCGGTCCACGGGTCGGTGACCTTGTGGGAGACCTTGGTCTCGACGGCCCAGCCGCGCTTCTCGGCGGCGCTGTGGAGAGCCCGCTCGGCCAGGGTGAGCCAGGGCCACTCGGTGGCCCAGTGCGCGGCGTCGACCAGGGCGACCGGCGCCGCCTCGACGGCCTCGGACGCCGGGTGGTGGCGCAGGTCTGCGGTGAGGTACGCGTCGACACCGGCCGCCCGCGCCTCGGCGAGGAAGCTGTCGCCCGAGCCGCCGCAGACCGCGACGCGGCCGATCAGCCGGTCCGGGTCGCCGGAGACCCGGACGCCGGTGGCGGTGGCCGGCAGGCCGAGGGCGACCTGCGCGGCGAAGGCGGCGAGGGTGAGCGGGGGCTCCAGCAGGCCGATCCGGCCGCTGCCGCGCCGGCCGAGCGGGTCGGTCGGGTCCGGGACCAGCGGGCCGGTGACCTGGACCCCGACCGCCTCGGCGAGGGCGTCGGAGACACCCGGGTCGGCGTGGTCGGCGTTGGTGTGGGCCACGTGCAGGGCGATGCCGTTGCCGATCAGCGTGTGCACGACCCGGCCCTTGAAGCCGGTGGCGGCGACGCTGGTGGTGCCGCGCAGATAGAGGGGGTGGTGGGTGACCACCAGGTCGGCACCCCACTCGACGGCCTCGTCGACGACGGCCTGTACTGGGTCCACGGCGAAGAGCACGCGGCCGACCTCGGCCTGAGGGTCCCCGCAGACCAGGCCGACGGCGTCCCAGGACTCCGCCCACTGCGGCGGGTAGACCTCTTCGAGCGCGGTGATGACGTCGGACAGTTTCGGCACCTGTCGAGACTACCGTGCGCGCGGGGGCGTCCGGGCCGCCGCCCGTCCCGGGGCCGGTGCGCGCGGGGCGCACAGGTGGGCGCCGACCGTACGGATGCACGTCAACCCGGGGGCCGTGCGGTCCCGCCGGCGACCCGGGGGTCACCTGCCGTGATCAGCCCGGCGGGTTCTGCTCACACCGGCCTGCTCGTACATATTCGAAATACAGGCCGGATCACCCTTACGAGTGAAGTGACCGGATTCGCGTTGAACCGTCCCGACCTCGAAAGTAACTTCACTTCTGAGAACGGGAGTTGCCCCGACCGGGGGGTCGGGAAGGCGCTCCGCCGGCAGGCGGGTCAGGACAGCGGCAGGGCCCGGGCGGACGCGGCCGGGGCGGCGCTCCCGCACTTCCGAGAAACCGATCCAGGCCGTGGCCGTGCTCCCGGGTGCCGGAGCAGTGGGCACCGCCGGGCGTCGACCGGGACGAAGGGATGTGGATGCAGATGGGCGCGGGCACATCGCTGCGGACGGCCGGGGCACGGGAATCGGCGGGCCGCGGACCGGATGCGGCCGGCCCGTGGCCGGAGGCGACGCGGGCGGCGCTGGCCGGTGCCGGGGGCCGGGGAGGCGGTGGCGACTGGGAGGTCGCCGTCGAGGGCTTCTGGTGCACGGCCAGGCCGGCGGCGTCGGGCTCGCGGGAGGCTGCTCTGCGGGTGGCCGCCTCGCTGGAGCCGGCCGAGGAGGGCTGGAAGATCCATGTGAGCGCGGCCTCGGCGGTCGGGGGCGAGGTGCTGGCGGCGGTCGTCGCGGTGCTCGCGGACGACCCCTGCACCTTCAAGTTCGCCGCCGGGCCTGAGCGGCTCCACGAGATCAACTCGCGTAACAGCGACCGGGGTTCGGCGGGGAAGTTCATCACGGTCTACCCCGTCGGCGACGAGCAGTTCCGGCGGCTCGCGGCCGCGCTGCACCGGGCGACGGCGGGCCGGCCGGGCCCGGTGGTGCTCTCCGACCGCCCGTACGAGCGCGGGAGCCGGGTGCACTACCGGTACGGCGCCATCGCGGGGCGGGCCGAGCTGGGCAACGACGGCGGGTACCGGTCGATGCTGCGCGGGCCGGACGGGGAGCGCGTCGAGGACGTGCGGGCGGCGGCGTACCGCTGCCCGCCGTGGGCGCGGGACCCGCTGGCGGCGGGGCCTGCGGCGGGTGCTGCGGGCGGGCCGGGTTCGGGCGGGCCGGGTGCGCCGAAGCCGGTGGTGCCGGCGAAGCGCGGCGGTGTGCTGCTCGCGGGGCGGTACGCGCTCACCGCGGCCGTGCGGCACGGCGCCAAGGGAGGGGTCTTCCTCGGACGGGACACGGACAGCGGCGCGGAGGCGGTGGTCAAGCAGGCCCGCGCGCACATCGAGGTGGACCGGTCCGGTACGGATGCGCGGACGGCGCTGCGGCACGAGGCGGCGATGCTGACCAGGCTCTCCGCGGTGGCGGTCGGGGCGGCCGGGCCGGACCGGGTGGCAGAGGCGGCCGGGGCGAGTGAGCCGGGCACAGCCGGCGAGCCGGGCACGGTCGGCGGGACCGGGCGGCAGCCGCTGGCGCCGCGCCCGATCGAGCTGATCGAGCAGGACGACTCGCTCTTCCTTGTGCAGGAACGAATCTCCGGGCAGCCGCTCGGCGGCTGGGTCGCCGCACGGCTGCGCCGCGACGGCAGCCCCGACGTCGACTGGGCCGAGGCCGAACCGCTTGCGCACGCCCTGCTCGACCTGGTCGAGCGGGTGCACGCGCAGGGCCTGGTGCTGCGCGACCTCTCCCCCGGCAACGTCATGGTGCTGCCGGACGGCGGACTGCGGCTGGTGGACCTGGAGCTCGCCGTCGAGGCCGGTCACCGGGCGGGCACGGCCGGCACCCCCGGCTACCGGGCCCCCGAACAGGGGCGGCTCACCCTGGTGACGGGCGACGCGGGAGTCTGCGTGGCCGAACCCACCGCCGACCTGTTCGCGCTCGGCGGACTCCTCTTCCTCCTCGCCACCGGCCACGACCCGCTGCTGCCCGAGGACCTGCCGCAGGCCCGTCCGGTCGCCGACCGGCTGGGCCGCTGGCTCGCCCTCGCCGCCCGCGACGGCCACACCGCACGCCGCCTCGCCCCGATCGTCCTCGGGCTGCGCGCGGAGGAGCCCGGTCAGCGCTGGAGCCTGGACCGGGCGCGGGAGGCACTCGTGCGCGCCGGGGCGACGGGCCCGTCCGTGGACTCCGGCTCTCTCCCCTACTCCGCTGCGCCTGACGCCGTCATCGACCGTGTCCTGCACGACGGGCTTCGGCACCTGGCCCTGACCGCCACGCCGCTGCGGCGCGACCGGCTCTGGCCGACCGTGCCCGCCGGGGAGCGGTCCGACCCGTGCAACGTGCAGCACGGCGCCGCCGGGGTGCTGGCGCTGCTCGCCCGGGCCACGCTCGCGGCGGGTCTGCCGGAGGAGGTCCGCGCGGAGGCCCGCCGGACGACCAGGACCGCCGCCGAGTGGGTCGAGCGCCGCTGCGCCGCCGAACCGGTCGTCCTGCCCGGCCTGCACTTCGGTCGATCCGGCGCAGCCTGGGCCCTGTTGGACACCGCCGAGGCGCTGTCCGACCCGCGACTCGCCGGGCACGCCGCCGAGTTGGCCCGCCGGATAGCGGTCGAGTGGCCCAACCCGGACGTCTGCCACGGCGCGGCCGGCTCCGGTTTCCTGCAACTCCGCCTCGCGGCGGCCGGCTTGGGGGATGGCTCCGACCAGGAGTTCCTGGCCCGGGCCGCCCGGTGCGGCCACGGGCTGCTCGCCGCCGCCCGCCGTGCGCCGTACGGCACGGTGTGGCCGGTGCCGAAGGACTTCGACTCGGCGCTCGCCGGGATCACCCACCTCGGCTTCGCCCACGGCGTCGCGGGGGTCGGGGCCTTCCTGCTGGCCGCGGCCGAGGCCACCGGCGACCGTGACCTGTTGGCCGGTGCCGTCGAGGCCGGGCGCACCCTTGTCGCGACCGCCCGCCGCCGGGAGCACGGCGGCGGGCTGCAGGACGGCGGCGGGCAGGAGCGCGGCGGCAGGCAGGAGCGCGGCGGCGGCCTGGACACGGCCTGGTGGCCGCAGAGCGCCGGCGACCCCGAGCACGTCCGACTGGCACACTGGTGCAGCGGATCCTCCGGCGTGGGCAGCTTCCTGATCCGGCTCTGGCAGGTCACCGGTGATGCCGCCGCGCACGAGCTCGCCCTCGCCGCCGGGCGGGCGGTGTCGGCCGGGCGCTGGCACAGCGGCATCGGCGCCTGCCACGGGCTGGCCGGCAACGGCGAGTACCTGCTCGACCTTGCCGACGCCACCGGTGACGACGAATTCCGCCGCGCCGCGGATGAGTTGGCGCATCTGATGACCGCCAGGTCGGCGCTGCGCGACGGGCTGCTCGTGCTGCCGGACGAGACCGGCACGGGCAGCGCCGCCGCGTACGGCACCGGCACGGCGGGCGCGCTGGCCTTCCTGCTGCGACTGCGACACGGCGGCCCCAGGCTCTGGGTGGATCCCGTGCCGCCCGCCGCCGGCCGTCGGCACCCCACAGGCGAACCCGGGACAGGCGGTGCGAAATGAACGTGGCCACCCGCGCGGCGACCCAAGCGCTGCGCCGCCTCAGCTTCACCTTCGCGGCCGACGGCAGCCACGCCGCCAGCCTGGCCTCCGCCGCCGACGGCGGCTGGTACGTGGAGAGTTGGCTGCTCCCCTCGACCGGCCCCGCCGTACCGACCGCGCTGCCGCTGCCCGGGAACCGCTCGGAGAACCTGCGCTCGCAGCTGATCGCGCTGCCGGACGGCTCGGTGCTGGTCTGTCGGCACGACGGTGAACGGCATGATCTGGCTCTGCTGTCCGATCCCGGCCCCGGGCGCGAACCGGTCACCTCCGAAAAGCAGTTGGCCACCCTGCGGATGCCGGGACTACGACTGCTGCCACTGCCCGTGCCGCCCGGCGACGCCCCCCGCACGCGGGGAGCGTCCCGCGCGCCGGTCGCCCTCGCGCTCGGTACCGACACCCGGCCGACCACCACCGCCTGGCTGCTGCGCACCGACGGCAGCGAGCCCGAACAGGTCGCCGAGATCCCCGGGCTGCACGGCGGCGGGGTCTGGCTCGACCACGCCGGCAGCCTGCTGGCGCTCGACCGGGTGAACGCGGGAGTCGTCCGCACGGTCGTCCTGGACCTGCGCACCGGCGACGTCACCCCGCTGCTGGAGATCGGCGAGCGTAGCAACGACCGGCTGGTGCTGTTCGATCCGGACAGCCGCTTCGCGATGGTGCGCAGCGACGCGCCCGCCACCGACCGGCTCGGCTGGGGCGTGCTGGGCGGCGGTGAACCCCTGCGGTTCCCGGAATGCCTGCACATGGCGGGCATGTTCCTGCGACCCGTCGCGCTGCGCCCGGCGGCGGACGGCCCCCGCGTGGCCGTCCAGGTCGACCACGGCGCCGGCTCGGCACTCGCCCTGTGGCGGCCAGCCGCCGGCCGACTGGATCCCCTGGCCGTGCCGCCCGGCCGACTGGGCGCGGTCGGACACTGGTCGGAGGCCGGACTGCGGATGCCGTACTCCTCCCCCGACCACCCGGCCGCGCTGGCCACCCTGGACGTGGACGCCCTGCTCGACCACGGTCCGGCCGTCGCGACCACCGGACCGGTACCGCTGCCCCTGCAGTTGGCGCCGCTCGGCTCCGGACTGCCCGGGCCGTGGCGGGACACCGTCCTCCCGTGGCAGCCCGGCACCCCGCGCACCTCCCGCACCGCGCCGCCCGGCTGGCAGCTGGACGGCAGCACCCCGCCCGGGGACGGCGGCCGCTGGCATCCCGCCCAGAGCCTCGAACTCGCCGGTCCGGCAGGTCCGTTGGAGGCGGTGGTGTACGGCGGGGACGCCTGGCTGAGCAGTCCGCACCTGGTACTCGCACTGCACGGCGGCCCGGCGGACGCCTGGCGGCTGGAGTTCGACCCGGCGCTCCAGCGCATGGCCGCCGCGGGACTGGCCGTGATCGCCCCCAACCAACGCGGCTCCACCGGCTACGGGTTGGCGCATGCGATGGCCATCCGAGGCGCCTGGGGCGGACCGGACCTGGACGACATCCTGTACCTCCTGGACGGCATCGCGGGCCAGCGCGCGGCCCTCGGCCTGGAGCCGCCGGCCCTGTTCGGAGTCAGTTACGGCGCGTTCCTGGCCCTGCTGGCGGCCGCGCACGCGCCCGCCGACCATGTCGCGCGCTGTGCGGTGGTCGCGCCGTTCCTGTCCGGCGCCCGGCTGCTGGCCGAAGCGTCCTCTCCGGTACGGGCGTTGACGACGCGGCTCGGCGGCGGCGAACCGATCGCGGACGCCCGCGGCCCCCGCGACGTCCTCCAGCTCGCGCACCGACTGAGCTCACCGCTGCTGGTCGTGCACGGGGACCGGGACGAGGTCGTCCCGGTGAGCCAGTCCCGTTCGCTGCGGCACGAGTTGCTGCGGATCGGCCGCACCGAGGGTGCCGAATTCCGCTACGTGGAGGCGGCCGGCGCGGGGCACGAGGTGCTGGCCGAGGAGGGCGCCGCGGTGCTCCACGAGCTGCTGGCCGCCTTCCTGCGCACCGGCCGGCCGGGCTAGGCCCCACACGGGAGGCGGGCCTGCGGGGGCGGGCCTGGCCTCGGGCTTGGCCCTGGGTGTGGACCGCCTCGGCTGGCCGGTCCGCACCCACCGCGCCCGACAGCGCCCTCCGGGCAGGGGCCCACCTCGCCGGCCCCGGCCCTGACGGCGACCCCCGTTTCGTCCACGCCCCCGACCACGCCCCGACCCGACCCGACCGCGGCAACCCGACCGCCGCCCGGCGCCGCACCGGTCGCAGGGGGGCACCTCGTGATCTCGATAGGATCTCGCCCGTTCCGGCCGTTATGGTGGCCGGGGCAAGGGCCGCGATCACCGGCTGTGGCGCACCACGGAGCGTCCGATCGGATCTCCGGCCGGTTCTCCGACCGGTCCCCTGAGCAAGCGTCCGAGACCTGGTGTCCGAGACAGGGCATCCGAGACCGGGCGCCCAGTCAGGCAACCGGTTGGGACACCCGATTCGGGCATCCGAACAGGGCTGCCTGGTCAGGGCTGTCAGGTCAGGCGGCCGGATCAGGCACCGGCATCGGATGCCTGCCCCGGACACCCGATCAACGCCCGCCCCGCGCCCGTGGTACCACCCGGGCGCCGAAGCACCTGCACCCTCGCACGGAAAAGACGATTCTGATGTCCGACACCCTCACCGACACCACCGGTCCCGCGAGCAACGGGCCCGACGCCGACGAGACCACTGCCGAGGACACCTCGTCGCACGGTCGCCACCGGGGCCACTCCGCCGCCGACGACGCGCCGGAGGCCGACCCGCACGGCCGACACCGTCTCGGCACCCTCGCCGGCCGGAACTGAGAGAACCCGCACGGAACCCCGGAAGGGCCCGCCACACCGGCGGGCCCTTCCGCTTGCCCCGGTCGGCGGCCAGCGGTCAGCGATCAGCAGTCAGCGGAAAACCGCGCCCTGCCCCACGACACGCCCAACGACGCACCTCAGGCACCTCACGCGTCCAGCGTGACGATCGTCCGCAGCGCCTCGCCGTCCCGCATCTGCGCGATGGCCTCGTTGACGTCGGCCAGGGCGACCCGGTGCGTGATCATCCCGGCCAGGTCGATCCGCCCGGCCCGCCACAGCTCGACGACCAGCGCGATGGTCTGGGACACGTCCGCGCCGCCGTACAGCGAGGGCAGCAGCCGCTTCTCGTTGAAGAACAGCTCGCCCATGGTGAACTGCGCGAGGTCGTCCTGCGCCCCGGCGCCGATCACCACCACCGCGCCCCCACGCCGGGCCGCGTCGTACCCGGCCCGCACCGTGGCCCCGCGGCCGACCGCCTCGAAGACGTAGTCGTAGCCGCCGCCCGGTACGCCCTTGGCCGTGGCCTTCAGGTCCTCGGGGGCGATGGCGTCGGTGGCGCCGAAGGCCAGGGCCCGCTCCCGCCGCGAGGCGACCGGGTCGACCACGGTGATCCGCCCGGCGCCGCAGACCCGGGCACCCTGCACCGTCGCCACGCCCACGCCGCCCGCGCCGATCACGGCGACGGAGGCGCCCGGCTCGACCTTCGCGGTGTTGACCGCCGCGCCGATGCCGGTGGTCACCCCGCAGCCGATCAGCGCGGCGAGCTCGTACGGCAGGTCGGCGGGGACCTTGACGACGGCGCCGCGGTCGACCACCACCTCCTCGGCGAACGCCCCGGTCCCGTAGAAGCCGGAGGCCTCCACGGTCGTGGCGTCCGCCAGGGGGCCGAACCGGAAGCCGGGTGCGCCGAGCCGGCGGAGGCTGGCCACGCACAGGTGCCCACGGCCCCGCTCGCAGTGGACGCACCGGCCGCAGGGGGCCATCCAGCAGAGCACCACCCGGTCGCCGACCTCGACGCCGGTCACGCCTTCGCCGACCTCCACCACGTCCCCGGATCCCTCGTGGCCGGGGACGAAGGGCGCGGGCTGCGGCAGCACACCGCTCATCGCCGAGAGGTCGGAGTGGCAGAGGCTGGCCGCCCGCAGGCGCACCCGCACCTTGCCGGGGCCGAAGCCGACCGCCACCACGTCGTCGCGGACGTCGAGCGTGTCCTGGCCGGTCTTGTGCAGGATGGCTGCGCGCATGGCGTTGCTCCCGGGGTCCGAATCGCTGGTCGGGCCCGATTCTGGCACGCCCCGTCCGCCCGGAGTAGAACACGTTTCACTCCGCTGTCCGGCCGCCCCCGCCAGCGCTTCTGACCACCGGTCGAAATCCCCCCGCCCCGCATCGGCCGGCCGTGGCATGATCAGCCGCCGTGTCCACGCCTGCCTTGACCTCGCCCGCTGTCCAGACCTGCCCGGAGTGCGGCGCGCGACTCGACGTCGATCCCCGCTTCTCCGCCTGGTGCCCCCACTGCGACTGGAACCTCGTCCCGGCCGCCGAGGCCGCCGAGCCGCCTGCGCACGGCGCCGACCGCGCCGAGCAGCTCTACGAGGACCTCGCCGCCGGCCGTTCCGCCACCGGACGGCGCGACTGGCTCGCCGCCTCCGCCTTCGCCGCGCTTGTCCATCTGAGCACCACCGCACTGCTCGCCTGGGCTCTCTGGCTGCTCGTCACGGGCAACACCCCGCTGCGCTGCCTGGGCGCTGCCGCCCTCGCGGTCGTCGTCCTGCTGCGCCCCCGGCTCGGCCGGGTCCCACGCGGCGAGAGCGTGCTGGACCGCCACCGGGCGCCCGCGCTGTACGGCCTGACGGACCGGATCGCCGCCCGGGTGGGGGCCGGCCCGGTCGGGGTGGTCCGGGTCGACGAGAGCTTCAATGCGAGCATCGCGGTGGTCGGCCTGCGACGGCGTTCCGTCCTCACCCTGGGTCTGCCGCTCTGGGAGGCGCTGACGGAACAGCAGCGGATCGCCCTGCTCGGCCACGAGCTCGCCCACCGGGTGAACGGCGACCACCGGCGCGGCCTCTGGCTCGGCTCCGCGATCAGCGCGCTCGCGCACTGGCACGACCTCGCCCGGCCCCGTCAGCGAACCGGGGACACCGCCGCGATCCCGGTGCTGTTGCACCTTGCCGAGCTGGTCGCCGACGCGTTGCTCAACAGCCTGGCCTGGCTGCTGCTGAAGGCCGTACGGCAGCTCGACCGGCTCACCGCCCGAGCCGGGCAGCAGGCCGAGTACCACGCGGACAAACTCAGCGCCCGGGCCGCCTCCACCACGGCGACCCGCGGGCTGCTGGAGACCGTGCTGCTGGACGGGGCGACGCACACCCTGGTGACCCGGCTGCGGGCCGACCTCGTACACCGGCCCAGGACGGTCCGCCGCGGTGCGGCCCGCCCGCCGCAGGAGCCGGTGACCACCACACTCTGGGAGCAACTGCGCGAGCACCTCGCCACCATTCCGCCCCTGGAGCGCGAGCGCCTGCTGCGCCGCTCGGCGATCCGGCAGGACGCCGTGGACGCCACCCACCCGCCGACCCACCTGCGGCTGGCCCTGCTCGGCCGCCGCCCGTCGTACCCGGCCGTCATCACCACCACACCCGCCGAGTCCGCCGCCATCGCCGCCGAACTCGCCCCGCACCGCGAGCGCGTCGCCCGAGCCCTGCTGGCCGGCTGACCTGCCGGCCTGCTGACCCGCCCACGAGCCGCGCAGGAAGTCGGCCCACCCGGCTTCCTGCGCCCGGCTCCGCCGCCCCGCCCCCCGGCACCCACAGGACGCCCGGGCGTACCGTCGAGTAGGGTCCGACGGCGAGCGGTAGCACCGCCCACCGGGTCGCTCGGACACCCGAAGCGCCCGGAACGTCCCGAACTCCCCGAACACCCGGCCCGCCCGGAACCCCGGGAGCCCACACCGTCCACCGCCCCGGCGAGGAGCAGCACCATGTCCGACCTCCTGCAGAACACGCGCCCCGCACCCGAGGTGCTGGCGGCGTTCGAGGCCGCGACCGGGTTCATGCCCGTGGACGAGGGCCTGGCGCTGTACGCGGCGGCGGTGGAGTCCGCCCGCCGCACCGGGCGGCCGGTGCTGGAGATCGGCACCTACTGCGGCCGGTCCGCGATCCTGCTGGCCGCCGCGGCCCGGGAGACCGGCACGGTGGCGCTGACCGTGGACCACCACCGGGGCTCCGAGGAGCAGCAGCCCGGTTGGGAGTACCACGACACGACCCTGGTGGACCCGGAGGTCGGGCGGATGGACACCCTCCCCCGGTTCCGCCGCACCCTGCACGCGGCCGGCCTGGAGGAGTACGTGGTCGCGCTGGTCGGCCGCTCGCCGCAGATCGCGGCGCTGTGGGGCGGACAGGTCGGCCTGGTCTTCATCGACGGCGGCCACACCGACGAGCACGCGACCGGCGACTACGAGGGCTGGGTGCCGCACCTCGCGCCGGAGGGCCTGCTGGTGGTGCACGACGTCTTCCCCGACCCGGCGGACGGCGGACAGGCGCCCTACCGGGTGTACCTGCGGGCGCTCGCCGAGGGCTTCGAGGAGGTCTCGGTGACGGGCTCGCTGCGGGTGCTGCGCCGCACCGCCGGCTGACCCGCCGCGCCCTCCCGGTCCTCACCCGGTCCCCGTCCCGCCGCCCCCGAGAACACCCGGCCGCCCGCCGCGGGATCCCGCCGTTCCCTCCCGCCCGCGCCGTCCCGGCCGGTCCACGAGATCCCCGGACCCGCCCCACAGGCGATCACGGATGCTCTAACGTCGTGCCGGGGCTGTGGGGCGGGGGCTCGAACGGTACGGTGTCCGCGCGGCGCGTCGGTCATCTCGGCGGCGCCGCGACCGGCGCCGCTGCGACACCGCGGCGGGCGCCAGGAGCCGGCGACAGCGGCACAGCACCAGGCAGAGCATCGGGCACACGGTGGGGGCTAGCGCAATGACGGACCAGCACAACACCGCTCCGGCGGTCTGGGACCCCACCGCGCGCGGTGGGGCGGGCGGCTGGGTGCGCGGCCCGCAGGGCGCCGCCCCCGCCCAGGCCCAACCTCCCGCCCAACCCCCGGCCCAGCCCCAGCAGCAGCCCCACCAACAGCAGCAACCCCCGCAGCAACCCCCGCAGCAACCCCCGCAGCAACCCCCGCAGCAGCAGCCCCGGCCGGCTCCCCCGGCCGCCGCCCCGACGCCCCCTCCCGGCCCGCAGCAGGCCCCGGCCGGCGGCGTCGGCGACCAGGGCCCCCCGCTGGGCGCCCGCCCCTACCTGGCCGCCGCTCCGGGCTACGACGCCCCGACCGCGCCCGCCTTCCCCCGCGCCGTGCCGCCGTCAGCGCCGTCCGCGCCACCGGCCGCCCCGCCCGGCCGGGGCTTCCCGAGCCACGCCACCCCGCAGGACCAGGGTCAGGGCGGCTACGGCTACCCGCAGCCGCCCGCCTCCCCGGGAGGCCCCGCCCAGCCCCCGCCCGGGTACGGCGCGCCGTACCCCCAGGCCGCGCCGTACGGCCACGGCGGCCCGGGCGGCCCCGCCCCGGACCTGTACGCCCAGGCCCCGGGAGGCTACGGCCAGTACCCCGGCCAGCCGGACTACCCGGCCGGCTACGAGGACCTCGACGACGACGAGGACCGGCGCGGCAACAAGCGGGCCCCGCTGCTGATCGCGTTCGCCCTGCTGATCGTCGTCGCCCTCGGCGGCGGCATCCTCTGGGCGAAGCAGGGCAGCGACTCCCCGTCCGAGAAGGCCGCCGGCCCCACCCCCTCGGCCACCGAGACCACCGCCGGCGGGAACCCGCAGCCCGCCCCCGTCCCGAGCGGTTCGGACGCCGCCCCCAGCACGGCCGCCACCGACCCCGCCTCGGCGAGCCCGAGCGCGAGCCCGTCCGCCGGCGCCCCCGGACCGGGCGCGCAGACCCAGGCCAAGTCGCTGGACGAGCTGCTGGCCCGGGGCGAGGGCGCGAAGGCGCCGATCGGCAGTGCGGTCGCCAAGGTCAACAGCTGCCCGTCCAAGGCCGACATCGAGAGCGCGGCACAGGTCTTCGACACCGGGGCCAAGCAGCGCGACCAGCTCCTCGCCGACCTCGGCAAACTCACCGTCACCGACGTGCCCGGCGGCGCCGACGCGGTGCAGTCGCTGAAGTCCGCCTGGCAGCTGTCCGCCGACATCGACCGGGCGTACGCCGCCTGGGCGCGTACGGTGGCCGGCCAGGGCTGCTCCGGGTCGGCCCCGAACACCGCCGACAAGAAGCACGCGGACGAGCTCAACCCGCAGGCCACCCAGGCGAAGAAGGACTTCGTGACGAAGTGGAACGCGATGGCCGGCACGTACGGCCTGACCGCGCGCACCCAGGACAGGATCTGAACCACCCGTGACCCGCACCACCCAAGGCCCCGCCGGCCCCACCCGCCGGGCCGACGAACCGCCCCGCCGCTCCACCCTGCTGCGCGCCACCACCGCGGTCGCCGTGCTCGTGCCGCTCGGCCTGGCCGGCTGGCTGGGCTGGCAGGCCGTCAGCTCCGACAGCCCCTCCGCAGTCCCGGCGACCCGCGCCGCCGAGGCCGCCGCCCCGCCGGCCGGCTCGCCCGCCGGGTCCGCGGCCGCCCCGTCCCCGGCCACCACGTCCCCGGCCACCACGTCCTCGGCCGCCACCCCGGACACCCCGCCGGCCACGGCACCCGCCACGGCACCCGCCACCGCGGAGGCGACCACCCCCGCCGTCCCCGGCGGGCAGCCCATGGCCGCCACCACCCTCACCGGCCGCACCGTGCTGCTCGACCCCGGCCACAACCCGGGCAACTTCAAGCACACCACCGAGATCAACCGCCAGGTCGACATAGGCAACGCCCGCAAGGAGTGCGACACCACCGGCACCTCCACCAACGCCGGCTACACCGAGGCCGAGTACACCCTCGACGTCACCCGCCGGGCCCGGGAGATCCTGGTCGCCCGGGGCGCCACCGTGGTGCTGGCCCAGGACGCCGACAGGGCATGGGGTCCGTGCATCGACGAGCGGGCCAGGGCCGGAGCCGCCGCACACGCCGACGTCGCGCTCTCCGTGCACGCGGACGGCGGCCCGGCCGGCGGCAGCGGCTTCCACGTGATCATGCCCGCCAAGGTGGTCGCCGGTAAGGCGGACACCTCCGCGATCGTCGCGCCCTCGCACCGCCTCGGGCTGCTGCTGCGCGACAGCTTCCACACGGCCACCGGCGAGCCGTACGCCGACTACGTCGCCAGCCAGGGCCTGGACACCCGCTCGGACCTCGGCGGACTGAACCTCTCGTCCGTCCCCAAGGTGTTCATCGAGTGCGGTAACATGCGCAACTCCGCGGATGCCAAGCGGATGACGGACCCTCAGTGGCGCCAGCAGGCGGCCCAGGGAATCGCGGACGCGCTGACGGCGTTTCTGACCACGCGGTAGCCGGCCCGGCAAAGGGGTCAGGACCGCGCAGTTTGCAACGACTTCGCCCCATTCCCGAGCCCGCTGTGCACCGACGGGGTGGTTGGCCCTAGGCTCTTGGTCCGTTCGGGAGTTTCCCGGCCGGTCAGCCGACCGCGAAGATCGCCGTCCACGACACACCAACGAGGGGAACGTTAGTGAATCTGCGCGCTCTCACCAGGGGAGACGCCGCCGTCGCAGGTGCGGCCGTCCTGCTCTTCATCGCTTCATTCCTGCCGTACTGGACCGTGGACTGCAGCGGCAGGTACTGCGGCGACACCTCGCAGAACGCCTGGGACAGCGTCCTGTTCCCCGTCCTGCCCTCGGTCTTCCTGCTCGGCATCCTTGCCGCCGTGCTGATCCTGGTGCAGCGCTTCCAGGGTGCCGCCGCCGCCAACCGCCAGGTGCTCGGCCTGCGGCTGGACCAGTGGGGCATCGCCTTCGCCGTCGCCGCGCTCTGGACCTCGATCTGGTCGCTGGGCGGCGGTCCGAAGGGCCTCGACCACGGCTTCGGCGCTTGGCTCGCCGTCATCTCGCTGCTCCTGCTCGCGGGTGCCGCCGCGGCCGGCCCGCTGGTGCCCGCGCTGCAGGCTCCGCTGGTCACCGACAAGCCGGCCGCCCCGCAGGGCTACCCGGGCGGCTACCCGAACCCGCAGGTCGGCCAGCCGGGCCAGCCCGGCCAGTACGGCTACCCGGCCGCCGGCCAGGACCCGAACCAGGCCCCGGCCTTCGGCGGCCAGCCCGGTGGCTACGGCTACCCGGCGGCCGGTCAGCAGCAGGACGCCGCAGCTCAGCAGGCGGCGGCCCAGCAGGCGGCCCACCAGGCCGCCCAGCAGGCCCCGGCGCCCGCCCAGGCCCAGGCCGCTCCGGTGCCGTCGCCGGCCCCCGCGGCCGACTTCGCGCCGTTCTGGTTCGCCGTTCCCTCGCCGCGCCAGCTGGCCCCGAAGGACAACCCGGTCGGCGCCCCGGTGGGCGACCTCGTCCCCGGCACCTGGTACCTGGCGGTCGAGCAGCGCGGTACCGCGCTGGTCGCCCAGCTCCAGGACGGCACCCAGGGCGTGCTGGCCGACACCTCCGGCATCCAGCGCGGCTGACGCCCCGCTCCCTGCACGGCGAAGGGGCGGGACCGGATCACTCCGGTCCCGCCCCTTCGCCGTGTGCGCCCCCGGCGGGGTCGCTCAGCAGCAGTCCTGGACCACCAGTCCGGCCGGCAGCTGCTCGCCGCCGAAGACCGCGACGGTGGCCGGGTCCCCGCCGAGCGCGGCGACCGCCAGCAGCAGCGCCCCGGCCGTCCAGGTGGTGCGCTCCTCGGGCCAGATGGCGTCGTCCTCGAAGACGTACCCCGTCCAGTACGAGCCGTCGGTGTGCCGCAGCCGCTGGATCCAGCGCAGGATCTCCACCGCCCGGTCGGACTCGCCGACCGCCCAGAGCGCCATGGCCAGCTCGGCGCTCTCCCCGCCGGTGACCCAGGGCCGGTCGCTCACGCAGCGCACGCCCAGGCCGGGGACGACGAAGCGGTCCCAGTCCCGTTCGATCCGCGCCAGCGCGGCCGGGCCGCGCAGCGCGGTGCCGAGCACCGGGTAGTACCAGTCCATCGAGTAGCGGTCCTTGTCGAGGAACCGCTCGGGGTGGTGCGCGACGGCGTGCCGCAGCCGACCGGCCGCCAGCTCCCAGTCGGGCTGCGGCTCCTCCAGGTAGTCGGCGATGGCCAGGCCGCAGCGCAGCGCGTGCAGGATGCTGGAGGAGCCGGTGAGCAGCGCCTCGTCGGGCGCGCCGCCCTGCTCGTCCACCCGCCAGGAGATCGGGCCGCCGGGCAGCCGCAGGCCGACGATGAAGTCCAGCGCGCGCCTGACGACGGGCCAGACCCACTCCAGGAAGGCGTCGTCGCCGGTGCTGAGGTGGTGGTGCCAGATGCCCACGGCGATGTACGCGCAGAAGTTGGTCTCCTTGGACGCGTTGGAGACCTCCCCGTCGGTGTAGCCGGCGAACCAGGAGCCGTCGGGGTTCTGGTTGTCGGCCAGCCAGCGGTACGCGGCCTCGGCGGCGGCGTGCTCGCCCGCGGTGTCCAGGGCCATCGCGGCCTCGGTGTGGTCCCACGGGTCGAGGTGGTGGCCGGTGAACCACGGTATGGCGCCGTCGGCGCGCTGCTCGGCGAGGATGCTGCGGACGGTCCCGGCCGCCTGCTCGGCGTCGAGCACCCCGTCGAGCAGCAGCACCTCGGGGACGGCGGCGGTCACGCCACCCCGCCCGGTGCGCGGTTCGGCTTGGAGGCGTAGGCGACGAAGCTCTTGCCGATGACGGGGTTGAGGGCCTTCTCGGCGGCCTTGGTGAGGGTGCTGATCACCGGGGTGCCGACGATGTCCCAGACCAGCAGCTGGTGGTAGGCCTTGACCGGCAGCGCCTTGTCGTTGTCCACGCCGACCGCGCACTTGATCCACCAGTACGGCGAGTGCAGCGCGTGCGCGTGGTGGGTGCCGTACGGCTCCAGACCGGCCTCCTTGAGCCGGTCGAGCAGTTCGTCGCCCCGGTAGATCCGGATGTGGCCGCCCTCGACCTCGTGGTACTCGTCGGAGAGCGCCCAGCAGATCTTCTCCGGCAGCCAGCGCGGCACGGTCACGGCGAGCAGTCCGCCGGGCTTGAGGACCCGGAACATCTCGTTGAGCACGCCCTTGTCGTCCGGGATGTGCTCCATCACCTCGGAGATGATGATCTTGTCGAAGTACTCGTCCTCGAACGGCAGGGCCAGCGCGTTGCCCTCCATCGCGACCGCCGACGCGCCCTCGGGGGCCTCACCGGCCTGCTCCATGGCGGCGAACCACTTCCTGACCTCGGCGATCTCCTCGGTGTTCTGGTCGAGGGCGATCACATTGGCCCCGCGCCGGTAGCACTCGAACGCGTGCCGGCCCCCGCCGCAGCCCAGGTCGAGCACCCGGTCGCCGGGGGCGAGCGGGAAGCGCGAGAAATCGACGGTCAGCACTGCGGGCTCCCATTCCTTTGGTACCAGACGTTTGTGACGCTGCGCCGGACGAGCGTACGGCGCTGTCGGCGGCGGCCCGGACGGACGTCCGGCGCCGGCCGGTGGCGGCTCAGGGGACGTAGCGCCAACCCGGTCCGGAGCGGGCCCGCCGCCCGACCCCGGTGGCGATGGCCGCCCGGTAGCCCTCCGCGGTCAGCTCGGCCGCCCGCTCCCAGGTGAACCGGGCGAGCACCCGTTCCCGGCCGGCCTCGCCGAGCTCCGCGCGCAGTTCCGGGTCGTCCAGCAGCCGCCCTAGCGCGGCCGCCAGGGCGTCCGCGTCACCCGGCGGCACCGCGAGACAGGTCTCGCCGTCCGGGCCGGCCACCTCGGGGATCGCCCCGCCGGTGGTGGCGACCAGCGGGGTGCCGGTGGCCATCGCCTCGGCGGCGGGCAGCGAGAAGCCCTCGTACAGGGACGGCACACAGGCCGCCTCCGCCGAGCGGTACAGGTCGACGAGCTCCTGGTCGGTCAGGCCGCTGCGGAACTCGATGTACCGCTCCAGGCCGAACCGGCGCACCGCCTCGGTGACCGGACCGGCCTCCTTCTGCGGCTTGCCGACCACCACCAGGTGGGCGTCCCGCTCGGTGCGGACCTTGGCCAGCGCCTCGACCAGGTGGACCAGGCCCTTGAGCGGCACGTCAGCGCTGGAGGTGGTGACGATCCGTCCGGGCACCCGGGCGATCTCCTCGGAGGGGGACCACAGCCGGGTGTCGGCGCCGATCGGGACCACCGAGATGCTGTCGGGCGCGGCGCCCAGGTGCTCGGCGATCTCGGTCTTGGAGCTGCCGGAGACGGTGATGATGTGGTCCAGCCGGGCGGCCACCCGGCGCTGCATCCGGGTGAACGCGTACCAGCGGCGCAGCGAGAGCCGCCGCAGCGGGGTGGGGGCGGCGTCCAGCTCCAGCCGCCGGTCCACGGTGATCGGGTGGTGGATCGTGGTGACCAGCGGGAACCCGTGCCGGGCCAGGCCGAGCAGCCCGTAGCCGAGGGTCTGGTTGTCGTGCACCACGTCGTAGCGGCCCTTGTGCAGGGCGAGGTACTGACGGGCGCGCAGCGAGAAGGTCAGCGGCTCGGGGAAGCCTCCGGTGCGCATGGTGGCGTACTCCAGCACGTCCACCAGGCCCCGGTACTCGCCCACGGCCGGGGTGCGGAACGGGTCGTCGCTCCGGTAGAGGTCCAGGCTCGGCAGCTCGACCAGGCGGACCGAGCCCGGCCCGTCGACCTCGTCGAGCACGGGGTACGGCTGGGCGCCGATCACGTCCACGTGGTGGCCGAGGCGGGCCAGCTCGCGGGAGAGGTGCCGTACGTACACGCCCTGGCCGCCGCAGAACGGGTCCCCGCGGTACGACAGCAGGGCAATCCGCAGCGGCTGCGCGGTCATCCTCGGCCCCCATCTCGGCTGCATCGGTGGTTGCTGTCCATGACTTGATCCATGCCTCTGAATCCGTGCCTGTGATCCGTGCCGGTGATCCGCGCCTCTGATCCGTGCCGGTGTTCCACGACTGCGGTCTTCGGCTGGGGCCTTCGGCTGGGGTCTTCAGCTGCGAGCGGCGGCTGCCATCGCCGCCGCCGGTCGCTAAAGTAGATCAGGTTTCAGTGTGGTGTGGAGTTCGTCATCGACCATGTGAACAATGAGAGACCTCGAAGATACCGGCCCGTAGCTTGCCGTCAGGAGCCAGGGCTGGTGATTCACGCCACGCCGCGGCCTGGTGATTCCCGCCACGCCGCACCCCTGCGGAATCCGCCGGTCCCGCCGGTCCTCCGCACGCCCGGTCCGCCCTGCCCGTCCTGTTGGAGCACACCGCCACCCGCGCCCCGGGAGCACCCTTGCCGTCGCCCGTGACCCCCGCGAACCCCACGCCCGCCGCGCCCCAGGCGGCCCCCGCGCACGCCGCACGCCCGGCGCGCCCGGCCGATCCGCCGCTGACCGCCCGGCAGACCGAGCGCCGGCGCCGGATCCTGCGGTCCGCGACCGCGCTGGCCGCCCGGGGCGGGTACGAGGCGGTGCAGATGCGGGAGGTCGCGGAGGGCGCCCAGGTGGCGCTCGGCACCCTGTACCGGTACTTCCCCTCCAAGGTGCACCTGCTGGTGGCGGTGATGCTGGAGCAGTTGCAGGCCCTCCAGGAGCAGGTGCGGCGGCACCCGCCGACCGGGCCGGACCCGGCGCCGCGGGTCGCCGAGACCCTCACCCGGGCGTTCCACGCGCTCCAGCGCGAGCCGCTGCTGGCCGAGGCGATGGTGCGGGCGCTGTCCTTCGCGGACCGCTCGGTGGGCGCCGAGGTCGACCGGGTGAGCACCACCACGGCGCAGCTGATCCTGGATGCGATCGGCCAGTCCGGGCCGCCCTCCGAGAGCCAGCGCGCCGCCGTCCGGGTGATCGAGCACACCTGGCACTCGGCGCTGGTGGCCTGGCTGTCGGGCCGCGCCTCGATCGCCGAGGTGCGGGCCGACCTGTACACCGCGGCCCGGCTGCTCACCCTGCCTGACTGAAACCTGTTCCTGTACGGCGCGGTCGGGGGCCGCGGGTACGGCGGCTAAAGTCGACGGGCACGACAAATCCATCCGTTTCTCCTCCGGGGAAAGCCGGTGCGACTCCGGCACTGACCCCGCAACCGTGAGCCCGGTGCCCTGCGGCCGGGCGAGTCGGAGTGCCCGGGGAGAGGCGAGCGGCCACCCCGGGCGCACCGGCGCCCGGCACCGTCGAGGTCTACGGAACGGCCCGCCCGGGCCGGCACACCGCTCACCGAAAGGCGCACCTCCACCATGCTCACCGCCGCCCGCCTGGGCGCCGCCACGCTGTCCGCCGCCCTGCTGGCCGGCACGGCCGCCGCGCCGGCCCTCGCCGACACCCCCGCGCCCACCGCGCCCTCGCCCAGCGCCGCCGCCGTCCCGGAAAGCCTGTACGGCAAGGGCGACCCGACCTACGACGGGGTGTGGCGGCAGTCGCTCGCCCTGACCGCGCTGGCGAGTGCCAAGGTGGTGCCGGCCGACTCCGCCGTCTCCTGGCTGACCGGGCAGCAGTGCGCGGACGGCGGGTGGCCGTCGTACCGGGCGGACACCGCCGCGGCCTGCGACCCCGCGACCGAGGACAGCAACGCGACGGCCGTCGCGATCCAGGCACTGGTCGCGCTCGGCGGGCACCAGGACTCGGTGGACAAGGGCGTCCAGTGGCTCAAGGCCAACCAGAACGCGGACGGCAGCTGGGCCTACAACCCCGGCAGCCCCGGTGATGCCAACTCCACCGGGCTGGCCGTGAACGCCCTGTTCGCCACCCGGACGGACCCGGCGGCCGTCGCCAAGGCCGGCCGGAACGCCTTCGACGGGCTGGCGCTGTTCCAGCTCGGCTGCGCCGCGCCCGCCGACCAGCGCGGCGCGTTCGCCTTCCAGCCGGACACGGCGGGCGCGCTCGCCCCGAACGCCCTGGCCACCGGGCAGAGCGCGCTGGCGGCGGCGGGCGGGAAGCTGCCGGTCGCCAACGCCAACCGGTCCGACGCCGCGCCCAAGGCGCTGCCGTGCGCGGAGGGCTCCACCGAGAAGGCCGTACCGCGTGCGGACTCCGCGGAGGCGGTCGGCGCGTACCTCACGGCGCAGCTCGCGGCGGGCGGACAGCACCTGACGCTGACCAACCCCGGCGCGGCGCCGACGCCCGAGTACACGGCCACCGCCTGGGCGGCGCTCAGCCTGGTCCAGGGCGGGCACCCACAGCAGGCGGGCGGCGCGGTGGACTGGCTGGCCAAGGAGGGCGGCGCCTGGACGAAGGGCGGCACCGACGCCTCGGCCACCGCCACCCTGCTGCTGGTCGCCCAGGCGGCGCAGCGCAACCCGGCGGACTTCGGCGGCAGTGACCTGGTGAAGCAGCTGACGGCCCTCGGCCCGGCGCCGAAGGCGGTCGGCGCGAGTTCCGGCGCGAGTGCCAGCGCCGCTCCGGCGAAGGACGCGAAGAAGGACGGGGGCCTCTCCCAGTACTGGCTGCTCGGCGTCGGGCTGCTGATCGGCATCGGCGGCGGTCTGGTGCTGAGCCTCCAGCGCAAGCGCGGCGCGAAGCTGTGACCACGCCGTCCGGCTCGCGGGCGGCGGCGTCTGCGCCCTGGGCGTCCGCGTCCCGGGCGTCCGCGTCCCGGGCGGGGGTCGACGCGTCCCGGACGGGGGTGGCCCGGGTGACCCTTCGCTCGACCGTGGTGGCCGTGCTCGTGGGGCTGCTGGCCGGACTGTTCGTGGTCGGCGCGGCGCCGGCGCAGGCCGCCGGGTACCGGTACTGGTCGTTCTGGAAGTGGTCCGGCGACACCTGGACGTACCAGCAGCAGGGCCCGTCGGTCCACGTCCCACCGGACGGCAGTACGGACGGCTGGCGCTTCGCCGTCAGCCCGGACGGCGGACAGGACGCCGCCCGACCCGGGGCGCCCGGGGACTTCGGCGCGATCTGCGCGGACACTCCCGGGCAGCCGGGGCGCAAGCGGGTCGCCGTGGTGCTGGACTTCGGCACCGGCGCGGACGCCCCCTCCGGCGAGACCCCGCCCGGACCGCGTACCGCCTGCGCCCGCGTGCCCGCCTCCGCCACCTCGGCGGAGGTGCTGGCCGCCGTCGTGCCGCCCCTGCGCTACGACACCAACGGGCTGCTCTGCGCCATCGCCGGCTACCCGAAGGCCGGGTGCGGCGACCAGCTCGCGGGCGGCGGGTCGGGTGGGGGCACAGACGGGGGCACCGGCAGCCCGGGCACTGCTCCGGGCGGCTCCGGCGAAGACCCGGGTGCCGGTCCCGACATCGGCCTGATCGCGGGCGGCGCACTCGTCGCCGCCCTGGCCGCCGGGGCCGTCTGGCAAGCGCGCCGCCGCCGGGGCTGAGCAAAAATATGTGGACCGGTCTACCTATTCACGAGGACTTCACCCGAGCCTCATATACCGACCGGTCTACATATCCCGAATATACCGACCGGTCTACATAAGTAGACCGGTCTACATAAAAACGCGGCACCCGGAGTGGGAAGTCGGCCAGCCCGACTTCCCACTCCGAACCCCTCCCCGCCCCGACCTGGACCCCTCCCCGTGACCACACCCCGTGCCCCCCGCGCCCCGCGCCCACCCCGCACGCCACGGGCCACCCGCCCGCCCGCCGGCCCCCGGCAGCTGCACCCCGGCGCCTGGTGGCTGTGGGCGCTCGGTCTGGGCGCGGCCGCCACCCGCACCACCAACCCCCTCCTGCTGCTGCTCCTAGCCGCAGTCGCCGGCTACGTGGTGGCCGCCCGGCGCGGCGACGCACCGTGGTCCCGCTCCTACGGCGCCTTCCTGCGGCTCGGGCTGCTGGTACTGGGCATCCGGATGCTCTTCGCCGTCCTGCTCGGCTCGCCGATCCCCGGGACGCACGTCCTCTTCACCCTCCCCGAAGTCCCCCTGCCCGCCTGGGCGCAGGGCGTGCGGATCGGCGGCCGGGTCACCGTGGAGGGCCTGCTGGCCGCGCTGTACGACGGGTTGCGGCTGGCCACCCTGCTGGTCTGCGTCGGCGCCGCGAACGCCCTGGCCAGCCCCGCCCGACTGCTGCGCGCCCTGCCCGGCGCCCTCTACGAGGCCGGGGTGGCCGTCGTGGTGGCGATGACCTTCGCGCCGAACCTGATCGCCGACGTCCAGCGACTGCGCGCCGCCCGCCGACTGCGCGGGCGCACCGACCGGGGCATCGCCGCCGTGCTGAGCGTCGGAATCCCCGTCCTGGAGGGCGCGTTGGAGCGCTCGGTCGCACTGGCTGCCGCGATGGACACCCGGGGCTTCGGCCGCACCGCCGACGTACCGCGACGCCTCGCCCGGGCCACCGCCGCCCTCACCCTGGCCGGCCTGCTCGGGATCTGCCTCGCCGCGTACGGGCTGCTCACCGCCGGCGGCACGGGTTGGGCGCTGCCGGTCCTGCTGCTCGGCCTGGCCGCCGCCTTCACCGGCCTGCTGCTCGGCGGCAAGCGCTCCATCAGAACCCGCTACCGGCCGGACCCCTGGGCGCTGCCCGAATGGCTGACGGCCGGCTCCGGCGCCGCCGTTGCCACGCTCACCATCTGGCTGTCCTCCCGCGACCCGGCCGCCTTCGCACCCACCGTCGTCCCGCCGACCGCCCCCACCCTGCCGCTGGCCGCCGTCCTCGCCGTACTGCTCGGTCTGCTCCCGGCCTTCGTCACCCCGAACCCGCCCCGGAGGGCCTCGTGATCACCTTCGAGCAGGTCTCCGTCCAGTACGCCGACGCCGCGGCGCCCGCTCTGAGCGGAGTCGACCTGACCGTCCCCGAGGGCGAACTCTGCCTGCTGGTGGGCCCGTCCGGCTCCGGGAAGTCCACCCTGCTGGGCACCGTCAGCGGCCTCGTCCCGCACTTCACCGGCGGCGCGCTGCACGGCCGGGTCACCGTCGGCGGCCGGGACACCCGCGAGCACCGCCCGCGCGAACTCGCCGACCTGGTGGGCACGGTGGGCCAGGATCCGCTGGCGCACTTCGTCACCGACACGGTCGAGGACGAACTCGCCTACGGCATGGAGTCCCTGGGCCTTCCGGCGGACGTGATGCGGCGCCGGGTCGAGGAGACGCTGGACCTCCTGGGCCTGGCCGATCTGCGCGACCGCGCACTGGGCTCGCTCTCCGGCGGGCAGCAACAGCGCGTCGCCATCGGCTCGGTGCTCACCGTCCACCCGAGCGTCCTGGTCCTGGACGAGCCCACCTCCGCACTCGACCCCGGCGCCGCCGAGGAGGTGCTGGCCGTCCTACAGCGCCTGGTGCACGACCTCGGCACCACCGTCCTGATGGCGGAGCACCGGCTGGAGCGGGTCGTCCAGTACGCCGACCAGGTCCTGCTGCTGCCCGGCGGCGGCGCGCCCCCCGTCCTCGGCGATCCCGCGGAGGTGATGGCCCACTCGCCGGTGCACCCGCCCGTGGTCGGCCTCGGCCGACTCGCTGGCTGGCACCCGTTGCCGCTCTCCGTCCGCGACGCCCGCCGCAAGGCCGGCCCACTGCGCACCCGCCTCGACGGGCGCCACCCCACCGAGACACCGCACCGCCCCACCGCGACACCCCGCCCGCCCACCGAGACACCCCGCCAGCCTGTCGACGCACCCCGCGGAGCCCCAGCCGCGCCCCGCCCCGCCCCCGAGCCGGTCGCCGTCGCCCACCGGCTGGCGGTGCGGCGCGGTCCCGTCCCCGCCCTGCGCGGGGTCGACCTCACCCTGCACGCCGGCGAGATCACCGCACTGATGGGCCGCAACGGCGCGGGCAAGTCCACCCTGCTCGGCGCCCTGGTCGGGCTGCACGCCCCCGCCGCCGGCACCGTCCGGGTCGGCGGCCTCACCCCCCACCGCACCCGCCCGGCCGAACTGATCCGCCGGGCCGGCCTCGTCCCGCAGGACCCGCGCGACCTGCTGTACGCGGAGAGCGTGGCCGCCGAGTGCACCGCCGCCGACTCCGACGCGGGCGCCGACCCCGGTACCTGCCGGGCCCTGGTCGAACGGCTGCTGCCCGGCATCGCCGACGCCACCCACCCGCGCGACCTGTCCGAGGGCCAGCGGCTCACCCTCGCCCTGTCCGTCGTGCTCACCGCGCGCCCGCCGCTGATCCTGCTCGACGAACCCACCCGCGGGCTGGACTACGCCGCCAAGGGCCGACTGGTGGAGATCCTGCGCGGGCTCTGCGCCGACGGCCACGCCGTCCTGCTCGCCACCCACGACGTCGAACTCGCCGCCGAACTCGCCCACCGCACGGCGATCCTGGCCGAGGGCGAGATCGTCGCGGACGGCCCGACCGCGGAGGTGGTGGTCTCCTCCCCCGCCTTCGCCCCGCAGGTCGCCAAGATCCTCGCACCCTCGCCCTGGCTCACCGTCCACCAGGTCGAAGCGGCCCTCGCCGACGGGGAGCCCGCATGACCCCGCCGACCCGACGCCCCAGGTCCGTACTGCCGGGCCTCCCCCCAGCCGTACCGGTACCGCTGGCCCGTCCCGTCCCGCTCGGCCGCCGTTCGGCCATCGCGCTGCTGCTCACCTCCGCCGTCGGCGTGGCCGGCTTCGGCTGGCCGCTGCTCGCCTCCACCCGGTCCGCCCTGGTCGGCCACGCCACCGACGCCCCTTGGCTGTTCGCGCTGCTCCTGCCGCTGCTGCTCGCCGTGGTGGTCGCCCAGATCTCCGAGGGCCGCTCGGCGGGCGGCGGCGCACCCGGCCTGGACGCCAAGGCCGTCGCCCTGCTCGGCGTCCTGGCCGCCGCCGGCGCGGCACTGCGCCCGCTCGGCGCGGGGACGGCCGGCCTGGAGCCGATGTTCTTCCTGATGGTGCTGGCCGGCCGGGTCCTCGGTCCGGGCTTCGGCTTCGTCCTCGGCGCACTCTCGATGTTCGCCTCCGCGCTACTGACGGGCGGCGTCGGCCCGTGGCTGCCCTTCCAGATGCTCGCCATGGGCTGGGTCTGCCTGGGCTCCGGCCTCCTCCCGGGCGCCGCCACCCTGCGCGGCCGCCGCGAACTCGCCCTGCTCGCCGGGTACGGCGCGACCGCCTCCATCCTCTACGGCACGATCATGAACCTCCAGGGCTGGCCCTACATCGCCGGGCTTTCCGGCTCCATCTCCTTCGTCCCCGGCGATCCGGCCTCCACCAACCTCGTCCGCTTCGCCGCCTACTGCCTCACCACCTCCCTGGGCTGGGACCTCCCCCGCGCCGTCCTCACCGTCGTCCTCTGCCTCACCCTCGGCACCCCCGTCCTGCGTGCCCTCCGCCGAGCCACCCGCCGCGCCGCCTTCGCCGCCCCGGTGGAGTTCACCCCGCCCAAGTCCTGACACCCGTCCCGCACACCGCCACGCCAGGTCAGGGGCGCACTGCTTGGGCTCCCCGGTGTGAGCCAGGTCACCGGAACCGAGGTACTGCGACGGACAAGGCACTTCGTGGACTACACATTGCACGCCCGGATACGCACGGGGGATCCCGAGGCGTTCAGGGAACTCTTCCGTGACCATGCGCCCTTGGTCCATCGGTACGCCGTCCGCGTGAGCGGCGACCGGGACCTCGCCGAGGACGTCGTCTCGCTGACCTTCCTGGAGGCCTGGCGGCTGCGGGACCGGCTCCTCGACCACGAGGCCGGCCCGCGCCCGTGGCTGATGGGCATCGCCGTCAACGTGCTGCGCAACACCCGTCGTGCCGCACGCCGCCACCAGGCGGCCCTCGGGCGCCTGCCCGCCCGCGACACCGTCCCGGACTTCTCCGACGAACTCGTCGGACGCATGGCCGACGCCGACCAACTCGCCGCCGCCCAGCGGGCACTGAAGCAACTGCGCCGCACCGAGCGCGAGGTGTTCACGCTGTGCGTCTGGTCCGGACTGGGCTATGCCGAGGCCGCCGCCGCCCTCGGGGTCCCCATCGGTACCGTGCGTTCGCGCCTCTCACGCGCCCGCACGCGACTGCGCAAACTCGCCGGACAGGAACTGAAGAAGAACCGGGAACCGCTTCCGCGCCCCGGACAACAACAGGGCGGCCGCACCTACGCGGCCCGGTCGTACGAGTCGCACGAGGAGACGTACGGATGACCCGCAAGTTCTGGAAGCGGACCGAGCCCCTGGACCACACGGACTTGGACCACAGCGAGCCGGACCACGCGGAGCTCGCCCGGCTGCTGCCGGCCCCGTCGATCCCTCCGATGCCGCTCGACCGCCAGTTGCTGTTCGAGGAGCACCTGTTGAACGAGATCCGCACTCCCGCGCCCACGGCCGTACCCGCACCCGCACCCGCGAAGCGGCCGATGCGGCGCGCCCTGCTGATCGCCGTCCCGGTCGCCGCCGCCGCGCTCACCGCCGTCGTCGCCGTCAACTCGCTGACCAGCGGAATCAGTTCACCGCGCACGAAGACGGCCTCCGTGGAGGCGCCCGTCGTCCAGGTCGAGGAGGGCAGCAGCCTCCAACTCGTCGCGACCGCCCAGCAGATCGCCGCCGCCGTGCGCACCCAGGGGATCCCGGAGCCGAAGCCCGGCCAGTTCATCTACATCAAGAGCAAGGTCTCCTACCTGTCCTACTCGCAGAACGCCGACACCAACGAGTCCAGGACGTGGGTGCAGCCGCTGCACCAGCGCGAGATCTGGAAGTCCGCCGACGCGCTCAACGGCTGGCTCGACGAGCCCGGCTACCAGGACGAGGGCGGCATCGGCCTCGGCAACGACAACCCCCACTCCAAGCCCGTGAACGGCAAGGACATCCCGGGCGAGGCCCTCGCCCTGTCGTACAACTGGCTCAAGGCCCAGCCGACCGACCCGGACCAGCTGCTGAAGACCATCTACACGACCGCCGGCGGCCCGCGCGACCGGGACCAGCAGGCGTTCGAGACGATCAAGTCGATCATCAACGAGCAGCTCGTACCGGGCCCGAACGCCGCCGCGCTCTACCAGGCCGCCGCAAAGATCCCCGGCGTGGTGGTCGTCCAGAACTCCCAGGACGCCGCCGGCCGCACCGGCCTCGCCCTGGCCCGCCTGGACGAGCAGACCGGCGAGCGCATCGAGCTCGTCTTCGACCGCACGACCTTCACCTACCTGGGCAGCCGCGGCGTCCAGATCAAGCAGGTCAACAACATCAAGCCCGGCACGGTCACCGAACGCACCGCCGTCCTGGAGCGGGCCGTCGTCAACACCAAGAAGGAACGCCCCACCCCGGGCGGCACCGCCTGAGCCCATCCCCACAGCCAGCTGTCCCATCACGGGCGACCGAGCAAGCACTTCGGGCCCTTCCCCGGCAGGGGGAAGGGCCCGAAGTGCAGGAAAGGAGCAGTGACCGAGCGGGCTCAGGCGTTCTTGGGGCCGGCCGACTGGACGACGTCGAAGGACCAGAGGGTGGAGCCGGAGGCCGCGGGACGCTTCGGGGCCTCGCCCTCGCCGCCGTTCTGGTGGGCCGCCTTCATCAGGCCCTCCATCCAGGCCTGGAAGGACGCCTCGTCACGCCAGCGGGTGTAGACGAGGTACTGGTCGGTCCCCTCGACCGGGCAGCACCTCTTCAGATGTACCTTGCGCCCATGGCCGAAGACCTGGTGACTCGCGCCCATTGGGGCGATCTGACAGGGCAGAACTGGTCCGGACTGGTCCGCCTCTCCTTCGAGGTGGACGCCGACTCAACTTCCGCCGCAGGTAAGGAATCCGATCCGGACAGCGCGGCAGCGGGCCGGAGATTCGTCCTTCTCACGGGACGGGACATCAAGGGCCGCGACGAACTAGAGAAGGACGCCCGGCAGTTCGTCGAGAGCCGCGGCGACGTTACGTCCACACCTACGAGGGACCCGACACCAGCGCGTGGAAGCGCAAGCGGGTCAGACTGCCGGACGGCCAAGTCATCTACCGCGCCATCGCCCGGTCTTCGAAGGGACGCTGGCCAACCTCAAGGGCGCGCACAGCGCGCCTGCGCGCGGCCCTGGCCGCGCCAGCGGGCTGCCGGCCGGGTGCCGAGGTGAGGTATCAGACCCCGCCGTGGCTGGGGGCGGGTCGCCAACGCCGCCACGACGTTCGACCCTCCGCACGCCTTAATATCAGCTGATTCTGCCGAGCCAGACCCATTCACGTCCCGAAGTGCTAGCATCTCGCCATGGTGGCAATTGGGGACTTTCGAAGCTTCGACTTTGGCTACTCTGACGCTGGGAGTGAATTTCAGCGAGCCCCGAAGCTGCTCAGGGAAGGCTATTACGATCTCGGCGGAATTGAAGACCGAGTTCTAAGTTCTCACGAATTCCTACTTCTAGGATACAAGGGATCTGGGAAATCTGCGATCGCGAGCCGTCTACGGCTGCTAGCAAACGACTCCCCGGCCCTATACTCCGTGCCTGACGCGATCCACATCGACCGGCTCCCCCTAAAGGAATTCCGGGGAGTAGTCCCCGATTCGATCGATTCTCACATCCGCCATCGATTCGTTTGGGAGCTTCATCTCCTGATTCACGTGACAGCCAGTCTCGCCAAAGACGGCCAGGCCGAGCGGAAGCATCGTAAATCAGTCGGAGCAGCCCAGGAGCAGCTTGAGAAATACGGCGTCACGCCTCAGCATCCCTCAGAGATGAAGCGCCTTCGGACCAACAAGGTGACAGCTTCTGCAGGTCTACCCCAAAGGGTTGCCAACGTATCTGCAGAATTCAATCGTAGCACCGACGCCAGCACCTTGGATGACTGGATCACCTACCTACGGGACGTGGCATCGACGTTCCGCAGCCAGCGGAAGCACTATCTGTTTATTGACGGCCTCGACGATATCTCCTTGATCCAGGAGAGCCGAAGCTCACTTCTGGGTGGACTCATTCAAGCAGCTGCGGATCTGAATGAGCTTTTCTCTTCGTCTGGCGCCCCGGTAAAAATCGTCGTGTGTTGCAGGACCGACCTATATTCGCGATTGATGCTCCCGCGCGCAGGAAAAATCCGAAGTGATGACGGCCTGGAGTTGAACTGGTATCAGAATACTCGCGACTTCCAGGCAACACATCTCGTTAAGCTCGCCAATCTGCGAGCTCGCCTCGTAGATAGGAATTGCGCAAATATCTTCCAAGAGTTCTTCCCTGATAAAATTGGTGGCCGCGATGCCGTAGAGTTCATCCTCCTCCAAACTCGCCATACGCCTCGCGACCTACTGCAGCTACTGAAAATCGTCAAGGGTCACGTGGCGGCTCCTGGGGCCATCCCAGAAGACACCGTCAAGGCAGGGACGACCGAATACTCTGCCACATACTTCATTGGCGAATTCAGAGACGCGCTTAATACCTATTTCGACCCCGAGCAGGTACGTCGAATCGAGGATCTCCTGGGGTCATTGCGAAAGCGTCAATTCACGTATGCCGAGCTTCGCGCCAAAGTGGATAATGACGCACGCTTCAAAGATAAGTTCGACCTTGAGAACGTCTTGGCTGCCCTATTTGATAGCAGCTTTATTGGAAATGTGACGCCTGGCGGTGCGACAGGCGGCTACGAGCAGTACTATCGGTTCAAGTATCGGAACCCTCTCGCGTCTCTCTCTTACGAGGAAGACATGCAGTTCCACCGAGGACTCTGGAAGGTCTTCAATGTGGCCTGAGTCCCCTAGGGCGTTTCTTTCCGATCATCGGATCGTTGGTCTGGTGTGCCGTTAACTGACGCGCAGTGGGCGCGAATAGAGCCGTTGTTGCCGGATCGGACGCCGAAGCGGGGAGGGCGATGGCGCGATCACCGGCAGGTGATCGACGCGATCGCGTGGAAGTTCGAGACCGGCTCGCAGTGGGTGTACCTGCCCGCCGAGCACGGCTCCTGGAAGGGCGTCTACACCCGGCTGCGGAACTGGGCGATCGACGGCACGTGGGAGCGGGTTTTCACCGCCCTGCTCGCCCAGGCCGACGCGGAGGGCGACCTGGACTGGGTCGTCTCGGTCGACTCCACGATCGTGCGCGCCCACCGGCATGTGGCCGGGGCCCGTCAAAGGGGCCCCGGCCGACGAACCGCACCACCACGCCATCGGACGCTCCCGCGGTGGGCTGACCACCAAGATCCACCTCGCGGCGGACAGCCGCTGCCGCCCGCTGTGCTTCCACCTCACACCCGGCCAGGCCGGCGATGCGCCCGCGTTCGAGCACGTCATGGCCGCCCTGCGGGTGCCGAGGCCGGTTGGCAGGCCACGTACCCGGCCCCTCGTGGTCCTGGCCGATCGGGCCTACTCGTCCCGGGCCATCCGCGAGCCCCTGCGCAGGCGCGGGATCCGCGCGGTCATCCCGCAGCCCGCCGACCAGATCGCCAACCGCAAGCGCAGAGGCCGGCACGGAGGCCGCCCGCCGGCGTTCGACCGCGAGGCCTACAAGCAGCGCAACACCGTCGAACGCTGCATCAACCGCCTGAAGAACTGGCGAGGCCTGGCCACCCACTACGAGAAGACCGCCACCGTCTTCCAAGCCGGACTCCACATCGCGGGCATCTTCATCTGATCCGCCCGCTGATCCAAAAGAAACGCCCTAGCTGCCCTGCAAGGGAGGCAGTCCATGTCTTTCCGAAGGAGCCGCGCACGCCAGCGTCGGAACAGGCGGGCCTGCCCAGTCCGGCAGCTGAGTGTCTAACTGCGGTACAACGCCCCCGGACTCAAGCGAACAGTCAGGGACGTCAGGGGATTCTCAGCGCAGGTCAGCGGTGCTTCTGACCCACGTCGATCAAGTACCCAGGTTGCTTCGGGACTAAGAGCCAACGGGTAGGGCCAGTGCAGGCTGGCCCCACTCAGCTAAGCCAACTCATCACGCGTGTGGGCGGCCAGGCACAACAATTCCTCAAGGCTCAGCCATCCTTCCGCGATGCCCTCAAGCCGGACCACCGGCGCGCCCTGGGCATCAGTGTCGGCGATAGCTCGCAGGGTCGAGCGGTCCACCCCGCAGAGCGCCAGCAACCCATTCAGCTCGTCCGCTGTCCGCCGGGCGGTTCTCCAGCCGGCCGCGTAGTCCACCCCGGTAGCCATGCCCACACGTCAGGGTCGAGGCTCGCGGCCAACTCCGCACCGAAGTCGTCGTCCCCGTCCAACTGCTCTTCAACTCCCCTGCTCAAGAACCGAACGGGCCACCCCGTGCACGGACGTGCCGAGGAGTCCGATGCCATCGGCATCGGGCTCTGACCCACCGGACCATCCCCACCCCGCCAAAGTCCCGGGTGGTCCGGCACGTCTTCAGTTGTCCCTGATCAGGTCAGGTGCGGTCCCGAGTCGGCTCCTCGCAGCCGAAGATCCGCCGGAACAGCTCCGCCTCGCTCAGGTCGAGCAACGGATCGTCAACGCCGGCCGTCTCCCGCCAGATCTGCCGCATGAGTATCAACTGCTGGTCTTCAGCGAACCCAGGCTCGGCGTACCACGCCACCGCGTCACGGTGCGCGGCCCGCCGACCCTGCGAGACAACCCGCATCGACCAGGAGAACTGGCCGTCCAGCAGCCACCAGGTCGAAGCCCGGTCCCACCAAGCCCGCAGGTGCCGGATCACCGGGCCATCCCGGGACCTGCGGGGTACAGACGGACCACAGTCGGGGTCAAGTCGAGGAAGGCCAGGGCCCGCACCTCGCCATGCGTCGCGAGCCGGTGCCCGACCGACGGCAGCTCCGACGGCCCGAACAGCTCGGCGAAGTAGCCGTGCTGGTCCGGGCTGAGCGGAAGCACGTCGAGCGTCTTCAGGAGCGCGGCCATCGCGTCCGGAAGCTTGCTGAAGCGCGCGGCCGCGGTGACACCTCGAACCTCCGCGATCACCGGGAAGGGGTACGGGGAGTCAGCCTCCGGCCCGGAACCGTCCACCAGGACAAGCTCCGTCCGCGGCCCAGCCTGGTCTCCGAACGGCGTCACTTCCCCGACACCTCCCCCGTGCGGCGCTGGTGCCACCGGTGGACACCGACGGTCTGGCCGTTCACCACGATGCTTCGGGTCAGCGCCTTCCTCAGCCCCGCGCCGCAGGAGAAGCACCGCGCCGCCGCTCCGGGCGCCTGCCTGCTCATTCCACACCGCCTTCCGGGCCCACCAGGGCCCAAACGATCTTTCCGATGCCTTCGGGCCGGGGCTCGAAGCCCCATTCCAGGGACAGGACTTCCACCAGGTGCAGCCCGCGCCCCGAGAGGTCGCCCGGGTCGTTGGCGCGCCGGATCGCGGGCTTCTCGCTGCTCGCGTCGTGCACCTCGATTCGCAGGTGGTCGCACACCACCTCGAACCGGACGGCGATCTCGCGCCCGGGCGAAACCCGCGCGTGCACCACCGCGTTGGACACCAGTTCGCCGAGCACCAGCTGGCCGTCACCAATGAGGGCCACGCCGCCGGGGATGTTCTGCAGGAACTCGCGCAGGTGGTTCCTGGCCACCGCGGCGGACCGCCTGTGCCGCGCAAGCTTCGCCTCGAACACAGGTATTCCGACGGCCGGCTTGTAGGGTTCGGAGCCGTCGGGAGAGTTCCCCGAGCTGATCACGTGCACCGCCTCCCGACGCCCAAAGGGCGGCCCGAACTTGGATGTTCCGGCCCTTGACGCCAGGTTGCCGGGAGGGGTCGCGGACTTCGTACCCGAGCTGGTTACCCAATGTGGGTAAACTCACATGTAATCAACTTGCTTGTAGTGACTGCTGATCGACAGCGGGGGCAGTGGTGATCGAGGCGCGCGTACCGGACCGACTTCCTGCGGGCCTGCTCTCCAACCCGGAGATGATCGTCGCCTGCCGAAGGCGAGACTTCGCCACGATCTTCCGGCTGCTCAAGCTGGCCGGGGTCTATCCCTCACTCATCGCCCGCGCCTGTGACATGACGCCGAGCCGCGTGGGCGAGGTCATGGCGGGCAAGCCCAAGATCGAGAAGATCGATGTCATCGAGCGAATCGCGGACGGGCTGCACATCCCTGGACACATGCTCGGATTGGCTTCTCTGGAATGGGAGCAGGAAGCACCCGCCGCCCCACAGGCCCGGCCGCGATCGATCGAGCCGTCCATCGGTGGGCAGGGGCTCAGCGCACCGATCGACCCCGACTTCCTCGTCAGCCATCTACGCAGCCTTATGCCCGGTCACTACAAAGCTGCGAATCTGCTCGGCTCCCGCCACGCACTCGACGCGGTGACCCGGCACGTCCAGCTACTCGACCGCCTCCAGCAGAACGTCGGCGGCCGCTCTCGCGACGAACTCCTCACCATCGGCGCCCGTACCGCGGAGTTCCGGGGCTGGTTGAACCAGGATCTCGGGGACTTCGGCCAGGCCCTCTACTGGTCGGACCGCGCCATGGAGTGGGCGCAGGAGACCGGCGACGACGTCATGGCCGCCTACGTGCTCTTCCGAAAGAGCAACCAGGCCACCGCTCAACGCAACACGCAGAAGGCCGTCAGTCTTGCCCGCGCTGCCCAGCGGTCGGCCGGCGCGACGCTTCGCATCCGTGCTCTCGCGGCCCAGCAGGAGGCCCAGGGCCACGCCCTCATGGGCAACCTGCGCTTCGCCGAGGCGAAGTTCGACGAGGCCCACGAACTCGCCGCCGAACCGGACGACTCACATGCGGACGACGCCCTTGATCTGGCGTACTGCACCCCGACCTACATCGAGATGCAGCGCGCGAACTGCCTGATCGAACTCGGCGATGCGCAGACGGCCGTAAGCATGTTCGAGGCGGAGCTTCAGATCCTGCCGCCGATCTACCGCAATGACCAGGGCGTGTACCTCTCACGACTGGCACGCGCCTATGCCGTGTCCGGCGAGCCGGAGCAGGCTGCCGCAGCGGCGGACCGCGCGCTGTCGATCGCCATCGACACCGAGTCGGCGCGGGCGATGGCGGAGCTGTCCGCCGCCGACAAGGCCCTCCAGCGGTGGAGCACCGTGTCCGAAGTCGCCACCTTCACGGACCGTTTGAAGCTGATGAGCGGCACCGCTCCCTCTCGACCTTCGACAGGCTGATGAGAGAGGGTGGGGCCATGGACGCACTGATCACGGCCGCCACCTCCGCAGACGAACGCCGGCGCGGTGCCAAGGTCGCCGTGCTGCCGGTCGGCAGCTTCGAGCAGCACGGCGACCACCTCCCGCTCACCACGGACACCGTCGTCGCCAGCCTGATCGCCCGGCGGATCGCCGCCGACTACGACCTGTTCCTCCTGCCGCCCATCACGGTGTCCTGTTCTCACGAGCACGCTCACGTGCCGGGCACCGTCAGCATCAGCGCCCCCACGCTCTACGCCGTCGTCAACGACATCTGGAAGTCGCTTCAGGCGTCCGGCATTCACGGCCTGCTCATCGTGAACGGCCACGGCGGGAACTATGTCCTCGCGAACGTCGTGCAGGAGGCGAACACGGCCGGTCCGCGCGTCGCGCTCTTCCCTGTCCGTGAAGACTGGCACCAGGCCCGTGAAGCAGCCGGGCTGGAGAGCAGCAGCGCCGAGGACATGCACGGCGGCGAACTGGAGGTCTCTCTCCTGCTCCATGGTGCTCCGCACCTCATCCGTGAGGGCGTCAAGCAGGACGACCACTCCGCTCCGGCGCGCCCGCACCTGCTCACGCTCGGCATGGCCGGCTACACGAGGAACGGCATCATCGGACAGCCCTCCCTCGGCACGGCGGCAAAGGGCAGGGCCCTCCTCGACAGCCTGTCCAAGGCTGCCGCCACGCACCTCTCCCTCATCACGAGCGGCTGAGAAAGCACTTCGGGCCCTTCCCCGGCAGGGGGAAGGGCCCGAAGTGCAGGAAAGGAGCAGTGACCGAGCGGGCTCAGGCGTTCTTGGGGCCGGCCGACTGGACGACGTCGAAGGACCAGAGGGTGGAGCCGGAGGCCGCGGGACGCTTCGGGGCCTCGCCCTCGCCGCCGTTCTGGTGGGCCGCCTTCATCGGGCCCTCCATCCAGGCCTGGAAGGACGCCTCGTCACGCCAGCGGGTGTAGACGAGGTACTGGTCGGTCCCCTCGACCGGGCGGAGCAGCTCGAACCACTCGAAGCCGTCGGAGTTCTCCACCGACCCGGCCCGCGCGGCGAACCGCTTCTCCAGCACCTCGCGCTGTTCGGCGGGGACGGTCAGCACGTTGATCTTGACTACGCTCATGGCTCCATCCTGCCTCACGGGTCGACGGCAGGTGCAGATCCGGCGGAACCGACACCCCACGAGGTGCACCGGCGAGACGCCCGTCCCGCAGTGCCGGGCCGGGCCCGGAACGCCGTGGGACGTCTCCAATCGAACGGCGCTGGCCGTCCCAAAGCGCAGGTCACGGCGGTGAGACGAAGTGCGGCGCGTCCCCGTGGAGTCCAAGCCGCGATCACGCTCCGACAGCTCCCCTACGCTGGGCCCACCGCCCGGCGCCGAGCCGAGTCGCCGCCTCCTGCGAGCTGTGCCGCGACCGCCCTCCCGCCGACACCGCACACGACACGGGCGGCCCGACACCACACCACAGCCAAGGAGCGATCCGTCATGCCGTTGCGCCGGAACGAGAGGGCGGGCCGCCGGCGCGGCGCGGCCCTCGGGGCAGGGCTGTCGGCCGTCCTCGCGCTGGTGAGCGGCTGCGCCACGGCCGCGCCCGCCGCGCCCCCGATCGCCGCACCGCCCACCACGCCGGTGGCGCCGCCCCCGGCGGCCACGCGCGTCGCCGATCTTCATCTTCCGATCGAGCAGTACATGTTGACGCCGCTTCAGTCCGTGCAGTTCGACTGGGTGCGCAAGGCCGCGACCGGGTCCTGCATGAAGCGGTACGGGCTGGACTACCCGGCGGGGGCGAAGCCCGGACCGGACAGTCCGGGCGTGCGCACCTTCACGCCGATGAACCGCCGCTACGGCGTCACCGAGGCGGACGGCGCGGCCCGTTGGGGCTACCACCTGCCGCAGGCGGCGCCCGCGGCAGGCGCGCCCGACCAGTCGGTCGCGCCGGTCGCGCTGGCCGCGCTGCCCGCCGCCACCCGGACTGTCCTGCTCGGCATGGACCCCGACAACGGGACCAGGGTGACGGCATATCAGGGGAAGCCGTTGCCCGCGGGCGGCTGCTTCGCGGAACTCGACCGCATCCTCCCGGGCGCCGTCGGCGGCCCACAGGGGCCCGGCAACGGCCCGCAGGGCGTGGTGACCGACATCAAGTCGGCGAGTTTCACCGAGTCGAGGTCCGCGCCGGAGGTCGTGGCGGCCACCGCCGCCTGGACGGACTGCATGAAGGGCCGCGGCTTCGACATCCCGGATCCGCTGAACGCCCCGGCCACCGTCACGACGATGCGGGATCCGGCACCGGGCGGCGCGGAGATCGCCCAGGCCGTGGCCGACGTCGACTGCAAGGGCCGAACCAACCTGACCGGGATCTGGTTCGCCGCCGAGTCGACCCTGCAGAACAGGGCGATCGCCGCGCACGCCAAGGACCTGGCCGCCGTCAAGGCCGCCCTCGACGCCGAGGCGGGATCGCTCGGGCGGCTGCTCGACCACGACTGGTCCTCCCCCGCGCCCGCCGCCCCCTGAACCTCACCGAACCTCACCGAACGTCGGTGAACCTCACCGAACCGGCCGTCGGGGCGGCAGGTCGGCCCCGGCGGTGTGAGAACCATCCACCCCTACAACCGTCCATCGAGTGAAGGAGCACAACCACCCCATGAAGCTGAAGTCGACCGGCCGCCGCCTGGCCACCGGCGCGGCGGCCCTCGCCATCGCCGGCACCTCCATGCTCACCGGCGCGGGCCAGGCCAGCGCCGACAGTGTCACCTGGATCAACGGGTGGAGCACCTGGAGCTCCCCGGTCCGCTGCAAGGACAGCAACGGCGCCTACGTGACCTTCTGCATCTACTACTCGCCGAGCGCCGAGGGCGCGATGACGATGGAGTACACCGTCCAGGACGGCGAGATCGACGAGACCTTCTGGAAGCAGGACCAGTACGGCTCGGCCGGCTACGGCCAGAAGGTGCGCAACAACGCCGCCTCCGTCGAGAACGCCTCCAACGCGACCATCGGCGTCTGGGTGTCGCCGTGGTTCTACGGGGACGCGAACTACGTCCCCGCCGGGCGCGGCGGCAGCCTGACTCCGCGGCTGCGCAACAACGAGGCATCCTGGGGCATCGTCGACCAGTTGGACCGCGGCGGCCAGGTCCGCCTCGACTGACGCTCCCGCCGGACACTCGGGACCACCCCGGCACGCCGCACCCCGGCGCCCCGCACCCCGCACCCCGCATCGCGCTCGCCGCGGTGCGGGGTGCGGTGTTCCGGTCAGGCGATCCACCCGGGGACGAAGGCCTCCTCCTCCGGTCCGCCGATGCGGGACACCCGCGCCCCGCCCGGTGCGGCCACGACCGCGGCGAAGCCGGCGTCCGATCCACCGGTGAGCCGACGGGGCACCCCGGCGGGGAGGATGACGGTGTCGCCGGCCTCCACGCCGAGGACCTCGTCGCCCAGTTCGACGGTCACGCTGCCGGACAGCAGGGTCCAGACCTGCTCGGCGTCGAAGACGTGCAGCGGGCCCTGGGCGCCGGAGTTCATGTCCACGCGCCACATCGCCAGCCCCGAATCGCCCTGGGTGGGCGAGGCGAAGGTGGTCATGACGGCGTTGGGCGTCTCGGTACGACGGGCTTCGGTGCGGCGGACTACGGGCATGAGCGGAACCCCCTAAGATGGACAATGAAGTTGTCTATATGGTCAATGAGGTTGTCTATCGTGTCAAGTGAACCCGCACCGGGCTTCGAACTGCCGCTGCGCCTGCTGCTCGCCTTCCGGACGATCATCGACGAGCTGCACGAGCGCATCGCCCACGAGGGCCACCCCGATCTGCGCCCGATGCACGGCTTCGTGTTCCAGGCCATCGGCCCGCACGGCACCACCGCCGTGGAGCTCGGCCGCCGCCTCGGCGTCTCCAAGCAGGCCGCCGGAAAGACCGTCGAACAGCTCGAAGCCCTCGGCTACGTCGAGCGCGGCAGCGACCCGGACGACGCCCGCCGCAAGGTGGTCCGCCTCACCGCACGCGGCACCGACTGCCTCCACCGCTCGGCCCGGATCTTCGACGAACTGCGCGCCGAGTGGTCCGCACTCCTGGGCGAGCAGAACCTGCGCGCCCTGGAGGCCGACCTGCGCACCCTCGCCCCCGGCGACCTGTTCCGCCTCGACACCCCGCGCTGGTTCGGCAGCCCCTGACCGACCCACCCGTCGGACGCAACAAGCCCTAGGCGGATCTTGCCGGACAGACCCTAGACCGGCCGACCCTCTCCACCCTGCGCGTACTCGGGACCGCCGCGGTCCGGCCGGTCCGGGCCGTCCCGCAGGTCGGCGCCGAGGGAGGAGGAGAGCCGGGTGAGCAGGTCGGCGAGGTCGGCGAACTGCTTCTCGTCCCAGTCGCCCAGCAGCTCGGCCAGCTGGGCCCGGCGCGCGGCGACCAGCCGGACGGCCGCGGCCTCGCCCGACTCGGTCAGCCGCAGCGGCAGCCCGCCCGTCCGGGAGGCGAGGCCCCGGTCCTCCACCTCCTGCACCGCCTCGTCGATGACGGCGACCGGGACGGTCCGGCGCTCGGCCACCTCGGCGGGCTCGACCGAGCCGTGGTGGTACATCAGCAACAGCAGCCAGCTGGAGGCCGGTTTGAGGTCGAGCCCGGCGGCCGCGGTGATCCGCCGGTAGAGGTCCCGCCGGGCCTCCCGGGAGCTCAGGACGGACAGCGAGCGGGCGATCTCGTCCAGCGAGGAGCGCTCGACGGGGTTGAGGCCGATCGACTCGCTGAGGTCGGGCGCGGTGACGGTGGAGCGGAGCTTCTGCTCGCGCAGGAACAGCGAGAGCACGAAGGCGACCAGCGCGACCGGCACCGCGTACAGGAAGACCCGGGTGATCGACTCGGCGTAGGCGTGGTAGATCCCGTCCTGCACCGCGGGCGGCAGCGTGGAGATGACGCGCGGGTCGGAGGTGACGGAGCCCGGGTCGAAGCCGGGCGGCAGCGGCACCCCCGCGAGGGCTTCGGACAGCCGGGAGTTGAGCCCGCTCGCGAAGACGGTGCCGAAGATGGAGACGCCGAAGGACGCCCCGATGGACCGGAAGAAGGTGGCGCCGGCGGTGGCCACCCCGAGGTCCTGGTAGCCCACCGAGTTCTGCACGATCAGCACCAGGACCTGCATCACCAGCCCCAGCCCCAGGCCGAACACCAGGAAGTAGCAGCTCATCTCGAAGGTGCTGCTGTGCTCGTCCAGCCGGGAGAGCAGCAGCAGGCCGACGGTGGTGACGGCCGTCCCGGCGATCGGGAAGACCCGGTAGTGGCCGGTGCGCGCGACGATCTGGCCGGAGCCGATCGAGGTGAGCAGCATGCCGAGCACCATCGGCAGCATGTGGATGCCGGACATGGTGGGCGAGACCTGCATGACCACCTGGAGGAAGGTCGGCAGGTAGGTGAGTGCGCCGAACATCGCGAAGCCGACCACGAAGGAGATGACGGCCACCAGGCTGAAGGTCCGGGAGCGGAACAGCCGCAGCGGGAGCACCGGTTCGGCGGCGGTCCGCTCGACCTGGACGAAGGCGACCAGCAGGACCAGGCCCAGCACGCCCAGTCCGACGATCTGCCAGGAGGTCCAGGCCCAGGTGGTGCCGCCGAGCGAGGTCATCAGCACCAGGCAGGTGGCCACCGAGGCGATCAGCACGGTGCCCAGGTAGTCGATCCGGTGCCGGCGTTTGACCTCCGTCCCGTGCAGCACGGCGGCGATCACCACCAGGGCGACCACACCGACCGGCAGGTTGATGTAGAAGACCCAGCGCCAGCTGAGGTTGTCCACGAAGAGCCCGCCGAGCAGCGGGCCGAGCACGCTGGTGACGCCGAAGACGGCGCCGAACAGGCCCTGGTACTTTCCGCGGTCGCGGGGTGAGACCAGGTCGCCGACGATGGCCTGCGAAAGCACCATCAGGCCTCCGCCGCCCAGGCCCTGGAGAGCACGGAAGGCGATCAGCTCGCCCATGTTCTGGGCGATGCCGCAGAGCACCGAGCCCAGCAGGAAGATCACGATGGAGGCCTGGAAGAAGCGTTTCCGGCCGTACATATCGCCGAGCTTCCCCCAGAGCGGGGTGGCCGCCGTGGAGGCCAGCATGTAGGCGGTGACCACCCAGGAGAGGTGCTCCAGCCCTCCGAGGTCGCTGACGATGGTGGGCAGCGCGGTGGAGACGATGGTCTGGTCGAGCGCGGCGAGCAGCATCGCCAGCAGCAGGGCGCCGATCGGCACCCAGAGGTTGGGGACGGTGACCTCCGGCGGGCCGGGCTCGCCCTCCGCGCCCCGCTCGGACTCGGCGATCGGGTCCGGATCCGTCATGGCGTCTCCGTAGGGTCGCGGGCCCCGGACGACCGGGGGTCCGTTCGGATGATCACTCCCAGCTCACCATGCTGTCAGAAATGCCCGGATATGGGGCATTCGATTGCGCCGAACGTAAGAACGGCCGCCACCCGGTATCCCTCCCACGCACACCGACCGTTCATCGGCTCCCAACCACCACCAACCGGCACAACACCCCCACAGCAGGTCGGATGCCCCTGTCCCCTCCTTCCTGACGTCCTGCATAATCAGGCGCGTTCGCCACCCGAGGACCGAGGAGGACCGGCCGATGCCGGACCAGCACTGCCCGACGTGCGGCACCGCACGTTCCGCCGGCTGCAGGTGCCTCCCGGACCCGAGCCTGACCGAGACCGCCGTCCTGCCGCACATCGAGGGACCGCCCCTGGTCCGCCCGTACGTACCGCAGGCCGTCGACCAGGTCGCGACGGACGCCCCCGGGTCGAGCGTGCCCGTGGACCCGTTCGCCACCACGGTGATGCCGGCGGCCGCCCAGCGGCCCGCGGCCCGACCCCCCGTCACGCCTCCGCTGGGGCCGGACGCGGACGCCTACGCGACGACCGTGCTGCCCCCGATGGCACCCCCGCAGCAGTCCCCGCAGCAGACCCCGGGCCTGATACCCCGGCAGCCGTCCGGCGGGTACGACCGCCAACCGCCCGGCGGGTACGACCAGCCGTACAGCCGGCCGCACGACCAGCCGCACGACCCGCAGCCCCCCGCCGAGGACGAGCTCGGGGTCTTCGCCTTCGCGGCGGGCCCGGCCGAGGTGGCCGCTCCCACCGGTGGCCGGGCCGCCCGGCGGGCGGCGGAACAGGCGGAGCAGAGCCCGCTCGCCCGGCGCAGGGGCCTGCTCGTGGCGGCCGGCGCCGGACTGCTGGTGGTCACGGTCGGCCTGGCCTACGCGGTGGCGCCCTCCGGGGAGCCGGACCACTCGGCGCGGCCCGCCCCCTCGACCACCCTGGCGCCCGCGCCGGTCGACCCGCCCACGCCGGCGGACCCGACCCCGAGCGCCCAGCCGTCCGCCACCAGCGAGGCGCCCAGCCCCTCGCCGACCAGGACGACCAAGCCGAGTCCGAGCAGAACCGCGACCCCTCCCCCGGCGGCCACCACGGCCCCGGCCGCTCCCCCGGCCCCGGAGCCGGCCCCGGGCACCCAGCCGCCCGCACCGGGCCCGGCAGCGCCCAGCACCCCGGCGCCGACCGCGACCACCCCGGCCCCGACCGCGACACCGACGCCGACCCCCACCCCGCCGCCCGTGGTGCGGGTGCTGGAGCGCGGGATGACGGGCGCCGACGTCAAGGACATGCAGCTGCGGCTGTCCGCGACCTCCTGCGGCTTCGTCGACAAGTCGATAGCCACCAGCACCTTCGACTGGTGGACCCAGACCGTGCTCGGCGACTACCAGCGCAGCTACAAGATCAAGGGCGAGACCGGGCCGAACGGCCCCTACTACGGGCCCAAGACCAGGGCCGCCCTGGAGAGCGACCCCGGCACCTGCTGACGCCCGGCCGGCCGACGGTCGGTCGGCCAACCCCCGATCCCCCGTCAGCCGGTGACCGCCTGGAAGATGCTGAACCCGGCCATCAGCACCATCACGCCCGCCGCGAACCGGATGATCATCTTCATCGGCACGTGCTTCAGCAGCTTCTGCCCGCCCAGGATGGCGATCCCGGCGACGGCGCAGAGCGCCAACCAGGCGCCCAGGCCCACGGCCAGCGGATCGGCGTACTTGGCGGCCAGGTTGGCGGTCATGATCTGGGTGAGGTCGCCGAACTCGGCGATCGCGACGACCACGAAGCTGGCCCCGGCCACCTTCCAGAAGCTGTTCGCGGACGGCTCCTTGGCGGCGTGGCCGTCGTCGTCACCGCCACCGTGGAAGAGCAGCATCGCGGCGCCGGCCAGGAACAGCACGCCGGTGACGCCCTCGACCCAGCGGTGCGGCAGCAGCGAGAGCAGGTGTCCGGCGACCAGGGCGATGCCCACCTGGAGGGCGAAGGCGGCGGCGATGCCGGCGAAGACGTAACTCGCGCGGTAGCGGGCGCCGAGCATCAGGCTGGCCAGGGCGGTCTTGTCCGGCAGTTCGGCCAGGAAGACGATGCCGAAGGTGATGGCGGCTACGGTCAGACTCATCGGGGGTCGGATTCCCTCGGTCGGGCTGTCCGGCCTCGGCAGCTCCGTCAGGGGTCGCTCCGGCCCGACAGCACTGGTTGGAAGTCACAGCACTGCGGCCGAAGGTCTCGCCGGCACCCCCGAACCGCAGGATGCCCCGGGCGCCGGGCCCGCGAGGGCCAGTATGTCGACGGTCCGGTGGAGGGCTACTCCCCTTCAACGCGCACCAGCCTACCCGATGCCGGCCTGGGCCGGTCGGGCCACGAGTCCCCGGCCGACCAGCTCCAGCACCACCACGATCGCCACCGACTGCACCGCCAGCAGGCCGATCAGCACGAACAGCTGCACCGCGCCCGCCTGTACCGGGGAGGCGCCGCCGAGCAGCATCCCGACGAAGGCGCCGGGCAGTGTGACCAGGCCCACCGTCCGGGTCTGGTCGAGGGCGGGGACGAGCGAGGTCGCGGCCGCGGTGCGGCAGATCTCCAACCGGGCGTCGCGCTCCTCCAGGCCGAGCGCCAGGGCGGCCTCCACCTCTCCGTGGCGCTGGTGCAGCTCGTCCAGGGCCCGGCGACCGGCCAGCGAGGTGGCGGTGAGCCCGCCGCCGATCAGGATGCCGGCGACCGGGATGAAGGAGAGGCCCTTGGGCGGCAGCAGCCCGACGGCCAGCAGCAGCCCGAGCACCGGCAGCACGGCGGCGCCGATCGGTGCGGCCGCCCAGGCCCAGCCGGGGCCCGGGGTCATCCGGCGCCCGGCGGTGCGCACCGCGACGGCGAACATCAGCAGGACGAACAGCGCCGACCACCAGAGCGAGCGGACCACCCAGGCGATCACCAGCGCGACGGCGGCCAGCTGCACCACCGCGCGCAGCCCGGCCCGCAGTACCGCGTGCCCCTGGCCGAGCAGCCCCCACCCGGCGACCGCCACGGCGGCGCCCAGCAGCAGCGCGGTGACCACCCCGAGGAGCGGGGTGACGGGCAGCAGCTGGGTCTGGGCGGCGGCCGAGGCCGTCATGCCCCGGGCCCTCAGACCCAGGTGGTGAGCCACATCCGGTCCTGCCAGGACGTCATGGGGATCACCTCCGCCGTGTAGAGCGGGTGGAAGAAGGCGAAGCAGGCCATGACGGCAAGCACGATCAGCCCGGCCCCGGCCGCACCGATCCGGCGCCGCTCGGGCGAGCAGCCCTCCGGCCCGAGCATGGCGCCGAGCATCTGGGCGACGGCCAGGCAGAGGAAGGGGACCAGCACCACCATGTAGAAGGAGAAGACGGTCCGCTCCTGGTACTGGAACCACGGCAGGTAGATCCCGGCGACGGCGCAGAGCACCGCGCCCGAGCGCCAGTCCCGGCGGAAGAACCAGCGCCACAGCAGGTACACCAGGGCGAAGCAGGCCGTCCACCAGAGCAGCGGGGTGCCGAGGCCGAGGATCTGCGCCGCACAGCCGCCGGAGGCCGTACAGCCCCGCTGGCCGTTCGGCACCTGCTCCCAGTACATGGAGACCGGGCGGGACTGGACCAGCCAGCTGAACGGGTTGGACTGGTAGGTGTGCGGGGTGCTCAGCCCGGTATTGAAGTCGTACATCTGCCCGTGGTAGTGCCAGAGGCTGCGCAGCGGCGCGGGCACCCAGCTCATCGACACCTGCGGCAGCGGGATGCCGAGCACCTTGTCCGGGGAGAGGCCGGCCCGGTCGTCGGCCCAGTGCCGGTCGTACCCGCCGCCGCTGGTGCCGCCGGCGGCGAGCCAGCCGGCCCAGGAGCCGACGTACACCACGAGGGCCGAGCCGACCATCGCGAGCAGCGCCGGCAGGGCGTCCCGGCGCAGCATCGAACGCCAGGGGCGGCGGGCGCCGGCCCAGCGCCGGCCGGACTGGTCCCAGAGCACGGTGAGCAGCCCGAAGGCGGCGAGCACCATGATGCCGTTCCACTTGACGGCGCAGGCGGCGCCGAGCGCGACCCCGGCGGCGATCCGCCAGGGGCGCAGGCCGAGCCGGATCCGGTCCCCGTCGGGTGCACCGCCCTCCCGGGCGACGGCCAGCCGGGCGCGGGTGTGGTCGCGGTCGATCAGCAGGCTGCCGAAGGCGGCGAGGACGAGGAACATCTGGACGCCGTCGAGCAAGCCGACCCGGCTCATCACCAGCTGGAGGCCGTCGACGGACATCAGCAGGGCGGCGGTGCAGCCGATCAGGGTGGAGCCGAAGAGCCGGCGGCCGATCCTGGCCAGCATCAGCACGGTGAGGGTGCCGAGCAGGGCGGTCATGAACCGCCAGCCGAAGGGGTGCAGGCCGAACAGCTGCTCGCCGAGGGCGATCACCCACTTGCCGAGCGGCGGGTGGGCGATGAACTCGGGGGCCGAGGTGAGCGGGATGCTCTGCGGGACGGAGAGGATGTCGGCGTTGGCGCTGTCCGGCCAGGTGCCCTCGTAGCCCTGCCGGAGCAGCGACCAGGCGTCCTTGGGGTAGTACGTCTCGTCGAAGACGAAGGCGTTGGGGTAGCCGAGGTCCCAGAAGCGGAGCAGACCGGCGAAGAGCGCCACCGCGATCGGCCCGAGCCAGTCGGCCCGGTCCGCGGCCCGGCGCAGCAGCCCCCGCCGGCCCGGTGCGGGGCCTGCGGGGGCTGGTGGTGCCGGTGGGTGGATGAGCGCCGCTTGCGTCATTGCCTCGCCGATTCGCCGTCTCGCCTGTGCCGGTGCCCGCCGGTGCCGGCCGGCGCCGGGCGGTCAACAGCCACTGACACTATGTGGCGGCGGTCGTGAATCCAAGCGCGACGGGCGCCGACCAGGTGACCCGTCACACTGGTGTTCACGCGGCGGTCTGCAGCTCCCGGACGGGGATGGTGCGGACGGCGGCCACCGGGGCGTTGTCCTGCTCCGCAGTGAGGTACGGGCGCAGCCGAACCGCCATGGCGACGATCAGCAGGGTGGAGCCGGCCATCGCCGCCAGGTAGAGCGGCCAGGTGCCGGAGCCGACCAGCAGCACGCCGACGGCGGGGCCGACCGCGATCGCGATCTGCTTCACCAGGGCGTACCCGGCGTTGTAGGTGCCCAGCAGCCGGGTCGGGGCGAGGTCGGCGACGATCGGGCCCATGGTGGGCGCGAGCAGCGACTCGCCGACGCCGAACAGGGCGTAGATCGAGACGATCGCGACCGTGGCGGCCATGGTCTCGGTCCGGATCAGGCCGGCGACCAGGGCCATCGCCCAGGCACCCAGCCAGACCACACCGGCGGCGGCCATCGCGGTGGTGCGCCGGCGGCGGGCGGTGATCCGCACCATGAACATCTGCAGCACCACGATGGTCAGCGCGTTGGCGCCGATCGCCAGGCCCAGGGTGGAGGGCGCGGTGCCGACGGTGTCGGTGGCGAAGGCCGCGACACCGGACTCGAACTGGCCGTAGCAGGTGAAGAAGATCAGCCCGGCGAGGACGCAGAGCCGCAGCATCGCCTTGTCGGCGACCAGGGCGCGCAGGCCGGTGGGCCCGCTCTGCCCGTGCACCAGGACGGGCGCCGCGTTCGGGATCCGGGCGCTGCCGGTGACCAGGGCCAGGCCCAGGAAGGTCGCGGCCTCGATGGTGAACAGCCTGGTCAGGCTGGCCGGGTCGGCGACGTCGACGATCTGCCCGCCGACCAGTGCGCCGATGCCCATCCCCAGGTTGATCAGGGTGAACTGCAGCGCGAAGGCGTGCGAGCGGGTCGCGGCCGTGGAGCAGCGGACGATCATCGTGGCGAGCGCCGGCTGGCAGGTGGTGACGCCCGCGCCGAACAGGAAGGAGGAGACCAGCAGGGCCGGGGTCCCGGTGGCGTGGCCGAAGGCGAACGCGCCGACGGCGGCGAGCGCGGCGCCCACCAGCAGCACCGGGCGCGGGCCGTAGCGGTCGATGCCGCGGCCGGTGAACGGCAGCACGGCGAGCGCGGCCAGCGCGAAGACGGTGAACACCATCCCGGCGGCCAGCGAGCCGAGGCCCCGCACCTGGTCCACGTACACGAACATGTACGGCATCGTGAATCCGCTGCCGAACGCGCTGAGCGCATTGCCGATCTGGACGCGGCGCAGCGGGCCGCCCGCCCCATGACGCCGCTGCCTCTGCTGCTTCACCGTGCCGGTCACCGTGCACACCCCTTCAGTAGTTTCGCTGGATACTCTTAAGGCCAGAAGATTTAAGACCTAAAGTCTGACTAGATAAAGTCTTAGCACTAGAAGAGTGTGGCGTCAAAGCCTTAAGGGGTGCACCTTCCGTGCGACACTGGTCCGCATGACTGCAGACAAGCCCGGCCCGGCCGACCTCCGCGAGCTGGGCATCGCCGAGCAGGTGGCCGTCTACCAGCGGGAATTCCCCACGGTGGACCCCCAGGTGGAGACCATCGTGCAGACCCTCTCCCGGGTCGCCCGGCGGATGGGCGTGGCGTACAGCAGGCAGCTGACTGTGCTCGGAATCACCTCCGCCGAGTGGGAGGTGCTCAAGGCGCTCGTCGTGGCGGGCAGCCCCTACCAGCTCGGGCCCGGCGAGCTGGCCAAGCGGCTCGGACTCACCCCGGCGGCGATGACGCACCGGATCGACCGGATGGTCGCCGAGGACCTCGTCACCCGGGAACGGGACGAGACCAACCGGGTGCGCGTGATCATCGAGCTGACCGAGAACGGCCGCGACAAGTGGCTGGAGTCGATGCGGATGGCGGCCGTCTTCGAGGAGGAGCTGCTCCAGGACCTCGCCGCCGAGGAGCGCTCCGTGCTGTCGGGCATGCTCGCCCGGATGCTGCGCCGGATCGAGGAGACCCAGCCGGACGCCCTCGGCCGCACCGACGACCTGGCCTGACCCCTCCCCCGGCAACGGCCCGGCAGGCACGGCGAGCCCGGCGGACACGGGCGGCACGGCAGGCACAGCCGATACGGGACGACACAGCGAGAAGTCCGGCCCGCCGGGGGAAGCCCCCGGCGGGCCGGACTCGGTGCGAGGGTCCGTCAGGCCCTCAGTCGCTCAGACCATGCGGTGTCAGCAGGGACCGTTGTCGGTCCAGACGCCCCACTGGCCGGTGGTGGTGGGGTCCTCGCCCTTCGTCCACCACTTGTTGGTGTAGTAGTGGCCCTTCCAGGAGACCTTGGTCGGGCTGCCGTAGGTGGCGGCCGAGTCCCAGCTCGGGGCGCCCGCGCAGCCGGCCGGGGTGGTCGGCGCAGTGGTGGGCGGGGTGGTGGGAGGCGTCGTCGGCGGGGTGGTCGGCGGCGTCGTGGGCGGAGTGGTCGGAGGCGTGGTCGGCGGGGTGGTCGGCGGCGTCGTCGGCGCGGCCGGGCAGGCGGCGGCGGAGCCGTTGGTGGCCTCGACCATCTTGTCGAACAGCGCGGTCTTGGTGCCCAGGTCGTACAGCGAGAAGGCGAAGGAGCCGCCGAGCCCGTTGCAGTGGGCGTAGTCGACCTTGGCCTGGATCGAACGGGCGTCCTCGCCGCTCCAGAAGGTGGTGCCGTCGTAGAAGTACGTGGTCTTCGCCGTGTCGTCCCAGAAGGTCTTGGCCGGGTTGTCGACGAAGCCCGCGAGCTCCTTGTTCATCTGGATGCCGGGGACGTTGCCGGACATCGCCGCGCCGGCGGCAGCGCCGGTGGCGGGCTGGAAGAGGCCGTTCTTACCGTTGTTCTGGACGCCGGTCCAGCCGCGGTAGTAGAACGGGACACCCACGTTGATCTTCTTGGCGGGGAAGCCGCCCGGGATGCCGTAGTCGGCGTCGCCGGCGGTGTACGCCTTGATCGCGGCGTCGACCGAGTACTTGCCGTGACCCGGCGCGGCCGGGGTCATCGGGTCGTCCGGGCCGGAGTAGATCGGGGCCTGGTGGTTCGTCGGGCCCTTGGCGTCCCAGGCACCGTGCATGTCATAGGTCATGATGTCCAGGAACGTCAGGTACTGACCGATCTTGTCGGTCTCGACGTTCCGGATCTTGTCCTGGCCGGCGCCGACCGCCGCCGCGGTGGCGTAGGTCTTGCCGTCGGCCTTGCCCTGGGCGTCGAGCTGCTCGCGCAGCTCCTTCAGCAGCAGGGTGAAGTTCTGCTTGTCGTTCGGGCTGGAGATGTTGCCGGTGTGGCCGCCGCCGCCCGGGTACTCCCAGTCGATGTCGATGCCGTCGAAGATGCCGGCCGCCGAGCCCGGGCCGCCGTAGCCGGCCTCGGTCGGCAGGTTGCCCTTGATGAACATGTCGATGCAGGACGAGACCAGCTTCTTGCGGGAGGCGTCCGTGGCCGCCGCCGCCGAGAAGTACTTGGAGTAGGTCCAGCCGCCCAGCGAGATCAGGACCTTGAGGTTCGGGTTCTTCGCCTTCAGCTTCTTCAGCTGGTTGAAGTTGCCCGCGATCGGCTGGCCCCAGACGTCGCCGACGCCGTCCACCGAGATGTCCGGACCGAAGCTCTTCTGGAAGTCCGCGAAGGAGTCGCCCGCGCCGTCACCGGCGTTCGGGTTGTTGTCGTCCTGGTTCGCGGCCTTGTTCGCCTCGAAACAGCCGAGGTCGGTCGGGTTGATGTTGGCGAACGAGTAGATCAGGTAGTCCAGCTTCCCGGCGACGCCGGTGTCCTGGATCGTCTTGGGGTAGTACGCGTTCGCGTAGATCGACCACTGGTCGAAGTAGGCGACCTTGATGCCGCCGCTGGTGGCGGGCGCGCCGGTGCTGTTGGTGACCGCGGCGTTGGCCGCGCCGCCACCGGTCAGCGCGAGGCCCGCGCCGAGCAGCAGGGAGGCGGTGGTGCCGGCCGCGAGCGCGGCCAGGCTCTTCGGACGCCGACGGCGCCCGGGCTCCTGGGCCGGGGCCCCGGCCCTCTCAATGCGTGAACGCAGCATGGGTGCGTGACTCCTGGTTGTGGGGGATTCCGCAGCCCTGGCGGGTTCGCACGGGGTGGGGCCGTACGACCAGGGCATGACAGAACAGGGAGGGGAATCGAGCGGGGTACATGCCTGACGGACACCGGGATGGGCCGAACCGGCGCCGGCGGAGCAAGCCGCCGACGCCGGTTCAGGGGCTCCCTGCACCTGTGGATTAAAATGGACTAGACCAACTCCCCCGTCAAGGGGTGATGTTGAGCCTTGAGCCGCGCTTAAGGTTCCCCTGCCTCCACTGCACCCCCGCTGACCTGCGGACGAGCCGAACGTCAGTACCGGACGGCGTTGGCCACGACCGCCTTGACCGTGCCGGAGAGGTCCCGGTTGCTGCGTGCGGTGGCCTGGGCGCTCTGCCCGGCGGCCACGTCCGGGACGGTCACCGCGGTCACGTCCAGGATGTTGCCGGACTCGTCGGTGAAGTTGACCTGGATGACGTACCGGTCGGACTGCTGCCCGTGGTTGGTGACGGTGAGGGGCACCTCCACCTTGCCGTCCGAGGCCGTCGTCACCGCACCCACGGCGACATCGCCCTTGGCGTCCAGCCCGCCCTTCACCCCCGCGATCGCCGAGGACGCGGCCGCCTCCGCCGAGGCCGCCGCCGAGGAGAGCCCGCCCGCGGCCGAGGCCACCGCCGAGTTCACCGCCGAGGCGGCGGCGGAGGCCGCGCCCTCCACACCCGACTGCACGGCGGCGGCCGCCGAGGAGACGGCCTTGCTCGCCGTGCTGTCGGAGGAGCAGCCGGCCAGCGCCGCCGCTCCGACGGCCGCCGCCACCAGCACGCCCGCCACGGCGCGGCGCGGGCGGCGGACCGCGGGTGCGGCCGGGTCCTGTGCGGTCGGCCGGCAGGTCGTCGTCCGGTGGGGTGTCGTCGGGTGGGGTGTCGTCGGGTGGATCGTCGTCCGGCTGGTTGTCGTCCGGCGGGGCGGCTGGCGGTCCATGACGTCCTCGTTTCTGCCCGGCGCCGGGCTGCCCGGCACACCTCACGGCCACCCTGCGAGGCACCGACCGGGCCCGCCAGCAGGGCTGGTGCATCCGGGTGACGCGGCGTCGGCGGGACCGGGCCGCCGCGCGCAGTGACCGGATGTGCGCAGTCGTCGGATACGCGCAGTGGGAGGTCGGACCGGCCGACCTCCCACTGCGCACGCCCCGGGGCGGGGGCGGCTTCCGGACAACCTGCGGTCCGGGGCGCGATCACCCCGGGCCGCCCGGGCTCAGGACAGCCCCGAACCCTCCTGCCCCTCCGCCTCCACGGCCGCCCGCTCCTCGCGCAGCCGCACCTCGTGCCGGCGCCGCGCCACCACCCCGTAGGCCGAGGCCGCGCTCGCCGCGAAGGCCAGCATTCCGACCCACGGCTGGTTGAAGGCGTGGCCGGTCAGGTGGTCGAGCGAGTAGCGCCCCGGGCCGGTCAGGCCCAGGGCGAGCCCGGTCGCCCCGAGGAAGGCCGGGTACTCGTAGCCGCCGCCCGTCACGAAGAAGCCCGCCGGGGCGTGCACCGCCACCGCGCCGGCCATCGTGCCGGCGACCACCGCGCCGGCCGCCGGGGTCGCCAGCCCGGCCACCAGCAGGGCGCCGCCGCCGGCCTCGCCGAGGCCCGCCGCGAGCGCGTTCTGCCGCCCGGGGTGGAACCCCATGGCCTCCATCGCCTGCGCGGTGCCCTCCAGACCACCGCCGCCGAACCAGCCGAACAGCTTCTGGGTGCCGTGCGCGATCAGTACCCCGCCGACGGCACCGCGCAGCGCGAGCAGGCCGAGATCCTTACGGTTCAGACACATGTCGAATCCTCGTTCCAGCGGAGGACGGCCGAAAGGCGGCCGATGACGCGGATGTGATCCACCCCCCATCCCAGCCGAAAGCACCGTCCGGCTCGACTCGGGACCGCCATTCGAGCGAACATCGAAGCATCGAGGAGTGGAGCGCGCCGATGACCCGACCGCAGCAGCAGCCCGCCCACCCCGCGCCCGCCGCCTACCGGCTGGAGGGCCGCGGGATCACCGACCGGGCGGCCTTCTACACCGCCCTCGGCGCCGCCCTGAACGGCCCCGGCGGCTACTTCGGCGGCAACCTCGACGCGCTGGCCGACTGCCTGCGCGGCGGCTTCGGTCCGAGGCCCCCGTTCACCCTGGTCTGGGCGGACGCCGACACCGCCCGCCGCCACCTCACCGGCCAGGTCTTCATCGGCGAGCGGCGGCTGGACTACTTCGACGCGATCCTCGACACACTCCGCGCCGGAGGCGTGGCGGTCGAACTGCGATGATCATCCCGGTCATGCTTGGGCCATGTTCGTCTTCAACCTGAGCAGCGCCTTCATCGCCTTCTTCGCCGTCGTGGGCCCGCCCAAGACGCTGCTGTCCTTCGCCCGGCTTGCTGCCACCCGCACCACCGGGGAGCTGCGGCGGCTGGCCGCCTGGAGCTCGCTCATCTCGGCCCTGGTCGGCCTGGTGCTGGCCTTCAGCGCGGACTTCGTCACCACGCTGTTCCACATCAGCGACCAGTCGCTGCAGCTGGCCGGCGGCGCGATCTTCTTCATCTACGCCGTGGCGCTGGTCCTGGGCATCCACCTCGGCGTCGGCGACGAGGAGGACGAGCACCTGCCGAACCCGATGGTGGACGGCATCCGCGAGCTGCTGCTGCCCTACATCGCCAGCCCGCTGGCGGTCACGGCGGTGCTGGTCGGCTCGCTGAGCAAGGACGAATGGGGCTGGCGCGCCACCATCACCGGGGCGTACGTCGCCGTGGTGGTGATCAACTACGTCTGCGTGGCGCTGCTCGCCCCGCTGATGCAGCGCACCCACCGCACCTCGCTGGAGGTGCTCTCCCGGCTGCTCGGCCTGCTGCTGGCGGCGGTCGGCGTGGAGCTCTTCCTGAACGGTCTGGCGGGCCTGGGCCTGCACCTGCCCGACGGGCACTGAGGCACCGCCGGGCACGCGGACTGCGGCTCTGCCGGGCACCGGGGCTGCGGCCCCAGCCGGGCACCGGGGCCGTTTCAGCCGGCCACCGGGGCCGTGGCTCAGCCGGCGGCGAGCCTGGTGAGGACCTCGGCGATCTGCGCGCGGACCAGCGGATCGGCGGCCAGGCCCTCGGCGTCGACGGCCCCGCGGTCGAGCGGGATCCGTGCGCAGGCCTCGTCCAGTACGGCGGCGCCGGTGTAGCCCAGCACGGTGCGCAGGGTGGCCTCGGCCCCCTGGCCGCGGCCCGGCCCGGCGGCGTTGATCCAGGCGGCGGGCTTGTCCGAGATCTCGGTGCCGCCGACCGTCCAGTCCAGCAGGTTCTTGAAGGAGCCCGGCAGCGTGCCCGCGTACTCCGGGGTGCAGATCAGCAGGCCGTCGGCGGCCTCGATGGCGCCCCTCAGCGCGGTCACCGCCTCCGGCAGCGGGTCGGCGTCGTGGTCGGGGTTGAAGTGCGGCAGTTCGGCCAGCCCGGCGTAGTACGCGGTGGTGACGCCCTCGGGGGCGACCGCGGCGGCGGTGCGCAGCACCGTCTCGTTGGCGGAACCGGCCCGGAGGCTGCCGGGGATCAGCAGGATGTGACGGTCTGTCGGCATAGCCGCGCACCCTACCGGACCGGCGGCGGACACCGGCGGCTCAGGGCGCGACCACCGGCCGCCAGGGCACCGGACTGGAGAGGATCATCGAGCTGGCGGGCTGGCCGTAGCCGCCGAGCCGGTCGATCAGGGCCTCGAAGGCGGCCATCGCGGGCACCGCGACCAGCAGTACGCAGCACGCCCCGCCGGTGACCCGGTGCAGTTGGAGCACCTCCGGCCAGTGGGCCACCTCGGGATCGCGCAGCACGCAGCGCGGGCCGTAGCACTGCAGCTGGACCAGCGCGGTGATCGGCAGCCCGGCCCGGGCCGGGTCCACATGGGCGTGGTAGCCGCTGATCACCCCGTCGGCCTCCAGGCGGCGCACCCGTTCGGCGACGGCGGGTGCGGAGAGGCTCACCCGGCGGGAGAGTTCGTTGTAGGAGAGGCGGGCATCGGCCTGCAGCTCGGCGAGCAGGCGGCGGTCGACGGCGTCCATGGCGGCTCCCGGTGGATTCGGTTCGGGTCGGGTCGGGTCAGGGGCGGATCGGGTCGGTTCAGGGTCGGATCGGCGCATGGTCCAGGTCGCGGATCAGGTCTCGGCTCAGGGCGCCGAGCAGAGCGGATCGGGGTCGGATCGGCCGGGCTCCGGGTGGCTTGAATCAGCTGTTTTTCATTCATAAGGCCGATCGACTGAAAGACCTTTCGAATGGAATGCCCGGGTCCGGCGACCGTACCCGAAGGCCATTCAAGAGCGGGCCGGGGCCGCCGCACAATGGGGTCCCGGCAGCGGCCGGATCATCAGGAGGGATCGGGATGGGGCACGACACGGTGGAGACACCCAACCTGTCGTTCGGTCGGGGCGGTGAGCCGGGTCGGGGCACTCCGTACGCCCGCTACGCGCGGCTGGACGAGCTGCACAGCCTGCAGCAACCGCGCAGCAAGGAGCCCGCCGAGCTGTCGTTCATCGTCACCACCCAGGTGATGGAGCTGCTGTTCGACCTGCTGCGGCACGAGTGGACGCTCGCCCAGCAGGCGCTGCGCGAGGATGACGTTCCGGCCGCGCTGGCGGCACTGCGGCGCGGCACCCACGTCCAGGACGTGCTGGCACAGTCCTGGGACCTGCTGGCGACCATGACCCCGCAGGAGTTCAACTCCTTCCGGTCGGTGTTCGGCGAGGCCTCGGGCTTCCAGTCCTCGGCCTTCCTGCACCTGGAGTTCCTGCTCGGCAACAAGAACCCGGCCCTGCTGCGGATGTACGACGAGGTGCCGCAGACGCAGGCCGAGCTGACCGAGGTGCTGCGCTCCCCCGGCCTGTACGACGACGCGCTGGCGCTGCTCGCCCGGCGCGGCCTGGCGGTGCCGCACGAGCCGTCGGAGCAGCGCTACCGGGCCGACGCGGCGGTGGAGGCGGCCTGGCGGCAGGTCTACACCGACCCGGAGTACGCGGCCCTGCAGCCGCTCGCCGAGGCGCTGCTGGACGTCGCCGAGCGGGTGACCCGCTGGCGCCAGCGCCACCTGGCCGCGGTGAAGCGCTCGATGGGCGCCAAGCCCGGCTCGGGCGGGTCCAGCGGCCTCAGCTGGCTGCGCAAGTCCGCCGAGCAGGACGTGTTTCCCGAGCTGTGGACCGTCCGGAACGAACTGTGAGTGGGAGACTGGGCATGATCACGCGCGAGGACTGCGCGGCGCTGGACGCCGCCGACCCGCTGGCGGCGTTCCGCAAGGAGTTCACCCTGCCCGAGGGTGTCATCTACCTGGACGGCAACTCGCTCGGCGCACTGCCGGCCCGCACCCCCGAGCGGGTGCGGCAGGTGGTCGAGGCCGAGTGGGGCCGGGAGCTGATCCGCAGCTGGAACGAGGCCGGCTGGTTCGAGCAGCCGTACCGGCTCGGCCGGCGGATCGCGCCGCTGGTCGGCGCGGAGCCGGACGAGGTGGTGGTCTGCGACACCACCTCGGTGAACCTGTTCAAGGTGCTGGCCGCCGCGCTGCGGCTGCGCCCCGGGCGGCGCACCGTGCTCGGCGACGGCGCGGCGTTCCCCACCGACCTGTACATCGCCGAGGGCGTGACCGGCCTGGTCGAGGGCGCCCGCAGCGTGCTGCTGCCCTCGGCGGCCGAGCTGGCGGAGCACCTGGACGAGGACGTCGCCGTGGTCGTCCTCTCGCACGTGGACTACCGCACCGGCGAGCTGCTGGACATGCCCGGGATCACCGCCCGGGTCCAGGCCGCGGGCGCGCTGATGGTCTGGGACGTCTGCCACGCGGTCGGCGCGCTGCCGGTCGCCCTGGGTGCGAGCGGCGCGGACTTCGCGGTCGGCTGCACCTACAAGTACCTGAACGGCGGCCCCGGCTCGCCCGCCTTCCTGTACGTGGCCCGACGCCACCTGGAGGCCGGCCCGCAGCAGCCGCTGAGCGGCTGGTTCGGGCACGCCCGCCCGTTCGCCTTCGAGCCCGGGTACGACGCCAAGGAGGGCATCGGGCGGTTCCTGACCAGCTCGCCCTCGCTGCTCGGCCAGGCCGCGCTGGAGGCGAGCCTGGACGTCTGGGAGCGGGCCGACCTCGCCGCGGTGCGGACCAAGAGCCTGGCCCTGACGGACCTGTTCATCGCGCTGACGGAGGGGCTGGACGGGATCGAGGTGGCGACCCCCCGCGAGCACGCCCGGCGCGGCAGCCAGGTCGCCCTGCGGCACGCGGACGGCTACCCCGTGGTGCAGGCGCTGATCGAGCGCGGGGTGATCGGCGACTTCCGCGCGCCGGACCTGATGCGGTTCGGCTTCACCCCGCTCTACCTGTCGTACGTGGACGTGTGGGACGCGGCGCGGCAGCTGGCCGAGGTGCTGGAGTCCGGCGAGTGGCGGGCGGAGCGGTTCGGCCGGCGGGGCGAGGTGACCTAGGACGTCCACGGCCAGGCGGCCCTTGCCGCGCGGTAATGCAGGGCATTAACGTCGCGCACCATGGCAAGGACGTCGGCGGGCCACGAGACCCGCGAGAAGCTGTTGCGGGCCGCGGAGGAGCTCTTCGCCACCCGCGGCGTCGAGGGCGCCCCCACCAGGGACATCACCAGGCTCGCCGGACAGGGCAACCCGTCCGCCGTGCAGTACCACTTCGGCTCCCGCGAGGGCCTGCTGGACGCGATCATGGCCGCACGCCAGGAGCGCACCGGGCAGGCCCTCGCGCCGCGTCTGGCCGGGCTCGGGCCCGCCGGCCCGACCGGCGTGGCGGACCTGCCGGACCTGCTGGGCGCGCTGATCGCGGCCGAGGCCACCGAGCTGCGCACCCGGCATGGGCGGTACTGCCTGCGGATCGCCGCCCAGATCAACCACCACGGCGGTGTCCGCGCCCGGGCCCCGCACCCGACGTCGGCGCCGGCCGCGGCTCCGACGGGTGCGGCTCCGACGGGCGGGGGCCACCGGCGGGTCGTCGGGATGGTCGAGGACCGCCTCCGGGACCTCCCCGAACCCCTCCGCCTGGAGCGGATCGACCTGGCGCTCACCCTGATCGGCGCGGCGCTGGCCGACCGGGCGCAGCAGTACCTCACCGGGAGCACGCCGCTGACCGACGAGGAGGCCTTCCTCGCCGACCTGGGCGCGATGTCCGCCGCGATGCTCACCGCACCGGCCCCGCAGTGCAGCGCCCCCGTGAACGACCCGACCGGCAAGGCCGCCACCACCACCGGCATCGGCGGCCGGCCTTGAAGTACGCCATGGGGCAATAGAGTTCAGAGCCGTCCCGCCCCGGGCAGGATCCCTGGTGACGACCCGTCATCACACCGGGGGGACGCACATGGAACTCGGCCCGCTCAAGCCCGAACCGGTCGAGCTGGTTTTCGGCCTGCTCTGCTTCCTTCTGATGGTCTGGCTGCTGGGCCGCCGGGTGCTGCCGCGGATGGAGCGGGTCCTGGCCGATCGGCACGATTGCATCGAGGGCGGTATCGAGCGGGCCGAGGCGCTCCGCGCGGAGGCCGAGCAGGCCTTCGAGGCCCGTCAGCGCGAACTGGCCGGGGCCCGGCACGAGGCCGCCCGGATCCGTCAGGAGGCCGCCGAGCAGGGCGCGGCCCTGATCGCGGCGGCCCGGGCGGAGGGCGTCCGCGAGCGCGACCGGCTGGTCGCCGAGGCCCAGGCCCGGATCAGCGTCGACCAGGCCATGGCCGCCGTCCTGCTGCGCCAGGACGTGGGCGAGTTGGCCGTCGACCTGGCCGGGCGGGTGGTCGGCGAGTCGGTGGCCGCCGTCGCGGCGCAGCGCGGCACGGTGGGCCGCTTCTTCGACGAGCACTGACCCGGCCCGTCGGCTGCTGTCACTGCAACTACCAGGGGCGGGACTGCTGCCGGACGCCCGTCGGGCCGCCCGGTGCGAACACCGGGCGGCCCGACGGAGTGTCAACGCCTCTGGTCAGCGGGCGGACGGTCAGCTGTGCCGGCCGCGGCGGCGGGCTGCCAGGACGGCGAGACCGCCGAGGCCCAGCAGGCCGACGCCGGCCAGACCGGAGACGACCGGGGCGTTGCCCGCACCCGTCGAGGGCAGTTCACCCCCGCCGCCCGACGAGCCGCCGCCGGTCGGCCGGTGGCTGGTGGGGCGGTGGCTGGTCGGGTGCGTGGTCGGGCTGGTGGGCGCCGGGCTCGTCGAGGTGGGGGCCGGGGACGAGGAGGTCGACGTCGGGGACGGCGAGGTCGGCGAGGGGGACGTCGGCGAAGGAGAGGTCGGCGAGGGGGACGTCGGGGACGGCGAGGTCGGGGACGGGGACGTGGGCGACGGCGAGGTGGGGGACGGGCTCGGCGTCGGGCTGGGTGTCGGGCTGGGCGTCACCTCGCAGTCCGGGAGGTCCCCGTCGAACGGGTAGCTGTGGATCTCGTAGCCGCCGCTGCCGGTCTGCACCAGGTTGCCCGCCAGGTAGACCCGCCCGTTGAGGCCGGGGATGTCGATGGTGGTCGTGCCGGCCGCGTTGCCCGCCATGACCGAGCCCTGGAACTGCGCGCTGCCGAGGATCTGCGCGTTGCTGGAGGTGGGGAAGTTCCACATCAGCTTGGAGCGCATCTCGGTGGTCTGGTCCCCCGGCAGCCCGGTGCCCGTGTAGGTGTTGATGATCGCGTCGTCCGACAGCATGTTGACGACGACGGTGGCGCCGGCCGGGATGCCCGCGAAGACCAGGCCGATCTGCCCGCCGGTCGGCGAGGCGAGGTTCCCGGTGACGTTGAAGACCTGCCTCATGCTGGTGCCGTCACCCGTGAAGGTCGCCTCGCTGCTGGTGACCGCCACCGTGCCGGTGGCGGTGGCCTTGGCGATGCAGGAGGAGACGCCCTCGATCTGGGTGAGCACCGACTGGTACGGCGCCGCGGCGTTGGGATCGTTGATCGACTGCCCGGTCGGGTCGATGTTGATGGTGCCGGTGGCCGTACCGCCGTAGCGGAGGTTTCCGAAGGCCTGGCCCTGGGAGTCGCTGCCGCCGAGGAGCAGGGAGTTGCCGGCCACCACGTCGACGTTGCCGCCGACCGTCACGAAGTCGCTGCCGTTCGGCGGGACGACCCGCGAACCGACGCCGACGACGCCCATGTTGAAGGCGCCACCGCCCAGGCTCTTGTCGATGGTGAGGTTCCCGAGGGTGACGACCTTCCCCTCGGCCTCGGCGGCCCGGCCGTTCACCGTGTAGTCGCCGCCGGTGAAGACGTTGATGGTGGCATCCCGGCCGGGGAAGTCCCCGTTGTTCGGCGGCGGCCAGGTGCTCGGGCAGTCGGGGCCGCTGCAGGCTCCCAGCGGCGGGGCCAGCGGCGCTGCCGAACCGACGGTCAGCACCGCCGCCATCGGCAGCGCCGCCATCGCCGTGGCCACCGCCACCCGCACCGCCCGGCGCCGGCGGGCCGCCGGGACGCCCCTCACGGCGGTCGTTCTGTGATCCGGCGTACCGGTGCCCTGACCCATCGACACACTCCTCCGCGCATGAAAAAAGGACAGGCCCTATGAACCTGCCACGAATGACTCGATCTGCGACATCCAATATCAAACTCGGACGATCCGTACCCTACAGACCATCAGGACCCATCCGAAGATCATCCGAACGGGCGCGCTGACCCGGGTGCCGCGCCGTCACCGTTAGGTTGGGAGCATGACTTCCGAGGACCAGGAACCGGGCGGCCCGATCGCCGCCGTCGCCGCCAGCGCCGACGTCCTGCGGCATCCCGAGGCCGGCGAGCACCTGCTCACCACCGTCGAGCGCGAGCGGGCCGCCCGGTTCCGGTACGAGGCGGGGCGGGTGGACTTCATCGCCGCGCACGTCCTGGTCCGGCTCTGCGCCGCTCGGCTGCTCGGCGTGCCGGCCGCCGGGCTGACGCTGGCCCAGAACTGCCCCGACTGCGGAAAGGGCGACCACGGCAAGCCCTACCTGCCGGACCACCCGGACGTGCATGTGAGCCTGTCGCACACCCGGGGCGTGGTCGCGGCCGCCGCCGGGCACCACCCGATCGGTGTGGACGTGGAGCTGGCGGGGCGCAGCGGGGCCCTCACCGAGGTGGCACAACGGGTGCTCGGCGCGGCCGAGTTGAGCCTGGTCGAGGCGCACCCCGAGCCGGCCCGGGCGTTCCTGCGGCAGTGGGTGCGCAAGGAGGCGCTGATCAAGATCGGCCGGACCAGCCTGGACACCCTCTCCGCCGTCGACCTCTCCGCCCTGCCGCTCGACGTCCCCGCGGGTGCTCCACTGCTCAGCCGCTACCAGGACCTCTACCTGCTGGACTGGGCGGACGGCCCGCAGGGCGCGGCGGTCTGCGCGGTGAGCACGGCCACGCCGCGGGTCGTGGCGCTCACGCCCGGCGCGCCGGGGGCCTGAGGGGCCGGGCGGGCGTCCGCTCCGGGCCCTGGTTCAGGCCCTGGTTCAGGCCCTGGTCGGCGCCATGGCCGGTCTCCGGTCGAGGCCCTGGTCGGGGCCCGACCCCGGCCTGACCGGGGCGGGACCCGGCCGGACGAGGCCCGGATAAGCGGTGTTAGCGTGCGTGCCCGGGGCTTCGGAACCGGACGCCCCGGCTGCCCGTCGCGCAGCCCCCGTGTGGAAAAAGGGTGTCTCCGCCATGGCCAAGTTCCTGCTGAGCCTGCACGTCCTCGCCTCGGTGCTGTTCATAGGCCCGGTCGCGGTGGCCGTCAGCATGTTCCCGCGCCGGGCGAAGGCCGCACTGGCCGGCGGGCCGGAGGGCGCCGCCGACGCCGGGGTGCTGCGGGTGCTGCACCGGATCACCCAGGTGTACGCGCTGCTGGGGCTCGCCGTGCCGCTGATGGGCATCGGTGTGGCGCAGGTGATGGACGTGCTCGGGCAGTCCTGGCTGATCGTCTCGATGGTGCTCACCGCCCTCGCCGCACTCTCGCTCCTGCTGTTCGTCCTGCCCGCGCAGCAGGCCGCCGTGGACGCGCTCGACCTGGACGCCGGGGCCCCGGAGCACGGCAAGGCGGTGCAGGGCCTGAAGGCGCTGCCGATGACGGCCGGGGTGTTCAACCTGCTCTGGGCCGTGGTCGTGGTGCTGATGATCATCCGGCCGGGCTCGACCACCGGCGCCTGAGCGGGGCTGCGGCTCAGGGCTTGGTTCGGCCGCGCTGGAGCGGTACGCCGGCCCGTTTGACCGCGCGGCCGACGATCGCGGTCTCGATCCCGGTGACGCCGAGCGGGCCGAGCGTCGAGGTGATGAAGCGGTAGAGGCCGCCGTGGTCCGCGCAGAACAGGGTGGCCAGCAGACCGGCCGGCCCGCTGGTGGCGAACACGCCGTGAACCTGGGGCTGACGGGCCAGCGACATACCGACCTCGGCGAGTCGGCCGGGCGGGACGTCCAGCCAGAGGTTGGCGTCCACGGCCATGCCGAGCAGCCGCGGGTCGACGGTGGCGTGGGTACGCAGCAGACCGCCGGCGGCCAGCCGGTGCAGGCGGCGGCGGACGGTCGACTCCGGGGCGCCGACAGCCGCCGCGAGCGCGGCGTCGGACTGCCGGGCGTCGGTGCCGAGCCGGGCGAGCAGGGAGCGGTCGAGCCCGTCCAGCGGGGGTGCGGGCGTGTCGGCGGGGGGCGGGGCTAGCGCGGCCGCCTCGTCCTCGGTCAGGTACCCGGCCTGCCACCGGCCGGCGTCGCAGAAGGCGTGGAGCACGGCGTGGGCGGTGGTCTCGGTGACGGCCGCGGTGGCCGGGAGCTGCCCGTACAGCAGCCGGTCGCGCGAACCGGCGTCGGTGAGGACGACCGCGCCGACCTCCTGGCCCCCGAGCATCACGTCCACGAAGGGGACGTCGGGGCGGTCGGCGAGGGACTGCGCGATGGTGTCGACCTTGCCGCGCAGGACCCGTACCCGCAGGATCAGCGCGCCGACCGCGGCGTCCTCGACGTCGGGCAGCCGCACCACGCGCAGCACCCCGGCCTGCTGCATCCGGGTGAGGCGGCGGGTGACGGTGCGGGCCGAGACGCCGAGCACCTCGGCGATCCGGCCGGTCCCGGCGCGGCCGTCGACCTGCAGGGCGCAGACCAGGCGGCGGTCCAGGGCGTCGAGCGCGCTGTCCGGATCGGCGGTGGAGAGGTCCATGGTGTCCGATCTCCGCCACATCACGGCGGTCAAGGGTCCTGTTCGGCCGCTCCGACGGTACTCCTGGTCCGGTCGGGCCGGCGGACCGGTCCGTCGGTCGACGGGAAGACAGGAGCAGGACGATGAGGGTGTCCCAGGGGATCGGGGAGTACCGGGAGCTGCTGCCCGCGGTCGAGGCGGCGGTGCGGGAGGTCGGGGCGCTGCTGGTGTCGACGCGGCCCGCCGAGCCCTCCCCCGCGCGGACGGCGGTGGAGGCGATGGCGCACTTCGCCGAGCTGGACGGCCCGGCCGCCGGGCGGCTGCGGGAGCTGCTGGGTGGACTGCGCCCGGGGGCGGGGTGGCTGACGGACGAGCTGGTGGGCGAGGTGCCGGCCGAGGGCGAGTGGTGGCTCTGCGACGCCACCGACGGCGCCGTGCAGTACCTGCTCGGGATGCCGCACTGGGCGGTCACCGCGACCCTGGTCAGGGACGGGCGGGCGGTGCTGGCCGTGGTGCACGCGCCGCAGCTCGGCGGCCGGACGTACCGGGCGGTGCTGGGCGGCGGGGCCGAGCTGGACGGGCGGACGATCGCGCCGGTGGAACGGGAGTTGGCGGCGGCCGTCGCCGGGACGAGCCAGCCTCCGCTGGTGGCGGCCGACCCGGTGGCGCGGCGGCGGGCGGGCGAGTCGTTGGCGGCGGTGCTGGGCGAGGTGCTGGCGGTGCGCAACCTCGGGCCGACCGCGCTGCAGGTCGCCCAGGTCGGCTCCGGGCATCTGGCGATGTTCTGGGAGTACGGCGCCGACGCGGGCAACCTGCTGCCGGGCGCGCTGATCGCCGACGAGGCGGGCGCGAGGGTGACGGACACCGCCGGGGCGGCCTGGACGGCCGCCTCCGACGGGTTCCTCGTCGCCGCGCCGGGCCTGCACGGCGCGGCGGTGGGGGTGCTGCGGGCGGTCGGCTGACGCCGGGCCGGGGTGTGCCTCGGGTACTCGGTGGTCGGTACGCGGGTCAGTGCTCCGCGGTCAGTGCGAAGAGCCGGGCCGCGTTGTCGTGGCAGACCGCGCGCAGCCACTCCTCCCCCAGGTCCAGCCGGGCCAGCGCGTCCAGCTGGTGGACGTACCGGTACGGGATGTTGGGGAAGTCGCTGCCGAGCAGGACGCGGCCCTGCAGCCGCCCGAGGCGCGGCAGTTCGGCGGCCGGGAACGGGGTGTCCCGCTCGACGAAGTCGGTGAAGGCCATGGTGGTGTCGAGGTGGACCCGGGGGTGGCGCTCGGCGAGGTCGAGGAAGTCGGAGTACTCCGGCAGGCCGAGGTGGGCGACCACCAGGGTGAGCCGCGGGTGGCGGGCGAGCACCTCGCCGATCGGGCCGGGCCCGGTGTGCTTGCCGGGGACCGGCCCGGATCCGCAGTGGGTGACCACGGGTGTGCCGGTGTCGGCGAGCAGGCCCCAGACCTCGTCCAGCAGCCGGTCCGCCGGGTCGTACCCGCCGACCTGGAGGTGCGCCTTGAACACCCGGGCGCCGTCCGCGAGTGCGCGGGCGACGTAGCCGGAGGCCTCCGGCTCGGGGAAGAAGGTGGCGGTGTGCAGGCAGTCGGGCGTGCGGGCGGCGAAGTCGGCGGCCCAGGCGTTGAGCCAGGCCGCCATCCCCGGCCGGTGCGGATAGAGCATCGCGGTGAACGCCCGGACCCCGAACTCCCGCAGCCGCTCGACGCGTTCGGCCTCCGCCTCGCGGTAGGTGATCGGCCAGGGCCGGCCGACCAGCGGGCCGGCCGCGTCGAAGTACGCCCAGACCTTGTCGAGGACGTTCTGCGGCATGAAGTGGGTGTGGACGTCGACCAGGCCGGGCAGGCCGAGGCCCTGCCAGAAGGCCCGGACCTCGGCCGCCTCGACGCGCACGCCGTCCCCGCCGTGCAGGCCGTCCCCGCCGGGGGGCCCGCTCACGCGGGCACCGGACGGGCGCGGTCGATGATCGCCCCGGTGTCCAGTCCGGACGGCAGGGTGCCGAAGGCCGCGCCGTGGTCCCCGCCCAGCCGGGAGGCGCAGAACGCGTCGGCCACCGCCTGGTCGCCGTGCCGGACCAGCAGTGCCCCCTGGAAGGCCAGCGCCATCGACTCGACCAGCCGGCGGGTGCGGTACTCCAGGTCGCCCGGGTCGCTGAGCTGCTTGCGCAGTTCGGCGACCGCGGCATCGAGCCGGCGGTCGGCGCCGGCCGCCGCGTCCAGCTCGCCGAGGAAGGCCTCCACCGTCTCCGGGTGCTTGGCCATGGCGCGCAGCGCGTCCAGGGCGGCCACGTTGCCGGAGCCCTCCCAGATCGAGACCAGCGGCGCTTCCCGGTAGAGGCGGGGCATGCCGGACTCCTCGACGTAGCCGTTGCCGCCGAGGCACTCCAGCGCCTCGGCGGCGTGCGCCGGACCGCGCTTGCAGACCCAGTACTTGGCGACGGCCAGCCCCAGCCTGCGCACCAGCGCCTCGCTCGCGTCCCCGGCGAGGGCCAGGTCGGTGGCGTGGGCCAGCCGCATCGCCACGGTGGTGGCCGCCTCGGACTCGACGACCAGGTCGGCGAGGACGTTGCGCATCAGCGGCTGGTCGATCAGGGCCTTGCCGAACGCCCTTCGGTACATGGCGTGCTGGACGGCCCGGGTGGCGCCCAGGCGCATGCCGGAGGCGGCTCCGACGGTGCAGTCCAGCCGGGTCATGTTGACCATCTCGATGATGGTCGGCACGCCCCGGCCCTCCTCGCCGACCAGCCAGCCGACCGCGCCGTCGTACTCGATCTCGGCGGAGGCGTTGGACTTGTTGCCCAGCTTGTCCTTGAGCCGCTGCAGCAGCAGGCGGTTGCGGGCGCCGTCCGGCAGGATCCGCGGCAGCATGAAGCAGCTGAGCCCGCCCGGCGCCTGGGCGAGCGTCAGGAAGAGGTCGGACATCGGCGCCGAGGTGAACCACTTGTGGCCGGTGAGCCGGTAGGTGCCGTCGGCCTGCGGGACGGCGGTGGTGGTGTTGGTGCGGACGTCCGAGCCGCCCTGCTTCTCGGTCATCGACATGCCGGCGATCAGACCGCGCTTGCCGTGCGGCTCGCGCAGCCCGAAGTCGTACTCGGTGGAGGCCAGCAGCGGCTCCAGCTCCGCGGCCAGCGCGGGCGTGGCGCGCAGCGCGGGCACCGAGGCGTAGGTCATCGAGATCGGGCAGGTGTGGCCGGCCTCGACCTGGCCCCAGACGTGGAACCTGGCGGCCCGGGCGGTGTGCGCGCCGGGGCGGTCGTCCCGCCAGGGCGCGGCGTGCAGACCGTGGCCGACGGCGGTGCGCATCAGCTCGTGCCAGGACGGGTGGAACTCCACCTCGTCGATCCGGTGGCCGAAGCGGTCGTGGGTGCGCAGCACCGGCGGGTTCTCGTTGGCCGTCCGGCCCCACTCGGCGGCCTGCTCGGAGCCGGCCAGGCGGCCGAGTTCGTGCAGCTCGGGCTCGGCCCAGCCGGCGCCTGCGCGGTGCAGGGCGGCCAGCAGGGCCGGGTCGGCGGCGGTGTCCTGTCCGTACGGCAGGGGCACCTGGTTGGTGACCTCATGCGTCGCTGTCATCGCGTCCTCCCAGGGCACGCAGGGTGAAGGAGACCAGAGCGGGGACCACCTCGGGCGGGGCGTCCCCGGAGACGGGGGTGTGGGCCGCGGCCAGCGGTCCGGCCAGGGCCTCGGCGACCGCGCCGACCAGCGCGGCGGCGGTCAGGTCCGGATCCTGGCGGGGCAGCCGGCCGGCCGCCACGGCGGCGGTGATCTGGGCGGCGATCACGTCGCGGAACGCCCGCCGGAACACCAGGCGTTCGGCGTCCACGACGGCGTCGGCCGGTTCGACCAGCAGCGCGTGGGCGAGCCGGGGGGCGCGCAGGGCGCGGGCCGCGAAGGTCTCGACCACGGCGGCGATCCGCTCCTGCGGGTCCTCCCGGCGGGCCACGGCCTCGTTGACGGCGGCGATCTCGCGGTTGACCACCCGGCGGAACAGTTCGACGGACAGCTCGGCCTTGTTGGCGAAGTGCTGGTAGAGGCTGCCGGTGGCGATCCCGGTGCGGTCCGCGACGGCGGCCATCGAGCAGCCGCCGTAACCGCGCTCGGCGAGCAGCCCCGCGGCGGCCTGGAGCACCGCCTCGCGCTGGGCGTCCAGGCGGGCTTGCACGGCGGGCGTGCGTCGGTAGGCCATGGAAGCATTGAAGCACTGATTCACTGCTTCGGGGAGGGGGCGGGCGGCACTTCACGCGGCACGTCGCGCGGCTCGTCGCGGGTGCGGGGGCGGGTGCGGGGGCGGGGGTGCGTGCGGGTGCGGGGGCGGGTGCGGGGGCGCGCCGGGTCTTCGGGCTGCACAGGGCGAGGGGCCGCCCGCCGGCCCGTTGTGCGCCGGCGGGTGGCCCCTCGGAGGTGTGCGGTGTGCGGTGTGCGGTTTCGCGGTGTGCGGTGTCGCGTTGTTCGCCGCGGTTCCGCCGCTACGGGCGGTCGCGCTCCAGCTTCAGGCCCTCGGCGTCCAGCGGGCCGAACGGCGGGATCCGGTGGGCCGCGGTGAGGGAGCGGGCGGAGGCGCCGTCGGCGTCGCCGAGACCGGCCCACTCCAGGACCTTGGCGGTGGCCGCGGCCGACTCACCGGCCGACAGCTTGCCGATGTTGGAGCCGTGGTTGCCGCCGGCCACGGTGTAGACGTAGCTGTCCTCGCTGCCCCGGCCGAGGCGGAACGGCTCGGCGCCCCACGGGTCGTTCTGCCCGTAGACGAAGATGATCCGCTCGGCCGAGTTCTTCACCCAGCGGTCGATGTCACGCATCGCGGAGGGGTCGAAGCGCAGCGGGATGTTCTTCGGCACGTAGGTGCGCGGCGAGTACAGCTCGTTGTAGTCGTAGTGCAGCAGGCCCTTGAGACGGGAGACGTCGAAGCTGGGCGAGCCCAGCTCGGTGCCCGCCTGGTAGTAGTAGGCGGTGTATCCGGCGAGCGACTGGTCGCTGTTGCCGGTGATGCCGGACTGGGCGTCGAACCAGGCGTACAGCTGGTCGTCGGTGGAGGCGGCCGTCGGGACGCCGGCGCAGTCCGCCTCGGTGCTGTACTGCCAGAACGCCCAGACCACGTCGAGCACGCCCGCCTCGTAGGCCCGGTCGGCGCTGCCGGTGGTGGTGAAGGTCGAGCCGGCGGCGGCGTTGTCGGCCGTGTAGCGGGCCTCCAGGCGGTCGCGGCGGACCAGGAGCTCCCGCTGGGCGGCCTCCAGGGTGGCCCGGCACTCGGGGGTGCCGACGTTGCGGAAGAACGCGCTGTAGGCGGCGTCCTCGCGGTTGTCGACGTCGTTCGGCGCCACGTACGCGATGGTGCCGTCGACGTCGTCCGGGTAGAAGCGGCGGTGGTAGACCGAGGACATGCCGCCCTTGCTGGCGCCGGTGGAGAGCCACTCGTGCTGGTAGATCCGCTTCAGCGCGGTGATGATCCGGTGCGAGTCGGCGGCGGCCTGGCGGATGCCGGCCTTGGTCCAGTCGGCCGGCTCGGGGCGGGACGGCGTGAAGTAGCGGTACTCGATGGAGACCTGGTTGCCGTCGGTCAGCCGGGTCGGCTCGGTGCGCGAGGGAGTGGTCCGCAGGCTGTAGCCGTTGGTGTAGAAGACGGTCGGGCGGTCGAAGCCGCGGTGCAGCACGCTGAGCCGCTGCTGGAAGGTGCCCAGCCAGGGGCGGGAGTGGTCGATCGGCTGGGTGTAGGTGAGCAGGAAGTAGCGGTGCTCGGCGTCCGTCGGCTGCTCCTCGGTGACGGTCATCCCGGGGATCGCCGCCAGGCGGTCCTTGATGTCACCCGAGGCCGCGGCGGCGTCCGCACTGTCGGGGGCGCCCTGCGCGAACGCGGGCGCCGCCAGACCTCCGACGGCGAGCAGGGGTATCAGCAGGACGGCAACCAGCAGTCTTCTGAGCTTGGTGGACATCAACTCTCCATCGGGTCAATGGATCAACAGATCAGCGGTACTGACCGACAGCTCGGCCGCCCGGTAGACGGCCGAGTGGGCCACCCGCGGATCGCGGATGGCCCACCGGAACGAAAGTGCTGGTCAAGGGCGCGGCAGGGTGCAGCCGGACAGGGTGAGGTCGAGGCGGTTGCCGGCGGCGAAGCAGGCCGGGATGCCGTAGGTCTCCTGGGCGTAGTTGATGCCCTTGCGGACCGTCACCTTGCCGCTCTGGTCGACCTCGCACGGGTTGTTGACGGTGCAGGTCTCGCCGTCCTCGTTGCCCGTGTTGTTGACGGCGACGACCTGGCCGGTGGCGGTGTCGACGACGGGCGAGCCGGAGGTGCCGCCGATGGTGTTGCAGCTGGAGGTGTAACGGACCGAGTCCTTGAAGGTCCAGTCACCCTCCTTGAGGCGGTAGACGAAGCCGTCGACCGAGCAGGAGTAGATCTTCTTCCAGTACCCGGAGACGACCTTGATCGAGGTGCCCTGCACGGGGTGCGTCGCGGCGATGGTGAGCGGGGCGATCCCGTACTGCGACTGGATCGAGGCGTAGCTGGTGTTCAGCTGGTAGATCGACACATCGGTGTCGGTCATCGTGCCGTAGACCACCTTGGTGGCCCGGACCGTGCCGAGCTTCGAGCCGGTCGAGCTGAGCAGCGAGAAGGTGCGACTGGAGGACCGGTTGACGACCACCTCGCCGGGGCCGGGCATCCCGGTCTCCAGGCAGTGGCCGTTGGAGAGGATCAGGGCCGGGTCGCTCGCGGTCGACTTGGGGAGCCGGACCAGCGAGCCCGAACAGTTGCTGAGCGCCACCGTGCCGGCGAAGTTGACGGCGGCCGCGACCTGCGACGACTGCTCCTGCGAGGCCTGGGCGGTCTGCGACGTCAGCGCGGTCCGGGATTCGGCGGCGTCCTGGGCGACAGGTGCCGCCGGTGCGGCGGTTGCGGGGGCGGCTCCGGCGAGGGCGGTGGCCCCGGCGAACACGAGCGCGGCGACCATGCCTATGAGCGGCTTCTTCATGAGAGACCTCTCGGTGTGGGGGTGCACCAAAGCTGTCGCGGACATGACGTGATGTCAAGAGCCAGGCCGCGCCCCGGAGGTCATTGACACATTCCGGTCACCCCGCCGCCGGCCGTCCCCTCAACTCCCCTGCCAGTGACGGCGGCCGAGGCTGATCAGGCGCAGCTGAAGCCGGGCGGTGGCGGCGATGCGCCGCTCACGGGCCGGGTCGGCCTCGTGCGCCTCCAGGAAGGCGGCGGCGGTGGAGACCATGTGGTCGACGTACAGCTCGGCCAGCATCCGCAGGTCGTCGCCGCTCCACCCCTCCGACACCGGCTGAAGCGCGAGCGCCGCGCCGACCTCCTCGGCGAACCGGCCCATCTCGGCGTCGATCGCCTCGCGCACCGGCCGCACTCCCCCGTGCCGCTCGCGCGCCAGGAACCTGACGTGCGGGCGGTGTTCGCGGACATGCTGCTCGATGACGTCCACCGTCCGGTCGATCAGCTCCTCGGCGCCGCCCTCCCCGGCGAGCACCGCGCGGACCAGCCCGTGGAGGCTGGCGAGCGACTCCTCCACCAGGGCCACGCCGAGTGCGGCGAGATCCGGGAAGTGCCGGTAGAACGCGGCCGGCGACAGCCCGGCCTCCCGGGTGACCTCGCGCACGCCGAGACTCGCCAGGTTCTGATCGACCAGCAGGCGCAGCCCCGCATCCAGCAAGGCGCGCCGACTCTGCTGCTTCTGGGCCTGTCTGGCCCCGACGGTGTGACTCACGCCATTCAGTAAACAAGTGTTTGCCGACTTTGGCCAGCCGGGCGTAGAGTGGCAACGGATTCAGCGAACACTTGTAAACCGAAAGCCCGTCGGGCCGAGTCCCATCGGAGGGGCCACACCATGATCCTGCTCACCGCCCTGGTCGCCATGGGCGTCATCGTGGGCGCCGCCGCCCACACCTCCCTGCCGGTCTTCCTCACCGCCGCCGGGGCCATCGCCGCCTGGCTGCTGGCGTTCGGCGCCCGCGAGCACCTCAGCCGCCTGCGGCAGCGCTGAGGCTGCGGCAGCACCGACGCCGCGGCGGCGCCGGCCCTGTCCGGCCCCACGTCCGACCCCACGTCCGAGACGACCACCGAAGGAGCCACCACCATGAGTGCCACCATGAGCCCGCGCACCGCCAGGGACCGTCAGACCCCGTCCACCGTCGAGGCCGACAACCTGGCCGTCGCCTCCTTCCTGCTCGGCCTGCCGGGACTGCTGCTCTTCAACATCGTCCTCGGGCCGCTGGCCATCACCCTCGGCACGCTCGCGCTGGTCCGGGGCACCCGCCGCCGCGGACGGGCCGTGCTCGGGCTCACCCTGGGCGTCGCCGCCCTGGCGATCCTGGCCGTCACCACCGCCGCCGGCCACGGCGTGCTCTGGCAGATCGGCGGCTGAGCCCCGTGGGCGGCCCGCCGGGGTCGCCGGGATACCTCGAACGTCGGAACGCCGCGAACGCCGGAACACTGCGAACGCCGGAAAAGCCCGGAAGGCCGGGAAGGCGGCTCGCGCGGCCGACGGCGCGGACCGGCCAACCTTGCAGGCCACACCACCCCGATCGAACGACTGATCCAGCCAACCTGCGGCGCGGAGGCGGTCGACACCCGTACTGTGGCGACATCGGCCGGGTGACGACATGGGGGCTGGAGTGACGACCGAGCAGCACAACGACGCACGATCGGGGCAGGGCGGAGGAGCCGGGCGGGGAGGCCGACTGCTCGCCGTGAGCGATCTGCACGTCTCCTACCAGGAGAACCGCGACCTGGTGGAGAAGCTGCAACCCGACTCCCCCGACGACTGGTTGATCGTCGCCGGGGACATCGCCGAGATCTCCACCACCATCGAGTGGACCTTGGGCCTGCTCGCCGAGCGCTTCGCCCGCGTGGTGTGGGCCCCCGGCAACCACGAGCTGTGGACCCACCCCGACGACCCGGTGCAGCTGCGCGGCGTGGCCCGCTACGAGCACCTGGTGGAGATGTGCCGCAGCCTCGGTGTCGTCACTCCCGAGGACCCGTACCCCGTCTGGGAGGGAGCCGGCGGACCAGTCGCCGTCGCCCCGCTGTTCCTGCTCTACGACTACTCCTTCCGTGCGCCGGGGACGACCACCAAGGAGGAGTCCCTGGAGGCCGCGTACGCCAGCGGCGTGGTCTGCGCGGACGAGCGCATGCTGCACCCGGACCCCTTCCCGGACCGCGACTCCTGGTGCCGTGAGCGCGTCCGGCTCACCGAGCAGCGGCTGGCTGCCTGCGACCCGGAGCTGCCGCTCGTCCTGGTCAACCACTACCCGCTGGTCCGCCACCCCACCGAGATCCTCTGGTACCCGGAGTTCGCCCAGTGGTGCGGCACCGAGCTGACGGCCGACTGGCACCGCCGCTTCAACACCGCGGCGATGATCTACGGCCATCTGCACATCCCCCGGGAGACCACGTACGACGGCGTCCGCTTCGAGGAGGTCTCGCTCGGCTACCCCCGCGAGTGGCACCGCCGCGGCCTGCCGAAGCCGCTGCTGCGGCAGGTCTTCCCGCAGGCCGACTGACGACTTCCGACGGCTGCTGACGGTCCTGACGGCCCTGAAGCAGGTGAGGCGAGGGCGGCAGGGAGGCGGCGGTAGGGAGGCGGCGAGGCGGAGGCCCGTGGTCCCCGCCCCGGCCTCCCGGCCGCTCTCACTCCGCCGCGATCGCCCGCAGCACGTCCAACCGCGCCGCCCGGCCCGCCGGACGCAGCCCGGCCACCGCACCGGCCAGCAACCCGGCCGCCAGCACCACCGAGAGCTGCCCCGGCGGTATCGCGAACGACCCGGTGCCCGCGCTGTCCGAGGCCCGGACCAGCGCCCACCCGAGAAACGCGCCCAGGCCGAGCCCTCCGACCGTCCCGAAGGCCGCCACCAGCACCGACTCCCAGCGCACCATGCCCCGCAGTTGGGCCCTGGTCTGCCCGACCGCCCGCAGCAGCCCCAGCTCCCTGGTCCGCTCGTGGACGGCGAGGGTCAGCGTGTTGGCGATGCCGAGCAGCGCGATCAGCACCGCCAGCGCGAGCAGCGCGTAGACCACCGACAACATCATGTCGACCCCGCCCGCAGCGCTCTCCGCGTACTCGCCCCGGTCCTGCACCCGCGGGTTGCCGAAGGGCGCGGACGCCTTCTCCACCGCGGCCTTGCCCGCGCCGAGCGCGACGCCGCTCTTCAACCCGACGGCCACCATCGTGTCGGCGTCCTGTCCCCGGTGCGGGGCCCAGGCCTGCCGGGTTATCAGGTAGTCGCCCGCCAACCCGCCGCCCTCGTACAGGGCTCGGACGGTGAACGGGCCGCCGGCGCCGTCCGCGAAGCCCACCGTGACGCTCTGGCCGAGCCGCCAGCCGCGCTGCGCCGCCTCGCTGCGCGACACCGCCAGTCCGTCCGTGCCGAGGGCGTCGAGCGCTCCGTCGACGCGGCCGAGGTCCACGATCCCGGCCAGTCGCGCCGGGTCGGTCACATCGAGGACCCGCCCGTGGCCGTCGATCCGGGCCACCCCGCGACCGAGGCCCACCGTCTGCCGCACCTCGGGCAGTTGGGCGAGCGCATCGGCCAGCTTCGGGCTGACCCCGCTGCCGCCCGCACCGAACGAGGGCGCGGTGACGGCGAGATCGCCGGCGAAGGAGGCGTCCACGGTGTCGTCCAGGGTGGCCTTGATGGACGCGCCGAAGACCGTGAACAGCGTGACCACCGCGACACCGATCATCAGCGCGCTCGCCGTGGCCGCCGTACGGCGCGGATTGCGGGCCGCATTGCGCCGGGCCAGCGTGCCGGGGACCCCGCGCAACCGGGCCAGCGGCGCACCCAGCACCCGGACGGCGAAGGCCGCGGCGACCGGACCGAGCACCACCACCCCGGCGAGCACCGCGAGCGCGCCGCCGGTGGTCAGCGGGACGGACGGGCCGTCGGTCGCCCCGAGCACGGCGGTCGGGACCCCGCCGGCGAGCAGCAGCGCGCCGAGCACCACCCGGACCAGGCCGGAGCGCCCTTGGGCGGCCCGGTCCACACCGGTCTCGCGCAGCGCCGCCAGCGGCGCGGTGCGACCTGCCCGGACGGCCGGCAGCAGCGCGGAGCCCACCGCCACCGCCGTGCCGACCAGCAACGGCAGCACCACGGCGGCCGTGCTGATCACCATGCCGCCGGTCGGCAGTGAGAAGCCCAGCACCGAGAACAGCGCCTTGAGGCCCGCGGCCACCCCGATGCCGCCGAGCAGCCCGCCCAGCGAGGCCAGCACCCCGATCGTCACCGCCTCCACCAGCGTTGCCCCGAGGACCTGGCCGCGGACCGCGCCGAGTGCCCGCAGCAGCGCGTTCTCCCTCGTCCGCTGGGCGACCACGATGGCGAAGGTGTTGTGGATGGTGAAGGTCGCCACCAGCAGCGCGATCCCCGCGAAGACCAGCAGCAGCGTGGTGAACATGCTCAGGAACCGCCCGGACACCATCGCGGTGCTCTCCTGGGTGGCCGCCGCGCCGGTGACCGCCTCCACGCCGCCCGGCAACTGCGGGCTGATCCGCGCCACCAGGTCGCGCTGCGAGAGACCGCCCGCCGCCCTGACCTGGATCGAGCTGGCCTGCCCGGAGCCCCGGGGCGTGAGGTGGCGCTCGGCGTCGGCGAGGGTCAGCGCGGTGAAGGTGCTCGGGCCCATCCCGTCGGCGCTCTCCCCGAAGGTGGCGATGCCGACGATGGTGACCGCCACCGGATCCGGAGTGCGCAGCACGGTGGTGGAGCCGAGGTGGAGCCCGCCCGTCTTCGCCGCGCCCCGGTTCACCACCGCCTCGCCGGGTGCGGCCGGGGCTCGGCCCTCGGCGAGCCGGTAGGGGTTGAGCCGGCCGTCGGCCAGCCAGTTACCGGCGAGGGTGGGCGGCCCCTGCCCGCCGATCGCCTTGCCGTCGCTGCCGACCAGCTGCCCGGCGCCCTGGATGGACGGCTCGGCGGCGGCGACCCCCGGCACGCTGCGCAGCCGGTCGGCCAGCGCGGCGTCGACCGGTGCCCGGACCCCGCCCGGCGTCCCCGGGGAGTCCAGGACGTCGGCACTGCGGACCACCGCATCGGTACCGGCGTTGGCGTCGGCGAAGAGGGTGTCGAAGTTGGCCCGCAGGGTGTCGCCGAGCACCATCGTCCCGGTCAGGAAGGAGACCCCGAGCAGGATCGAGAGGAGGGTGCCGGCCAGGCGCCGGCGGTGGGCGTTGAGGGAGCGCAGGCTGATCCGGAGGGTGGCGGAGGAGCTCATGAGCGGCCCTTCTCGAAGGCCTTCATCCGGTCCAGCACCCGGCCCGCGGTGGGGTGGTCCATCCGGTCGACGAGGCGGCCGTCGGCGAGGAACAGCACCTCGTCGGCGTACCCGGCGGCCATCGGGTCGTGGGTGACCATGACGACGGCCTGTCCCATCTCGTCCACCGCGCGCCGCAGCAGGCCGAGCACCTCGCCGCCGGTGCGGGAGTCGAGGTTGCCGGTGGGCTCGTCGGCGAAGACCACCTGCGGCCGTCCGGCGAGCGCCCTGGCCACGGCGACGCGCTGCTGCTGGCCGCCGGAGAGCTCGCTCGGGCGGTGGTGCAGCCGGTCGCCGAGGCCGACGACGTCGATCAGCCCGTCCAGCCAGTCCTGGTCGGGGGCGGTGCCGGCGAGGTCGAGCGGGAGGGTGATGTTCTCCCGGACGGTCAGCGTGGGGACCAGGTTGAAGGCCTGGAAGACGAAGCCGATCCGCTCGCGGCGCAGCAGGGTCAGCCGCCGGTCGCCGAGGCGGCCGAGCTCCGTCTCCCCGATGTAGGCGCTGCCCGCGGTGAGGGTGTCGAGCCCGGCCGCGCAGTGCATCAGGGTGGACTTCCCGGAGCCGGACGGGCCCATGATCGCGGTGAACCGCTCGGCCGGGAACCCGACCGTGACGTGGTCCAGCGCCCGGACCTCGGTGCCGCCGACGCCGTAGATCTTGACGGCGTCGGCGACCCGCGCGGCGGTGTCGTGCACGACATCGAGCGTGGTCATTTGCCCGTACCCCCGCGGTACTGCGCGCGGCCCTGCTCGCGGTGCGGCTCGGTGAGGACGGCCCGCTTCGCGCGGTACTCGTCGGCGTCGATGTCGCCCTCGGCGAAGCGGCGGCCCAGGACCGCCAGCGGCGCGTCCGGCCCCGCTCCGCATCCCCGGCGCCAGAACGTCCTGCGCAGGACGACGATCGCCAGGAACACCACGGCGGCCCAGGCCAGCGGAATCAGCAGGATCCACGGGCCGGGCCAGTGCCCGTCGTGGTCGGCCAGCAGCGTGTACATGGTGGTTCAGCTCCTCGGCGGTGGCTTTCAGGACCTCGGGGTGCTTCCCGAGATGCCTTGAGCCTCCCGCCGGGGGGCGTACTCTCGCGTCCTACCGGCAGCGGCAGTTGGGATACTCCACCGGGAGTACGGACGCCGCCGTGGCAGCGGGCCGGGAGTACGAACCCCGCCGCAACCGCGGCCCGCCGCTCCGGGCGCACCGCCCTCAGCGCCGGATCGGCCCGGCCGCCGGATCGGCTCCGCCGCCGGATCAACCCGGCCGGATCAGCCCAGCCAGCCCGGCCGCACCAGCCCCGACTCGTAGGCCAGCACGACCAGTTGGGCCCGGTCCCGGGCCCCGAGCTTCACCATGGCCCGGCTGACGTGCGTCTTCGCGGTGAGCGGGCTGACCACGAGCCGGCGGGCGATCTCCTCGTTGGACAGGCCCATGCCGACCAGCGCCAGCACCTCCCGCTCCCGCTCGGTGAGCACGGAGACGTCCGACAGGACGGCCGCGGCCTCCGGTGCCTTGGAGCGGACGGCGAACTCACCGATCAGCCGCCGTGTCACCCCGGGCGAGAGCAGCGCGTCCCCCTCCACCGCGACCCGTACGGCACGCAGCAGGTCGGCCGGCTCGGTGTCCTTGACCAGGAAGCCGGCCGCACCCGAGCGCAGCGCCTCGAAGACGTACTCGTCCAGTTCGAAGGTGGTCACCACGACCACCCGCACCGCGGCGAGGGCCGGGTCGGCGGCGATCCGCCTGGTCGCCTCCAGGCCGTCCATGCGGGGCATCCGGATGTCCATCAGGACGACGTCCGGGAGGAGTTCGCGGGCCAGCCGGACGGCCTCCTCCCCGTCGACGGCCTCGCCGACCACGGTCATGTCCTCCTGCAGGTCGACCAGCGCGTGGATGCCCGCCCGGAGCAGCCTCTGGTCATCCGCCAGCAGTACTCGGATCACTTGCCCTCCGCCTCGGCCGTGGGCAGTGTCGCCCGGACCCGGAACCCGCCGTTCGGCAGCCGCCCCGCCTCGATGGTGCCGCCGAACGCGGCCACCCGCTCCCGCATCCCCGCCAGCCCGCTGCCGGTGCCGCCCGCGTCGCCGAGGACGGCCGGCCCGGGGTCGACGATCTCGACGAGCAGGGCGGCCGGGTCCGTCCAGTCCAGGATGACGGCCGCCTGCCGGGCGGCCGAGTGCCGGACCACGTTGGTCAGCGCCTCCTGGACTATCCGGAAGGCGGTGAGGTCGGCGGCGGCGGGGAGCCCGCGCCGGCGGCCCGTCTCGTGCACCTCGACCTCCAGCCCGACCCGGTCCGCCTGCTCGGTCAGCTCGTCGAGCCGGCCCAGCCCGGGCGCCGGGCCGCGCGGTGCCGCCTCCGGTCCGCGCAGCGTCCCGAGCACCTGGCGGACCTCGCCGAGCGCCTCCCTGCTGGTGGCCTTGATGGTGGCCAGCGCCTCGCGGGCCTGCTCGGGCCGGGTGTCGAACAGCTCCAGGCCGACCCCGGCCTGAACGGTGATCAACGACAGGCTGTGCCCCAGGATGTCGTGCAACTCGCGGGCCATCCGCAGCCGTTCCTCGTTCGCCCGGCGCTCCTTCAGCTGCTGGCGGTGCGCATGGTGCGCGGCGATCCGCTCCTGCCGGAAGCGCACCAGCTCGGCGACCGACACCACCAGCAGCAGCCAGGCCACCACCTCCAGCTCCTGCCACCACACGATCGCGGACGGCGGCGCGCGCAGCCAGTCCGCGGGCAGCACGAAGGTGGTCAGCAGGTGGGTCAGGTAGACCGCCCCGAGGCCCGCCCAGGCGGCCCACCGGTACCCGGCCTGGACCGCCACGCAGCAGGCGATCACCCAGCTCGCGAAGACCGGCCCGTACGGGTACCCGGCGACCAGGTACACCACCGTGACGGCCGCGGTACCGGCGACCACCGCCACCGGCCGACGGCGGCGCAGCACCAACAGTGCCGGCCCGAGCAGCAGCAGCGCGTAGCCGAAGGCGTCCAGGGCGACCCGGTCGGGCTGGTGCCGGGCCGCCGCGCCCGTCCCGGCCACCTGCAGCACCGCGACCGCCAGGGCCAGCGCGACCGGCCAGCCGGCCTTGGCGGCCCGCACCCAGGGGGGACTCCACGGCTCGGGGTGTTCCTCCGGCGGTTCGGGCGTAGGCGGCGTCATGCCCGGAAGGCTAGACCCCGGGCCCGGCCTCGCGCGTCACCCCTCGGCGTGGGGGGGGGGGGCGCCCCCGGGGGGGGGCCCCCCCCCCCCCCCCCGCCCCGCCCCCGCGGGGCCCGGGCCCCCCCCCCCCCCCCCCCCCCCCCCCCCCGGGCCC
>NZ_JBITZW010000001.1:0-217791 GCF_044547105.1 Kitasatospora sp. NPDC052868 | reverse complement strand
TGCTCTGGGCGTACTCCCCGGGGAGTACGCCCAGAGCACGCCGACGGCACGTCCCGAGCGGGCCCGGAGCCGACCCGAAGCCCGCCGACGCCCGCGCGGGGCCGCCCTTCACCGGACGGCCCGCGCGGGGCGGACCGGCCGTCGCCTCAGTTCCCACCGGACCGGGCCAGGCTCCCCGTGTCCGCTGCGCCTTCCTCCCCCGGCCCCCCGGCCTCCCCCGCCGCCGAGGCCTCCGGTCGGGCCGGCGTCACCACCAGCCCGCCGTCCTCCACCGACGCGATCAGGGTGTCGCCCGGCTGCACACTGCCGTCCAGCAGCAGGTTGGAGACCCGGTTGTCCAGCTCCGACTGGATGGTCCGGCGCAGCGGACGCGCCCCGAACTCCGGCTGGTAACCCCGGTTGACCAGCCACTCCTTGGCCCCCTCGGTCACCTCAAGACCCACGTCCTGTGCCTTCAGCCGGCGCCGGCTGCGCTCCAGCAGCAGGTCGACCACCGAGAGCAGGTCCTTGCGGGTGAGCCCGTGGAAGACGATCACCTCGTCGATCCGGTTGAGGAACTCCGGCCGGAACTGCCCGCGCAGGTCCCGCATCAGGTCCTCGCGGATCTCGTCCACGTTGCCCGCGTGGTCCAGGATCCGCTGCGAGCCGATGTTGCTGGTCATGATGACCACGGTGTTGCGGAAGTCGACCGTGCGCCCCTGGGCGTCCGTCAGCCGCCCGTCGTCCAGCACCTGGAGCAGCAGGTTGAAGACGTCCGGGTGGGCCTTCTCCACCTCGTCGAAGAGCAGCACGCTGTACGGCTTGCGGCGGACCGCCTCGGTGAGCTGGCCCGCCTCCTCGTAGCCGACGTACCCGGGCGGGGAGCCGACCAGCCGGGAGACGGTGTGCTTCTCCTGGAACTCGCTCATGTCGAAGCGGATCATCCGGTCCGGGTCGCCGAACAGCAGCGCGGCCAGCGCCTTCGCCAGCTCGGTCTTGCCGACGCCGGTCGGCCCGAGGAACAGGAAGGATCCGGTCGGCCGCTCCGGGTCGCCCATCCCGGCCCGGCCGCGCCGCACCGCCTGGGCGACGGCCGTGACCGCCTGGTCCTGGCCGATCACCTTCCGGTGCAGGTGCTCCTCCAGCCTCAGCAGCCGCTCGCGCTCGGTCGCGTTGAGCTCGGCGACCGGGATGCCGGTGCGGCCCGACAGCACCTGGGCGATGTCCTGCGCGGTGACCGCGACGACCTCCTCGCGCGACCCGGCCATCGCGGCCAGCTCGTCCTCGGTCTGGCGCAGCTCGGTCTTCAGGTTCGCGGCCCGCACGAACTCCTCGTCCGCGACGGCCTCGTCCAGCTCCCGGCGCAGCTTGGTGATCCGGTCCTGCACCGGCATCACCTCGGTGGAGCCGCTCAGGCTGCGCAGCCGGACCCGCGCACCGGCCTGGTCGAGCAGGTCGATCGCCTTGTCCGGCAGGAAGCGGTCGCTGACGTACCGGTCGGAGAGCGTGGCGGCCGCGTCCAGCGCCTCGTCGGTGAACCGCACCTGGTGGTGCGCCTCGTACGCGTCGCGCAGCCCGTGCAGGATCTCGACCGTCTCCTCGACGCTCGGCTCGGGCACCAGCACCGGCTGGAAGCGGCGCTCCAGCGCGGCGTCCTTCTCCACGTGCCTGCGGTACTCGTCCAGGGTGGTCGCGCCGACCACGCTCAGCTCGCCGCGGGCCAGGGCGGGCTTGAGGATGTTGCCCGCGTCCATCGAGCCCTCGCCGCCACCGCCCGCGCCGACCACGGTGTGCAGCTCGTCCAGGAAGAGGATCACGCTCTTGTCGGCCGCCGTGACCTCGTCGATCACGGACTTCAGGCGCTCCTCGAACTCGCCCCGGTACTTGGAGCCCGCCACCAGCGCGGTGAGGTCGAGGGCGACCACCCGCTTCTCCTTGAGGCTCTGCGGGACGTCCCCGGAGACGATCCGCTGCGCCAGGCCCTCGACGATCGCGGTCTTGCCGACACCCGGCTCGCCGATCAGGACGGGGTTGTTCTTCGTCCGGCGGGAGAGGATCTCGACGGTCTGCTCGATCTCCTCGGCGCGGCCGACCACCGGGTCCAGCCGGCCCGCCCGGGCGTCCTCGGTGAGGTCGCGGCCGTACTCGTCCAGGGTGGGCGTCGAGCTCGACCGGGTACCCGCACCGCTGCGCTCGCCGCCGGTGCCGCGGCCCACCAGCGCCGTCCGCAGCGCCTCCGGCGAGGGCGCCGCGTTGCGCAGGGCCGATCCCGCGCCCGAGCGCTCCTCGTCCAGCAGTGCGCCGAGGATGTGCTCCGGCCCGATGTACGAGGCCCCGGCCGCCTGCGAACGGGCGTGCGCGGCAAGCAGTGCGCGCTTGGCGGACGGGGTGAGCGAGGGGCGCCCGTCCGGGGCCGCCGCGTCCCCGGTCGGCAGGGCCTTGCCCAGGTCCTCGGCGAGCTCGTCCGGGTCGATCCCGGCACGCTCCAGCATCCGGCGGGACGGCTCCACCCGGGTGGCGGCCCAGGCCAGGTGCGCGGTGTCCAGGTCGCTGCCCCCGTCCTCGGCGGCCCGCTGCGCGGCCAGCGCCAGCAGCTCCTGCGAGGACTCGCTCAGCAGCCGCCCGATCGGCACCCGCTGCACGGCGGGCGGGGAGGCCGTCGGGCTCATCCCGAAGAAGCGGCTGAGCAGATCCGAGAACGGATCGTTCGATCCGAACGGGGGCATCGTCACTGTGGATCACCTCTCCCAGGCGGTTTGGGCCCACACAAACACAGCCTGCAGCGGGCCGCCTGTCGGGACGGACCCGCCCGGGGAGCGTCGGACACACTCAGGCTCTAGAGCAGAAAGCCCGCCGGGAACGGGTCGTCCGGGTCGAGGAGGAACTGCGCCGTGCCGGTCAGCCAGGCGCGGCCGGTGATCGAGGGGATGACCGCGGGCCGCCCCGCCACCGCGGTCTCCTCCAGGACCGCGGCGGTGAAGCGGCTGCCGATGAAGGACTCGTTGACCAGGACGTCGCCGACGCCCGCCTCGCCTCGGGCGTGCAGCTGGGCGATCCGGGCGCTCGTCCCGGTTCCGCACGGGGAGCGGTCGAACCAGCCGGGGTGGATCGCCATCGCGTGCCGCGAGTGGCGGGCGGTCGAACCCGGTGCGACGAACTGGACGTGGTGGCAGCCGGCGATCTCGGGCACCTCCGGATGGACCGGGCGCACCTGCTCGTTGACGGCCTCCATGATCGCCAGTCCGGCGGTCAGGATGTCCGCTCCCGCCCGCCGGTCGAAGGGCAGGCCCACCTGGTCCAGCGGCAGGATGGCGTAGAAGTTGCCGCCGTAGGCGAGGTCCATCCGCAGCGGGCCGTACCCCGGCACCTCGACGAGGGCGTCCAGCCGGTCCACGAACGAGGGGACGTTGCGCAGCGTCACACTGCGGGCGGCGCCGTCCTCGACCTCGACCTCCGCCACGACGAGCCCGGCCGGGGTGTCCAGGCGGATCACCGTGCGGGGCTCGGTGACGGGCACCATGCCGGTCTCGACCAGGACGGTCGCCACGCCCATGGTGCCGTGGCCGCACATCGGCAGGCAGCCGGAGACCTCGACGAAGAGCACGCCCCAGTCCGCGTCCGGGCGGGTCGGCGACTGCAGGATCGCGCCGCTCATCGCGGAGTGGCCGCGCGGCTCGTACATCAGCAGGGTGCGCAGGTGGTCGAGGTGGTCCAGGAAGTAGCGGCGGCGCTCGGCCATGGTGGCGCCGGGGATCGTGCCGACGCCGCCGGTCACCACCCGGGTGGGCATGCCCTCGGTGTGGGATTCGACGGTGTGCAGGACGAGCCGGCTGCGCATGGGGGTTCTCCGGTGGTGCGGGGTCGGACGCCCGGCCGGGGCGGCGGGTGGCGGTCGCGGCCGGCGGTCGGTGGTAGGCGGTCAGTGGTAGGCGCGGGCCTGGAGTTCGAACAGTTCGCGGTACGGGCCGTGCTGCTGCATCAGCTCGGTGTGGCCGCCCGACTCGCGGACCGCGCCGTCCTCCAGCACCACGATCAGGTCGGCCTGACGGACGGTCGAGAACCGGTGCGAGGTGAACAGCACGATCGCGCCGTGCTCGCGCGCGGCCAGTTCGGCCGTGCGGTCGAAGCGGCGGAAGAGCGCGTGCTCGGCCGCCGCGTCGAGCGCGGCGGCGGGCTCGTCCAGCACCAGCAGCAGGGGATCGCGGCGGATCAGGCAGCGGGCGAGGCCCAGTGACTGCCACTGCCCGCCGGAGAGTTCGGCGCCGTCGCCGTAGGAGCGGCCCAACAGGCCGTCCAGGCCGTCGGGAACGGCGGCGAGCGCGCGGTCGGCGCCCGCCGAGGAGATCGCGGCCAGGACGGGCGCGTCCTCGGCCATCAGGTCGGCGGCGCCGACCCCGACGCTCTCCCGGAGCAGCAGTTCCAGCCGGGCGAAGTCCTGGAAGAGCGGGGCGACCCTGGCGCTCCACTCGGCGGCTGACAGCTCGTGCAGGTCCGTCCCGTCCACCAGGATCCGGCCCTCGGTCGGCCGGTAGAGGCCGCAGAGCAGCTTGACCAGGGTGCTCTTGCCCGCCCCGTTCTCACCGACCAGGGCGACGGTGGCCCCGGCCGGGATCAGCAGGTCGATGCCGCGCAGGGCCGGGCGGTCACCGCCCGGGTAGCGGAACCCGACGCCCTCCAGCCGGATGCCCCGCTCCAGTCGGGCGGGGGCCGGCAGAGCCGGGCCCGGGCGGGCGGGGGCGGCCTCGGCGTCCCCCTCCTCGGACCAGTTCCGCAGCTTCTCCAGCCGCTCGGCGGTGCGGCCCGCCCCCTGGAGGACGCCGAACAGCCCGACCACCCCGGAGACCTGCACCGCCACCTGCACCGCGAGGGCGATCACCAGCACCAGGTCCCCGACGGCGGACGTACCGGTGGCCGCCTGGGCGACCACGGTCAGGACGGCGCCTCCGTAGGCGAGCGCGAAGCAGAGCTGCCCGGCGGCCCGCAGCGCGGCCGCCCGGGCCTCGGCGCGGGCCAGGGTCCGCGAGACCGACCGCCAGTTCGCGGTGTAGTGCCGGACCAGCTCCCGGCCACCGCCCAGCAGCCGCAGCTCCATCACCGGCTGCGCGGTGGTGGCCAGCGCCAGGAGGTGCTGGCCCAGCCGGGTGCGCTCGGCGGACTCCTCGCGCGCGGCGTCCGACAGCTCCTGCGCGCGGCGGCCGAGCCGGACGGGGAGGACCGCGGCCAGCGGCAGCAGCGCCAGCCAGGGGTTGACGGAGCCGAGCAGCACCGTGGTGACGACGGTCTGCAGTGCCAGTCCGAGGAACTGCAGCAGCGCCTCCAGAGCGGCCCGGACCCGGGCGAGTTCGTCCCGCACCAGCGCCACCGTGTCGGCGAACCGGGGCCGGTCGGCGTGGGCGAGCCCGGGCACCCCGTTGGACACCGCGCACAGCTCGCGGTGCAGCCGGGCCTCCAGCTGCTCGCCGAGCTCGAAGTAGGAGAGGTGCGCGAAGTGGCCGAGCATCAGCTCGGCCAGCAGCAGCCCCGCGGCGGCCAGGGCGGCGGCCGTGGCGGCGCCGCCGTGGCCGGCGAGGGACTCGTCGGTGAGGCGGCGCAGTGCCAGCGCGATGCCGGGGGTGGCGAGGTATCCGAGCAGCAGGAGGACGGCCGACACCAGCAGTCGGCGACGGCCGTGTCGAAGGGCGAGTCCGCCCAGCAGCCGGGCGGCGCGCAGCATCAGGCTCATCGGGCGGACTCCAGGGTCGGCGGTGCGGTTTCCCCGGGCACGGCCTCGGGCGCGGCATCGGGCACGGTCCCGGCCTCGGCCTCAGCCTCGGCCTCGCCGAAGCGGGCGGCCTGGAGCCGGAACAGCCGGGCGTACTCGCCGTCCCGGGGCAGCAGTTCCCCGTGGGTGCCGCGCTCGGCGACCCGGCCGCCGTCCAGCACGACGATGTGGTCCGCCCGTCGCACGGTGGAGAAGCGGTGCGAGATGACGACACTGGTCAGGCCCTCGGTGAGGGTCAGGAAGCGGTCGAAGAACTCGCTCTCGGCGCGCACGTCGAGCTGGGCGGTGGGCTCGTCCAGCACGAGCACCCGGGCGCCCGCCTCGACGGCGTAGAACGCCCTGGCCAGCGCGATGCGCTGCCACTGGCCGCCGGAGAGGTCCTGCCCGCCCGTGTAGCGCTGGGAGAGCACGGTGTCCAGGCCCTGCGGGAGGCCTTCGATCAGCGCCCGGGCGTCCGCCCGGTCGATCGCGGCGTCCAGAGCGGCGGCCAGGGCGGCGGCCGACAGCCCCTCGGCGAGGTGGGGCGCGCCCATGGTGATGTTCCGACGCGCGGTCAGTTCGTAGCGGATGTAGTCCTGGAAGATCACCGCGAGCCGGCTCTGCCAGGCGTCGGCGGCGATCGTCCGCAGGTCCACGCCGTCGACGGTGACCCGGCCGGAGTCCGGCTCGTAGAGCTTGGTGAGCAGTTTGACCAGGGTGGTCTTGCCCGCGCCGTTGAGGCCCACGATGGCGGTGGACCGGCCGGCCGGGAGGTCGAGGTCGAGGCCGTCGAGGACGGTGCGGCCGCTGCGCGGGTAGCCGAATCCGACCTTCTCGAAGCGGATGGCGGCCGTCGGCTCGGCGGCGGGTTCCACCGCCGCCCTCCCCTCGGGGACCGGTGCGGCGGACCGGGCGGTGGCCGACCCGGTCTGCCGCTCGAAGTCGCGGAGCGCGTGGAAGGCCTGGAGCCCGAACTGGGTCTGGGCGTCGCTGTCGGGGAAGTAGACGCCGAAGCGCATCGGCACCAGGGCGGTCTGGAGGGCCAGCGCGAGTCCGAAGAGCCCCGGTTCACCGTCGAGGGCCTGCCGGACCACGGCCAGCAGCAGCACGACCGCGCCTGCCAGCCCGGCGGCGGTGAACCAGAGGAACGGGGCGAACAGCAGCCGCCGCCGGGCCTTCCAGAGCGTTCGCAGGAAGAGGTCGCTCCGCGCGTCGTGCCGGGCGGCCAGCCAGTCGAAGATGCCCAGGATGCGGATCTCCTTGGCCGCCGACGGGCCTGATCCGAGCTCCCGCAGGTAGGCCAACTCCCGCCGCCGGGCACCGAGGCCGCGCCACATGTCGGCGAACCGGGCGAGCGAGCCGCGCTGGCCGAACCGGACCAGCAGGGCGGTCGCCCCGGCGGCCAGGGCCGGCCAGGGGCCCAGCACCAACGCCAGCAGTACCACCGCGCCCGCCAGTTGGCCGTACCGCGCGACCAGGGCCAGCAGGCCCGCGACCGCGTCGCCGGGCGTCAGCGTGGTGCGCTGGAAGGCCTCGCGGGCGTTCCCGAGCAGGGTGAGGACGGCCGGATCCTCCAACGCGGCGATGTCCGCCCCGGCCAGCGAGGCGGACATCATCCGCCCGGCGCAGTGGACGTCGACCCGGCGGACGACCACCCTGGCCAGGTACTGCTGGAAGGGGGCGAGGAGCTGCTGGAGCACGAGCGCCGCGACCCCCAGCGCGAACGGGGTGAGCAGGCCGCTCCAGTCCCGGTCGGACGGGTCGAGCGCGGCGGGCACCCGGGAGATCACCTCGGCCATGCCGACCACGAAGCCCAGCGGCAGCAGCCCGAGCACCAGGTTGAACAGCGCCGTCGCGGCGACCGTCGCCCGGCCGGCGGCCGGCATCAGCCCCAGGATGGGCAGCCACTGCCCGGTGCGGCGCGCCAGGAACGCGCGCAACGGGGTGGCGGTTGCTTCGGGCACAGGAGCCCCTTCGTGGTCGGGCGGGTCGGCGGGCCTGCGGTGCGAAAGGCCTGCGGGTAGGCGGACCTTCGGGGAGGCGGACCCGCGGTCTGCGAGAGGTTCGGCCACGACGCCTTCCGGCCCGAACGGCGCCACGCCGCTCCCCCGGTCCCGCCCGGGGTCCGGGGTCCGGGGTCCGGGGTCCGTCCCAGCGGTCGCGGAGCGGGGTGGGCCTCGTTTCAGGGCCCCCGCGGTACGGGCGGTGCGGCGCCGGCCGGCCGCTCACCCGAGGTCGGGGGGATCGCCGGACGGCAGCACCGAGCCACGGACGCTAGCAGCGCGCCGACGAGGTTGTCCAGACCAATCGCAGGCCCCGTCGAACACCCTGACCAGGCCGTTCGACACCCCATTTCCGGTTCATCGGATGGCAGTTGAAAGATCGAAAGGCTTTGACCTATGTTTCCCAGCGCCGACCGACCAGGCGTCGGCCGACGGCCCGACCGACAGTCGGCGCGACGGTCGGCGCGATGTTCGGCGCGACCGACGACGGACCCCAGGAGGCCCCGCGTGACCATCCCGGCCGAGGGCCCATCCCCGGCGCGGATCATCGCTCCGCTGCTCCGCATTCCGCATTCCCAGCGGGTCTTCCGACTGCCGCCGTCCGCACTGAAGCGGGGCTACGGAATGACCGGGGAGATCGTCGACCAGCTCGTCGGTCTCGGCCTTCCGCACCTGGCCACCCCCGAGGGCCCGCTCTTCGACGAGGACGACATCGCCTCGGTGTCGCTCTACCTCCGGCTGCCCTCCGCCAGGCGCGGCGTGATGACCTACTGGGTCCGCGCGCTGCGCCGCCTCGGCACCGCCGGGGCACCGCCCGTCCACCGGGTCGACGTCGCCGCCGGCTGCCCCGATCCCGGGCACGAGGGCGCCTGCCGGTACACGCTCGCGCTCGACGACGGACCGCCGCGCGCCCAGGACGCCCACCGGGACGCCACCGAGCCGCTGGCCTCCCTCGTCGTCCGGGCGGCGGGCCGGCCCCGGGAGCTCCCCGCCGCGGTCCGCGAGGTGCTGCGCGTCTTCCAGGACATCGACTACTACCTGCTGCCCGGGACGGCCGCCGCCGAGCCGGGACTCATGCAGCGCACCGGGATCGGGGACTGCATCCTGATGGCCCGGGCACTGGTGGAGGAGGCCCTCGACCGCGGCATGGACGCCCGCGTCGCGTCCGGGCTCATCGTCGCCGTCCCGTTCTCCTCCGCCCACACCTGGGCGGAGTTCCAGGTGGCCGGCGAGTGGCTGCCGGTCGACCCGCTGCTGCCCAAGGCGCTCTCCGCCTGGGGGGTGCCGGGCGCCGCCGAGTGGCCGCCGACGCTGTCCCCGGTCGGCCTGTTCCACCGGCTCGGCGGGCAGCCCCGTCAGCTGGTCACCCACGGCGGGGAGCCCTGCGGGTTCTCGCTGCGCACCAGGGAGGAAGCCGCTTGAGGCAGCTTCACGAGGTGCTCGCCCGGCAGGCCGCGGCGACGCCCGGGGCCCCCGCGGTGGAGGACGCCGACGGCGGGTACAGCTACCGCGAACTGCTGCTGGCCGCCGAATCCGTGGCGGACCAGCTGACCCGCAACGGCGTGGCGCAGGGCGACCGCGTCCTGCTGCACGGCGCCAACTCCCGCGCCCTCGCGGCCGCCGTCTACGGCTGCTCCCGGGCCGGCGCCGTGTTCGTCCCGCTGCACCCGGGCATCCGGCCGGCCCAGCTGGCGCACATCGCCCGGGACTGCACCCCCGTGCTCGCCCTCGTCGATCCGGAGCTGTCACCGACCCACCGCGACTCCGGGGTGCCCGTCCTCGCACTGGGCGCGCCGCCGGCGCCGCCCAGTGCGGCCGCCCGGTCCGGCCCGCCGGAGCCCCGGTACGACCCGGACCGCCCCGCCGCGCTGATCTACACCTCGGGGAGCACCGGTGCGCCCAAGGCCGTGGTGTCCCCGCACGCCCCGATGCTGTTCGCCGCGCGGGCGATCGCCGAACGGCTCGGCTACCGCGGCGACGACACCGTGTTCTGCGCACTGCCGTTCTCGTTCGACTACGGGCTCTACCAGTTGCTGCTGTCGACCCTCGCGGGCGCCCGACTGGTGCTCCCGCCGCCCTCGGACACCGGGCCGCGCCTGCTGAAGGCGCTCACCGCCTGCGGCGCCACCGTCCTGCCGCTGGTGCCCAGCATGGCCGCCGCCCTCGTGCAGCTGGTCGGCCGGGCGGGGCAGCCGCCGGACGGGGTGCGCCTGGTGACCAGCACCGGCGCCGCGTTCACCGAACCACTGGCCGACGCCCTGCGGCGGGCCCTGCCCGAGGCCGGGCTCGCCCTGATGTACGGCCTGACCGAGTGCAAGCGGGTCTCGATCCTGACGCCCGCCGAGCTCGACCTGCGGCCGGGTTCGGTCGGCCGCCCGCTCACCGGGACGGACTGCCAGGTGGTGAACGCCGAGGGCCGTGCGGCGGCGCCCGGCGAGGAGGGGGAGATCGTGGTCCGCGGACCGCATCTGATGGCCGGCTACTGGCGCGCCCCGGAACTGACGGCCGCCCGGTTCCCCACCGGGCCGGACGGCACGGCCGAGCTGCGCACCGGCGACTTCGGCTGGATGGACGAGGACGGCTACCTCTACGTGAAGGGCCGCACCGACGACATCTACAAGCAGAACGGGTTCCGGGTCGGCGCGATCGAGGTCGAGCGGTCCGCGCTGGCCGTCCCCGGCGTCGCCCAGGCGGCCGTCCTCCCCCCGTCGGGCACCAGGCCGGCCTGTCTGTTCCTGGTGACCGGCCGCACCCTGGCGGAGTTCGTCCACGGCCTGGGCGACCACCTGGAGCAGTACAAGGTGCCGCCGCTGATCCGCATCGTGGCCGGGCTGCCGCTCACGGCGCACGGAAAGGTCGACCGCGGTCGGCTGGCCGCCCTGCTGGACGGCGGCCCGTGACCGGGCGGCGGCCGCCGCCCGGTCCGTCCCGACGTGCCAACTTTCCTTGATCGATGAGCCGTTGCCCCCGGTCGCGGCTGAGGATATGGTCCTTCCCGGCCGCGACTGGCGAACAGTGGAGCACCACAGGGGAGCGGCCCCCACACGGAGCCGACGTCGATCGCCTGGGCGTCTTCCCCAGTTGTCCCGTCATCTGAGGAGACCCACGTGGACATGCGCTACGGCATCAACCCCCAGCAGGCGGCGGCGCGGGCCGTCCCGGTGAACCCCGACCGCCTGCCGCTGCGGGTCCTGCAGGGCCGGCCCTCGTACATCAACCTGCTGGACGCCCTCAACTCCTGGCAGCTGGTGCGCGAGGCCGCCGGCACCCTCGACCGGCCGGCCGCCGCCTCCTTCAAGCACGTCTCCCCGGCCGGCGCCGCGCTGGCGGGCGGGATCGACGAGGCGACCGCCCGGCTGTACGGCGTGGACGCCGACTCGGTGGGCGAGCTCACCAGCGCCTACCTCCGGGCCAGGGACGCCGACCCCAAGTCCTCCTACGGCGACTTCGTGGCCGTCTCCCACGAGGTGGACGTCGAACTGGCCGAACTGCTCGCCAGGGTCGTCTCGGACGGCATCGTCGCCCCCGGCTACGCCCCGGGCGCGACGGAGATCCTGGCGAAGAAGAAGAACGGCCGCTTCCTGGTGATGGAGGCGGACCCGGCCTTCGAGCCCCCGGAGCAGGAGAACCGCGACGTCTTCGGCCTGCGCCTCACCCAGGACCGCGACACCACCGCGCTCACCCCCGACCTGCTGGCGGACGTCCAGGTCGGCACCCTGCCCGAGCAGGCCAGGACCGACCTGCTGCTCGGCCTCGCGGTGCTGCGCTACACCCAGTCCAACTCGGTCTGCTACGTGCGGGACGGCATGGCCCTGGGCATCGGGGCGGGCCAGCAGTCGCGGGTGGACTGCACCCGGCTCGCGGGCGCCAAGGTGGACACCTGGTGGCTGCGCCGGCACCCGCTCGTGCAGGGCCTCGCGTTCCGGCCCGAGGTCCGCCGCCAGGACCGGGTGAACTGGCAGATCCGCTTCATCGAGGGCGATCTGACGGCGGACGAGCGCGCGCGCTTCCACGAGGCGGTCGAGGTGGAGCCCGGTGCGCTCGGCCCGGCCGAGCGGGCCGACTGGCTCGCCCGGCTGAGCGGCGTGTCCTTCGTCTCGGACGGCTCGCTGCCGTTCCGCGACAACGTCGACCACGCCCGTCGGCACGGGGTCACCAGCATCGCCGAGCCCGGCGGGTCCATCCGGTCCGGCGAGGTCGAGGACGCCTGCCGGGAGCACGGCATCGCCCTGGCCAGGACCGGCCTGCGGCTGTTCCACCACTGATCCGACCGGCCACGCCACCGGGGCGCCGCGCACTCCCGCGCGGCGCCCCGGTGGCGTTTCAGGGCCGGTCCGACCGGCCGCCCCGAAGCTCGACGCCGATGGCAAACCCCCTGGTTCCAGCGCGAGTTGGCGCGGCGCTGGACGCCCACCGGCCTGTACTTGAACAGCCGATCCGATTACCTTGATCAAATGGGCGGTGGCCGTTGCCCCACGAGGCCGGCCGCCCCCTCGCGGCCCGCCCGGGGCCTGCACCCGACGCGCCGCGTCCGGGCCGCCCCATCGGTCGGCGGGACCTCCCCGCCCCCCAGTGACGCCACACCGTGACCCGCCCGCCGGTTCCCACCGGTCGGCCGATCGCGCCCATCCGCCTGCCCGCCCATCCGCCTGCCCGCGCAGTCGCCCATCCCCGGAGAGACCCGTGACCGCCACCGCCCCCACCGACCCCACCGACCCCGCCGCGCCGGCCGTACCGGCCGCCTGGCAGCAGCAGGACAACGCCCTGGTTCGGGTCTTCGAACCGTCGACCTTCCCCGAACTCCTCGCCACGGTAAGCCGCGTGGAGCAGGTCGCGGAGGCCGCCAACCACCACCCCGACATCGAGATCCGCTGGCGCCCGCCGGTCCGCACCCCGCAGGACGACCCCGCCGTGAAGCTGCCGGCCGTGCTCTCGCTGACCTTCCGCTGCAACACCCACACCCTCGGCGCGGTCACCGCGGCGGACGCGGCCCTGGCCGCGTCCATCGAGACCGCCCTGACCCCCGCCGGCTGAGCCCGCCGACCGAGTCCGAGAGGAGAACGCACCGTGTCCGCAGGAACCACCACCACCGTCGGCCCCCTGGACATCCACTGGGGGAGCCGCACGTACATCCTGGCCATCATCAACGCCACCCCCGACTCCTTCAGCGGCGACGGCGTCTACGCCACCCCGGCCGCCGAGGCCCAGGCGATCAGGATCGCGGCCAGGGCGCTGGCCGACGGCGCCGACGTGGTCGACATCGGCGGCGTGCCCACCTTCCCCGGGGCCGCCCCGGTCCCGTGGGAGGAGGAGCGCGCCCGGGTCGCCCCGATCGTGCGGGCCGTCAGCGCCGAGGTCCCGGTCGCCGTCTCCGTCGACACCTGCCAGGCCAGGGTCGCCGAGGCCGCCCTCGACGCCGGCGCCCACATGATCAACAGCTGCTGGGGGCTGCGCACCACCGACGGCGGCTGGAACGCCGACCTCGCCAAGGTGGTGGCCGAGCGGGAGGTCCCGCTCGTCCTGACCCACAACCGCAGGTCGGTCGCCGTCACCGGGCCCAACGGCGGCTACTGGCTGGACGCCGGCTACCGGGACGTGCTCGCCGAGGTGATGGCCGACCTGCGCGAGCAGCTCGCCTACGCCCAGGAGCAGGGCATCGCCGCCGACCGGCTGATCGCCGACTTCGGCCTCGGCATGGGCAAGGCGCCCGCGCAGAACCTCGTGCTCTTCCGGAACCTCGCCGCCATGCGCGAACTCGGTGCCCCGGCCCTGCTGTCGCACTCGCGGAAGAACTTCATCGGCGAGGTCGTCGGCGGCACCCCGGCCGAGCGCGACGGCGCCACCGTCGCCACCACCGGCCTCGGCATCGCCGCCGGGGTCGACATGCTGCGCATCCACAACGTGCCGCTGAACAAGCAGGCCGCCCTGATGTGCGACCGGCTGCTGCGCGCGCAGCCCACCCCCGCGGGCTGAGCACCCGCCACGTCCGGGCCGCCAGGCCCCCTGCCCCGAGAGGAACCCATGCCTGCCGCTGGAACAGCCGAACCGACGGTCATCCCGGCCGTCCCCGAGCAGCACATCCACGTCGCCCGGGGCGGCGCCGCCCCCGACCTGGCAGCGGCGGAGGAGGCCGCCGGGCACTTCCTCGCCGCCCTCGGCGTGCCGACCGACTCGGAGAGCCTGCGCAACACCCCGCGCCGGATGGCGAAGGCGTACGCGGAGCTCTTCACCCCCCGCCCGTTCGACCTCACCACGTTCCCCAACGACGAGGGCTACGACGAACTGGTCCTGGCCCGGCGCATCCCGCTGCGCTCGGTCTGCGAGCACCACCTGCTGCCGTTCGTCGGCGTCGCCCACGTCGGCTACCTGCCGAAGGACCGGATCCTCGGCCTCTCCAAACTGGCCCGCGTGGTGGAGCACTTCGCGTGCCGCCCGCAGGTCCAGGAGCGGCTCACCAAGCAGATCGCCGACTGGCTCGACACCCGCCTCGCCCCCAAGGGCGTGGGCGTGGTCATCGAGGCGGAGCACACCTGCATGACCCTGCGCGGCGTCCGCGCCGGCGGCACCGACACGGTGACCTCGACCCTGCTCGGCACCCTGCGCGACGACGCGCGGTCGCGCCAGGAGTTCCTGGCGCTGACGCAGCGCTGACGGCAGCACCGACGCAGCACCGATGCGGCACCGACGCAGCACCGGCGCGGCACCGACGCAGCACCGACCATCCGCCGAACCGGCCGCAAGCCGCCGCGTCCGGCCCACCACGAGGGGTCCTCCGACATGACCACCGCACTGGACTACACGAGCATGTTCCGGCTGGACGGCCGCCGGGCCGTCGTCCTCGGCGCCGGCAGCGGCATCGGCCGGGAGGCCGCCCTGGCGCTGGCCGCCCAGGGGGCGGAGGTGATCTGCGCCGACCTCGACCCGGCCTCGGCCGAGCAGACCGCGAAGGAGGCCGGACCGGCGGCCCGCCCGCTGGAGCTGGACGTCCTGGACCGGCCGGCGCTGACCCGCGCGGCGGAGCTGCTCGGCGACGTCGACGTCCTGGTGCTCACCGCCGGCACCCACGTCCGCAAGCGCCTGCTCGACTACTCCGCCGAGGAGTTCGACCGGGTCGTCACGCTCAACCTCCGGGGGGCCTTCGACGTCATCCGGGCCTTCGGCGGCCCGATGGCGGCCCGGGGAAGCGGCAGCATCATCGGGTTCTCCTCGATGCGCGCGGTGGCCCTCGAACCCGGCCAGGGCGTCTACTCGGCGAGCAAGGCCGGGGTGGCCCAGCTGCTGCGGGCCGCGGCGACCGAGTTCGGGCCGAGCGGGGTGCGGGTCAACGCGATCGCCCCCGGCATCGTGGAGACGCCGCTCACCGCGCAGATCATGGCCGAGCCCGACTGGTACCGGGCGTACGCCGAGAAGAGCGTGCTCAACCGCTGGGCCCGCCCGGAGGAGATCGCCGGCGCCGTGGTCTACCTCGCCTCGGACGCGTCGACCTTCGTCACCGGCGCGGTGCTCGCGGTCGACGGCGGGTGGACCGCCGCCGACGGGCGCTTCGAACCGCCGTCCAAGTGACCGGACCGAGGTCCGGCCGTACCGAGCTCCAGGAGAACCGATGGACGTCGTCCCGGGCGCGAACAGCGCCGAACCCGAGGTCGAGGCGCTGGCCGGCCTGGTGCCCCTGCTGCGCCGGCACGCCGCCGAGACCGAGCGGCACCGCCGCCTCGTCCCCGCCGTGGTGGACGCCCTCACCACGGCGGGGCTGTTCGGCCTGGCCGTCCCCGAGCGCCACGGCGGGCGGCAGGCCGGCCTCCCCACCCAGGTGCGGGCGCTCGCCGAGCTGGGCCGGGGGTGCGCCTCCACGTCCTGGACGGCGTCCATCTACCTCACCGGCTGCTGGCTGACCGGCCTGTTCCCCGACCGGGTGGCGGCGGAGGTGTTCGCCGTCCCGGCCGCCCGGATCTCGGTGAGCCTCAGCCCCACCGGCGTCCTGGCGGACGGACCGGGCGGCCCCCGGCTGACCGGCCGCTGGGGGTTCAACACCGGTGTGCCGGACGCCCACTGGGACATCCTGGGGGCGCTTCGGCAGGCCCCCGACGGCACCCGCGAACACGTCCTGGTGCTGGTGCCCACCGCCGATCTGTCGGTCCACGACGACTGGTACGCCTCCGGCCTGCAGGGCACCGGGAGCAACACCGTCGAGTGCGCGGACCTGGCCGTGCCGGCCGAGCGGGTGCTGCCCTTCCCGGTCGGTACGACGCTGCCCGGCGGCGACCCGCAGGCCGCCCCCGCCGCACCCCGGTACGAGGTCTTCCCGCTGTTCTCGACCCTCAACGTCGGCACGCCGCTCGGCATCGCCCGGGCGGCGGCCGAGTTCCTGGTCGAGCGGGCCCCCGGCCGGCAGATCACCTTCAGCCCGTACCCGGACCAGAGCCTCGCCCCGCTGACCCACCGCCAGCTCGGCGAGGTCGGCCTCAAGCTGCGGCTGGCCGGGCTGCTGGCCGACGACCTGGCGGAGCGCACCGAGCGGCTGGGCGCCGCGCACACCGCGCACGCGCTCGCCGAGCGCGCCGCGGCCCGGTCGTCCGCCGCGTACGTCGCCAGGCTCTGCCACGAGGCCGTCGAGATCGTCTGCTCGGCGAGCGGCGCCTCCTCCATCCGGTCCGAGGTGCCCGTGCAGCGGATGCGGCGCGACATCCAGGCCCTGTGCCTGCACGCGGCGCTCAACCCGGACACCGCGCTGGAGCTCCAGGGCCGGATAGCCCTCGGCCTGGACCCGCAGAGCAACTTCCTCTGACGCCGCTTGCGCCGACGCCGCGCGCCCGACCTTCATCCACCCCGCTCAGGAGGCGGCTTTGACCATCCCGACACCCGCCGCGTCCCCGGACGCCGTCGCCCAGTACCACGAGACCGGCTGGTACCCGGCCGGGTTCGCGCTCGACCGCGACTCGGTGGCCGCCGTCCGCGGCCGGATCACCGAACTCGGCGGCCGGCGCCGCCCCGAGGTCGTGCACGAGAAGCAGGGCGGGAGCACCCGGGCCGTCCACGGCTGCCACACCTGGGACGAGCTGTGCGCCGCGCTGGTCCGGCTGCCGGAGCTGGTCGGCCTGGCCGAGTCGCTGCTCGGCGGACCGGTCTACGTCTACCAGTTCAAGGTCAACTTCAAGCAGCCGTACGAGGGCGCCGCATGGCCGTGGCACCAGGACTACGCGTTCTGGCGCGAGGAGGACGGCATGCCCCGGCCCGACGCGGTGAACATCGCCATCGCGCTGGACGACGCCCACGAGGGCAACGGGCCGCTGACCGTGATCCCCCGGTCCCACCGGCTCGGCCTGCTGGACCTGCCCGAGCCGACCGCCCGCTCGGGCGACTGGCGCGACCACGTGTCCGCGGACCTCGCGTACACCGTCTCCCCCGACCTGGCCGCCCGGCTCGGCGCCGAGCACGGCACCGAGCTGCTGGTCGGCCCGGCCGGCACGGTGCACGCCTTCCACCCGAGCATCGTCCACTCCTCGACCGACAACCTCTCGCCCGACCGCAGGGCGCTCCTGCTCATCACCTACAACGCGGTGGCCAACGCCCCGGCCGCACCGACCAGGCCGGAGTTCCTGGTGGCGCGCGACACCGCCCCCGTGGTGCCCGCGGCCGACGCCCGGCTCACCCTGCGCCGGGCCGGGTGACGGCATGACCGCACCGACGGCGCGCCCGTCCGCGCCCACCCGGGTCGACCTGCTGCGGCGCAGCGCGGCGCAGCGGCCCGACCACGTGGTGCTGGCGACGGTGGACGGCCCCGAGCTGACCTACGCCGAGTGGGACGCCCGGTCGGACGCGCTCGCCCGCCACCTGTCCGACCACGGCGCCGCCCCGGGCGGCCGGATCGCACTGGTCTTCCCCGAGGACCAGTGGGTGTCGTTCGCCTGCTGGCACGCGGCGGCGCTCAAGGCCGGCGCCACGGTGCTGCCGGTGTCGGCCCGCTTCACCGCCGCCGAGATCGCCGGGCTGATCGCCGCCGTCCGGCCCTCGCACGTGGTCTGCGCCGAACGGCCCGACGCCCTCACCGGGGACGCGGTCTGGCTGGACAGCGCCACCGTCCCGGCCGCGGACGGGCCCGCGCCGCCGCGGGTGCCGGTGGCCGAGGTGTCCGAACTCGTCTGCACCTCGGGCACCACCGGGCGCCCGAAGATCATCGCGTGCTCGGAGGCCAACCTGCTCGCCCCGCTCGCCGTCGACCAGGCCTCCGGTCTGGTCGTCCCCACCGGGGCCGAGCGCTCGCTGCACTCCACGGTGATCGGCACCGCCGGCGGCCAGCGCATCCTGAACGGCGCCTACATCGGCGGCGGGAGCAGCTACATCGCGCTGCCGGACCCGGCCCCGCGCCGCCTGCTGGAGGCCGTCGACCGGTACCGCCCCGACCGGATCGGGCTGGTGCCCGCCTCGGCGGCCGCCCTCGTGGCGGCCGACACCGGCGGCTACCGCCTCGACAGCGTGCGCGTGGTGACCGTCTCCACCGCGGCCGCCACCGCCGCCCTGCTGACCGCCGTCCAGCGGCTCTTCCCGCTCGCCGGGGTCCTCCGGATGTACGGGGCCACCGAGATCCTCCCGGCCGGCGCGGCGATGCTGTTCGACCCCGCGCGGCCCGAGGCCGTGGGCGCCCCGGTCGGCCGGACCCTGGTCTCGATCCGCGACGAGGACTTCGCCGAACTGCCGCCGGGCGCCACCGGCCTGGTCTGGCTGCGGTACGCCGGGGCTCCGGCGCGCCGGCTGTGGGTGTCCCCCGAGGACGTCCGGGACCTCGACCGGGAGGGCTGGCTGTGGGCCGGTGACCTCGGGTCCGTGGACGCCGACGGACTGCTGCGGATCGACGGCCGGGCCGACGACGTGCTGAACGTCGCCGGCATGCGGGTCTCACCGGGCGAGATCGAGGCCGTGCTGGCCGGGCACCCGGCCGTCGCGGACCTCGCCGTCCACGGCGAGCCGGACGGCGCGGCCGGTGACCGGGTCACCGCCGTGGTGGTCGCCCGCCGACCGGTGGAGGCCGCCGAGCTGCGCCGGTTCGCCGCGCAGCGGCTGGCCCGGCACAAGGTCCCCTCGGTGGTGCGGTTCGTCCCGGACCTGCCGCGCGGGGCCACCGGCAAGGTGCGGCGGCACCTGCTGGCCGCTGTGCCGACCGCGCCCACCGCGCCCGCCGCCGGGCCGGCCGCGCCGGGCCCGGCGGCCTTCCTGCGCGCGGTCTGGGCCGAGCACACCACCGACGACCCGGGCGTGGACGCCGGCTTCTTCGACCTCGGCGGCACCTCGGTCGGCGCCATGCTGATGCTGACCCGGATCGAGGAGGAGTTCGCGGTCGAGCTGCCCGCCGAGGCCCTCTACACCCACCCCACCCTGGCCGGGTTCACCCGGTTGGTGGCAGAACTCACCGAGGGCGCGGCACCGCTCCCCCCGGCGACAGGAGAAGAGCCGTGCTGAACCCCGAAGCGGGCGACGCGGTAAGCCCCCAGGACCTCTACGACGCCGTCCTGGCCTCCTCGCGGCCCCGCCACTGGGACGAGGAGTTCGACCTGGAACGGGTCCGCCGGCTGATGGCGGTCCTGGGCGACCCCCACCGCGGGCTCCCGGTGGTCCACGTCGGCGGCACCGCCGGCAAGGGGTCCACGGCCCGCATGATCGCCGAGATGCTCCAGGCCGGCGGGTACCGGGTCGGCCTCTCCACCAAGCCGCACCTGCGGAGCCTGACCGAGCGCTTCCTCGTCGACGGCCGGGCGATCGGCGCGGGCGAGCTGATGGACCGCGCCCGGGCGCTCGGGCGCCTGGTCGACGGCATCGGGCCCACCTGGTTCGAGTCGGTCTCCGCCCTCGCCCTGCGCTACTTCGCCGACGCCGAGGTCGACGTGGCGGTGGTCGAGGTGGGCATGGGAGGCACCACCGACGCGACCAACGTGGTCGAACCGCTGGTCAGCGTAGTGACCAACGTGGGTGACGACCACGTCGACATGCTGGGCGGCAGCCTGCTCACGGTCGCCGGGCACAAGGCCGGCATCATCAAGCCCGGTGCCGTCGCCGTGAGCGGGGTGACCCGGCCCGAGCTGGCCGAGGTGATCAGGGCGCGGGCCGCCGAGACGGGCTCGCCGCTGCTGGAACTCGGGCGGGACTTCACCGCGGAGATCGAGTCCGTCGACACCGAGGGCACCGGCTGGCGGCTCTCCGGCGCGGGCGGCGACCGGTCCGGCCTGCGGCTGCGCGCCCGCGGCCGCCACCAGGTCTCCAACGCGGCCCTCGCGGTGACCGCCGTCGAGGCCCTCGGCTCCCGGGGCCTGCCGGTCGCCGAGGCACACTGGCGCAAGGCCCTGGCCGAGGTGACCGTCCCCGGGCGGCTGGAGACCGTCCGGCGCGCACCGGAGGTCGTCCTGGACGGCGCCCACTGCCCGCCGAAGCTGGAGGCCCTGGCCCAGGCGCTCGGCGAGGTGTACGCGGGCCGCCGCAGGATCGGGGTGCTCGCCCTGGCCCCCGGGCGGGACGGCGAGCGCTCCCTGGGGCTGGTGGCCGACACCTTCGACGTCGTGGTCGCCACCGGCTACCAGGCCCACACCGAGTTCGGCGCGATCTCCGGGCGCTCCACCGGGGAGATCGCGGAGATCCTCGGCCGCCTGCGCCCCGACCTGCCCGTCCACCAGGCCGCCGAGCCGTGGGACGCCTACCGGTTGGCCCTCTCGCTCGCCGGCGAGCACGACCTGATCTGTGTGACCGGGTCCTTCAACCTGGTCGGCGCGGTGCGCAACCGGCTGCTGGCGGACTGAGCGGACCCCGCGTCGGCAGAAGACCCGGCCGCCCCCTCCGTCCTGGACGGAGGGGGCGGCCGGGTCTTCTGGGCGCTCGCCGGGTACTTCCGTCAGGGCGCCCCGACGGCCGCCGACACGATCACCCGCTCGACCGCGAGCAGCAGTTCCTCCGTCCGTTCCCTGGGCAGGTAGTGCAGGTCGACCAGGGCGTGGTGGACGTCGACGCCGTCCGACTCCTGCGCCCAGTACCAGAGTTTGACCTCCTGGCGGGGCCGCGGACCGTCCCACACCACCTCGGTGCGCGGGCGGAGGTCGGAGATCTCCCGCGCGGCGGCGGCCTGCGTGCGCGCGGGCCGCATGTCGTTGAAGCCGCAGGACAACTCGATCTCCGCCACGCCGCGTTCGGCGCTCACCGCGGCCCGCAGCGCGGACAGCTCCACCGGGTCGCACTGCGCCCTGCGGTAGGCCCGCAGCGCGGCCTGGCCGGTGTCGCGGACCACCTCGGGGAAGCCCCGGTCGCGGGTGGGGACCAGCGTGACGCAGCTGCCGAGGGCGATGCCCACGAGGTCGCGCAGCTCGGGGAACCCGCGGTTCGACGCGATCAGCTTGACCGGGACCTCCGCCCGCCCGGTGACGGCGCCGAGCACCACGTTCAGAGCCGCCATCAGCACGGTGGTGCTGCTGACCCCGAGCCGGTCGGCCAGTGTTCCGGTGGCGAGCGTCAGCGCCGGCGAGACCATGGTGACCTGGCCGAACCGGTCCGGATCGGTGTCGGCCACCGGGGTGCCGGCAGGCGGGGTACCGGCAGGCGGGTCGAAGATGCTGACGGGCGCCGCGCGCAGGACCTGCTCCCAGTAGCCGAGCGCGGCCGCGGAGCGCTGCCGCAGCCGCGGGGTCGCCTCGGCGGCCGCCTGGTCGAAGTGCTGGTGGTGCACGGGGGCCAACCCGGCGGGGGTGGTCCGGCCGTGCAGCAGCGCGTCCAGTTCCTCCGTCAGCAGGACGAGGCCCGAGTAGTCCAGGGTCACGTGGGACACCACCAGCACCAGGTACCGGGGCCTCCCCCCGTGCTCCAGGACGGCGAGCCGCAGCGGCAGTTCCTCGGTCAGCTCGAACCGCTCGGCCCGGAGGCGGTCGCACAGCCGGGTGGCGGCCCGCGCCGGATCCGGTGCCGAGGTGCGGTAGACGGGCACCAGGAGCTCCTCGGCGTCGGCGAGCCGCTGGACCGGTCCGCCACCGGCGTCGACCGGGTAGCGGGTGCGCAGGCTCTCGTGCCGGGTCACCACCGCGCCGACGGCCTCGACCACCTCCGGCAGCCCGCAGTCCGGCGGAACGGCCAGCACCTTGCCCTGGTTGAAGTGGTGGTCGTGCGGCTTCATCCACTCCGTGTCGTTCCACTGCAGGCGCTGGGCCCAGGTGAGGGGCGCGGTGCCCGAGCGCCGGCCGCCGACCGGGATCCGGACCACCTGGGCCCGGGTGACGTCCTCGTTCACGACTGCGGGGTCGCCAGGCTCGTCATCGCCGCCCAGAGCGCGCCGGGGGTAGCGAAGTTCTCGGGCGTGAGCATCGCGTCCGGGATGGTCGTCTCCAGGGCGTCCTCCAGTCCGATCAGCAGCTGCACCGTCGCCAGCGAGTCCAGGCCGAGCGCCGTCAACTGGGCTTCGGGAAGCAGGTGTTGATCGGCCTCCAGTAGGGGGAGGTGCTCCCGGAGTACCTGCTCGAACTGCGGTGTCCATTCGGTGGGCACGGTCTTGCTCCGCTCTGGTGGTGGTGGTCCGACGGCCTGGTGACCGCCGGCCCCGCCTGTCGGCCGTCAGCCGGACGCCGCGCTCCCGAGGAGCCGGACCTCCCGGTCGACCAGGCACAGCGTTCCGGTCGCGGTCAGCAGGCGGTCGTTGGAGTAGTTGAGGCTCGCCGACCGCAGGTCGCGCAGGTGGCGCTCCAGCGGGACGGGAGAGTCCGCCCGGTAGCCGAGCCCGAGTCCGGCCAGCTCCACACACCGGTCGGCCGCGCGGTGGCACAGCTCCGCGGCCAGCACCTTCAGGGTGTTGAGATGGATCTGCACCGAGATCTCGGCGGGGTCCGTGCCCAGGGCGCGGCAGCGCGAGACCTCCTCCTCGCTCTGGCGCAGATAGGCGCCGACCGTCTCCAGGTCCATCCGGATCCTGGCCAGCCGCTCGGCGACCAGGTCGGACTTCAGGTCCAGGGAGGACGGACGCACCGGCGAGCGCAGCACCGTGATGAGCTCGGCCAGCGCCTGCCGGGCCGCGCCGAGCCAGCAGGCCGACCAGCCGATGTGGCCGAGCGGGGCGAAGCCGGAGACCGCCACCTTCGCGAACTCCCCTCTGGTGCCGACGATCTGATGCGGCGCCACCACGGCGGACAGCCGCAGCGCGACGCTGTGGGTGCCCCGCATGCCCAGCGGGTTCCAGTCGCCGCCGACCTGGATGTCGGCCTGGCCGCGCTCGACGTAGACCAGGGTGACCTGCCGCGGCGAGGCCTCCGGCGCGTCGCGCATCGTGACCAGGAAGCCGTCCGCCACCGCGCCGCCGGTGACGATGGGCGCGTCCCGCTCGACGACGAGGCCGTCCACGGTCTCCCGCAGCGGGGCGGCGCTGGTCAGCAGATGGCCGCCGGTCTGCTTCTCCGAGGTGATCGAGCCGAGGTAGACCTCGCCCGCCGCGATCCTGGGCAACAGGTCCGCGCGCAGCTCGGCGGTGCCGAACCGGACGACGGCGTCGACCTGTTGGCAGTGCATCGCCCAGATCATCGCGGTGGACAGGCAGGCCGAGGCCAGGATCCCGGCCACCTCGACGAGGTCGGCGAGCCCGCCGCCCAGTCCGCCCTGGGCGACCGGGACGAGCAGCCCCATCAGGCCGCTGCCGCGCAGGGCCGCCAGGGCCTCGGCGGGGAAGCGCGCCTCGGTGTCCACCGCGCGGGCGTGCTCGGCGATCACCGGGAGGATCCCGCGCGCCCGGTCCGCCGGCGAGGCGGCCCGCTCCGGGCCGAACGGGTGCGCGTCCCGCCGCAGTTCGAGCAGCGTGGCGGACACCACCCGGTCGTCGAGGACGGCGACCTCGGCGGGCGCGGGCCGGGAGAGGAAGCCGATCAGGCTGGCGGTCAGGCCGTACGCACCGGTGTTCGGGATGGCGAGCAGGTCGCCCGGCGCCGGGCAGGGCAGCACGGCGTCGTGCGCGAGGGTGTCGCTCGGGGTGCAGAGCGGTCCGACCAGCGTCACCCGCCGCTCCGCCGCGGGGTCCGGGTCGGGGCCGTCGGCCGTCACCGCCCTGGCCCGGACCGGCGGCAGCCTGCGCAGGCCCGCGAGGCCCCCGAGGGTGTTCACGCCTGCGTCGAGCACCACGAAGGTCTTTCCCTTGCTCTCCTTCACGTCGGTGACGCTGGTGAGCAGTTGCCCGCAGGAGCCGCTGAGGTAGCGGCCCGACTCGAAGGCCACCTCCGGGGCGCCGTCGCGCCACCCGGCGAACCGCCGGTCGAGCTCCTCCTCCAGGGCTCCCCGCAGCAGCGGGTAGTCGGGCCGCTCGCCGGGGACGGCGTACGGGTGCGCGAACCCGCCGCCGAGGTCGAGCAGCCGCACCGGGATCCCGTGCTCGGACCGCAGGAGCGCCGCGGTGCGCACGCTCGCCACCAGCTCCCGGATCAGTCCGGCCTCGTCCCCGGCGTTGGTCAGGGCGAACAGGTGCAGGCCGACCAGTTCGACGTTCGGGACCTCCGCGACGGCGCCGGCCCAGTCGGCCGCGGCGTCGAGGTCGAACCCGAACTGCGAGGCGGTGCCGGTCATCCGCAGCCCGGCGGACCCGGCGCCGGTGGTCCCGTTGATCCGCAGCAGGCACTGCGCCGTCACCCCGTGCCGCTCGGCCGCCGCGCCGATCCGCCGCAGGTCGTCGAGCGACTCGGCGGAGTAGCAGGTGACGCCGGAGCGCATGGCGTGCGCCAGTTCGGCGGCGGTCTTCCCGGGCCCCGTGTACAGGCAGTCGGACCCGGCGTGGCCCGCGAGCAGCGCCGCGTCCAGTTCGCCCGCCGAGCTGACCTCGGCGCGGCAGCCGGCCGACCGCAGGGTGCGCACGACGTCCGGGTGGGGGTTGGCCTTGAGCGAGTAGAACAGGGTGGCACCGGTCGGCAGCCGGTCGCGCAGCGCGGCGGCGGCCTCGGTGGCCCGGGCCAGGTCGTAGACGTAGAGCGGGCTGCCGAACTGTTCGACCAGCGTGGTCGCCTTCATCGCTTCTGGTTCCTCACGGTTGCGGGCGACCGCTTCCGGTCGGTCCTGTGACAGGGGGGCGGCAGCTCCTCGATCAGCGCCCAAGTCCCGGTCGCCCAAGCCCCGGCCGCGCGGCCGCCCAGCTGCCCGGCCCACCGCGTACGACCCCCGGGGAACACGCTCGGATGAAGATACACACGGGGCGGGGCGTTCACGTCGAACGCTTTGAGCACCCGTCAGCGGCCCTCGCGGACGGGTCGTTCAACTGCTCCCGGGCAGCAGTTGAACGACCCCTCCCGGGCCCCTCCCGGACCGAACCCGGACAGGCCGTGCGGTCCGTCGCCGACCTTCCCCGCGCCGCCCCGCCGCGTTCAACTGCTCCGCGTTCAAGTGATCCGGGTTCAAGTGCTCCGCGTTCAACTGCTCGGGGTTCAAGTGCTCCGGGTCCGGCCGAGCAGCGAGAGCACGGCGTCGGCGTGCCGGAAGTCCTCCGCCGTGCTCATGTTGCCGAGCAGGACCACCCGCACGCCCGCCTCGAGGTACCGGGCGAGGTAGCCGGCGACGGCCTCGTAGTCGCCGACCAGCAGCGGGAGGGTCCCCTTGTCGGCCCGGTACGCACCGGTCCAGTACACGTCGTCGTAGACGTCGCCCTCGGTCGCCAGGACCGCCAGCCGCCGGCTCCAGTCCGATCCGGTCCTGCGGCGCATGGCCGCCGTCATCCGGGACGCCCGGCTGTCCTGGTACGTCTCGCGGGCGGCCGCCCAGGCCTGCGCGCCGGTCGGCCGCGCGACCAGCCCCACCCGGATTCCGATCCGCGGTCCTCCGGCCAGCGCGCCCGCGAAGTCCGCAGCGAACCCCGCCACCGGCTCCGGGTGGGTGATCGCGACGTCGGCGACGGCCCGGGCCGCCTCCAGACCCGCGGGCGACGAACCGGCGACGAACACCCGGGGCATCAGCGAGGGGGCGAGCGGGGCGTTGATCCGCAGGCCCTCGTACCGGTAGTAGCCGCCCTCGTGGTGGAGCGGGCCGGGCTCCGAGAGCAGCCCGCGGATCACCGAGACGTACTCCACCGCGCGCCGGTAGCGCTCGTCGTGGTCCAGCGTCTCGCCCACCTGGGCCAGTTCGGCCCCCGCGGCGCCGGTGATCAGATTGAGGTCCACCCGGCGGCCGTGGAGGGTGGTCAGCGTGTAGACCATCTGGGCCACGGTAAACGGCGGCGCGGCGTACGGCTGGGCGGCGACCAGCGGCACCAGGCGCTCGGTGCACCCCATCATGGTCGACGCGACCAGCCAGGGATCGAGGTTGCGGTGGTTGTAGAAGGCCAGCAATCCGGTGAACCCGTGCTCCTCGGCATTCCGGGAGACCTCGCCGAGGGCGGAGAGCCCGTGCCCCTCGCCGGGTCGGGACGTGGCGGCCGTCGCGTAGACGTCAAAGTCGTGTTTCACCGTGTAATCCCTGGTCTGCTCGGCGGGCTGGTGCCTTTTCGGGTTCTCCGCGGGGAGGCGATCGGGCAAATTCCCCACGGAATGCCGACGCGGCCGGCCGGCGTCCGGTAGTGGGCCGGGAGGGTGGGGAGGGCTCCGGCCGGGCTCATGGGAGGTCGCGGCCCGGACGGGCCGGTCGTACGGGGTGGTCCGGGTGGTCCGGGTGCTCCGACGGCCTCCTCGGCCCTGCGGCGGGCGCCCGACCCGCCGGCCGGGGGCCGCGGGCTCCGAGGGCCACGCGGCGGGGGTCCGGCGGCAGTCACGCTAGACCACCGCCCGCCCGTCCTCAACAGCCCTCCCGGGAACACCGTCGGACGGCGGGCGGCCCGCCGAGGCCGGCGGCCGCTTCACGTTTCGCCGACCGGGCGGCACAACGCCGTCGACCGGAATCCGATCAGAATCAAATCCGAATCCAATCAGAATGAAATCCCCCCACCTGCGGGGCCGCGAATCAATGGTCGCACCCACAATGACCGATCCCCCCGGCCGATTCCCGCAATCCGCGCCGGCAATCCGTCCGGAAATCGCCGCCGAGGAGCGGTGAATCGGCGGTGGCACCCCGGGATCCGACCCCGCCGCCAATCCACGTAACGCGCGTAGACATTCCTTGCACGGCACAGCCGGCGATGGTGACCGACCGTCAACCCCATTCGGCGCAGCACCATCGAGGCAGGGAGCCACCCGTCAGACGGGTCAAACATCCCCGAGTTCTGCACGCTCTGGACACACCCGCACGAGCAGGGCCGCACCGAACCGCACCTGCGGGTTCGTCATGAACCAATGCCCTCAAGGGAGTCGGCGAAATTACGTCGCCCGTGCAGCGGAAGCCCGCACTCCGGTCGCCCGCCGGAACGCCTCCGCCCTACTCCACCGCGACCCTCGCGCATCTGTGGCGCCATATCCCACATTGAACTCGGGGGAGCCGCCCATATTGGTCTAGACATAGGAACTGCGCCCCTGTTACGTTTCGCATCGCATGACCGCTGGGGGTGTCGTCAACTACGGCTCCGGGGGAGCCCGTTACTCGCGTTCAAAGGTCCTTTGAATGCGGGCCGGGGGCCGCCTCGGCCGGCTGCAACCCCCACTCGGCGGGCCGTTCATTACCTGCGATCCGCAGCCGGGTCCAGGACGGCCCCGACCGATCCGTGCTTGATTTCTGACGGGGATATCGGATACATGAGGGCCCAACACCGACGAAGAGACGCCTCGCCGCAGGCACGCCGAAGAGCCGGCCACGGCGTGGCGCCGGACCCGCTCGCCGCGTCGGCGGACTGTGCGGCCCTCGGCACGAGCGCGCCGCGCACCCGACCCGCCGACAGTGCGGAGCCGCACCGCGCCGGGTGACCCGGCCCAGTCCTGTCCGGTCGCCCTGGGAACCCCGGCCCGATCGGGCAGCCCCGGCAGCCGTGCTCCCACCCGGGCATGCGCACTCCGCGCGGCCGACCGGACCAGCAGGCCTCCGTCCACCGGAGCCCGTCCCGACGCGAACCGTCACCCACCCATGACGCCGCGTCGGATCCACTCGGTGCGGCGCGGCGCCCTGCCGCCACCGAAGGGCCCTCGTCATAGGGTCGCCCGTTCCGCAGCCGCGCGTGCGTGCAGGCCGCAACCGGTCGCCTCGGACGGCGCGCACCGGTGGCGGGCGGATCACCGGTCAGGGGCGGGGTGTTGCAGGGCGGCCGGTGTCGGTGCCATGGACCGACACCGGCGGGGCGCGGGCGAGCAGGCCGCCCGGGCCCGATTTCCCATGGCCAGTACCGAGTTCGATGACAAAGGGGGAGTTTCCGATGGAAGGCCGGCTCGATACGGCGGTGCTGGGGCTCAGCGAGGACGGTGCCGGGGAGCGCACGACCGAGTCGGTCCCCATCGCGTCACTGCGATCGGCCGACTCGCCGCGACTCCAGGCCGAGGACCCGGACCACGTGCAGGTCCTGGCGCAGTCGGACACGCCGTTGCCGCCCATCGTCGTCCACCGGTCGAGCATGCGGGTGATCGACGGGATGCACCGCGTCCACGCCGCCCGGCTGCGCGGCGCCGAGCGGATCGACGTCCGGTTCGTCGAGGGTGACGAGAAGGACCTCTTCCTCCTCGCCGTACGGCTCAACGTCACGCACGGCCTGCCCCTCTCGCTGGCGGACCGCCGCGCCGCGGTGGCGCGGATCCTGGTCTCCCACCCCCAGTGGTCCGACCGGGCCATCGCCGAGGCGACCGGGCTCGCCGCCAAGGCGGTCGGCGCCATGCGCCAGGAGCCCGACGCCGAGGTGGCCACGCTCCAGGCCCGGATCGGCCGGGACGGCAAGCGCCGTCCGCTGAGCAGCGCCGAGGGGCGGCGGTCCGCCGGTGAGCTGGTCAAAGCCGATCCGCAGACCCCGCTGCGCCGGATCGCCAGGGAGGCGGGCATCTCCCTGGGCACCGCCTCCGACGTCCGCGCCCGCGTGCTGCGCGGCGAGGACCCGGTGCCGCAGCCGCGGCTGCGCGGCGTGCCCGCCGCGAGCGGCGCCGAGGCCGCAGCGGTCCTCCCGCACGGCGCTCCCGCCGCCCCGGCCGTCGAGCGGCGCAGCCAGCGGGACGTGGCGATGGCGATGCGGATCCTGGTCGCGGACCCGTCGCTGCGCTTCACGGACGCCGGGCGCAACCTGCTCCGCTGGCTGGGCGGACACGTCATCGAGCCGGACGAGTGGCAGACCGTGGTCGAGACCGTGCCGAGCCACTGCGTCGGCACGGTGGCGGACCTCGCGCACCGCTGCAGCGACTCCTGGCGGGAGTTCGCCAAGCAGCTGGAACAGCGCCACCGCGCGTCGGCCTAGGGCCTGCCTGACACAAGGCCTCAACCGGACACGTCCCCGCACGAAAGAACAGCCGAGGGAAACTGATGGACCGTCTGTCGACTCTGGTCAACTCCTGCCTGCTGCCGGCCTACGGCGGCGCGGCGCCCACCGACTGGCTGCGGCGCGAGCTGGACGACGGGCTCGCGGGGATCGTGCTGTTCGGCGCGAACCTGGGGCTCCTGGACGGCCGGGTGCGCGAGGTGGTCACCGAGCCGCTGCGGGCCCACCGCCCGGATCTGATCGTCGCCCTGGACGAGGAGGGCGGCGACATCACCCGGGTCGAGTACCACCGGGGCAGCAACTACCCCGGCAACCTCGCCCTCGGCGTGGTGGACGATCCGGCGCTGACCTCGCAGGTGGCCGGCGCCATCGCCGCCGACCTGATCGACGCGGGCGTCTCGCTGAACCTCGCCCCCTCCGTCGAGGTCTGTCCCGGGTACGACATGCCGGTGTTCGGCGCCCGGTCGTTCGGCTCCGACCCGGCGCGGGTGGCCGCGCACACCCGGGCCTTCGTCGAGGGGCTGCAGCGCCACGGCGTCGCCGCGACGGCCAAGCACTTCCCCGGTCTGGGGGCCACCCGGGTCGACTCCCACTTCGAGCTGCCCGTCGTGGACACCCCCGCCGCGGAGTTCCGCTCCCGTGACCTGCACCCGTTCACGGCGGCCGTCGAGGCGGGCGTGCAGGCCGTGATGACCGGGCACGTGGTCGTCGGCGCGATCGACGACACCCCGGCCACCTTCAGCCCGCGGTTCGTCACCGACCTGCTGCGGGGTGAACTCGGCTTCGACGGCGTGGTGATCAGCGACTCGCTGGACATGCGGTCCGCGCAGGCCGGGCTGGGGTTCGGCGGCGCCGCCGTGCGGGCCTGGCTCGCGGGCGTCGACCTGATGATCATCGGGCCGCAGGACGGCGAGGGGATCTGCGCGGAGATCCGGGACAGCGCCCGGCGGGCCGTCGCCGAGGGCGTCCTGCCGCTGTCCCGGCTGGAGGAGGCCGCCGAGCGGGTCGCCCGGCTGCGCAAGTGGACCTCCTCCCCCGTCAGGCCGGCCGGCGACCTGGGCGGGGTCGGGCTGGCGGCCGCCCGCCGGGCCGTCGAGGTGCGCGGCACGCTGCCCGCGCCCTCCGCGCGGTTCGTCGTCGAGCTGCGCCCGGAGCCCAACATCTCCTGCGGCACGGTGCCGTGGGGTCTGGCGGAGCCGATGGCGCGGCTCGGCGCGCTCGCCGGGGCGCTCACGGTGGCACCCGGCACGGCGGCCGCCGACCTCGACCTGCCGGCGGGCGTGCCACTGGCCGTCGTGGTCAGGGCCGAGACCGCGGACGCCTGGCAGACCGGGGTGCTCACCGCACTGCTGGCGGGCCGCCCCGACGCGGTCCTGGTGGACATGGGCTTCCGCGACCTGCCCGCCCCCGCCGGCACGGTGGTGCTGAAGACCTTCGGCGCCGGCCTGGTCAACGCGATGGCGGCGGCCGAGCTGCTGTCCGGCAGGCGGGCGGCGGGCGCCCCGAGGGACCGGTGGTGAGACCGCCGCCGGGGGGTCAGCCCCGCCGCGCGCCCGGTAGGGCCGCGCCCTGCCGCAGCCAGGCCTCGTGGCCGTCGCACACCACCGCCCACAGCCGCTCGCGCCCGGCGGCGCCGAGCTCGTCGAGGGGCAGGCCGAAGCGGGTCCGCAGCACCTCGAACCACTCGTCGGGGCCGGTCAGTTCACGGCGCTGATCGCCCGCCGCGTCGATCCGGGTGAGCACCCGGCCCAGCAGCAGGTCGGTGCCGAGGGCGTCCCTGCGCTGCACCCGGGCGAGGCGGACGAAGTCGGACTCGGGCGAGGTCGACAGGTGGGCGTGCTGGTCGGCGAAGTCCTCGGCTCGGGCCGGACGGACGGAGATGTCGGCGCCCGCGAAACCGCGCAGCGGGCGGTGGTCCAGGCGCCAGCCGCCGGGCTCGCAGGAGGACTCCGACAGCCGGTACCCGAACGGGCCCTGCTCGGTCAGGCCGGGCCGCAGCGGGAGGGGCTCGTGGAAGGCGAAGCCCAGACCGACGTCGACCAGCCAGCGCCCGTCGGGCGACTGCGGCGTCGGCAGCCCGCCGACCGTCAGCGCCATGTGGTTGCCGTTGACCCCCACCGGCTCCGCCTCGTCGACCTTCTGGACGCCGACCCGGTGCATCCCGACCTGGTAGCCGAGTTCTCGCAGAAGGACCAGGAAAGCGCCGTTCAGCTGGAAGCAGTAACCGCCCCGGCGGAATTGCCCGATACGGTCGAACGACTCCTGCGGGTCGATCCCCGCGGGCGTTCCGAGCTGGAAGTCCAGCGTCTCGTAGGGAATTCTCTCCACATGGGCGCGGTGCAGTCGTCGCAGATTCCCGACGGTGGGCGCCAGGTCGCCGGCGAGGCCGAGTCGGTCGAGATATCCAGCGATAGTGGTCGTCGGCATGGTCGGAACCGTAGCAGCCGTCCACGCCGTTCGACAGGGTCTGACGTGCGGGTCCATCTCCCGCCCCCAGGGCGGATGTTCAATCCCGCCCATGGCCGGAGAGAGCCGCCCGCAGTACGGTCGTACCGGATTGATCGATTGTTTGGCCAAGACCGGGAGTTTTGCATTGAGCCCCCTCCCCTCGAAGGTTCTGCCGACCGCCGACGCGGTGGCCGAGAATGCCGCAGAAGCCGTCGCCGAAGCCGTACGAAAGGCCGTGTCCGAGCGCGGCGAATGCGTCGTCGCACTGACCGGAGGAAATACTCCGACCGCGGCCTACCAATTGCTCGCGACCTACGACCTGCCCTGGGCGTCGGTGCACTTCGTGCAGACCGACGACCGGGTCCTCCCCGAGGCCGAGACCGGGTCCAACTGGCGGATGATCTGCGAGACGCTGCTGGACCCGGCCGCGGTGCCCCGGGACCGCCGGCACCCCATGCCGGTCCGGTCCGGCGACCCGGCCGACGGCGCGGCGCAGTACGCGAAGCTGCTGGCCTCGCTGACCGGCACCGCGGGCGCCGACGCCGTCCTGCTCCAACTGGGCCCGGACGGCCACCTGGCCTCGCTGTTCGCCGACCGCTACGACCCTCAGGACCAGGCCGGGGTCACGGTGACCACCACCGTGGACGGCGCGGTGCGCATGACGCAGACCCTGCCGTCGCTGCGCGGCGCCGCCGCCCGCATCATCATGGCGACCGGCGCCCAGAAGACCGAGGCGGTGGCCAAGTTGGCGACCGGCACGGCCGACACCCTGGCCGCCCGGGCCTTCCTCGGTTCGGACGGGCTCCTGCTGCTGGACGCCGAAGCCGCCGGCACCTACCGGTGACCGCTCCCCCGTCCGAACCGGCCACCACCGGGACGCCCGGCTTCTGCGCCGCCGAGGCCCGCCGCAGCACGCGCCCGGTGGTGGTGTTCGACCTCGGCGGCACCTGGTTCCGGGCGGGCGTCCTGGTCGACGGAGACACCGTCGCGGCCCTCCGCCGCCACCCGGCCGTCACCCGCGCCGCCGCGCCCGCCACGGCCGCCGTCCTCCAACAGCGCATCGTCGACTGGCTGGTGCGGACGCTGGACGAGATCCGGCTGGAGTGGCCCACCGCGCTCGACCTGTGCGCGGTCTCCCTCGGCGCGGCGATGGACGGGCGGACCGGCCATGTGGTCGGCAGCGCACCGCTGTTCGGCAGTGAGCGGACCGACTGGTGGCCGGCCCGGGAGCTCTCCGCCCGCCGGCCGGACGCGCGCTGGTCGGTGGTCAACGACGTGTCCGCGCTCGCCTACGCGCTACTGGGGAACGACCGCCTGGACCAGCGCCGGCAGGCCGCCGCCGTCACCGTGAGCACCGGCATCGCCTACCGGACGATCGACCTGGCCTCCGGCCGCATCCCGCTGGACCGGGAGCACGGACTGCAGGGCGAGATCGGCCACCTGCCCGCACAACTGCACTGGGACGGCGCCCCCGTGACCGCCCGCTGCGACTGCGGGGCGCCCGACCACGTCGCCTCGTTCTCCTCGGGCGCGGGCATCGGGCGCTTCCTGCGCAGCCTGCCCGCTGCGGTGTGGGGCGGTACGGACACGGCGAACCGGTCGACGGCGCAGACGCTCGCGTCCTTCGGCGGGCTGGTCGCGCAGGGCCACCGCGGCGCCCTGCGGGTGCTCGACGCGGTGACCCTGCCGCTGGCCCGGGTGCTGCTCGCCCAGGCCGCCCTCAACCCGGAGGTTGAACACACCGTGCTCACCGGCGGGGTGGTGGACAATCTCGGGGACGCCTATCTGGCGAGCCTGCTACGCAACCTCAACCAGCTGGGGTTGTACGGGATTTCGGACCGGGACCAGGGCTACTTCGCCCGCCGGATCGTCCGAGGACAGCCGAACGGGCTGAACGCGCTGCGTGGAGCGGGAGTTCACGCACGGGGAATTCTGAACGAGAGAGCGCACACAGCATGAGTCTTGGGCAATGGTCCGTCCGCGCCCGTCAGGACGTCTCCTACCGGGTCACCCAGGTGACGGAGGTGCTGTCACCCGCGAACGACGCGCTCGCCCGGGCCGCGGGCCTGACGCCGGGGGCGCGGCGCCTGGTGGTGGTGGACGAGCAGGTCTTCGCCCTGCACGGCGCGCGGATCCAGGAGTACTTCCTCAGCCGGAAGACCGTCCCACACATCCTGCGGCTGCCCGGCGGCGAGCAGACCAAGACGATCCCGTCACTCGAGGAGATCGTGCGCGCGGCCGACTCGATCGCGCTCGCCCGCCGGGAGCCGATCACGGCGATCGGCGGCGGCGTGCTGACCGACCTGGTCGGACTGGCCGCCGGACTGTACCGGCGCGGCACCCCGTTCGTCCGCATCCCCACCACGCTGGTCGGGATGGTCGACGCGGCGGTCGGCGCCAAGAACGCGGTGAACTTCCACGGCCACAAGAACCGGCTCGGCACCTACCATCCCGCCCGCGACACGCTGGTGGACCGGGCCTTCCTGAGCACCCTGGACACCCGCCACATCAGCAACGGACTGGCCGAGATCATCAAGATGGCGGTGATCCACGACGCCGCCCTCTTCGACCTGCTCGACGCGGAGGCCGAACAGCTGGTGCGCCGGCGGCTGGACGGCTCCGCCGGGCAGGAGGTGATCCGGCGCGCGGTCGGCGGCATGCTGGAGGAGCTCGAACCCAACCTGTGGGAGCACGAGCTGCGCCGGGCGGTGGACTTCGGGCACACCTTCAGCCCGGGGTTCGAGATGGCGGCCCGGCCCGGGCTGCTGCACGGCGAGGCGGTGTCGATCGACATGGCGCTGTCCTGCGCGCTGGCCGTCGACCAGGGCCTGCAGTCGCCCGCCGACGCCGTCCGCGTGCTGCGCCTGCTGCGCAGGTCCGGACTGCCCGTCTGGCACCCCGTCTGCGAGGTCGGACTGCTCTGGGACGCCCTCGGCGAGTCCACCCGGCACCGCGACGGGCAGCAGAACATCCCGCTGCCCGTCGGCATCGGAAAGTGCGTGTTCGTCAACGAGCTGACGGAGCCGGAGCTGCGGCGCTCGGTGGACGTCCTCCACCGGCTGCTCGACGAGGAGGGGCTCGCGGCATGAGCGACACCTACGGCGCCCCCGCCCGCACCGGCGTCTCCACCACCACCGCCACCGGCGTCTCCACCGGGGGCGACCTCGCCTGGACCCGCACCGCCGAGCACGGCCTGCGCCTCGACCGCACCGAGGCCGCGGCCGGCCCGGCCCTGCGGGTGCTCCGCGCCGGGATCTGCGGCACCGACCTGCAGATCCAGCGCGGGATCCGGCCCGACGGGGCCGCGGTGCTCGGCCACGAGGGGCTCGCGGAGTACCGCTCGCCCTCGGGCGTCCACCGGGGCATCTTCAACCCGGTGGACCCCCACGACCAGGACAGCATCCTCGGCCACTCCCACGACGGGGTCTTCCGGCGGTACTACCCGGCGACGGGCGCCGGCGCCGCGGTGCTGCGCACCCTCGTCCCCGCCCGGCCGGACCTGGTCGCCGACCTCTCCGTGCTCGTCGAACCGCTGGGCGCGGTCCTCTACGGCTGGGACCTGCTCGACGCCTCCGGGCGGGCGCGGAGCGCGGCGGTGTGGGGCAGCGGGACGACCGCCGTCCTGGCCGCACTGGTCGGCGAACTGCGCGGGACACCGATGACCCTGGTCCACGGGCGCGCGGAGCGGCTGGACTACCTGCGCGGCCGCGACGTCCTGCCCGGCACCCGGTACCGCACCGAACCGCCCGTCTCCGGCGTCGGGGCGGCCTTCCTCTGCCTGCCCCGGGAGGCCTCGGCCACCGCGCTCACCCAGGCCGCGCGCGCCCTGGAGGAGGGCGGGGCCGTCGACCTGTTCGGCGGCTTCGGTACCGGCACGGCGCACGAGCTGACCGGGGACCTGGACCTCAACTCGATCCGCAGGTCCAACATCTGCGGCTCTCCCGAACCGGCACCGGGGCGCCTGGTGGCCCTGCCCTCGGGCAAGCGGATCCGCCTCACCGGGCACCGCGGCACCTCCGCCGACCTCCTGCGGCGCGCGCAGGACCTGCTCGTCGCCCACCCCCAGCGGTTCGGCCGGGTGCTCAGCCACGTCCTCCCCCTGGAGGCGGCCGGACCGGTCCTGCGGTCGATGGCGACCGACCCGCCGGGCCGGCGGCTGACCGGAGAGCACCTCAAGGTGCTGATCGACCCGACGATGCCGTCGGGCACCACCCGGGCGCCCGACCTCACCACCACGGTGGCCGAGGTCCTCCCCGGCTGCTGAACCCCGGGCTGCCGAACCACGCCGCCCCGCTTCGAACCACCCACCCGTCCAGGGCACCCACCCGTCCAGGGAGAACACCATGCTGGTCCCGCGTTACGGCTACCCGGCCCAGTTCGACGACCTCGAAGAGCTGACCGGGAGGATCTCCGAACTCCTGCTGTCCGGCGACTACATCCTCGGCAAGCCGGTCGAGCACTTCGAGCGGGCCTTCGCCGAGCAGGTCGAGGCGGGCTTCGCCGTCGGGGTCAACTCCGGTACCGACGCGCTCATCCTCGCCCTGCACGCCCTGGGCATCGGGCCGGGCGACGAGGTCGTCACGGTGGCCAACACCTTCCACTCCACCGTGCTGGCGATCGTCCGGGTCGGTGCCGTCCCGGTCCTGGTGGACTGCACGGACACCGACTACCTGATGGACCTGGACCGGCTCGAAGCCGCGATCACGCCCCGCACCAAGGCGATCCTCGCCGTCCACATGTTCGGCCAGGTGCTGGACATGGACCGGATCACCGGACTGGCCGCGACCCACGGCCTCGCGGTCGTCGAGGACTGCGCCCAGGCGGTCGGCGCCCGCTGGAAGGGCCGGCCGGTCGGCACCTTCGGCGAGATCGGCTGCTTCAGCTTCCACCCGTCGAAGAACCTCGGCGCCGCCGGCGACGCGGGCGCCGCCGTGACCGGCGGCCCGGAGCTGGCCGACCGGCTGCGCCGACTGCGCGGACTGGGCCAACAGGAGCAGAACCACCACGTCGAGGCCGGGTTCAGCAGTCGGATGGACTCCGTGCAGGCGCTGGTGCTGGGGCACAAGCTGCCCCGGCTGGACGCGTGGAACCAGGCCCGCCGCGAACGCGCCGAGCAGTACACCCGGGCCCTGTCCGGCAGCGCCGTCCGGGTGCCCGTCGCCGGCCCGGAGCACGTCTACCACATGTACCAGGCCATCGTCCCCGACCGTGACGCCACCCTGGCCGCCCTCAGGGCCGCGGGAGTCGACGCCGTCGTGCGCTACCCGGTGCCCATCGCCCGCCAACCCGCCTTCTCCGACTACGCGTTCGACGCGGCCGCGTTCCCGAACTCCGACTTCCTGGCGGAGAACGCGCTGTGCCTGCCGCTGCGCCCGGAGATGAGCCCCGACGAGGTCGACCTGGTGGCCGCCACGCTGCTGTCGATCGTCGGCTGACCGAGAAATCGAGGAGATCCCCATGACCGGGTCAACGACCGATGTTTCCATTGTGCCGGGCCTGTTCGGCGCCGATCCGCTGGAGTACGGGCGGGCGGTGGGCGATGTCTCGCGCACCGACGCGGACCTCCTGCACCTCGACGTGATGGACGGGGTGTTCGTCCCCGACATCAGCCTCGGCCTCAAGGCGGTGAAGTCCGTCCGCAAGGCCTTCGACCGGCGGTTGGACGTGCACCTCCAGGTGACGCGGCCGGAGTCCCACATCGACGGCCTGGCCGAGGCGGGCGTCGACCTCGTCTCCGTCCACGTCGAGAGCACCCCCCACATCGCCCGACTGCTGCGCGACCTGGAGAAGTCGGGCATCGCGGCAGGCATCGCGCTCAACCCCGGCACCCCGCTGTCGTCCGTCGAGGAGATCGCCCACCTCGTCGAACAGGTCGTCGTCATGGCGGTCAACCCCGGCACCAGCGACTTCCTGCCCTACACCGTGGACAAGATCCGCCGTCTGCGCGCCGACCTGGACGCGCGCGGTCTCGGCCACATCCGGATCGCCGCGGACGGCGGCGTGACGGCGGAGCGCGCCGCCGCGCTGCGGGCGGCCGGCGCCGACCGCCTGGTCGTCGCCTCGGCCCTGTTCCAGGACCCGGCCGGCGTGGAGTCGGCGTTCCGCTCGCTGGGCGCCATCGCGGCAGGCGCCTGATGACGGCCGTCGCCCCGGCCCCCGCGGACCTGCGCCTCCTGTTCGACATCGACGGCACCCTGGTCGACTCCAGCCGGCTGATCGTCGACGTCTGGCGGCGGGTGGCGGCCGAGTTCGGCACGGACGCGGACGCCATCCTGGCGGTCTGCCACGGCCGCCGGGACGCCGAGGTCGTACCGATGTTCTTCCGCGCCGAGGACATCCCCTCGGTGCTGACCCGCATCCAGCAGCTGGAGGCCGAGGGGGTCGCCCTGCTCAGCCCGGTGGCGGGCGCGCCCGAACTGCTCGGCGGCCTGCCCGCGGACCGGTGGGCCGCGGTGACGTCCGGCCCGAGCGGCCTGATGACCGGCCGCCTGCGCAGCGCCGGGCTGCCGACCCCGGCCGTCCTGGTGGCCGCCGACCACGTCGAGAACGGCAAGCCCCACCCCGAGGGCTACCTGGCCGCGGCCGACGCGCTCGGCGCCGCCCCGCAGGAGTGCGTGGTGGTCGAGGACGCACCGGCCGGCGTGACCGCGGGCCGCCGGGCGGGGATGTTCGTCATCGGGATCACCACCACCCACACGGCCGACCAACTCGCCGAGGCCCACGCGGTGGTGGACAGCCTGTCGGACATCCGCGCCGTCCTGGCCGCACACGCCCCGCGCTGAACGTCGCCCCGCACCGACACCCCGCCTCCGACTACAAGGGCCGGTCCGCAGACTCCCCACCTGCGGACCGGCCCTTCGCGCTACCGCCTTGTCCGCCCCCGGCGTGCTACCATGCTTTGCATGGTAGATGGCAATGCAAGTAACCCCGAGGCAGACGGCCGGGTGGCAAGCCAACTCCGCAAAGGAGTGCTGGAGTACTGCGTCCTGGCGCTGCTGCGGGACGGCCCCCGCTACGGCGTCGAGCTGCTGGCGGAACTCGCCCGCGTCGAGGTGATGGCCACCAGCCAGGGCACGATCTACCCCCTGCTGTCACGCCTGCGCCGGACCGGGCTCGCCGACACCCACCTGCAGGAGTCCGAGAGTGGACCCCCGCGCCGGTACTACACGCTGACCGACGCCGGCCGGAGCGCGCTGGAGGAGTTCACCGCGAACTGGCCCTCCTTCCGCGCCGCCGTCGACCACTTCCTCACCCCTGGAGAGCCGACGTGACCAACACCCTCGCCCACCCCCTCGTCCGCTCCTTCCTGTCCTCGGTCGAGGACCGGACCGCGGCCCTGCCCGACACCCGCCGCCGGGAGCTGCTCGCGGACCTGCGCGAACACATCGAGGTGGCCCTGTCGGAGTCCGACCCCTCCGACGGGAGCGCCGTCCGCCGCATCCTGGAACAACTCGGCACCCCCGCCGAGATCGCCGACGCCGCCCTCGCCGAGGAACCCGCCGCCCGGCCCGTCCCGGAGAGCCCCCGCCGCACCGCCATCACCCTCGGCCTGCTCGTCCTCCCGCTGCCGGCCGCACTCATCCCCGTCCTCGGACTCCTCCTCGCCCCCGCCGCCACGGCCGCCGGCCTCATCCGCCTGTGGAAGTCCCCCCAGTGGTCCCGCGGCGAGAAGCGGCAGGCGACCCTGCTCGCCCTCTCCCCCCTCCTCACCGTCCCCGCCCTCGCCGCCGCCCTCTCCACCACCCTCGGCGGCCTCAGCCCCGTCGGCCTGCTGGCCGCCCTCCTCCTGGCCGCCGCCCTCCCGACCCTCGCCGCCATCCGCCTCCACCGGACGGCGTGAACCGTTTGCCGCTCAGCCGCGCCGGGCCCCGTCACCGAGCCTCGCCACTCCGGCGAGCGCCGCCGCCCAGGGGTACTCGGCCGGCTGCCCCTCCCCCGGCGCGTTCGGGACGAACCCGCCCTCCCCGAGCAGGACGGCCACCCCCGCCTCCCGAAGCACCGCAAGGCTCTGCCCAGCCTGCGGATGAGCAAGAAGCGCGGTATTCACACAAGGCATCACCGCCATGGGAATGCCCTTGCCGATCGCCTCCGCCGCGAACCCGACCACCCATGACCCGGTGATCCCGAGAGCCAGCGCGTTGATCGTGTGAAAGGTCGCCGGAGCCAGCAGCACCGCACTCGCCGCAGGCCACAACTCCGGATCACCGGGCCGCCGATACCGACTCTTCACCGGATGCCCGGTCAGCGCCTCCAACTCCGCCAGCTCACCCCCCAACCACTCCGCAGCCGTGGGCGTCAACCCCAGACAGACATTCCACCCCTCCCCCTGCGCAGCCCGCACCACCACCCCCACATCCAGCACCGGCAACGCAGCGGACCCCAGCACGTACAGCACCCCACGACTCGACATGGCCCCATGCAACCCCCGCCACCACACCCCGGGCAAGGCGCCCCATCACGCAGACCCACTCACTCGATCATTGACCGAACCTCTCCCCTCCCTGGCTGGCCGAAGCCGTTCGCTCCCACTACGGGCTGGGCATGCTGATGTGGTGTCAGGCGTCTGGACCGGGGAGGACAGAGCCGCGTGGAGGAGCTTTCGGTCAGGCCGTGGCGGAAGCCGGGTAGGTGGCGCTTGTACGTCAACAGGGCCGGCGCCCGCGGCTCTTCGGTCGCATGGCTTGACTGTCTGACCGGTGTGGTCGAGATCCAGGACTCCGCGCTTGAGGGTGCCGCGCTGGCGAAAATCGAAGAGTGGTGTGCCGTCTACGGGCAGGTCATACCTCCGCGCGCTGTGCGGCGCAACGGAGACGCAACCGCGCCGGGGCCGCAGGTGCGCGTGCCCTACCTCCCGCCCCTGCGCGATGAGGACGACCTCGCGTTGAACGCTCCCGGCGCCGGTCTGCAGAGCATGCTCCGGCGGGACGAGCGGACGCACAACGTGTGGGTCCGGCTGGTCGCCAAGGCAACGCGGAATCCCCTCGGGGCGCCGACCACTCTCCTGGGGCTGGAGGGCGAACGCATCGTCGGGGCCAACCTGGAGCCGCTGCGGGTCTCCGGCTGGAAGATCCTGCACGGCGTGCCCCTGCCCAGCGGCGCCGACATCGACCACGTGGTGATCGGGTCACCGGGAGTCTTCACGATCAACACCAAGCACCACCCGGACGCCACCGTGCGGGTCGGCGACCGGATGGTGAGCGTCAACCGCAACAGCTTCCCCTACCTGGCGAACGCCGCATTCGAGGCCACCAGGACCGCAGAGCTGCTCACGAAGTGGTGCGGCTTCGAGGTACCCGTTCACCCGGTCGTCGCCGTGGTCGGAGCCCGAAAGATCACCCAGGAAACGGCCTCCCCCGTGCTCGTCGTCACCGGCGAACAGATCGCCGCGAACCTCGCATCCGCACCGACGCAGCTGACCCCCGAGCGCGTCGAACGCATCTTCACCATCGCCCGGCACCGCCACGTCTGGACCCAGCTCGGCACCCGCAACAGGAAGTCCCGCCAGCCCTGACCGCCGTGACGCCGAACGCCCCCAAGCCGCCGCACGGGAGCCACCATCAGCCGTTGCCGTCGCCTACTTCAGCCAACCGGCCTCTAAAGCCCGGTGCCCCGGTGCGGGGCACCGGGGCCGGTGGGCGCGGACGGTTTCGAACCGGACCGGACGAGCAGGTCACATGTGCATCGCCGGACGCGATGGCATGGATTCGAATAGCACCCAGCTCTGACCACTGAGAGCAGCGCGGACTTGAATCACTAGGCAGCCCCCTGGATGGGAATTGGCACTTCGCCACGCATCTGCTCGTCAAACCAGGGGAGAATTTCAGCCGAGTCCGCGAGCGCCTCAAGCTCCCTAACATCATCCCGGAGGCGCGAGTAATAATCACTCCCCCCTTTGGTTTTCTTGAACCACATCGCCGGCGGCACCTTCCGCCCCTTTGATGCATAGTACGGCGCAATAATGGCATCCGTGTCGGTCAGTATGAGCAGGCAAGGATGGAACAACTGATGGCCGATCACCTTGTAGGGGCGATCGCCATCTCGAGGGGACAGGCCATCAAGCTTGCGAATGACGCCTATTTGCCTATTTATGAGGGCATCCGCGTTCATCTCTTCCTTCTGGGCCTGAATAACCGAGAAGTCGGACGCAGGGCTCGGCATGAAGATCGTGGTCGATTTTTCTTGATCGCCAAATCGGGAGCGGAATGACTCCCTATGCATCTCAACCCAGCTGGCACCTGCATTCATGAGCAGAGTCAAACTTGCAGCTTCGCGTATCAGCTTCCCCTCCGCCCTCATGCACTCGTCATTCCTGTCGTTCGTAAATACCTGAACCAACCCCAGGTCACGAGCATTTGAAACCGCATTCGATTGAAACTCCAGGGATCGAATCTCGGCGAGCATCATGTTGCCAAGCTGCTCAATATACTGCGCATAGTCTCTTCTGCTCAACAGATAGTCGGCCAAGGTGAACAGGAGGGCTGCGGTTAAGGAGGCGGCGATGGAGTTGAGAACCGCATTCCAGCCAACGCTACCCCTTTCGGCGAATGCGATGAAATATAGAATGGTTGCGACGAGAGCCACACCACACCCGAGGGCAACGTTCCCTTTACTTGCAGCCTTGCTCAGCGCCGGACTGTCCGCATGCGAGCGTTGGTTGGCCACAATCGCCCCCTCTCCTAGGGCTCGATTTGATGCCGGATGATCATCCTTTGATTCTTGAGTACATTTCCTACGATCCTCTGCGGCAGCGCCAGATGCAACCATTCCCTCATGCGCGACGCCGACCATCCCAGTGTCACGGATTCGCCACTGCCTGAATTCAATTGCTGACTATGGGTGTGCCGACGTAGTGCCGCCTGGCCCTCCTCCGCAGATGCAGGAGGCGACCCGTGACAACCAGCGTTCTGCCGTACCGATCTGCGGCGCAACATCGTCGACCTGCTTCACCAGCACGGCTGCACGCTCAAGGGGCCAAGGGGCCAAGGCAGCCGTCCCGTCCTGGCCGGCCCAGTGCTTCCCTGCGCCCGGGTCATCTGGCACACCAGTGGCGCAGCCCGACTGAGACCCGGAAACGACCGAGGGCCAGTTCGGGAGGATCACTCCTCCGAACTGGCCCTTCTCATCTGTGGGCGCGGACGGTTTCGAACCGCCGACATCTGCTTTGTAAGAGCAGCGCTCTACCACTGAGCTACGCGCCCCCTGTCGCGGCCTGGTGGGGGCACGACGACTGCCTAGAGTACCTGGTCCGGCGGGTGGTGTGGCGCAGGTGGTCGGGGAGTGGGACGGGGTGGGGTGGGTGGGGGTGCCGGTCGGGTGGGGTGATCGGGAAGAATGGGGGTGGATCAAACGGTCGGAGCAGGGAGCGCGCAGTGAGGGTGGCCGGCGGGATCGGGCGGGGGCGGCGGTGGCCGGGGGGTGCAGTGGCCGAGGCGCTGGTGCTGCCGCTGGTGGTCGCGGGGGCGCTGGGGGCCGCGGGGGCGGCGGCGTTCGGTGGTGCCGGCGGTGGGCGTGGCGGGGGCTGGTGGGGCAGGCGCGGCGGCGAGGGCATGCGGGCGGATGCCAAGGCGGCCCGGGACGCGGCGCAGCAGGCGTTCTACGAGCTGGACTCCGCGCAGCGGGAGGTGCAGCTGGCGGTGGAGACGGTGCGGGCCGCCGAGGACGGTGCGGCGGCGCGGCGGGCGCTGGCGGACTTCCAGGCGATCTCCGGCCGGGTCGACCAGGTGACGGTGAACTATCTGGCCGCGCTGGACGCGCACGACCTGGACGCCGAGGAGCTGGAGTCCGGTGCGGCGGCGCGGGCCCGGCACCAGCTGGAGGACGTGAAGGGGCAGCTCGGGGCGGCGCAGGCGGAGTTGGGCGACTTCCTCCGGCGGTTGCAGCCGACGCTGGATCACGCGGAGTCGCAGCTGATGCGGGTGACGCCCGCGGTGGAGCAGGCGAAGCGTGCGCTGCTGGGGGCGACGAACGCGCTGGACGCGGTGCGCGGGGCCGGGCTGCGGGCGGACGACCTGGCGGCGCGGCTGGCGGAGCTGGCCCCGGAGCTGGGGCGGCTGAACGAGGGCGCGGCCAAGCACGGGGTGGCGGGCACGCTGCAGCGGGCGGAGAACGTGAAGGAGCGCGCCCAGGCGATCGCCGCGGATGCGGAGCAACTGCCGGAGCGGGCGCGGGAGATCGACCGGCGGGTGGCGAGTCTGCGGACCCGGATCCAGGCGCTGGAGACCAAGGCGGGCACGGTGGAGCCGGCGCTGAGCGAGCTGCGTCGCCGGTTCAGCACGGCGTGCTGGCAGGACCTCCAGCGGGTGCCGGACCAGGTGGCGGAGACCGGGCGCGCGGCCGAGCAGAAGCTGGCCGAGGCGGCGCGGGCGCGCGATGAGCAGCGCTGGGCGGAGGCGACCGGCGCGATCGGTACGGTGCGCGCCCTGCTGGACACGGCGGACGGCTCGGTGGTCGCGGTGAACGAGCGGCTGCGGCAGCTGAACGAGGTGCAGCACGACCCGAACCGGGAGATCGAGCGGACCCGTTTCGCCCTGCGGGACGCGCAGCGACTCGCGATGGCCGGACGGCAGGCGCCGGATCCTCGGCACGCCGGTCCGCTGGACGCGGCGGTGGGACGGCTGGACCGGGCGGTGGCGGAGCTGGAGGCGGCCGGGCGGCACCCCGACTACTGGCACTTCCTGACCGAGCTGGCCGAGGTGCGGGGGACGGCGGCGCGGGTGGTGGAGCTGATCCGGGGGGACCTCGGCAGCCACCACTGAACCGTGACCCCGCCGTGCCCGGCCCGAGCGCACCCGAGCACGAACACCCAAGCACGCCCGAGCACGGCCCGCGCTGGGTACGCTGCGGGGTATGCCACGCTACGACTTCCGCTGCCGCTCCTGCGGAGCCACCTTTGAACTCCGCCGCCAGATGGCGCAGGCCAACGACCCGGCGGTGTGCCCGCAGGGGCACGAGGACACCGTGAAGCTGCTGTCGGCCGTCGCCGTCACCGGCGCCGCCTCCGGAGGCGGCGCCCCGCAGCAGGCCCCGTCCGGCGGGGGCGGGGGCTGCTGCGGCGGCGGCTGCTGCGGCTAGCAGGCCCCGGCTACAGGCCCAGGCCCAGCCGAAGCCCCAGCTCAGGCTCCAAGCCTCAGGCCCCAGCCGAAGCCCCAACCCCTACCCCAGCTCGGCCGCGACCGGCACTCCCGCCCGCACCCGGTCCAGGAAGCGGCGGACGATCTCCTCCCCGGCCGCCACCCCCACCTGGTCGAGGGCGGTGACGCCGGGGGCGGTCCAGCCGCTGTCGGCGAGTTCGCCGTGCCCGGGCCGCCAGCCGGCGTCCGCGGCGAGCAGCAGGTCCGCGTCGAGCAGCGAGTCGCCGGCGGCCAGCACGGTACAGCCGCCGACCCGCCGTTCGACCTCGGCCAGGGCGGCGCTCTTGCTCAGCGGCGCCGGCACGGCGTACGCCTTGCGGCCCTGGAGCGAGACCGTCCAGCCGCGCTCGGCGCACCAGCCGGTGAGCTCGTCGAGCCAGCCGGTCGGCAGCTCGGCGCGCTCGACGACCAGGTAGGCGAAGAGGTCGTCGGCGACCCTGCGCTTGTGGGTCCACTCCGGGTCGGCGCACAGGGCCAGGTGCTCGACCACCTCGGTCAGCGGCACGGAGGCGGTGGCCAGCCGGCCGCGCACCTCGGTGCGCCAGTCCTCGTCCGGGACGCCGTCCACGATGAGCTGCCCGCCGTTGCTGCAGATCGCGTACGACGGGACCCAGCCGGGCGTCGGGCCGGGCAGGTTGACGCGCTCGTACTGCGTCCTGGTCCGGGTGGTGGCGGGGACGAGGACGGCCTCGCGGGCGAGCTCGACCAGCAGGGCGGCGGCCTGCTCGGTCATGAACGAGAGCGCCTTGCCGTCGTGCACCTCGACCGAGAGCAGCCGCGGGGCGAGCCGGTCGGGCACGTCCAGCGCGAGTGCGCGGTTGGAGTAGATCAGGGTGCGGTCGAGGTCGCTCGCGACCAGGAAACCACTCATCGGGCTCAGGACTCCTTCACCAGGACGGCTGTGCCGGAGGCACCGGTCGCTCCCCGACTGTAGCGGGGGTGGATCAGGCCGACGCAGGAGTACGGCAGGTCGTCCACCTCCTCGACGGGGACGCCGCGCTGGGCGGCGAGCAGGCGGACGTGGTCGAGGTCGGCTCCGGTGCCGCGGCGGGCCAGCACCTTCCAGGGGACGCGGCGCAGCATGACCCGGGTGGTCTCGCCGACGCCGGGCTTGACCAGGTTGACGTCGTCGATGCCGTACTCGGCGCTGATCCGCTCGACGGCGGCCCAGCCGGCCCAGTCGGGGGTGCGGTCGGCGGCGGCGGCCAGTTCTGCGGCGGCCTGCGCCTCGTCCCGGACCTGCGCGAAGTGGTCGGCGACGGTGTCCAGGAAGGCGCCGGAGACGTCCCCGCCGGCCAGGTCGGTGTAGTGCTTGGCACCGTGGAAGTCGTCCGGGCCGATCAGGTCGGCCCGCAGCACGGTGCGCGAGACCAGGCCGGAGACGGTGGAGTTGAGGCAGGCCGAGGGGATCAGGAAGTCGTCCCGGGTGCCGTAGGTGCGCACGCAGCGGCCGGGGTCGGCGAGGACGGCCAGCTCCGGGTTGAACGCCGATCCGGCGAGGGCGGCGGCGAGTTCGCGGGTGATGGCGCCCTTGCCGGTCCAGCCGTCGACGAAGACCACGTCGGGGGCGTGGTGGTAGGCGTCCAGGTAACGCACCGCGACGGGGTCGATGCCCCGGCCCCGGATGATCGAGACGGCGTAGTGCGGGGTGTCCAGCCCGTGCGCGAAGGCGAGCCAGCGGCGGATCAGGACGCCGACGGGCGTACCGGCCCGCGCCAGCGAGGCGAGCACCAGGCCGGGGCCGCGCTCGCGCAGCAGGGTCTCGGCGACGGTGCCGACGGCGAGCGCGATCCGGCGGGCGGAGACCCGCAGGGCCTGGTGGAACAGCTCCTGGTACTCGGGGCTGGGCTGGTACTCGACCGGCAGGGACTCGGCGTAGTGGGCGCCGCCGCTCTGGACGGCCTCCTCGCGCTCCTCGGTGGGGGCCTCCAGCGGGACGTCGGAGAGGTCCTTGAGCAGCCAGGCCACCTCCTCGGGGCGGTAGGAGGAGAACGCCGGACCGTACAGCGGCGACGGCAGACCGGCAGCCGAGCCAGCGGCCGGACCGGCAGCCGGACCAGCCGGCGCAACAACAGCCGGACCACCCGGCGCAGCAACAGCCAGGCCGGCAGGCCGGTGCGAGGGCAGCACCGCGAGCACCACCCGGTCGGTGACCTGCCGCAGCTGGGTCAGCAGGGCCCGCTCCCCCTCGTGCAGGGCGGGCGTGTCCGCGGCGTCGTCGACCACCAGCACGACGGCGTCGAAGCGGCGGGCCGGGTCGGCGCCGGGGGCCACGTTGTAGGCGAAGCGCTCGCGCGAGGCCTGGTCCTGCGGGTCGTCGTGCGCCGGGAAGGAGAGCCGGGTACGGATGGCGTAGCCGGGGTCGTCCACCGCGAGGACGGGCGAGCGGGTGGTGGTGGAGTAGCGGACCCGCTCCTCGCCGAGCCGGTCGGCCAGTGCCCCGGCCAGGCGCAGCGGCGCGTACATCAGCTCCTCGAAGCCGAGGACCAGGATCCGCTCCTCCCCGCCGTCCAGCTCCCCGGCGACCTGCTCGGCCAGGTCGGGGAGAGCGGAGTCCAGCGCGGCCCGGTGCGCGGTGGTGAACCCGTGCCGCCCGCCGTCCGGCAGTCCGGTCGGCCAGGCCAGCTCCACCCGCGCCAGCGGGGCGGGCGCGCCGGCGGGCGGCTCGGGGGCCGGACCGGTCTCGGCGATCAGCCGCTGCGCCCGGGCCAGGATGTCCGCGGGCAGCTCGACGCCGCCGGCGGCGGTGGCCACCAGGTCGACCCGGGTGCCGAGTTCGGCGGCGAGGTCGGTCAGACGGGCGCGGTCCCGCTCGTCGCGCAGGTCGACCAGGGCGACGACCACGTAGTGGCCGCGCGGGTGGCGGGCGTGCAGGGCGCGGATGGTGTTGAGGACGGTGTTGCCGGTCGAGAACTCGTCGTCCACCAGCACCAACGGGCCGTCCCCGGTGAGGAGTTCGACCAGTCGCGGGTGGGCGGGCAGCAGCAGGTGGGAGGTGGCGTGCGAGTGCTCCTCCTCGAAGCCCCCGAGCGGGGCGACGCCTGCCACCGGGCGGCGGGTGGAGTGCAGGCAGGGGGCGTCCAGGCCGTCGGCGACGCTGTGGCCGAGGCCGGTGGCGGTCTCCGCGTACCCGAGCACCACGGCGCGTGCGGCCGCGTCCTCACCGAGCAGTTCGCGCACCCGGCGGCCGAGCTCCAGTCCGGCGCCGTGGACCACGGACGGGCGCTGCGGGACGTGCTTGCCGAGCACGTTGGAGACCAGCAGGTGGGCCCGCTTCGGGTTCTCCCGCAGGGCCAGGCCGACCAGTTCGGGGAGCCGGTCGGAGCCGGTCAGACCGACGCCGGCCCGCTCGGCCACCCAGCGGCCGGTCCACTCTTGCTGTGCTGTCACTGCTGGTCCAACTTTCGGTGGTGCGGTGCGGTGCGGTCCATACGAAGCGGTGCGGTGCGGTGAAGGTGAAGGTGAAGGTGAAGGGCACCCCGCCCCCTCACCCGCAGAGGCAGGCCGAGAGCAGCTCCGCGAAGCTGACGTCCTCCCGGGCCACCCCGAACACCTCGGCGCGCAGCATCACCCGCTCCGCCCAGGCCCGGTGCGGCTTGGCCTCGTTCATCTTGTTGGTGTACGCCGAGCGGAGCACCCCTCCCCCGCCGCGCTCCTGGTCGAGGATGTCGCGCGCGTCGCTGTACTCCTCGTGCGTGACCACCGAGAGGGCGTGCACGGCGGGGACGTGGCTGGGGTGGATGCAGGTCTTGCCGAGCAGTCCGTTGGCGCGGTCGAGCTCTATCTCGCGGATCAGCCCGTCCAGGTCGTGCTCGATGATCCGCTGGCGGACGGCCTCCCCGGACGGCTCCGCCTCCGCGAACGGGGTGCGGCGCAGCTGCGGCTTGAACATCCGCTCCTGGACGGGGAAGTACTCCCAGACCGGCCCGGTGATGGTGTACCCGGTGCCGTCGGCCCGGCCGAGCACGTTGACCACGTCCCCGATCACGGCCGCGACCAGGGCGACGTCGTACGCGGTGAGGTCGGGCGAGCGGCGCAGGCCGTACGCGGAGCAGAGGTCGGTGACGCCGAGGCGGACGGCGAGGACCCGCTCGCGGTACTTGTCGAGCAGCCGGGAGACGCCGAACAGCTGCTCGCGCCTGGTCTCCAGGTGGGCCAGTTCGGGGGACTCCAGGACGGGCATGGCGAACAGCCGCCGACCGGTGGCGGCCTCGGCGGCGGCCAGCGCCTCCAGGAACCCGCCGCCGCTCTCCTCGGTGAACTTCGGCAGGACGAAGCCGGTGAGCAGGCCGATCGCCGGGCCGAGCCGGGCGGTGAGATCGGTGATCTGGGAGGCCGCACGAACCCTTATGAAGAGAAGGGGCAGATCATGTGTGCAATCGATGGAGATATCGGCACCGGAAAGGCCTCCTGCGACGTCCTCGTGAAGCTCTCCGAGCTGTGCGACCAGATTGGCCTCGGCGGCCGGCACCTCGTGGTCGGCGATCGCGTCCTCCAGGCAGAGCACCATGGAGACGACGCCCCGGGCGGCCTGCTTGCGGATGTCGACCGCCAGGGTGAGCCGGGTCGCGGGGCTGTAGAGGGTCGCTCCGAGTGCCGTGGAGAGGACCGCCGCCCCGCTCTCCGCGGAGAACGCCCGGGGCTGTTCGAGGAAGAGCCGGCCGCGTACGTCGTCGGCGAGGTGGCCGAAATGGCGCATGGTGCTCTCCTCTGGGGGTGCGACCGCCGGGCGGCGGGGGTGCGGGTACGCAGGCCCGGTACGGGGTATGCGGGTACGGAGCGTCATCGCTCCCGGGCTCGCGCATCACCAGGACTAACCGGTCCACGGGGCGGGTGGTTCCCGGGTGCGCACTGCTCCGCCACCCCCCGACAAACCCCCCGGGCCCTCTCGCCGCCCATCGTACGGACGACACCCGGTCGAACGCGGTTCCGAAACATCGAATTCTCGGAAGGTTACCGTCCGCTTCACAAAGCGCAAGCGTTGGCAAAGTCCCCCACCGTTCCACCACCTTCGGTCACGTTGTCCGAAGGGGTGGCGAACAGGCAGGATGGTCGGCTATGACGCACGTGATGGCCAAGGGCGCCAACATCGCACTGCCGGTGGCGGCGGTCCGCGCCGTGCTGCGCTGGAGCGCGACGCCCGGCGCGCCGGACGTGGACGCGTCCGCGCTACTGCTCGGTACGGACGGCCGGGTCCGCTCCGATGCCGACTTCGTCTTCTACAACCAGCCGCGGCACCCCTCCGGCCTGGTGCGCCACCTGCCCAAGCAGCAGACGGCCGGCGGGGCCGAGATCGCCGACACCGTGGAGGTGGAGCTCGGCAAGCTGCCCGCCGAGGTCGACCGGGTGGTGCTGGCCGGCTCCTCCGAGGGCGGCACGTTCCGCGCCGTGACGGGCCTGCGGGTCATGCTCTACGACGCCGCCGGCGGCGAGGGCGGGCCTGCCATCGCCGAGTTCGCCATGCTGGAGGCCGACGAGGTCACCGCCCTGGTCGCGGGTGAGCTCTACCGCCGGGCCGGCGCCTGGAAGTTCCGGGCGGTCGGCCAGGGCTACGCCTCCGGGCTGATCGGCCTGGCCACCGACTTCGGCATCACCGTCGAGGACTCCGCCGAGGGCGGGCAGGCCTCCGACCCGGCCCTCCAGCCCGCCCCGCAGGCCACCCGGGCCGTGGACCCGCGCGCCGCCGCCATGCCGGACCCGCGCCCGGCCCAGCGCCCCGAGCCCGGGACCTTCACCCTGGCTCCCGCCGTCCCGCTGCCGCCCACGGCCGCGCCGACCGTCGCACCGGCGGCCGCCGTGCCCACCACTCCCCCGCCGCCGCCGGCACCGCCGACCGTGCCGCCGGCCATCCCGCCCGCACCCCAGGCGCCGCCGGCCCAGCAGCCGGGGTACGGGTACCCCCCGCGGCAGCCGCAGAACCAGCCCCAGCAGGCGGGCGGCTACGGCTACCCGCCGCAGGCCCAGCACCCCGGCTACCCGCAAGCCCAGCCGCAGCAGCAGCCGTACCAGCAGTCGGCCGCCGGGTACGGCTACCCGCCGCCGAACACCGCCCAGCAGGCCCAACAGCCCCAGGCCCCGCAGCCGCCCCAGCAGCAGCCGGTCCAGGCCGCCCAGGGCGCAACCGGCACCGAGGAGTTCGCGCTGCCCCCGCAGGGCCCGCAGTTCCAGCCCCGCTAGGCCCGCCACAGACCGCCGCGGACCGGCCAGGAGCTCCGACCCAGGGCAGCGCCTAGTCCGACCCGCCCCCCGGCCCGCCCTTGTAGCCGCGCTGCCACTGCATCCCGAAGCCGTACAGCCGGTCGATGTCCGCCTGGAAGCCGTTGACGTACCGCACCTCGCGGCGCACCGTCAGCTGGTTGTCCCCGTCGTTCTCGATCAGCACCACCGCGCAGGACCGCGCGGCCGCGGCCCGCTCCTCCAGCTTGATCTCGATCCGCGGACCGGTCTGCGGCACGATCGTCACCACCGCGTTGGCCTGCTCGAAGGCGGGCGTGCCGTCGTAGATGTAGACGAAGATCAGCAGCCGCTTGAACTGGTCCTTCTTCTCCAGGTTGACGTACATCGTCTCGCCGGAGGGCGCCCCGTACTGGTCGTCGCCGCTGAGCTTGACGTACGGCGCGCGCTGCAGATCGCCGAAGAAGCCGCCGAGCGGCTGCACCACCCCCCGGGTGCCGTCGGCCAGTTCGTACATGCAGGCCAGGTCGAGGTCCACGTTGACCTGCGCGCTCTGGTAGGAGTCCGGCTCCATCGGGCTCAGGATCCGCGGGCTGAACCAGCGCTTGAGCGTCTCCCGCGCGGTCGGCCCGGGAGACGAGACGCGGGCGGTCCAGTGCAGGTTGACGTACAGGAAGCCGGTGGTGGCCGCGACCCCGGTGATGGCGTAGTGCGGGGCCGACTTGGTGAGCGTGATCTTGTGCTGACCGCCGGGGTCGAGGGTGTTCCGCTCCCCGCGCAGGTACTCCCAAATCGAGGCCATCCAGTCCTCCCCCGCGGCCGCCGGTCGGTCCGACGGTCCGCCGCTCCATGATCGGGCATCAGGCCACCCGCCGGGTACCCAACTTCCCTACCCATCCAGGTGGACGGGACACCGACCGGCCTCCGCGGACGACCACCGGAGCCGCCGCCCGAACCACCACCGCAGCCACCACGAAACAACCGCCCGAACAACCACCCGAACCACCACCGCAGCCACCACGAAACCACCGCCCGAAGCCGATACCAGAACCGGCCCCCGAGCCGCCACCAAAGTGCCCGCCCGAGCCGTCGGCGGGTCGATTGGCGGGCCCGAGCCCCGCTCCCGTACGATGCCGCCCCTTCGGACGCGATATCGTCTAGCCGCACAGGTGTCCCGTCCGCCCTGCCCGGGCGCGGTGGGCGCGCCCGGCGGCAACGACGCACCGTCAGGCTCGCTCCCCGCCCTGCGACCTGACCGCCTGTCTCGCACTGTGACCTGTCCCCTGCGGAAACCCGAGGCCCGACCCGCAATGAACCTGACCTCCATACAGCTGGTCTGGACCGTCATCGGCGGCGCAGCCCTGCTGTTCACCGCCATCCTGGTGGCGACCCTGCGCTTCAAGAACACCAAGGCCGAGGAGTCGGGCGACTCCTGGGAGCGCAGCGAGGAGCGCCGCCGGCGCAAGGAGATGATCTACGGGATCTCCTCCTACGTCCTGCTGTTCTGCTGCGCCGGCGTCGCGGCCGCACTGTCGTTCCACGGCCTGGTGGGCTTCGGCAAGGAGAACCTGGGCCTGTCCAACGGCTGGGAGTACCTCGTCCCGTTCGGCCTGGACGGCGCGGCGATGTTCTGCTCGGTGCTCGCCGTGCGCGAGGCCAGCCACGGTGACGCGGCGCTCGGTTCGCGCCTGCTGGTCTGGGTGTTCGCGGTCGCCTCGGCCTGGTTCAACTGGGTGCACGCCCCGCGCGGCCTGTCCCACGACGGCGCCCCCGAGTTCTTCTCCGGTATGTCCATCTCGGCGGCGATCCTGTTCGACCGCGCGCTGAAGCAGACCCGCAAGGCCGCCCTGCGCGAGCAGGGCCTGGTGCCGCGCCCGCTGCCGCAGATCCGCATCGTCCGCTGGCTGCGCGCCCCGCGCGAGACCTACGCGGCCTGGTCGCTGATGCTGCTGGAGAACGTCCGCAGCCTGGACGAGGCGGTCGAGGAGGTGCGCGAGGAGCGCCAGGCCAAGGAGGCCGCGAAGCTGCGGGCCCGCAGCGCCGACCGCCGCGAGCGTGCCGAGCTCAAGGCCATCTCCCGTCAGGGCGGCGTGCTCGCCCGCGCCCGCGGCGGCCGCCAGGTGCCCGCTCTCACCGCTGCCGGAGACGGCCCGAACGCTTCGGAGCCTGCCCTAGCCGCCGAGGCCGATACCGCCTCCGCGAACTCCCAGGCCCCCGAGCTGGAGGCCGCCGCCTCGCTGAGCGCTCTGGAGGCCGGCCGCCGCCCGCGCGCCGCCGTCGGCTCCTCCTCCAGCGGCTCCACCGGCAGCGGCTCCTCGGAGTCCTCCTACGGCAGCTCCTCCTACAGCAGCACCTACGGCAGCTCGTACCGCAGCTCGACGATCGACCTGACGGCCGACGACGACACGCTGTCGATGCCGAAGCTGGACTCGCTGGAGCGCAAGCTGCGCGCCATCGAGCAGCAGCTCGGCTGACCACCGGAGCGCAAGCGCCCCGCTACACGTGAACGGCCGCCCCCGGGGATCCGGGGGCGGCCGTTCACGTGTGTTCGCCGGCGGGGCGGGCGGGAACTACTCGCCCGCGCTCACCAGTTCCTTCTCCTCGCCGTCCCCGCCCCCGGCGGTCTCACGGCGGTTGCGAAGGATCGAGGACCCGAGGGCCAGGCCGATGAAGGCGACCCCGATCAGGCCGGTGACCATCTCCGGGATGTGGTACTTGATGCCGACCAGCAGGATCACCGAGAGCGCACCGATCGCGTAGTGCGCGCCGTGCTCCAGGTAGACGTAGTCGTCCAGGGTGCCCTTGCGGACCAGGAAGACGGTCAGCGAGCGGATGTACATGGCGCCGATGCCGAGGCCCAGCGTGATCATGAAGATGTCACTGGTGATGGCGAACGCGCCGACCACGCCGTCGAAGGAGAACGACGCGTCCAGGACCTCCAGGTAGAGGAAGAGGAAGAACGCGGCCTTCCCGCCGACCTGGACGATCGACTTGCCGCTCTTCTCGGCCTTCTCCTCCTCCTCGGCCTCCTCCTCCAGCCCAGCCTCGAAGATCGAGGACAGGCCGTTCACGGCGAGGTAGGTGACCAGGCCGAGGATGCCGGAGAGCAGCACGGTCTCGGCGTGCCCGTCGGCGAAGAAGTTGGCGGCCAGGCAGAGCGAGACCAGCGCGACCACCGAGGAGAAGGCCTCCAGCTTGCCGACCTTCTCCAGCGGGCGCTCGATCCAGGCCAGCCAGTTGTAGTCCTTCTCCTCGAAGATGAAGTCGAGGAAGATCATCAGCAGGAACACGCCGCCGAAGGCCGCGATGGCCGGGTTGGCCGCCTCCAGGTACTGGGCGTACGTGGAGCCGTTGTACGTGTTGTCGGAGTTGAGCGCGAGGTCGATGACCGTCGCCGGGCTGAGGTGCGCGGTGAGGCCGACGACCAGCAGCGGGAAGATCAGGCGCATACCGAAGACGGCGATCAGCACGCCGACGGTGAGGAAGATCTTCTGCCAGTACGGGTTCATCCGCTTCAACACCGTGGCGTTGACCACCGCGTTGTCGAACGAGAGGGAGATCTCCAGGACGGAGAGGATCAGCACGATGCCGAATCCCTCGGCTCCCCAGAGCAGGCCGGCTGCGATCAGGCCGATGACGGTGATCGCGAATGACCAGCCGAATGTGCGGAGGAACACGGGACTTGGTTACCTTTCAGGTTCAGGGCGTGCCGCGGGTGCGGCGTCGTTGCGAGTGTTCTCGCGAGGTTCTCGCGGAGTTCTCACGGCGTCGTAGCGGCGGCGTCCTGAGACGCCCTGACCGGGCCCGGCCCGGTCAGGTCACCCCCGCACTGCCCACTGCTCAATATGTGTGACGTCCGGGCCTTTACTGTACGTTTACGCCGAAATCGAGGGCAATGCCCCGCAGGCCGGAGGCGTAGCCCTGGCCCACCGCGCGGAACTTCCACTCCCCCGCGTAGCGGTACAGCTCGCCGAAGATCATGGCGGTCTCGCTGGAGGCGTCCTCGGTCAGGTCGTAGCGGGCGATCTCCTGCCCGTCCACCGAGTTGACCACCCGGATGTAGGCGTTGCGCACCTGGCCGAAGTTCTGCAGCCGCGTCTCGGCGTCGTAGATCGACACCGCGAAGACCACCTTGTCCACCTGGGCCGGCACGAGGTCCAGGTTGACCAGGACGACCTCGTCGTCGCCGTCGCCGTCGCCGGTGAGGTTGTCGCCCTGGTGCTCGACCGAGCCCTCGGGGCTCGTGAGGTTGTTGTAGAAGACGAAGTACTCGTCACCGAGCACCCGGCCTCCGCCGCAGAGCAGGGCGCTCGCGTCGAGGTCGAACGGCGCACCCGTGGTCGAGCGGGCGTCCCAGCCGAGGCCGATCTGCACCTGCGTCAGATTCGGCGCGGCCTTGGTGAGCGAGACGTTTCCGCCCTTGGCGAGCGTGACACTCATGGCTGTCCTTCCTCCCTTGCGTCCCGGAGCGCATCTCAGGTGTATGCCCCCGTGGCCCCGTCCGGCCTCTTCCGACCGGCTGAACTTCCTGAACTCCTATCCTCCCAGTGCGTCGGGCCCGCCCCGCACCCGGGCAGCACGAAGCCGGGGCGGCCGCCGACGCATCGCGTCCGCGGCCGCCCCGGCCCGGGTGGTGTTCCGTCAGGCCGCCACGGGCCCGTACCAGGGGATCAGACGTTGACGCCGAAGTCCTGGGCGATGCCGCGCAGGCCGGAGGCGTAGCCCTGGCCGATGGCACGGAACTTCCACTCGGCGCCGTTGCGGTAGAGCTCGCCGAAGACCATGGCCGTCTCGGTGGAGGCGTCCTCGGAGAGGTCGTAGCGGGCCAGCTCCTTGTTGTCCGCCTGGTTCACCACGCGGATGAACGCGTTGCGGACCTGGCCGAAGTTCTGGGTCCGGTTCTCGGCGTCGTAGATCGACACCGGGAAGACGATCTTGGCGACGTCGGCCGGGACGCCGGCCAGGTTGACCTTGATCTGCTCGTCGTCGCCCTCGCCCTCACCGGTGAGGTTGTCGCCGGTGTGCTCGACCGAGCCGTCCGGGCTCGTCAGGTTGTTGAAGAAGACGAAGTTGCCGTCCGCGCCGACGCGGCCCTGGTCGTTGCAGAGCAGGGCGCTGGCGTCCAGGTCGAAATCCGTGCCGGTGGTGGTGCGAACGTCCCAGCCAAGGCCGACGATCACGGCGGTCAGGCCGGGGGCCTCCTTGGTGAGGGAGACATTGCCGCCCTTGCTCAGGCTGACACCCACTGGTCCTCCAAGAATCGGGAGGCACGCCCTGGTGCCCCCGTGGTGCGGTCCGAGGCGCCGGCCGGCGATTGCCGCCGAGCCTCTGACCAGCCAACGGACCGATCGTAGTGCCGGGTTCCCGTCCTGGGCAGGGAACGGGCCCGGCGTGCCTGTTCGAATCTCCGTGATCGATTCCCGGCACCGCCGGGCCCAGGGGCCCCACAGGCCCTCCCGGGCCTCTCCCGCGCCGCCCCGAGGGGCCGTACGCGGCCTGCACGGGGCCTCAGAGCGCGCCGAGGACCTTCAGGTACTCCTGCTCGTCCCGGGCGTCCGGCAGGTCGTTGACCACGCTCCAGCGGACCGTGCCGGCCTTGTCGATCACGAAGGTGCCGCGCACGGCGCAGCCCTTCTCCTCGTTGAAGACGCCGTAGGCCCGGGAGACCTCGCCGTGCGGCCAGAAGTCGGAGAGCAGCGGATAGTCCAGGCCCTCCTGCTCGGCGAAGACCCGCTGGGTGAACGGCGAGTCGTTGGAGACGCCGAGCACCTGCACCTCGTCGTTCTGCAGCTGCGGGAGCTCCTTCTGGATCGCGCAGACCTCGCCGGTGCAGACGCCCGTGAAGGAGAACGGGTAGAAGACCAGGACGACGTTCTTGCTGCCCTGGAAGTCGGAGAGCCTGACCAGCTCGCCGTGCTGGTTCTTCAGCTCGAAGTCCGGAGCCTGGGTGCCGACCTCGATGGCCATGAGTGGGACCTTTCTGACGCGACCGTGCCGCGCGACGGGCGCGGCGAGCGTCATCCTCGCATTCGTCGGGGCCGATTCGGCCGGATGGGTGAGGCCGGGGGTCCGGGACCCCCCGCTTTCGCCCTCGGCGAACGCCGCCCTGGTCAGCGACTCCAAACGGGAACGGAAAGCGGCCGGGCCCCGCTGGAGGTTCGTCCAGCGGGGCCCGGCCGGGGCTTTCACAGGGTGCTCAGCGCTTGCCCGCCTTCGCGGCCTTGGTGGCCAGACGGGTGGCGGCCCAGTCCTTGGCGACGGCGATCGAGCTGGTCTGCGAGAGACCGGCGGTCTTGGCCGCGTCCGCGATGTCGGAGGCCTCGATATGGCCGTCCCGACCCGTCTTGGGCGTCAGCAGCCAGATCAGGCCGCCCTCCGCCAGGTACTCCAGGGCGTCGACGAGGGCGTCGGTGAGATCCCCGTCGTCGTCGCGGTGCCACAGCAGGACGGCGTCGGCGACGTCGTCGTAGTCCTCGTCGACGAGATCCGTCCCGGTGAGCTCCTCGATGCCCTCGCGGAGTTCCTGGTCAGTGTCTTCGTCGTACCCCAGCTCCTGGATGATCTGGTCCTTCTCGAAACCGAGACGGTGCGCCGGGTTGGACTTGTCCGCGGGGTCCGCGGTCGCGCTCACGGGAATAACCTCCAGTATTCGGCCCGGCGTCCATGCCGAGGCTGTGGCCGTAGTCCACACGGGCGCGGCGGTTCGCGCAAGTACCCGACCCCCGATCCCCCCCAAAGGTTGACGTGCCACAGGGGGACACGCCGGTCGATGTGTCGCGAATCACACCGATTTGCCCTTCTCTGCGTAAGACAAGGATGCTTCGGGTGGTCCCGGCCCACAGGGCGTACGCGTGCCCGAGATGCGAACGGCATTCGGGTCCGCGCGTGCGCGGGCGTAGAGTCTCCTGTTGGCCCTCACCCCGACCGCCCGCCATCGGACGGTCGGGCAACCAGGTCGGACCACCTCTGTTCGTAACACCCGGGGGTGCGCGGTACAGGCGACGGCGCCTGGACCGCTCACCGCCAGACCGTACCGCCCACCAGGCGGAATGGTTACCGATCGGTAGAGATGACGGATCTCCGAGCGCGGTAGCACGATGGAGGCGGCGCGACACACCTCAGTTTCGACCGACAGTGAAGGAACAGCGTGGCTTCCGGATCCGATCGCAACCCGATCATCATTGGCGGCCTTCCGAGTCAGGTCCCGGACTTCGATCCCGAGGAGACCGCGGAATGGCTGGAGTCGCTTGACGCGGCCATCGACGAGCGGGGGCGCGAGCGCGCCCGCTACCTGATGCTCCGCCTGATCGAGCGCGCCCGCGAGAAGCGCGTCGCCGTGCCCGAGATGCGCAGCACGGACTACGTCAACACCATCGCGACCAAGGACGAGCCCTTCTTCCCCGGCAACGAGGAGATCGAGCGCAAGGTCCTCAACGCGACCCGCTGGAACGCGGCCGTCATGGTCTCCCGGGCCCAGCGGCCCGGCATCGGCGTGGGCGGCCACATCGCCACCTTCGCCTCCTCCGCGTCGCTGTACGACGTGGGCTTCAACTACTTCTTCCGCGGCAAGGACGCCGAGGGCGAGTCCGGCGACCAGATCTTCTTCCAGGGCCACGCCTCCCCCGGCATCTACGCCCGCGCCTTCCTCCTGGACCGACTGTCCGAGCAGCAGCTCGACGCCTTCCGCCAGGAGAAGTCGAAGGCCCCGTACGGCCTCTCCAGCTACCCGCACCCGCGGCTGATGCCGGACTTCTGGGAGTTCCCGACCGTCTCGATGGGCCTCGGCCCGCTCGGCGCGATCTACCAGGCCCGGATGAACCGCTACCTGGAGCACCGGGGCATCAAGGACACCTCCGACTCGCACGTCTACGCCTTCCTCGGCGACGGCGAGATGGACGAGCCCGAGTCGCTGGGCCAGCTGTCGCTGGCCGCCCGTGAGGGCCTGGACAACCTGACCTTCGTGGTCAACTGCAACCTGCAGCGCCTGGACGGCCCGGTCCGCGGCAACGGCAAGATCATCCAGGAGCTGGAGTCCCAGTTCCGGGGCGCCGGCTGGAACGTGATCAAGCTGGTCTGGGACCGCAGCTGGGACCCGCTGCTCGCGCAGGACCGCGACGGCGTCCTGGTGAACAAGCTGAACACCACGGTGGACGGCCAGTTCCAGACCTACGCGACCGAGACCGGCGCGTACATCCGCGAGAACTTCTTCGGCGGCGACCTGCGGCTGCGCAAGATGGTCGAGTCGATGACCGACCAGCAGATCCAGCACCTGGGTCGCGGCGGCCACGACCACGCCAAGGTCTACGCGGCGTTCAAGGCGGCCCGCGAGCACCAGGGCCAGCCGACGGTCATCCTCGCCCAGACGGTCAAGGGCTGGACGCTGGGCCCCAACTTCGAGGGCCGCAACGCGACGCACCAGATGAAGAAGCTGACGGTCGAGGACCTGAAGCGCTTCCGCGACCGCCTGCACCTGCCGATCACGGACAAGCAGCTGGAGGAGGGCTACCCGCCCTACTACCACCCGGGCCGTGACTCGGAGGAGATCCAGTACATGCACGACCGCCGCAAGGAGCTGGGCGGCTACGTGCCGACCCGCAAGGTGCGGCCGCGCAAGCTGGAGCTCCCGGGCGACGACGCGTACAAGGCGGTCAAGAAGGGCTCCGGCAACCAGACCATCGCCACCACCATGGCGTTCGTCCGGGTGCTCAAGGACCTGATGCGCGACAAGGGCATCGGCAACCGCTTCGTGCCGATCGCGCCCGACGAGTACCGCACCTTCGGCATGGACTCGCTCTTCCCGTCGGCGAAGATCTACAACCCGCTCGGCCAGACCTACGAGTCGGTCGACCGCGATCTGCTGCTCGCCTACAAGGAGTCGCCGAGCGGCCAGATGCTGCACGACGGCATCTCCGAGGCCGGCTGCACCGCCTCGCTGATCGCCGCCGGGTCGTCCTACGCGACCCACGGCGAGCCGCTGATCCCGGTGTACGTCTTCTACTCGATGTTCGGGTTCCAGCGCACCGGCGACCAGTTCTGGCAGATGGCCGACCAGCTGGCGCGCGGCTTCGTGATCGGCGCCACCGCCGGCCGCACCACCCTCACGGGTGAGGGCCTGCAGCACGCCGACGGCCACTCGCACCTGCTGGCCTCGACCAACCCGGGCGTCGTCGCGTACGACCCCGCGTACGGCTTCGAGATCGCGCACATCGTCCAGGACGGTCTGCGGCGGATGTACGGCTCCAGCGCCGAGCACCCGCACGGCGAGGACGTGTTCTACTACATGACCGTCTACAACGAGCCGATCAAGATGCCGGCCGAGCCCGAGAACGTCGACGTCGAGGGCATCCTCAAGGGTCTGCACCGGTACGCCCCGGCGACCGCCGGCCAGGTCCCGGCCCAGATCCTCGCCTCCGGCGTGGCGGTGCCGTGGGCCCTGGAGGCCCAGCGCATCCTCGCCGAGCAGTGGAACGTCAAGGCCGACGTCTGGTCCGCGACCTCCTGGAACGAGCTGCGCCGCGACGCGGTGGAGGCCGAGGAGTTCAACCTGCTGCACCCGGAGGAGCCGCAGCGCGTCCCCTTCGTGACGCAGAAGCTCCAGGGCGCCGAGGGCCCGTTCGTCGCCGTGTCCGACTGGATGCGCGCCGTGCCGGACCAGATCTCGCGCTGGGTGCCGGGCCAGTACCAGTCCCTGGGCGCCGACGGCTTCGGCTTCGCCGACACCCGTGGCGCGGCCCGTCGCTTCTTCCACATCGACGCGCAGTCGATCGTCCTGGGCGTGCTCACCGAGCTCGCCAAGCAGGGCAGGATCGACCGCAGCGCGCTGAAGGAGGCGATCGACCGCTACCAGCTGCTGGACGTGGCGGCGGCCGACCCGGGCGCCGCCGGCGGCGACGCCTGACCGGTCCGACCGATACCGAAGGGCCCGGCCTCCGTGACGGAGGCCGGGCCCTTCGGGGTTTCGCGGCCCGGTTCGCCCGGCCACGGGCACTCGCGGCGCGTCCGGCCCGGGCCCGGACGGCAGGCGGCCCCGGACTCCCTGTGCGGGGTCCGGGGCCGCCCGGGCGGTGCGCGGTGCCTCAGATGTGCACGGCCGGGCCGGCGTCCGTGCTGCCCCGGCGGGTGAGCAGGCCGAGCAGCGCGGCGCCGAAGGCCACCACGGCGGCCACCGCGAAGGCGAGCGACATGCCGCTGACGAAGGAGTCGTGGACGGCGCCGGCCATCGCGTCCACCGCCTGCTGCGGGGTGCCGGCCGGGGCGGGCGGGGCGATGCCCAGCTGGGCGGCCTGGTTGAGGCCCTCGACCTGGGAGGCCTCGACCGGCGGCAGCCCGGCCCCGGCCCAGTTGCCGGGCAGCACGTCGGTGACCTTGGCGGCCATCAGCGCGCCCAGTACGGCGGTACCCAGGCTGCCGCCGACCTGCATCGCGGCCTGCTGCAGGCCGCCCGCCACACCGGACAGCTCCAGCGGGGCGTTGCCGACGATCACCTCGGTGGCGCCGACCATGACCGGGCTGATGCCCAGGCCCATCAGCACGAACCAGAGCGACATCACGCCGCCGCCGGAGCCCGCGTCCAGGGTGGACATCCCGAACATCGCCACCGTGGTGATCAGCATGCCCGCCACGATCGGGATCCGCGGGCCCAGCCTGCCGATCGCCAGTCCGGCCACCGGCGAGCCGACGATCATCATTCCGGTCATCGGCAGCAGGTGGACACCGGCCGAGACCGGCGAGAGCCCGTGGACGTTCTGCAGGTAGAAGGTCACGAAGAAGATCGCGCCGAAGAACGAGAAGGCCATCAGCACCATCAGCAGGGTGCCCGCCGACAGCGGCACCGAGCGGAACAGGCCGAGCGGGATCAGCGGCTCGCGGGCCACCCGCTGCCAGAACGCGAAGGCCGTCATCAGGATCACCGCGCCGCCCAGGAAGAGCAGCGTGGAGACGTCGGCCCAGCCCCACTCGGGGGCCTTGATGATGCCGAAGACCAGGGCGAACATCGCCGCCGAGAGCAGCGCGATGCCGGGCAGGTCGAAGGACCTGGCGGCGTTCTCGGCCCGGACGTCCTTGAGGATCCAGAGCCCGAGGAGCAGCGCGACCAGGCCGACCGGGATGTTGATGAAGAACACCGACTCCCAGCTGACGTGCTCGACCAGCAGGCCGCCGACGATCGGGCCGGCCGCGGTGGAGGCGCCGATCACCCCGCCCCAGATGCCGATCGCCATGTTGAGCCGCTCGGCCGGGAACGCCCCGCGCAGCAGGCCGAGCGCGGCCGGCTGGAGCAGCGCGCCGAACAGGCCCTGGAGCACCCGGAAGGCGATCACCGTCTGGATGTTCCCGGCGAAGCCGATCGCGGCCGAGGTGGCGGCGAAGCCGACGGCGCCGACCAGGAAGGTGTTCTTGTGCCCGAACCGGTCGCCGATCTTGCCGGCGGTGATCAGGAAGACCGCGAGGGCCAGCAGGTAGCCGCTGGTCACCCACTGGATCTCGGACGGCGCGGCCTTCAGGTCGGCCTGGATGACCGGGTTGGCGATCGCGACGATGGTGCCGTCGAGGGCGACCATCATCACGCCGACCGCGACGGTCAGCAGGGTCAGCCAGGGGTGCCCCTGGAGGCGGCCCCCGGCGGTTGGCTCATCGCGCAGCGGCGGCCGGCCCGCCTTGGCGCTCTTGACGACGGACTGGCTCATCCGGGGCCCTCCGGGGGCGTGGCAGAGATCGGAAGTGGACGTGGCGCCCACTGCCCACCCGTCCCCACGAGTCATCGGCCCGGCGGGCGCCACTTCCGGCAGATTATGTCAGCCTCTGACATTCGGCAAGAACTGACTTCTGACCCTGTCTGACATTTGTCAGAACGCTACAGTTGTGCTCCGACACCCCGCCCGCAGCACCTCCGGAAGGCCCCCGCCATGGCCGCGCAGCCCGCTCCCCCCGCCGCCGCAGCGGCCTCCGCCGCAGCGGTCTCCGGGCAGTCCGCCGCCCAGCCGCCCGGTCTGCGCGAACGCAAGAAGCAGCGCACCAGGGACGCCCTGATCGAGGCCGCCCACCAGCTGTTCATCGGCCAGGGCTTCGCCCGGACGACCGTGGACGAGATCGCCGCCGCCGTCGACGTCTCGCAGCGCACCTTCTTCCGCTACTTCGCCAACAAGGACGAGGTCGCCCTCGCCGTGCTGGCCGACGCCGAGGACTACTTCATCGAGCGGCTGCGCCGGCGCCCCGCCGAGGAGAACCCGCTGCGGGCCCTGCGCGCCGCGATCGTCGAGTCCTGGCGCGACCTCGCCTCCGACCACCCGAGCGGGAGCGGCTCGATCACCAGCGCGCTGGAGCTGATGCAGATCATCGAGAACACCCCGCCGCTGCTCGCCACCCACCTGCGCCGCGTCACCGAGCAGGAGCGGGTGGTGGCCCGGGTGATCGCCGACCGCGAGGGGCTGGACCCGGCCGAGGACCTGCGCCCCGCCGTCCTGGCCGCCGTCTTCGGCGCCGTCCTGCGCTCCGCCCACCTCTCCTGGACGCCCGACCGCGCGGAGTCCGGCCCCGAGGGCATGATCGAGCTGATCGAACGCCACTTCGACCAGCTCGGCCCCGCCCTGGCCGGCGACTGGCGCCGCTGAGCGGCCCGCGCCGGGGCCCCCGGGCGCCGCCGGGTCATACCGGGGTACTACGGCCGATCCCCCTCCCCGGTCCGACGCCCGGGCGGCCCGGCGCACCTAGGCTGACCGGATGATCGATCCGCCCACCGGGCCGGCCCGGGGCGGCCGACTCCCCGCCCTGCTCGCCCCGCTCGCCAGCCCGTCCGCCGACCGCACCCCGCTGCTGGCCCACGCCTCCCGCCGCTGGGTCCGCTACCTGCCGTACGCGCTCGCGCTGTGCGCGTTCTGCTCGCTGCTGCCGAGCACGATCAACGTCCTCACCCGCGACTACGGGCTGGACGCCGGGCTCGCCGCCCCCCTCGCCCTCGCGCAGACCGCGCCGCTGCTGTTCGCGTCGAGCCGTCCGCTGCCCGCCTGGTGGGTGACCGGCGGCGCCGGCGCACTGGCCGCCCTGCTGATCCTCACCACCGGCGGCGAGTCCTCCGCCAGCTGGCCCTGGCCCGCCCCCCTCGTCGTCGGCTACCTGATGCTGATGGTGCCGCTCGCGCTCCGCGAGCCCCGGCGCACCCTCATCGCGGTCTGGCTGGCCACCGCCGCCGGCAGCCTCACCCTGTCGGCGATCGGCCTCGGCAGCCGGGAGGGCGGCGACAACAGCGTGCTGGCGATCGCGCTGACCGGCGCCGTCCTGGTGCTCGGCGGGGCCCTGCGGGAGCGGGCCGAGGCCCAGCGGCTGCTCACCGAGCAGGAGCACATCAGCGAGGCCGAGCGCGAGCGGCGCACCCTGCTGGAGGAGCGCGCCCGGATCGCCCGGGAGCTGCACGACGTGGTCGCCCACCACATGTCGGTGATCGCCGTCCAGGCCGCCAGCGCGCCCTACCGGATCACCGGCGTCCCACCGGAGGCCGCCGAGGAGTTCACCGCCATCGCCGGGACGGCCCGCGAGTCGCTGACCGAGATGCGGCGGCTGCTGGGCGTGCTGCGCAGCGAGGAGTCCGCCGCCGAGACGGCCCCGCAGCCCGGCGTCGGCCAACTCGCCCAGCTGGTCGAGACGGTCGGCCGGGCCGGGGTCCCGGCCGAACTGACCGTGCCGCCGGGGATCGACGGCGCGCTGGCACCGGCCGTCGACCTCTCCGTCTACCGGATCGTCCAGGAGGCGCTGGCCAACGTCGTCCGGCACGCGCCCGGCGCGCCCGCCTGGGTCTCGCTCGCCGTCGACGGCCCGGTCCTGCTGGTCACCGTGGTGAACGGCGCCCCGCCCGAGCGCCGCGCGCCGCTGGAGGACTCCGCCGAGGGCACCGGCCACGGCCTGGTCGGAATGCGGGAACGCGTACGCCTGCTGGATGGCAGTCTGGACACCGGCCCGTTGCCCGACGGCGGCTTCAAGGTGGCCGCCGCCCTGCCGCTCGACACCCCTGTGGAGACAACGCCATGACCATCCGCGTGATCATCGTCGACGACCAGGCGATGGTCAGGGCCGGCTTCGGGGCCCTGCTGGGCGTCCAGAGCGACATCGACGTGGTGGGCGACGCCGCGGACGGTGCACAGGCCCTGGAGGTCTGCGGACGCACCCACCCGGACGTGGTCCTGATGGACGTCCGGATGCCCGGCATGGACGGCCTGGAGGCGACCCGCCGGCTGCTCGACCCGGCCGTGCCCGGGGCCCACCGCCCCAAGGTGCTGATGCTGACCACCTTCGACCTGGACGACTACGTGTACGAGGCGCTGCGCGCCGGGGCCAGCGGCTTCCTGTTGAAGGACGCACCGCCGGCCGACCTGATCGCCGCCGTCCGGGTGGTCGCGGCCGGCGAGGGCCTGCTCGCCCCCTCGGTGACCCGCCGGCTGATCGAGGACTTCGCCCGGACCAGGCCCGCCCGCCGCCGGGACCCTCGGCTGCGGCTCAACGGGCTGACCCCGCGCGAGACCGAGGTCCTGGAGCTGATCGCCCGCGGCCTGTCCAACCAGGAGATCGCCGCCGGACTCGTCCTCGCCGAACAGACCGTCAAGACCCACATCGGGCGCATCCTCGCCAAGCTCGACCTGCGCGACCGCGCCCAGGCGGTCGTCCTCGCCTACGAGTCCGGCCTGGTGACCCCGGGTCAGTGACGGCCCTCCCCTGATACCCGGGTAGCACCCGGGAGTTGGCCCCGCGGTGTGACGCCCGCGGGGCCGCCGCATTTCTACCTTCCTCTCCGTCGGGACCACACGGACGAGGGAGACAACGGACATGCAGCAGCGCCTGAGGAGGACGGTCGCCGCCGTCGCACTGGCCGTCGCCGCGGTACTGGGCGCCGGCGGCTGGGCGGCCGGCACCCAGCAGGCCGTCACCGGCCCGCCGCCCGGCAGCGCCGCCTGGACGGCCGACACCACCCTGGGCATCCGGCTGCCGGACCCGGCCACCGCCACCCCCGCCGAGGTGGCCGCCTTCTTCGCCGCCCTGCCGCCCGCCCAGCGGGACGCGCTGGCCGTCCGCCACCCGCTGGTGGTCGGCAACCTGGACGGCGCCCCCGTCCCGCTGCGCTACCGCGCCAACGCGCTGGCCCTCGCCGAGGAGCGCGGCCGCCAGCTGGCCCGCGCCGCCGACCCGGCACTCACCCCCCAGGACCACGCCGCCGCCCGCGAGCGCGCCGAGCGCTACCGCACCCTGCTCGACGGCGGCCGACAGATCCTCGCCTTCGACCCGCGCGGCCGCGGCCAGGCCGCCGAGGTGTTCGGCGACCTGGCCGCGGCGCCCCGCACGGCGGTGGTCGTCCCCGGCTCCGACATCGACCTGCTGAGCTTCGACCGGGCCGCCGACCCCTACGGCACCCCGGCCGGGATGGCCCGCGCGCTGTACGAGGCCACCGGCCGGCGGACCGCCGTGGTCGCCTGGGCCGGCTACACCACCCCGGTCGGCCTCGGCCCGGACGCCGCCACCGAGGACCTCGCCCGCGCCGGGGCCCGGCGGCTCGACCGGCTGCTCGACGGACTCGCCGTCACCACCCGCCCCGACGCCCCCGCCACGGTGTTCTGCCACAGCTACGGCTCGGTGGTCTGCGGACTGGCCGCACCCGGGCCCGCGCGGGCCTCCGGCCTGGTGGTGCTCGGCTCCCCCGGGATGGGCGTCGGCTCGGCCGCCGAGCTCGACCCCCGGGTGCCGCTCTGGGCCACCGCGCGCAACGGCTCCGACTGGATCGGCGACGTGCCCCACGTCTCGGTGCTCGGCCTCGGCCACGGCGCCGACCCGACCGGCGCCGGCTTCGGCGCCCGCCCGCTGCCCGCCACCGGCTCGCACGGCCACACCGGCTACTTCGCCCCCGGCACCGCGTCCCTGGCCGCCTTCGCCGCCGTCGCGCTCGGCCGCTGACCCGACCCACCACCCCCGAGGAGCACCGCCATGGCCCACCCCCGCACCGCCCGCCCCTTCACCGCGCTGCGCAACGCCGCCGCCCGGGTCGACGCCCGCACCCCCGAGACCCGCGACCGCGCCCTGGACGGCCTGCGCGCGCTCGCCCTGCTCGCCGTGCCGTTCGGCCACTGGATGCTCGGCGGCCTCACCCGATCCGCCGACGGCGCCCTGCACAACGCCAGCCCGCTCGCCTCGCTCGGCTTCTTCGCCCCGCTCAGCTGGGTGCTCCAGATGCTCGGGGTCTTCTTCCTGGTCGGCGGCCACTCCTCGGTCCGCTCGCTGGAACGGGCCAGGGCCAGGGGGGAGACCTGGGCGGGCTGGCTGCGCGGCCGGTCGGTGCGGCTGCTGCGCCCGGTGCTCGGGGTGGCGGCCGTCTGGGCGGTACTGATCCCGCTGCTGGGACGGCTGGGCGTCCCCGGCGACACCGTGCGGACCGGCTCGGTGCTGGTGGTGCAGCCGCTCTGGTACATCGTCGTCTACCTGGGGCTGACCGCGCTCACCCCGCTCTGCATGGCGGCCGGCCGCAGGCTTCGCGGCTGGTCGGCGGGCGCCCTGGTGGCCGCCGTCGCGGTGGTCGACGCGCTGCGGTACGGGCCGTGGGCCGACGCGGTGCCGTCCTGGGTCGGGCTGCTGAACATCCTGCCGGGCTGGCTGTTCGGCTACCAGCTCGGGGTGCTCTGGGCGCAGGGCCGGCTCGGCCGGCCGGGGGCGCGGCTGCTGCTGTTCGGCGGCGGTGCGCTGTTCGCCGCCCTGCTGCTGGTCTTCCACTACCCGGCCAGCATGGTCGGCGTGCCCGGGGTGCAGCGGACCAACTCGCACCCGCCGTCCCTGCTGGTGCCGGCCCTGGCGGCGGTGCAGTGCGGCGCGGCCGTGCTGCTGCGCGAGCGGCTCGGGCGGCTGCTGGGGCGCCGTCCGCTGCTCTGGCTGCCGGTGGTCGTGGTCAACCTCTCGGCGATGACGATCTTCTGCTGGCACCAGAGCGCGATGCTCGCGGTCGCCGCGCCCGGCGCCGCGGCCCTCGGCGCGGTGCCGGGACTGACCACCGCACCCGACTCGCTCGGCTGGGTGGCCGCCCGGCTGGCGCTGCTTCCGCTGTTCGGCGCCGCGCTGGTCGCGATCGGGTGGTTCACCCGCCGTTTCGACGGGCCGTGGACGTCCGTCTCCCGCACCTGGAAGGCGGTGGCCGGTGCCGGGGCGGCGCTCTTCGCCGCCTACGCGCTGGGGGTGGTGTGACCAGGGAGGGCGCGAGCGCCGGAGCGTGAGGACCAGTGGGGCGCGGGCCGATCGGCCCGCGCCCCAGGCGTGTCCGCGACACGCACCCACCCACGGGTGGATCCGCATGCGAACCACCACGCGCTGTGATGTCCTGTCACCGTCGGCCACCGCGTGTGCCCGCGTCCGCCCACGGCCCGTCCGCGCCGTTGCGCCGACCCCTCCTGACGTGTCCCCCCTTCCGAGGAGTCCCATGTCCCTGTCCCCGCCACGGCCGCAGCCCCGGCCGCGGTCCCGCCGGCTGTCCGCCCTCGCCACCGCCGTGGCCGGCGCGCTGACCGCCGGCACCGTCCTGACCGCCGCCCCGGCCCTCGCCCTCGGCCGCGCCCACGGTGAACCCGCCGACACCGCCCCGCACATCACCGCGCCCCGGGTCCAGGAGGAGATGCGGGACGACGAGGTGGCCGCCCTCGGCCAGGAGCACGCCGAGGAGCACGCCCGCGCCCGGGCGGCCGTGCGCGGCGTCGGCGACTACCCGCAGACCACGCGGACCAACCGGCTGAAGGCGCTGACGGACTCCCAGACCAGCATCAACGCGGGCTTCGACCCGACGGTCTTCGGCGCGTTCAAGGAGTACTTCCCCTCCCCCGAGTTCGCCGCCCACATCGCCATGCTGCCGACCGGCAAGGTGCTGCTGTTCTCCTTCGAACGGATCGAGACCAACCCGGAGAAGGAGCCCGCGCCCACCCAGACCACCGGCACCGAGAACGCCGGCCGCGCCTACATCTGGGACCCGGCCAAGGGCACCGGCGCGAACGCCTTCACCAAGGCCACCCCGCCGGTGGTCGACATGCCGGACGGCCTCAACCAGCCCCGCCCGGCGCCGTTCTTCTGCTCCGGCCACTCCTTCCTGCCCAACGGCATGCTCGGCGTCTTCGGCGGCAACCTCGGTGGCAACGGCGGCACCGGCGCCAAGCTCTCGCTGGTCTTCGACCCCTGGACGGAGACCTGGACCCGCAACCCCGACATGTCCGTCGGCCGCTGGTACCCCTCGGTGGTCACCGGCGCGGACGGCCGGCAGCTGATCATGTCCGGCCAGTCCGAACTGGGCTGGGGCACCCCGACCCCGGTGGTGGAGCGCTTCCCCGCCAAGGGCCACGCGGTGCCGACGCTGAAGACCGACACCCCGCGGAACACCCCGGTGGACCGGTTCAAGGCGGACGCCCCGTTCACCCTGGACTACCCGCACCTGTTCTCGCTGCGCGACGGCAACATCTACGCCTTCGGGCGCCAGCCGAACGAGCAGTGGGCCTTCGACCCGGTCAACGAGACCCGCAGCGACCTCCAGGCCCGCCCGGACGGCAAGAAGCGCAACTACGGCTCCGCCATCCCGCTGCCCGGCGGGGTGAACGGGCCCGACTCCGCGCTGGTCCTCGGCGGCGACCGGGACAACCCGAGCACCCTGCGGTTCGCCAACGGCACCTGGACGGCCGAGAAGTCCCGGGCGTTCGGCCGTACCCAGGACGACACCCTGCTGCTGCCCGACGGCAACCTGCTGACCGTCAACGGCGCGTACGACATCCGCGACTACGGCAACGGGCCCTACAACCCCAACGCCGACCTGAAGTACCGCCAGACGGAGCTTCGCGACTCCCAGGGCAACTGGCGGCTCGGCCCGGTCCAGCGGCTGCCGCGCGGCTACCACTCCAACGCCGTGGTCCTGCCGGACGGGCGCGTCATGGTGACGGGCGACGAGCTGCAGCAGCTCGCCAACGACCCCAACATCAACGACGACATGAACGGCACCATCGAGATCTACGAGCCGGCCTACCTGCACAAGGGCAACCGGCCCTCGCTCGACCGGGCGCCCACCACCCCGGTCGGCTTCGACAAGAAGTTCCTGGTCACCACCGGCACCCCGGAGCGCGCCGCCAAGGCCGTACTGCTCTCGCCGACCACCGCGACCCACTCGGTCAACACCAGCCAGCGCCACGTCGAGCTGCGGATCACCAGCCGCGCCGGCAACCGGCTGGAGCTCCAGGCCCCGCCGGACGCCAAGGCCGCGCCGCCCGGCTGGTACATGCTCTTCCTCCTGAACGACCAGGGCGTGCCCAGCGTCGCGCAGTGGGTGCAGCTCGGCTCCTGAGGCCCGATCCCGTCCGCCTCCCCCGAAACACCAGCGAAGGAAACCCCATGGCAACGGATCTGAGACTGCGCCAAAGCGACGAGATCCAGGGCGACATCGTCGCCGGCTTCAAGAAGGACAACGTCACCCTGCTGTTCCTGAAGTTCGAGGACGCGGCCAGGGCCCGCAGCTGGCTGCGGACCCTGGCGCCGCAGATCGCCACCACCCGGCAGGTCGCCGACTTCAACGAGGCGTTCAGCGAGGCCCGCCGGTCCTCGGGCGGCGACGACCCGAAGACCCTCAAGGCCACCTGGCTCGGCGTCAGCTTCACCTACGAGGGCATGCGCCAGCTCTCCACCACCGACCCGTTCGAGAAGGCCCCGCCGACCGGCAGCGGCCTGGAGGCGTTCAAGGAGGGCTCCGCCAAACGGGCCGGCGCGCTCGGGGACACCGGCGACAACTCCCCGGAGAACTGGCTCTTCGGCAACGGCAGGAGCCAGCCGGTGCACGCCGTGCTGACGATCGCCTCGGACACCGAGGCCGACCTGGCGGCCGCCGTCACCGCCCAGCGCGAGGCGGCCGCCGAGTCCAAGATCGTCATCATCTTCCAGCAGAACGCCAAGACCCTGCTCGGCAGCCGCCGGGGCAAGGAGCACTTCGGCTTCAAGGACGGCATCAGCGAGCCCGGCATCCGCTTCTTCGACCGGCCCAGCGCCGCCCGCCCGGAGGAGGTGGACGGCCACCCGGGCACCCGGATCATCCCGGCCGGCGAGTTCGTCGTCGGCGAGGAGCCCGCCCCCGGCAGCTTCACCGACTACCCCGAGTGGGCGCGGAACGGCTCCTTCCAGGTCGTCCGCCGGTTGTCCCAGGACGTCCCCGGCTGGTGGTCGCAGATCTCCGTCAAGCTGAAGGAGCTCAAGCAGGCCAAGGCCGTCCCCGACACCGCCACCGCCGAGTGGCTGGCCGCCCGGCTGGTCGGCCGCTGGCGCTCGGGTGCGCCGGTCTGCAAGCACCAGGACCGGGACGTCCCGTTCGACCCGAACGCCTCCTCGGACAACGACTTCGACTACCGGGACGACCTGGAGGGCCTGGCCACCCCGCTCTTCTCGCACCTGCGCAAGACCAGCCCGCGCGCCGGGCTGCAGGCGCCGAACCCCAGCCGGCCCCCGTTCGACGCCAAGGAGCTCGACGGCCGGCGGATCATGCGCCGCGGCGCACCCTACGGGCACCCCTTCGACCCGGCCTCCGAGGGCCCCGGCGGCCCGGACGACCCGCGCGGCCTGCTCTTCGTCTGCTACCAGGCCGACATCGCAAGGCAGTTCGAGTTCATCCAGGCGGACTGGATCGACCAGCCCGACTTCCCGCCCGGCCGCAACCCCCAGCCCGGCAAGGACCCGGTGATCACCGAGGCCGACAGCGTCGACTTCGAGAGCCGCGGCCCCGACGGCGCGATCCGGCACACCCCGCTGAGCTTCCAGCAGTTCGTCCAGACCCAGGGCTCGGTCTACGCCTTCGCCCCCTCCCTCTCCACCCTGAAGGCGCTCGCCGAGGGGCGGCTCACCGGGCAGTCGCAGGGCCAGCAGGGCGGCGGCCAACAGCAGCCGCAGCCCGGCAAGGCGTACCCCTGCGACGAGTTCCTCGCCGTCCCGGACCAGCAGCGCAAGGGCGGGCAGAGCCAGTACTGGGCGTTCCACAGCGAGCAGTACCGCCGGATCTCGGTCGCGGACGGCGCCGCCCACACCGACCGCGCGGTCGAGGGCGACAGCCGGCTGACCACCTGGACCTGCCTGCAGGGCGTCGGGCGGATCGACTGCGTGCTGCCGATGCCCGACCTGCAGAACCCCGGCGGCAAGAGCTGGTACTGGGTGTTCCACAGCACCGGCGGCCGCCAGCAGTACCGGGCCGTCTCGATCACCTGCGGCGGCGGGGGCTACACCAGCGCCCTGGAGCGCCCGGACCGCGACCTCACGGCCTGGAGCTCACTGGGCGGCGTCGGCCAGGTGAACTGCTTCCTCCCCGTGCCGGACCAGCAGCGGGTCGGCGGCAAGAGCTGGTACTGGGTGTTCCACAGCACCGGCGGCCGGCAGGTCTACCGGCTGATCTCGGTGGCCGACGGCGCCGCCCACACCGACGCGCTGGAGCGCTCCGACCGCGAGCTGACCCAGTGGGGATCGCTCGGCGGCATCGCCAGGGTGGACTGCTTCCTGGCCGTGCCCGACCAGCAGCGGGTCGGCGGCAAGAGCGAGTACTGGGTCTTCCACGGCGAGGACTACCGCCGGATCTCGGTGGCCGACGGCAGCGGCCACCCGGACCGCCAGGTCGCCGGCGACCGCTCCTGCAGCGGCTGGGGCTCACTGCTGTGACGTGACGCCCTGACCGACCGTCGCCCCCGGCGCGCGCAGCACTCGCGGCGCACCGGGGGCGACGGTCCGTCAGGCCCCTGGCCTAGGCTGCCGCCATGGTGACCTTCGACGAGTTCCGGACCATGGCCCTCGCCCTGCCGGCGGCCGTGCAGCAGCCCACCTGGGAGATCGAGACCCTGCGGGTGGGCGCGAAGATCTTCGCGATGGGCTCGCCGGACGGCGAAACGGTCAGTCTGAAGGCCGCCCGGGAGGACCAACTGGAGCTGATCGCCGCCGAACCCGAGGTGTTCTCCTACCCCAAGTACGTCGGCCGGCACGGCTGGGTGGGCGTCCGGCTCGACGCGGTCGACCCGGACGAGCTGCGCGATCTGCTGACCGAGGCCTGGCGGCGCACCGCACCGAAGCGACTGGTCAAGGAGTTCGACGCACTGGCCGATGACTGAAACCAACCGGACACCCCCGGTTCATGTGACCCATCCCACAGTTTAGGCGTGCCCACCAGTCCCCCGGGCACCCTAGGCTGGCCCAGGAAGTTGGCAGTCGTACCACCCTCCGGGCCCCGCCCGTGGAACGGTCACGGGCCCCTAGGGAGTTGACGCGATGCGCCGTCGGCGGTGGAAGCGTGTAATGATCGGCGCCTTCGCGGCCGGCGCCGTGCTTGCCGATGCCGGCGCAGCCGCGGCCCAGGCCGCCGCCTCCACCGAGCAGCTGGCCATCTCCACGCCTCCGGCCGGCAGCGCCGCCTGGGTCGAGGACCACACCTTCGGCCGGTCCCTGCCGGACCCGGCCACCACCACGCCGGCCGCCGCCGCCGACTTCTTCGCCTCGCTCGCCCCGACCGAGCTGGACCGGCTGATCAAGGACTACCCGCTGGTCGTCGGCAACTTCGACGGCGCCCCGGTGGAGCTGCGCTACCGCGCCAACCGGATCGCCCTCACCGCCGAGCGGGACCGCGCCCGGGCCCGCGCCGCCGACCGGAAGGTCGACTCCGACCTCCGCGCGCTGGCCGTCTCGCGCGCCAACGACGTCGACCACCTGCTCGCCCCCGAGCGCCAGGTGCTCGCCTTCGACCCGCGCGGGCGCGGCCTGGTCACCGAGGTCTTCGGCGACCTCGCGGACGCCGACCGGATCTCCGTCCTGGTGCCCGGATCGGACGCCGACCTGGGCCACTTCGACCAGGCCTCCGAGCCGCTGCGCTCCCCCGCCGGGATGGCCCGGGCGCTCTTCGCCGAGGAGCACCGGCAGTCGCCCGGCACCCGGACCGCGGTGATCGCCTGGACGGGGTACGTCACCCCGTCGGGCCTCGGCCCGGACGCCGTCACCTCCCGCCTCGCCGACGTCGGCGCGCCGCGGCTGGGCCGTCTGCTGGCCGGGCTGAAGGAGACCACCCGGCCGGACGCGCCGCCCTCGCTGCTCTGCCACTCCTACGGCACGGTGGTCTGCGGCAACGCCGCGCCGGACATCCCGCGGGCGGCCACCTCGCCGTCCGACACCTCCGGGGTCACCGACCTGATGGTGTTCGGCAGCCCCGGCATGGGCGTGCAGAGCACCTCCGAGCTGGGCGCCGGCGTGCACGTCTGGGCGACCCGCAACGGCAGTGACTGGATCGGCAACGTGCCCTACCTGGAGGTCGGCGGGCTCGGCCACGGCGCCGACCCGACCTCGACCGACTTCGGCGCCGAGCAGATCTCCTCGGCCCGCTCCTCCGGGCACAACGGCTACTTCGTCGCCGGCACCGACAGCCTGCACAACTTCGCGGCCATCGCCCTGGGCCACTACGAGGACGTGGTCCGCCCGGCCCCGGAGGCCTGACCCGGCCCTCCGCAGGAACGCTGGTCCCGCTGGTCCTGGTAGACCCGGGCGGCCTCGGCGGCGGCCCGGGCCATCTCCCGCCGGGCGGCGGGCGGCGAGAGCACCTCGGCGTCCATCCCGAAGGAGAGCAGCGCGCGGACGGCCGCCGGCGACGGGAAGGCCATCGCCAGCTCGACCCACTCCTCGGGGGCCCCGGCGCCCGTCTCCGGCGGCGCGGCGGCGAGCCGGGTGCCGTGGATCCGGATGAACAGGTCCAGCCGCCCGCGCCGCACCCGGACCTTCACCGGCACCTCCTTCGGCAGCCGCTCCACCTGCTCGCGCAGCACCGCCCAGACGTCGCCGAGCCCCAGGCCCGGGCGGCGCCGCACCGGCTCCTCGGCGGCCTCCGCGGCCAGCACCCGGTCGGCCCGGAACAGCCGGGGCTCGCCCTGCAGATCGGCCACCAGGTACCAGACGGCGGCCTTGCTGACCAGGCCGTAGGGGTCGACGGTGTACTCGACCGGGGCGGGCGCGCCGCTGTGCCGGTAGCGCAGCCGCAGCCGCCGGTCGGCGAACACGGCGTGCTGGAGCTCCCCGAGGTCCGGCCCGGCGGGCGGCCCGGGCTGGAGCCAGCGGGCCGGGTCGACCAGGATCCGCTCGCTGATCCGCTCGGCGGCCGGGCGGTGCGGGGCCGGCAGTGCGGCCATCACCTTGCGCAGGGCCGAGCCGAGCGCGCCGTCCAGGCCGAGGTCGCTGTGCGCACCCTGGGCGGAGAGCACGAACAGCGCGCGGGCCTCGTCGGCGGTCAGGCCGCTGACGTCGGTGCGGTAGCCGGGCAGCAGGCTTATCCCGCCGTGCCGGCCGCGCTCGGTGTAGACCGGGACGCCGGCCGTCGAGAGCGCCTCGACATCGCGGTAGATGGTGCGGACCGACACCTCCAGCCGGTCGGCCAGTTCGGTGGCGGGCACCCGGCCCCGGGTCTGGAGCAGCAGCAGGATCGAGAGCAGGCGGTCGGCCTTCATGGCACGAGGATCCCAGAAATCCTGACGCTCCCTGTCAGGTTTTGCCGGGAGATTGCCTCCGAGAAGGAAACCCTTGCGAATCGACGGAGTTGACCCCGCGTGGACACCACCCAGGACCCCCGCCCGCTGTACCTGCTCGCCCTCGGACAGCTGGAGAAGCTGATCGCCGAGGTCACCCCGGAGGCGCTGGGGCGGCCGACCCCGTGTACCGAGTACGACCTGCGGCAGCTGCTCGGCCATGTGGTCGGCGGGGTGCACCGGCTCGCCTACATCGGTGAGGGCGGCATCGCCCACGACGTGGCGGCCGCGACCGGCGATCAGCCGGACGACGGCTGGCCGGCCGCGCTCGGCCGGGCCCGGGCCCGGGTCACCGCCGCCTGGGCGGACGACGCCAAGCTGGACCGCCCGTCCGTCGCGCCCTGGGGCGAGGTGCCGGGCCGGGCGGTGCTGGGCGGCTACATCGTGGAGGCCGTCACCCACTCCTGGGACATCGCCCGGGCGCTCGGCAGCAGCCTCGTCCTGGACGGGCCGCTGGCCGAGACCGCCCTGTCGATCGCCCGGGCCGTGCTGCCGCCCGGCTCGCGCGACGAGACCATCCCCTTCGCCGACGAGCGGACCGCGCCCGAGGGTGCGGACGCCGCCACCCGGCTGGCCGCCTGGCTGGGCCGCGAGGCCTGAGCCGCCGCCGGGTGCCGCCCGCACCCGGCGTTACTCGCGGCCGACCGAGGTGAAGGCCATGTCCGGGTAGCGGTCGCCGGCCACCTGGCCGGCGACCGGCTCCAGCACCGCCAGCTCCTCGGCGGTCAGCCGCAGCACGGCGGCCGCGGTGTTCTCGGCCAGCCGGGCGCGCCGGCGGGTGCCCGGGATCGGGATGACCGCCAGCCCGTGCACCTCCGCGCGCTGGTGCACCCAGGCGAGCGCCACCTGGGCGGTGGTGACCCCGCGCGCCGCCGCGATCTCCCGGATCGGCTCGACCAGCGCCAGGTTGGCCGCCGCGTTCGCACCGTTGAACCGGGGCTGGGTGCGTCGCACGTCGTCCGCCGGCAACTCCTCGGCGGCGGCGAAGGACCCGGTCAGGAAGCCCCGCCCGAGCGGCGAGTAGGGCACGAAGGCGACGCCCAGCTCGGCGGCGGCCTGCACCGCCGAGCGCTCGACGTCCCGGGCGAAGACCGACCACTCGGACTGCAGGGCGGCGATCGGGTGCACCGCGTGCGCCTCGCGCAGCTCGGCCCCGGTCACCTCGGAGAGCCCGAGGTGGCGCACCTTGCCGGCCGCCACCAGCTCGGCCATCGCGCCGACCGACTCGGCGATCGGCACGGCCGGGTTGCGGCGGTGCATGTAGTAGAGGTCGATCACGTCCACGCCGAGCCGGCGCAGCGAGGCGTCCACCGCGGTCCGGATGTACGCCGGCTCGTTGCGGACGGCCCGGTACAGCGGGTCGTCCGCCTTGCGCTCGACGCCGAACTTGGTGGCCAGCACCACCCGGTCGCGGTTGGCCCGGACGAACGGGCCGATCAGCTCCTCGTTGCGCCCTTCGCCGTACTGGTCGGCGGTGTCGAAGAGGGTGACGCCCGCCTCCAGGGCGGCGTCCAGGGTGGCGAGGGCCTCGGCGGTGTCGGTCGGGCCGTAGAACTCGCTCATGCCCATGCAGCCGAGGCCCTGGACGCCCACGGTCGGGCCGTCGGTGCCGAGCTGCGCGGTGGGAAGGACGGGGAGGTTCATGCGCTCTGCTTCTTCCTCTGCGGGCGGTCCGCCGGTGCGCCGCTGTCGGCGATCTTCCCGGCGTAGAGATCGATCTTGTAGTCGATGACGGCGAGGGTCGCGTGGAGGTCGGCGATCCGCTGCCGGACCTCCTCGCGGTGGGCGACCAGCAGGTCGCGCCGGTCCTCGAGGGTCTGCTCACCGCTGCGGGCCAGTTCGACGTACCGGAGCATGTCGGCCACCGACATGCCGGTCAGCCGCAGCCGGCCCAGGAAGGCCAGCCGGTGCAGGTCGGCGTCGCAGTAGCGGCGCCGGCCGGACGCGGAGCGGTCGACCGGGTCGAGCAGGCCGATCCGCTCGTACCAGCGCAGCGTGTGGGCGGTCAGTCCGCTGGCCTCCGCGACCTCGCTGATGCCGTGCCGCGGGGTCCGGTCCGGTTCGCCGGTCGGCGTGTGGAAGACCTGGTCGCAGGTCCGCAGATCCACCTTGATCGACGCGAGCGTTGCCATCTTCCAAACCCCCTGTGGTGAGCGGTGTCCACGACGCTAATGAGTTAGAGCGCACTCCAAGCAAGCCTCCCACGCGGGTACTCCCGGCACCCGGCTCCGGCCCCCGGTTAGAGTCGGGCCCATGGAGAGCTTGCGGATGATCGAGAACTGGCCGGTGCCGAACGCCGCGGTGGCCGTCGTACGGGGTGCGGACGGCGCGGTGCTGGGCGGGCACGGGCCCCAGCAGCACCTCTTCCCGCTGGCGTCGGTGACCAAGCTGCTCACCTCCTACGCCGTGCTGGTCGCCGTGGAGGAGGGCGTGTTCGAGCTGGACTCCCCGGCCGGGCCCGCGGGTTCGACCGTCCGGCACCTGCTGGCGCACACCTCGGGGCTGGCCTTCGACGAGCACCGGGTGATGGCCGAGCCGGGCAACCGCCGGCTGTACTCCAACGCCGGGTTCGACGTGCTGGCGCAGGCCCTGGCGCAGGCCTCCGGCATCGAGTTCGGCCGGTACGCCGCCGAGGCGGTGTTCGAGCCGCTGGGTATGCGCTCGACGCTGATCAACACCGCGCACAAGTCCCCGGCCGGGGCCGGCGGCCTGTCCACGGCGGCGGACCTCGCGCTGTTCGCGGCCGAGCTGCAGTCGCCCAAGCTGCTGGACCCGTCCACCCTGCGCGCCGCCACCCGCGAGGTGGCCTTCCCCGGGACCAGCGGCGTACTGCCCGGCTTCGGCCACCGCCGGCCGAACGACTGGGGCCTCGGCTTCGAGATCCGCGACGGCAAGGCGCCGCACTGGACGGGTACCACCAGCTCGCCCGCGACCTTCGGCCACTTCGGCCAGTCCGGCACCTTCCTCTGGGTCGACCCGGAGGCGGGCGCGGCCTGCGTCGCGCTCACCGACCGGGACTTCGGCCCGTGGGCGGCCGAGGTCTGGCCCGTGCTCACCGACGCCGTGCTGGCCGAACTGCGCCGCTGAGGCCACCCGGTACGGCTGGGCTCCTGGTACGGCTGGGCCCCCGCCCGGTGGCTCAGCCGTACGAGACCGGCGAGTGCATCTCCCAGACCAGCAGCTCGGCGCCCGCCTCGCCGGCCGTCGGGTCGGCGAAGGCGGCGCCGGTGATCCGCACGCTGTCCCCGGGCACCATCGATCGGCCGCCGCCCTGCGGGCCCGGGACGGTGCGGTAGCCGAGCGAACCGGCCGTCAGGTGCGCGTACCGCCAGGCCGCGGCGGGCGGTTGGGGCAGCGGCTGCCAGGGGCCCGCGGTGGCCAGCCAGAGCGCGGCGTCGCCGCGCCGCAGCCGCAGGGCGTCCGTCCCGGCGTCCCGGGCCAGGCCGGAGGCGAGCAGCGTCAATCCGTCGGCGGCCCGCTCCACCCGGCGCAGCCCGTACCCGGGGGCCGCGTCGAACACGTCCGGCTGGAGCCACATCTGGACGAAGCGCACCGGTCCGTCGGCGCCGCCGACGTTGCGCTCGGTGTGGGTGACCCCGGAGCCCGCACTCAGGTGCTGGAGCATCCCGGGCCGGACCACGCCGCTGTGGCCCTGCGAGTCGCGGTGGGCGAGCGCGCCCTCCAGCACCCAGGTGAGGATCTCGGTGTCGCGGTGCTTGTGCTCGGCGAACCCCGCACCGGGCGCGAGCAGTTCCTCGTTGCAGGCGAGCAGTGCGCCGAAGTGGGTGTTCCTCGGGTCGTAGTGGCCCGAGAAGGAGAACGCGTGTCTGGTCTCGATGCCCTCGTCCGGGGTGGAGAGGTAGCGCTCGGCGGCACGGCGCAGGTCGGCGCGGGGGCGGGCGGGGGCGTCGGTCACGGGCCCACGGTAGCGGGTGCGACCACGGCCACCGCGCCTCCTTAACCGGGGGGTGTGCACGAGCAGTCACTCCGGTGAGGCAGTCTTGTCCTTGTGCCAGCCGCCTCCGCGAACTCCAAGAGCGATCCCACCGCCCAGCCCGACAAGGCCGGGAAGAGCCTGACGCCCGGGGCCGGGCGAGACCGGCCGGGGCGCGCGGCGCCACGGCTGACGGCGCAGGAGCGCAGACTCGCGGCCGACCGGGCCGAGCGCCGGGCCGCCACCCTGAAGCGGCTGGAGAAGTCCTCGGGCAAGCTGGCCACGGCCGCGATCTCGCGGATGGACGACCAGCTCGGCTGGTACCGGCGGATGCCGCCGGAGCACCGCTCCTGGATCGGTCTGGTCGCCCAGGCCGGTATCGCCGCCTTCACCGAGTGGTACCGCCACCCGGACGCCCCGCAGGCGATCTCCACCGATGTCTTCGGCACCGCCCCGCGCGAGCTGACCAGGGCCATCACCCTGCGCCAGACCGTCGAGCTGATCCGCACCACGATCGAGGTGATGGAGGAGGCCATCGAGGAGGTGGCCGCCCCCGGCGACGAGGCGGACATGCGCGAGTCCGTCCTGGTGTACGCCCGGGAGATCGCCTTCGCGACCGCCCAGGTGTACGCGCAGGCGGCCGAGGCGCGCGGCGCCTGGGACGCCCGGCTGGAGGCCCTGGTCGTCAACTCGCTGCTCTCCGGCGACGCCGACGAGGGCGTGCTGTCCCGGGCCGCGGCGCTCGGCTGGGGCCAGCCGAGCCAGGTGCGGGTGGTGATGGGCAGCGCCCCGGACGGGGACAGCGAGCTGGTGGTGGAGGCGATCCGCCGAGCCGCCCGGTACGCCAAGCTGCACGTCCTGACCGGGGTGCTGGGCAAGCGCCTGGTGGTGGTGGTCGGCGGCGACAAGGAGCCGGTGCACGCGGCCCGCGCGCTGATCGGCCAGTTCGCGCCCGGCCCGGTCGTGGTCGGCCCGACCGTGCCCGACCTGCTGTCGGCGACCCGCTCGGCGCACGCCGCGGCCGCGGGCCTGCGGGCCTGCGCGGCCTGGCCGGACGCGCCGCGCCCGGTGCTGGCCGACGATCTGCTGCCCGAGCGCGCGCTCGCCGGGGACCAGGCGGCCCGCCGCCAGCTGGTGGAGGAGATCTACACACCGCTGGACGAAGCAGGCTCGGCACTCCTGGAGACCTTGAGTGTCTATCTGGAGCAGGCCTCCTCCCTGGAGGGCGCTGCCAGAATGCTCTTCGTCCACCCCAACACTGTGCGCTACCGGCTCCGACGTGTGACAGACGTCACGGGCTACGCTCCTTCGGACGTGCGTTCGGCGTTCACCCTGCGTATCGCACTGGCGCTGGGCCGACTCGCGGCGACCGGGGAGCAGAACTGACCAGGCTGTAGGGAACTTACAATCCCCGATGCTTTTCTTCGTTACCGTCGCCTACCCGCCCCCGGGCGCCTGGCGAGAGAGGGTTGAACCGTGCTCGTAATCGTCGCCCCTGGACAGGGTGCCCAGACCCCCGGTTTCCTCAGCCCCTGGCTGGAGCTCGACGGTGTCGCCGACCGGCTTCGCGGCTGGTCGGAGGTCGCCGGGCTCGACCTGGTGCACGCCGGTACCGAGGCGTCCGCCGAGGACATCAAGGACACCGCCGTCGCCCAGCCGCTGCTGGTCGCGGCCGGACTGGTCACCGCCCGCGCGCTCTTCCCCGACGAGGACCGCGCCCGTGAGCTGGTCGGCGCCGTGGCCGGCCACAGCGTCGGCGAGATCACCGCCGCCGCCGGCGCCGGGGTGCTCACCGCCCATGACGCCCTGACGTTCGTTCGTGAGCGCAGCCTGGCGATGGCCGAGGCCGCCGCCGCCACCGAGACCGGCATGATCGCCGTCCTCGGCGGCGAGCCGGAGGTCGTGGCCGCCAAGCTCGCCGAACACGGCCTGACCGCGGCCAACAACAACGGCGGCGGCCAGATCGTGGCGGCCGGCACGCTGGCCCAGCTGGAGGCCCTCAAGGCCGACCCGCCGGCCGGTGCGCGGATGATCGCGCTCAAGGTCGCCGGCGCGTTCCACACCGACCACATGGCCCCGGGCGTCGAGCGGCTGGCCAAGCTGGCCCCGACCCTGCCGGTCGCGGACCCGAAGGTCGCGTACGTCTCCAACCGGGACGGCGAGGTCGTGGCCACCGGCGGCGAGGTGCTCGACCGCCTCGTGTCCCAGGTGTCCAACCCGGTCCGCTGGGACCTCTGCATGGAGACCCTCCAGCAGCTGGGTGCGACCGCCGTCATCGAGCTCGCTCCCGCGGGCACCCTCACCGGACTGGTCAAGCGCAACCTCAAGGGTGTGGCGACGCTTGCCCTCAAGACCCCCGCCGATCTGGACAAGGCCCGCGCGATCGTCGCGGAGCACGGCGGTAAGGATCAGGAGACCAAGGCATGAGTGTGCCCCAGATCAAGCCCGTCACCGGCGCCCGCTACTCGCGCATCCACGGCGTCGGCGGCTACCGTCCGGTCCGGGTGATCCCGAACGCCGAGGTGCTGAACTGGATCGACTCCTCGGACGAGTGGATCCGCACCCGCAGCGGCATCGCCGAGCGCCGCTGGGCCGGTCCGGAGGAGAGCGTCGCCGAGATGTCGGTGCAGGCCGCCGGCAAGGCGATCGCCCAGGCCGGGATCACCCCGGACCAGATCGGCGGCGTCATCGTCGCGACCGTCTCGCACCTCAAGCAGACCCCGGCCATCGCCACCGAGATCGCCGAGCGGCTCGGCTGCGGCACCGCCCCGGCCTTCGACATCTCGGCCGCCTGCGCCGGCTTCGGCTACGGTCTGAGCCTGGCCGACGGCATGGTCCGCGGCGGCAGCGCCGGGTACGTCCTGGTGATCGGTGTCGAGCGGCTCAGCGACCTCACCGACCAGTCGGACCGCTCGACCGCCTTCATCTTCGGCGACGGCGCCGGCGCCGCGATCGTCGGCCCGTCCGACACGCCCGGCATCGGCAAGGTCGTCTGGGGCTCGGACGGCTCCCAGAAGGACGTCATCTCGCAGACCGAGGCCTGGGACACCGCCTTCGCGAAGGAGGACGCCGTCAACGGCGTCGGCGCGGAGACCAGGTGGCCGGCCCTGCGGATGGAGGGCCAGGCGGTCTTCCGCTGGGCCGTCTGGGAGATGGCCAAGGTGGCCCAGCAGGCGCTGGACGCCGCCGGGGTCACCGCCGACCAGCTCGGCGCGTTCATCCCCCACCAGGCGAACATGCGCATCACCGATGCCATGATCAAGAAGCTTCAGCTGCCCGACTCGGTGCCGGTCGCCCGCGACATCACCGAGACGGGGAACACGTCCGCGGCCTCCATCCCGCTGGCGATGGAGCGCATGCTGGAGAGCGGCGAGGCCCGAAGTGGCGACCTCGCGCTGATCATCGGGTTCGGGGCGGGTCTGGTCTACGCGGCGGCAGTCGTTACGCTCCCCTAGGCGCGTTTCGCCCCATCCCATCCACAAGCCTGCGTCCGTCCGCCGGGCGGCCGCATTCAACACCGAAGAGGAGCAGCCAGTATGGCTACCAAGGACGAGGTCCTGGAAGGTCTCGCTGAGATCGTCAACGAGATCGCCGGCATCCCGGCCGAGGACGTCGAGGTCGACAAGTCCTTCACCGACGACCTGGACGTCGACTCGCTCTCCATGGTCGAGGTCGTCGTGGCCGCCGAGGAGCGCTTCGACGTGAAGATCCCGGACGACGAGGTCAAGAACCTCAAGACCGTCGGCGACGCGGTGGACTACATCCTCGCCAACGCCTGAGCGATCAACCAGCTCGATGCCTGACCGTCGGTAGGCCCCGTGCCCGCCGACCTTCCGGTCGGGGCGCCCCACCGGGCGCCCCGGCCGGGTCCCACCCCCGGCTCGCCGCCGAACCGCACACGTGAGAGAAGAAGATCCAGTGACCGCTGAAAACCGTACCGTGGTCGTCACGGGTATCGGCGCCTTCACGCCGCTGGGCGGCGATGCCGCCACCACCTGGGAGAACCTGGTTGCCGGGCACTCGGGAGTGGCTCCGCTGACCGACGAGTGGGCCGCCGATCTGCCTGTCCGGATCGGCGCGCGCGTCGCGATCGAGCCGGGCGAGATCCTCCCCCGCCCGCTGGCGCGCCGGCTGGACCGCTCGGCGCAGTTCGCGCTGATCGCCGCCCGCGAGGCCTGGGCCGACGCCGGGTACGAGACCCCGGCCACCGACAACTCCTCCAAGCTCGCCCCCGAGCGCCTGGGCGCCGTGGTCGCCTCCGGCATCGGCGGTGTGGGCACCCTGCTCGACCAGTACGACATCCTGCGGGAGAAGGGCGCCCGCAAGGTCTCCCCGCACACCGTCCCGATGCTGATGCCCAACTCCCCGGCGGCCAACGTCGGCCTGGAGGTCGGCGCCCGCGCGGGTGTGCACACCCCTGTCTCCGCCTGTGCCTCCGGCGCCGAGGCGATCGGCTACGCGATCGAGATGATCCGCACCGGCCGCGCCGACGTCGTGGTGGCCGGCGGCACCGAGGCCGCGATGCACCCGCTGCCGATCGCCGCCTTCGCCAACATGATGGCGATGTCCAAGAACAACGACGAGCCGCAGCGCGCCTCCCGCCCGTACGACAAGGGCCGGGACGGCTTCGTGCTGGGCGAGGGCGCCGGCATCGTCGTCCTGGAGTCGATCGAGCACGCCGAGGCGCGCGGCGCCCGGATCTACTGCGAGGCCGTGGGCCAGGGCCTGTCCTCGGACGCCCACCACATCGCCCAGCCCGAGCCCACCGGCGCCGGCGTGGCGCGGGCGCTCGCCGACCTCTTCGAGCGCAACGACCTGTCCAAGGCCGAGATCGTGCACGTCAACGCGCACGCCACCTCGACCCCGCAGGGCGACACCGCCGAGCTGAAGGCGCTCCGCAAGGAGCTGGGCGACGACCTGGACCACATCGCCATCTCGGCGACCAAGTCGATGACCGGCCACCTGCTGGGCGGCGCCGGCGGCATCGAGACCGTCGCCACCGTGCTGGCGCTGCACCACCGGCTCGCCCCGCCGACCATCAACGTCGAGGAGCTGGACGACGACGTGGACGCGGACATCGTGCGCGACGTGGCCCGTCCGCTGCCCGAGGGCCGGATCGCGGCACTGAACAACTCGTTCGGCTTCGGCGGCCACAACGTGGTGCTGGCCTTCCGCAGCCTCTGACCGAACCCGCGCGAAGGGGCCGGCCGCTCGTACCGAGCGGCCGGCCCCTTCGTCGTACGTCCGGTCTCAGACCACCTGGTGCAGCCAGCGCACCGGGGCACCCTCCCCGGCGTAGCGGAACGGCTCCAGTTCGTCGTCCCAGGGCTTGCCGAGCAGCCGGGAGATCTCCGCCTCCAGGTCGGCGCCCTCGCTGCGGGCGCGCAGCAGGACGGCGCGCAGCCGGTCCTCGGGGATCAGGATGTCCCCGTGGATGCCCGTGACGGCATGGAAGATGCCGAGTGTGGGCGTGCTGCTGTACCGCTCGCCCTCCGCCGTGGCGCAGGGCTCGCTGGTGACCTCGTAGCGCATCAGCTGCCAGCCGCGCAGCGCGGAGGCGAGCTTCGAGGCCGTACCGGGCTCACCCTGCCAGGAGAGCTCGGCGCGCCAGTGTCCGGGTGCGGCCGGCTGGCGGATCCAGTCCAGGCTCACCCGCACACCGAGCACTCCCGCGACGGCCCACTCGACGTGCGGGCACAGCGCGCGGGGCGCGGAGTGGACGTACAGGACTCCACGTGTCGTCACCGGGACCTCCAGGCTGTGGACGAGGGTCGCCTTCCCCAGCTGCCTCGTGTCAGTGCCTGTAGTTGATCCACAGTTACCCACGTTAGCCGACATTAAGCCACTAAATTGAGCAAAACGGACAGGCTTTCGCTCAATGCTAGTCGAATCCTCAACGAGGTCCACCCCTCGGTGGGATCTCTCCCCCGAACGGCCCCATAGGCGGCGCAACCACCGTACCGCGCCTCCCCGCACCGCGGATGACGCACTTTCGGATCCGGCCGGAATGCGGTAGTGCGACCGAACCCCCAGCGCCCGGTACGCAAACCGCCCCGCACGCCCGGGTGGGGCGGCGGGGCGGTCGAGCGGCCCCGGCCAAGGGGTCCTGACGCGGCGTCAGCCGTCGAGGCGAACGACCATCTTGCCGGTGTTGACGCCCCGCAGCAGGTCCAGGAAGGCCTGCGCGGTGTGCTCGAAGCCGTCCACCACGGTCTCCTCGTTGCGCAGCGCGCCGCTCTGCAGCCAGCCGCCGACCTCGGCGACGAACTGCGGCTGCAGGGCGGCGTGGTCGCCCACCAGCATGCCCTCCAGGCGCAGCCGCTTGCCGATCACCAGCGCCAGGTTGCGCGGGGCCACCGGGGCGGAGGTCTCGTTGTACTGGGCGATCGCGCCGCACAGCACGGCCCGGCCGTGCGGGGTGAGCGCGCCGATCGCGGCCTCCAGGTGGTCGCCGCCGACGTTGTCGAAGTACACGTCGATGCCGTCCGGGGCGGCCTTGGCGAGCTGCTCGGCGACCGGGGCGTCCTTGTAGTTGAAGGCCGCGTCGAAGCCGTACTCGTCGACCAGCTTGGCGACCTTCTCCGGGCTGCCGGCCGAACCGACGACCAGTGCCGCGCCCTTGAGCCGGGCGATCTGGCCGACCATCGAGCCGACCGCGCCGGCCGCGCCGGAGACGAAGACCCGGTCGCCCTCCTTGAGACCGGCGACGGCCAGCAGGCCGGCGTAGGCGGTCAGGCCGGTCATGCCGAGCACGCCGAGGTAGGCGGACAGCGGCACGGACGGGTCGACCTTCACCGCGCGCCCGGCGTCCACGGTGGCGTACTCGCGCCAGCCGAGCCCGTGCAGCACCGCGTCGCCCGGGGCGAAGCCCTCGGCCGCGGAGGCGACCACGTAGCCGACGGCGCCGCCGTCCATCGGCTCGCCGAGCTGGAACGGCGGGACGTAGGACTTCACGTCGTTCATCCGGCCGCGCATGTACGGGTCGACCGAGAGGTAGGCGTTGCGGACCAGGATCTCGCCCGGGCCGGGGGTGCGGACCGGCGCCTCGACCAGCGCGAAGTCGGCGGGGGCGGGCCAGCCCTGCGGGCGGGCGGCGAGGTGCCATTCGCGGGCGGTCGCGGGCGCTGCCTGGTCTGCCATGGGTGGTACTCCCTGCTTGCATGAAAGGTTGACTTACTGAAGTAACGATGGACATGAAAGGTTCATGTTGTCAAATGTTCAGGTAGACTGTGAGGCATGGACACCCAGCCGACCGGGGCCGCCACGCCGCAATCCGACGAGATCACCCGCGAGGTCGTCGACCTCATGGCCAATCTGGTCGGGCTCTTCCACCGCGAGTACGAGGAGGCCGCAGCCGCCCGCTCGCTCACCGGCGCGCAGGCCAAGGTGCTCGCCCTGCTGCGGCGCGGGCCGATGCCGATGCGCCACATCGCGCAGACGCTGAGCTGCGAGCCGTCCAACATCACCGGGATAGTCGACCGCCTGGAGTCGCGCGGCTTCGTGACCCGCGAGGCCGACCGGCAGGACCGCCGGGTGAAGCTGGTCGCCGCCACCGACACCGGCGCGGCCGCCTCCGAGGAGCTGCGCGAGTCGCTCAACTTCGCCCGTGAGCCGCTGGCCGCCCTCGACGCCGAGGAGCGCACCGCCCTGCGGGACCTGCTGCGGCGGATGCTGTCCGGCGCCTCCGGCCCGGGGGCCTGACCAGGCGCCCGATTCGGGCACCCCGAGGCGCCGGCGTGAGCAGCATCACAGCCGGAATGCCTGATCCGGGCCATATTCGTCGGCCATCGGATGTAACCGAACACTTCCCCGAAACGTCTAACGTTCGAGTAACTCGGCACCGGCCTGTCCAGGTCGGCGCCGCACGCACCGACACGAGAAGACGGGGGCCCGGGGACGATGAGCAGCAGCTCGCGCAGGCGGCGCATCGTACGAACCGCCGTAGGGCTCGCCGCCGTCCTGGTGCTGTCCGTCACGGGCGCCGGGGCCTGGTTCTACCACCGGCTCGACAGCAACATCACCACCTTCGACCCGGGCGGCGTGGCCACCACCCGCCCGCCGGCGCCCGTCCCGGTCACGCCCGGCGCCTCCGTCCCGGTCAACGTCCTGCTGCTCGGCTCGGACACCCGGGACGACGGCAACGCCGACCTCGGCGGCGGTGACGAGGGCGTGGGCCACTCGGACACCGCGATCGTGCTGCACATCTACGCCGACCACAAGCACGCCGTCGGCGTCTCCATACCCCGGGACACCCTGGTGACCATCCCGTCCTGCAAGCTGCCGAGCGGCCGGTGGACGGAGCCGCGGTCGAACCAGATGTTCAACTCGGCGTTCACCATAGGCGAGCTGCCCAAGGGCAACCCGGCCTGCACGCAGAACACCGTCGAGGCGCTGACCGGGCTGCGGATCGACCACACCATCGTGGTCGACTTCAAGGGCGTCGCGGCGATGACCGAGGCCATCAACGGCGTGGACATCTGCGTCCCCAACGACGTCAACTCGCACAACATCCGGCTCAAGAAGGGGCTGCAGAAGATCTCCGGCCAGCCGGCCGTGGACTACCTGCGGGCCCGGTACGGCTTCGGCGACAACTCCGACATCGGGCGGATGAAGCGCCAGCAGGCCTTCCTCTCCTCGATGATCAAGAAGATCCAGGGCCTCGGCTTCTCGCTGCCCACCCTGCTCCCGCTGGCCGACGCCGCCACCCGCTCGCTCACCGTCGACGAGAACCTCGGCACCGCGCTGAAGCTGGTGGACTTCGCCCAGTCGCTGCAGAGCATCAAGCTCTCCGACATCACCTTCGTCACCACGCCCTGGCGCTACTCCGGCGAGCGGGTCGCCCTGGTCCACCCCGACGTGGACACGCTGTGGCGGCTGCTGCGGGAGGACCGCACCCTGGACGGGCAGAGCACCGGCCAGGCCGACGGCGCCCCCGCCCCCTCCGAGACGCCGACCGCCGCCGCGCCCTCCCCCACCGCGCTGACGCCCGAGCAGGCCGCCGCGCCCGTCGTGGTGGTGAACGGGGTCGGCACCTCCGGCCTGGCCGGCAAGGCCGCGGAGACGATCCGGGCGAAGGGCTTCCAGAACGTCGTCCTGGGCCCGGTCGACGGCGGGCGGCTGCGGACCGAGATCGCCTACGGCCCCGCACTGAAGGCCGTCGCCGACCAGCTGGCGCCGCTCTTCCCGCAGGCGCGGCTGGTCGAGGAGCCGGGCTCGGAGGACGTCACCATCACCCTCGGCCGGGACTACCACCCGTCCGCCTCCACCGGCATCGACTCCCTCGCCGCCGCCCCGGGAGCGGCCGCCCCCGGCGTCCCCGCCCCCGGCGTCCCCACTCCCGGCGTCCCCACTCCCGGCGGCGCCCCCGGCGCGAGCGCCACCCCGACCCCGACCGGCGTCCCCACCGGCATCGCCGAGAACTCCCGCAACGCCGACACCGACCCCTGCGCCAACCTCACCTTCGGCTAGGCCCTGGGCGCTACGGCCGCCCCGGCCCCTCGTCCGGCGGGTCCGGCAGGCCGGTGACGACCGCGGTCAGCCTGGTCCCCGGCGGGAAGGCCCCGGCGGCGGCCAGGCCGTGCACGGCGGCGAGCAGCTTCGCGACGTAGCGCCGCTCCAGCGCGACGCCGTGCCGCTGCTCGAAGCCCTCCGCGAAGGCGGCCAGCCCGGCCGGGACGCGGCCGTAGCCGCCGCCGTGGTGGTCGTGGTCGATCCGCCAGTTGTCGAACTCGCGCCCGTACGCGGCCCGGTGCAGCCGCGTCACCTCGCCCTCCAGATAGCCCTCGCCGCCGCGCAGCACGGCCACGCCGAGCGCCCGTGCCCCCGGCGGCAGGCCGGCCGCGATGCCCGCGAGCGTGCCGCCGGTGCCGACCGGGCAGCAGACCACGTCCCGCTCGCCGAGGCCGGGCAGCTCCGCCGGGATCTGCGCCGCACCGATCGCCGCGAGCGCGTTGGAGCCGCCCTCCGGCAGCACCATGCACGGGCCCCAGCGGCGCTGCAGCTCCGCCTCGGCCGCGCTCCCGGGCGCCCCGCGGCCGGCCGCCTCCCGGTACGCCGAGCGCGACAGGAACGCCAGCTCCATCCCCGCCGCCTCGGCCGCCCGCAGCGACCAGTTGCGCGGGGCCCCGGCCAGCTCCTCGCCGCGGACCAGCCCGACACTCTCCAGCCCGAGCGCCCGGGCCGCCACGGCCACCGCCCGCAGATGCGTGGAGTACGCCCCGCCGAAGGTCAGCAGCCGGGTGTGCCCCTGCTCGACGGCCGCCGACAGGTTGGGGGCGAGCTTGCGCCACTTGTTCCCCGGCACGCCCGGGTGCAGCAGGTCGTCCCGCTTGAGCCGCAGCTCCACCCCGGTACGCGCCAGGGCCTCGTCGGTGCAGTCGGTCAGCGGGGTCGGCAACAGGGCGGGTTCGAGCATCGGGTCAGGATACGGAACGCGGCCCGGTTCGCTCCCCCGGGAGGCGGCGCCCGCCCCGCCTCTGCGCCGTGTCCACGGATGTCCACTCGTGGGTGATTCTCGGCGTGGCGGCCGGGCTCCAGCGGGCCCGGTGCTCTACAGTTCGATCAGACCGGGGTGCATTTTCCCTGGCCAGAAGCCCTTTTTATCTGACGAACCGTCTGGTTCGGAGGTGGGGCGGGTGGGACTCGAACCCACGACCAAGGGATTATGAGTCCCCTGCTCTAACCGGCTGAGCTACCGCCCCGGTTCGCCGTGCCCGCCGGTCACCCGGTTGCGGCAGCAGCAGACGGCCCCGAAAGGCCGTCCCGGGCAGCATAGCCGGTCGGTCAGCCGTGGTGCGCGCCGGGGGCGCACACGGGTGCGCCCGCCATCACGCCTCCCCGGACGGCGCAGGCCCGCTGGCGGGCGGCCAGGGGCGCCGGGAGCCTGGGCGGATGACGGTACGTGAGCTGGCCCCGGTCGGCGCCGCCCTGCTGGTCCTGGCGGCCGCGGGCTGCACCACCGCCGCGGGCCCCGGCGGCAGCACCCCGACGGTGAGCTCGCACCCGCCGTCGCCACCCGCCGCCGACAGCCACGGCTGGAGCCGGGACCGGCTGCGCGGCGCCGCCGCCCGGCACACCGGCGTCACCCGCACCGCCAAGCCCAGCGTCCTCAACGGACTGGTCGGCGCCGTCTTCACCCGCAACGCGGACGGCGACCACTTCTGCACCGCCAGCGTGGTCGACAGCGCCGGACTCAACCTGATCGTCACCGCCGCGCACTGCGTCTGGGACCCGAAGCTCGGTCAGCGCGGCGACCTGGTGTTCGTGCCCGGCTACCGGGACGGCGACGCCCCGAGCGGCGTCTGGCCGCTGCTGGCCGTCACCGTCGACCAGGCCTGGAAGGACGGCGCCGACCCGGACGTGGACGTCGCCTTCGCGGTCGTCCAGGCGCAGAACGGGCAGCAGGTGCAGCAGGTGCTCGGCGCGAACCGGCTGGGCGTCAACCGCGGCTTCCGGCTGCCGGTGAAGATCACCGGCTACCCCGGCACCAGCGACGTGCCGATCACCTGCAGCAACACCACCACCGAGCAGAGCCCGACCCAGCTGCGGATCGACTGCCCGGACTACACCGGCGGCACCAGCGGCAGCCCCTGGGTGACCGACTTCGACCCGGCCTCCAGGACCGGCACCGTGGTCGGCGTGATCGGCGGCTACCAGGAGGGCGGGGACAGCCCCGACACCTCGTACAGCAGCTACTTCGGGGACCGCGTCCAGGCCCTCTACGACCGGGCCACGGGCTGACCGGGCCGGGGGTGGCGCCACCGGGCGCGGCCTGATAGATCTTCCTCACGAACGGCGGTACGCACGACCCGCAGTGCCCGCCCCGAGGACGAGACGGAGACCCGATGGCCTCCCGCCCGGTACGGCCCCTGCGCGCGGGCCAGGCGGTCGCGCTGGCGGCCCTGCTGCTCGCCGCCGGCATCGCCTGCGGCGGCGGGGCGGAGCCGGCCGCGACCGCCGAGGTGGCGGCGCAGAGCCCGTCGGGCGACCGGGTCGGCACCCTCTCGATCCGCACCGCGCAGGGTCCGCGGGCGTGCACGGCGAGCGTGGTGCACAGCCCGCGGCGCAATCTGCTGGTGACGGCCGCGCACTGCGTGCAGAGCCGCCGGATCGGCCTGCTGGACGGCCTGGTGTTCACCCCCGGCTACCGCAACGGCTACTCGCCCTACGGGAGTTGGCCGGTCCAGTCGATCACCGTCGACCCGCGCTGGGTGGAGGACGACGACCCCGAGTACGACGTGGCCTTCGTCACCCTGCGGCCGGCCGGCGGCCGGGAGGTCGAGGACGCGGTCGGCGGCAACACCCTCGGCACCGGCGAGGGCTTCGGGCTCGCGGTCTCGGTGACGGGCTACCCCAACGAGCGCGACGAGCCGATCACCTGCGCGGCCCGGACCAGCTCGCAGAGCCCCACCCAGGAGCGGTTCGACTGCGGCGGCTACACCGACGGCACCAGCGGGAGCCCGTGGATCACCCAGGGCGGCACGGTGGTCGGCGTGATCGGCGGCTATCAGGAGGGCGGCGAGACCCCGGACACCTCGTACAGCGTCGCCTTCGACGACAAGGTCGCCGAGCTGTACCGCCGGGCCACCGCCCAGGTCCTGCCCGGCCCCTAGGTTTCCGCCCGGCCCCTGGATCCGGGCGGCCGGGCCGGAAGTGGCGCAGGCCACACAACACGAAGGCCCCCCGGTCGACCGGGGGGCCTTCGCTCTGAGCAGTCACCGGGCGTACCCGGTGAAGCTCCCGCATTTGGACTCGAACCAAAAACCTGCCGGTTAACAGCCGGCTGCTCTGCCAATTGAGCTATGCGGGATCGCGGTACACAACTGCCGTACCACGAACAGGAGAACGGACCCGAAGGACCGCCACCTGAGCTCCCCCAATTGGACTCGAACCAATAACCTGCCGATTAACAGTCGGCTGCTCTGCCAATTGAGCTATGGGGGATCGGCTTCCGCTTCGGCCCCCGGTTCCCCGGGCTCCTCGGCGCTCGCTGCGGGACATACATTAGCGCACTCGGGGGGGTGGTCCGCCAATCGCTTTCCCCCCGGCCGCCCCGGCGGCCCCGACCGGCGCGCCCCGCGCGCGCCCGGCGGAGCACCCGGGGATGCTGGGGGGCACGGACGGTTCGCCGCCCCGAACTACGGGTAGGGCAATGCGGCAGAGGCCGCCAGGAGAGGGTGGAATCCGATCATGTGGAAGCTGTCGTTGATCGTCGGACTCGCGGCGGGCTACGTGCTGGGCTCGCGCGCCGGGCGCCAGCGCTATGAGCAGATCGCCAAGGTCACCCGGCAGGTCGCCCAGAACCCCAAGGTCCAGGGCGCGGCCGGCAAGGCGAAGCAGCAGGCCGGAGCGGTCGCCGGGAAGGCCGCCGGGGCCGTCGCGGACAAGGTCGGCGACAAGCTGCCGCCCGCCGTCACCGAGCGGGTGCCGTACTTCAACCGGCCCCGGGTCGAGGACGACGGCTGGGGTACCTTCCGCCCGTGACGGCCCGGTGACGGGCGGCTGTCCGCGGGGGATCCGGCCGCGATACCGAACGGGCAAAACCTGCCCGGTCCGGACGCGTCCGACCGTGCGCTGAGGCATGATCTCGACATGGCCATCGTCGCGGGGATAGACAGCTCGACCAGCCACACCCGGATCGTCGCGTGCGACACCGAAACCGGCGCGGTGCTGCGGTCCGGCAAGGCACCGCACCCCGCTCCGGAGGGCCCGGACGCCCGGGCCGGCGAGGCCGACCCGCAGATCTGGCTGCACTCGCTCGGCAACGCGGCCGCCGGCGGCCTGCTGGAGGGCGTCCGGGCGATCGGCGTCAGCGCGCAGCAGCACGGCATGCTCGGCCTGGACGCGGGCGGCGTACTGGTCCGCCCCGCGATCCTGTGGAACGACCCGCGCTCCAGCGGCGCCGCGGCCGCCCTGCTGGACGCCCTGGGCGGCCCGGCGGCCTGGACCCAGGCGATCGGCGCCGTACCGGGCCCCACCTACACGATCGCGAAGCTGCGCTGGCTCGCCGAGTTCGAGCCGGCCAACGCCCGCCGGGTGGCCGAGGTGCTGCTGCCGCACGACTGGCTGGTCTGGCAGCTGCTCGGCCACCCCAAGCGGCGCACCACCGACCGGGGCGACGCCTCCGGGACGGGCTACTGGTCGCCGATCACCGGCGAGTACCGCCAGGACCTGGTGGAGCTCGCGCTCGGCCACGAGCTGCGGCTGCCCGAGGTGCTCGCCCCCGCCGAGCCCGCCGGGCACACCCCCGAAGGCCTGCTGATCTCGGCCGGCACCGGCGACAACATGGCGGCCGCGCTCGGCCTCGGCCTCGGGCCGGGGGACGCGGTGGTCTCGCTGGGCAGCTCCGGGACGATCTTCGCCGTGCACGAGCAGGCCGTGGTGGACGCCACCGGGCTGGTCTCCTCCTTCGCCGACGCCACCGGCCGGCACCTGCCGATGGTCGCCACCCTGAACGCCGCCCAGGTGCTCCGCTCCACCGCCGCCCTGCTCGGCCGCGACCTGGAGGGCCTGAGCGACCTCGCCCTGCAGTCCTCCCCCGGCGCGTACGGACTGGTGCTGCTGCCCTACCTGGACGGCGAGCGGACGCCCGCGCTGCCGCACGCGGCCGGCACCCTCACCGGGATGCGGGCCGAGTCGATGACCCCCCAGCACCTGGCCCGGGCCGCCGTCGAGGGCATGCTCTGCAACATCGCGGACGCGCTGGACGTGCTGCGCGTCCAGGGCGTCGAGGTGAAGCGGGTCTTCCTGCTGGGCGCCGCCGGTCGGCTCCCGGCCGTCCGGCAGATCGCGCCGCTGCTGTTCGGCGTCCCCGTCGTGGTGCCGCCGCCCGGTGCGCACGCGGCCCGCGGCGCGGCCCGGCAGGCCGCCTGGGCGCTGGCCGGCACCCCCGAGCCACCGCGCTGGCCGCTGCCGGAGGCCGTCACCGTGGCACCCGACCCGGAGCAGGACCTGCCGCTCGGCTCGGCGGTGCGCCAGCAGTACCGCTCCGCCCGCGAGCAGATCCACCCGGAGAGCGCCTAGCTCCACCCTGGCGCGCGGTGGAGATGCGCCCTCCGGTGGCCGGTGGCAGCGTGGGAGGCGACGCGGTCACCGGTAGCGAAGGGCGGCAGGACTTCATGGCGCTGCACAAGGGAGCCGGCGACGACCGCCGGCTGACCATCAGTCCGTTCGTCGGCACGGCCGACCCGCTGGGCCCGATGGAGCTGTCACCGCCGCTTCACCGGCTCGCGGACAAGCCCGTCGCGGCCGACACGGCGTACCAGCTGATCCACGACGAGCTGATGCTGGACGGCAACGCCAAGCTCAACCTGGCCACCTTCGTCACCACCTCGATGGAGGCCCAGGCCTCCCGGCTGATGACCGAGTGCCTCGACAAGAACATGATCGACAAGGACGAGTACCCGCAGACCGCCGAACTGGAGCGGCGCTGCGTGGCGATCCTCGCCGACCTCTGGCACGCCGCCGACCCGGAGAACACGGTCGGCTGCTCCACCACCGGCTCCAGCGAGGCCTGCATGCTGGCCGGCCTCGCCCTCAAGCGCCGCTGGATGCGCCGCAACCCCGAGCGCTACGCGGCCGGCGCCAGGCCCAACCTGGTGATGGGCGTCAACGTGCAGGTCTGCTGGGAGAAGTTCTGCACCTTCTGGGAGGTCGAGGCCCGCACCGCGCCGATGGAGGGCGAGCGGTACCACCTCGGTGCCGAGCAGGCGGTGGCGCTCTGCGACGAGAACACCATCGGCGTGGTCGGCATCCTCGGCTCGACCTTCGACGGCTCGTACGAGCCCGTGGCGGAGATCTGCGCCGCCCTGGACGAGCTCCAGGCGCGTACCGGGCTGGACGTCCCGGTGCACGTGGACGGTGCCTCAGGTGCCATGGTGGCGCCCTTCCTCGACCCCGAGCTGGTCTGGGACTTCCGGCTGCCCAGGGTCGCCTCGATCAACACCTCCGGCCACAAGTTCGGGCTGGTCTACCCGGGCGTCGGCTGGGCGCTCTGGCGCGACCGCGAGGCGCTGCCCGAGGAACTGGTGTTCCGGGTCAACTACCTCGGCGGCGAGATGCCGACCTTCGCGCTGAACTTCTCCCGGCCCGGCGCCGAGGTGATCGCGCAGTACTACACCTTCGTCCGGCTCGGCCGGGAGGGCTTCCGGGCCGTGCAGGGGGCCTCGCGCGAGGTGGCGCAGTACCTGGCCGCGCGGGTCGAGGCGCTCGGCTGCTTCCGGATGCTGACCCGGGGTGACGAACTGCCGGTCTTCGCCTTCACCACCACCGACGACGTGCCGTTCGACGTGTTCGACGTCTCGCGCCGGCTGCGCGAGCGCGGCTGGCAGGTGCCCGCGTACACCTTCCCCGAGAACCGTCAGGACCTCTCGGTGCTGCGCGTGGTGTGCCGCAACGGCTTCTCGCGGGACCTGGCCGACCTGCTGCTCGGCGACCTCGAACGGCTGCTGCCGGAACTTCGGAGCCAGCCCGGTCCGCTGAAGGAGCTCGGGGTGCCGGCCCGGACGGCCTTCCACCACTGACACGACCCACTACCGACACGACCCGGCGCGGAGCGCGGACGCCCGCGGGCAGGTGGTGGTCCCGGCGGGGAGGGCGCCCTGAGGGCACCCTCCCCGCCGCGCGTCCCTTGATTCGAGGCAGCCTCCCCCCGCGAGGCTGCCTCGATCCGTGGGGGATTCGGGACGTCTGATCGCCGGGTCTGCGAACAGTGCCCGGACGAAGGATCGGGCGCTGAAACGCTCCGACCAGAGAACTTTGCAGCACGGGCACATGCATGTTCGAGCGGTAGACGGGGTTGTGAGACACTTCCGTCCGTCTCAGAGCCATGACCTGGGGTTTGAGACGGTAGGCCGGTGAGGTTGGAGACGCCGAAACGCCCCCACGGCCCCGGGCCGGTGCGCACCTCGGCCCTCCCCGCCCCCCGTCCGCCGTTTCTCATGTTGGGAAGGCCCCATGGCATCCACCTGGAAGCAACTGCCGGACGAGCTGTCCGGCCCCGCCAGACGCCTGACGGAGGACCTCCGCGCCATCAAGGACGCGGCCGGCCTCTCGCTGTCCGAGCTGGCCACCAGGACCCACTACAGCCGGGCCTCCTGGGAGCGCTGGCTGAACGGCAAACGGGTCGTCACCGAGCAGGCGCTGGAGGCGCTGATCGGGGCGGTGGAGTGCGACGGGGCCAGGCTGCGGGCGCTCTGGGCGGAGGCGTCGGCCCCGGAGGCCGCCGAGGACGCCCCGGCCGTGGAGGGTCTCGCGTCGGATGCCCCGGCGGCGGACGCGGCCGGGGAGGCACCGGTCGAGGAGGCCGCGGTCGAGGCCGCCGTCGAGGAGACGCCGGAGACGCCGGAGGCCTCGGAGTCCGGGGAGTCCGGGGAGTCCGGGGATGACTCGGCACCCGGCCCGATCGCGGGACCGGTGTGGTGGCGTCGGCCGCTGGTACTGGTGACCTGCGCGGCCGTGGCGCTCGCGCTGCTGGTGCTGGCCGGCGTACGGCTCTCCGGCGCCGACGGGGACCAGGCCGTCGCCGCCCAGTCCGTCCCGCCCACGACGGCCGCCCCGAGCCCGGCCGGCAAGACCGCGGGCCCGGCCCAGGCGGTGCCCGCCTGTCAGGGCCTCGGCTGCTCGCACAAGGACCCGAAGACCACCGGCTGCGGCGCCGACGCCCGCACCCTGCAGACCAGCAACGTCGGCAAGGTGGTCGTCTACCTGCGCTACAGCCAGAAGTGCCAGGCCGCCTGGGCGGCCATCACCGAGGGCGCGCCCGGCGACGCCTCCACCATCACCAGCTCCTCCGGCGAGCTGGAGACGGCCCTGATCCACTGGGGCTATGACAACTACTCGGCGATGGTGAACGCGGCGGACCCGGCCACCACCTTCCAGGTCTGCGGGCAGCGGGCCGAGGCGAACGGCGGCGGCGGCGCCTGCACGATGACCGTCAGCGACCTGGCCACCCTGGTGGCCTCCACCCCGATCCCGATCGGCCCGGCCTCCCCGCCGCCGGCTGCGGCCGCACCGTCGCCGTCTCCGTCGGCCTCCTGAGCCGGGGCCTAGTCGAGGTACCCGCGCAGCTGGGCGGCGAAGGCGTGGTCGCGGAGCTTGACCAGGGTCTTGGACTCGATCTGGCGGATCCGCTCGCGGGTCACCCCGAACAGGCCGCCGATCTCCTCCAGGGTGCGCGGGCGCCCGTCGTCCAGGCCGTAGCGGAGCTGGACGACCTGGCGCTCGCGCTCGCCGAGGGTGGCCAGCACCGCCTCCAGGTGCTGACGCAGCAGCAGGAAGGTCGCCGACTCGGCCGGTGACGCGGCGTCGGCGTCCTCGATCAGGTCGCCGAGCGCGACGTCGTCCTCCTCCCCCACCGGGGTGTGCAGCGAGATCGGCTCCTGCGCCAGCCGCAGCAGCTCCCGCACCCGCTCCTCGGTCAGCTCCAGGGCGGCGGCGATGTCGGCCGCGCCGGGTTCGGTCCCGCGCTCCTGGAGCAGTGAGCGCTGCACCCGGATCACCCGGTTGATCAGCTCGACGACGTGCACCGGCACCCGGATCGTCCGGGCCTGGTCGGCCAGCGCGCGGCTCATCGCCTGCCGGATCCACCAGGTGGCATAGGTGGAGAACTTGTAGCCGCGCGCGTAGTCGAACTTCTCCACCGCCCGGATCAGGCCGAGGTTGCCCTCCTGGACGAGGTCCAGCAGGGTCAGCCCGCGGCCGACGTAGCGTTTGGCGACCGAGACCACCAGCCGCAGGTTGGCCTCGATCAGCCGCCGTTTGGCGATCCGGCCGATCACCACCAGGGTGTCCAGCTCGGCGGCCAGCGGGTCGGGTGGGGCCGACGCGCGGTTCAGCTGCTCCTCGGCGAAGAGGCCGGCCTCGATCTGGCGGGCCAGCTCCACCTCCTCGGCGGCGTTGAGCAGGCGGATCCGGCCGATCTCGCGCAGGTACTGGCGGAGCAGGTCGGCCGCCGGGCCGGTCACCCCGGCGGGTCCGGCCGCCTCGCGGTCCGAGCGGTCCGAGCGGTCCGAGCCGTCGGAGCGGTCCGGGGTGCGCGGGGTATCCGGGCCCTCGTCGACACCGCCTGCGCCGTCTGCGCCGTCTGCGCCGTCTGCGCCGTCGGCGTCCTCGGCGTCCTGGGCGCTGTCGTCCAGGGCCTGGGGGTGGCCCTGCACGGGCACCCGGGCGCCGTCCGGTGGCGGGGCCTGGGCCCGGCCGTGGTCGTCGTCGCGATCCTCGGGGGCGCCGGCGGGGGCGTCATCGGGGGCGAGCGGGTCGGTGGTGGGGCGGGGGGTGGCGGCAAGGCCTCGGTCCACGGGCATCCCTCGGGGCGGGCGCGACTCTGGCGGACCCGCGCTGTACGGAGGTGGGACGCCCTCCAGTGTGCGGCACACCACGCTCCGTGGCCGAGACTCGTGCGCGGACTTTCTGCCGCCCACCGCCTGCCGGGCACAAGGCCCGGCGGCCTGGCCGGACCGCGGCCTACAGTCCGGCGGCTCCCCGGCTGCGCAGGCCCTGCCCGTACTGCTGGAGCTGCCACAGCTCGGACTGCACCGCGTGCTGCTCCTCGGCCGAGGCCCGGGTGCCGAGCCGCTGCAGGTGGGCGCGGACCTCGTCGACCCGCCGGTCCACCGCCAGCAGGCGCAGCTTGACCAGGAACTCCCCCGCGTAGACCGCGTCCACCTTGCGGCGCGAGCGCACCGGCTCCACGGTCAGCTCGGTGACCAGCGAGCGCACCTGGTCGTCCGGACAGACCTCGCGCACCGTGCTGGTGAAGTCGGCCAGGGTGGCCCCGTACGCGGCGCCGCCGGCCTGGCCGATGGCGCGGCGCACGGCCGTGTACGGCGGGGTCGGGAACTCGTCCTCGCCGTAGTGGTCGAAGGCCGGGGCGACCAGCTCCGGGTGCTGCAGGGCCAGCTTGAGCAGCTCGCGCTCGACGAACTGGGCCGGGTCGCGCGGGTTGAGCCGGAACACCGGGCGGGTCTGCTGGACGGGCTGGGCCGGCTCGGGGCGGCGCGGCTGGGCGGCGCGCGGGTTCTGCTGGCGCTCGCGGTCCCAGCGGGCCAGCTGGGTGATCCGCCGGACGACGAACTGCTCGTCGCCCGGGGTCACGCCCAGCAGTCCGGCCAGTCGGACCGCGTAGCCGTGGCGGACGGACTGGTCCTTGATCTTGGCGACGATCGGCGCCGCGGCCTCCATGGCGGCCGCCTGCCCCTCGGGCGTCTCCACCCGGTGCTGCGCGACCGCCGTCCGGAGCGCGAACTCGAAGAGCGGGACGGAGTTCTCGACCAGCGCGCGCACCGCCTCGTCGCCCTGGGCCAGCCGCAGGTCGCACGGGTCCATGCCGCCGGGGCTGACCGCGATGGAGGTCTTGGCGGCGAACTTCTGGTCGTCCTCGAAGGCCCGGAGCGCGGCCTTCTGGCCGGCCGCGTCGCCGTCGAAGGTGAAGACCGTCTCGCCGCGGTACTGGGAGGTGTCCATCAGCAGCCGGCGGATGATCTTGATGTGGTCCTCGGCGAACGCGGTGCCGCAGGTGGCCACCGCCGAGGTGACGCCCGCCAGGTGGCAGGCCATCACGTCGGTGTAGCCCTCGACCACCACGGCCCGGCCCGACTTGGCGATGTCCTTCTTCGCCAGGTCGATGCCGTAGAGCACGTGGGACTTCTTGTAGATCGGCGTCTCGGGGGTGTTGAGGTACTTCGGACCGTTGTCGTCCTCGCGCAGGCGGCGGGCGCCGAAGCCGACCACCTCGCCCGCGATGTCCCGGATCGGCCAGACCAGCCGGCCCCGGAAGCGGTCGATCAGGCCGCCGCGCTGGCCCTGCGAGGCGAGGCCGCCGAGCAGGATCTCCTTGTCGCTGAAGCCCTTGCCGCGCAGGTAGCGCACCAGGTGCTCCCAGCCGACCGGCGCGTAGCCGACGCCGAAGGTCTGCGCCGCCTGCTCGTCGAAGCCGCGCTCGGCGAGGAAGCGGCGGCCGATCTCCGCCTCCGGCGAGCCCAGCTGCTCCTGGTAGTAGGCGGCCGCCACCTTGTGCGCCTCGACCAGGCGGGTGCGCTCGCCCTGCTGGTGGCGGGGGCTGTAGCCGCCCTCCTCGTAGCGCAGGGTGATGTTGGCCTGGGCGGCCATCCGCTCGACGGCCTCGGCGAAGGTGAAGTGCTCGATCTTCATCAGGAAGGCGATGGTGTCGCCGTTCTCCTGGCAGCCGAAGCAGTGGAAGACGCCCTTGGCGGGGTTCACGTAGAAGGAGGCGGACTTCTCGTCGTGGAAGGGGCAGACGCCCTTGTACTCGCCACCGCCACCGTTGGTGAGCTGTACGTAGTCGCCGACCACCACGTCGATGGGCAGTGCGCTGCGCACCGCCTGTACGTCTTCGTCCCTGATCCGCCCGGCCACCCAGGAAGTCTACGGTGCCGGGAATCGTTTCCCGCCGGGCTTTCCCGCCGGGCTTTCCGGTGGGCCTTCCCGCCGGGCCCTCCCGCCGGGCCCGGCGGGGGCCGTCACGTCCAGGCCGCGCCGACCAGCCTGGCGTGCAGGGCCAGGGCGGAGGCGTCGGTGAGGGTGGCGATCTGGTCGATCACCGCCCGCAGGGCCGCGCAGTCGTCCTCGGCCTCCTCGTAGAGCGTGGCGAAGACCGGGTCCAGCCCCTCGGGAGCGCGCTGGGTGAGCACGTAGGCCAGCTCGGCGATCACGATCCGCTGGCGGGCCCGCAGCTGGGCCTGCTCGTCGCGCTGCATCACGTACCGGACGGCGACCGCCTTGAGCACCGCGCACTCCAGCCGGACGTCGCGCGGCACCACCAGCTCGGCCCCGTACCGGGTCAGCCGGCCCGGGCCGTAGCGGGCCCGGGTGGCCTGCTCGGCGCCGAGGCAGAAGCGGCCGATCAGCTGGCTGGTGAGGTCCTTCAGCCCGGCCCGGGCGCGGGCCGAGCCGTCGTACGAGCGGGGCCACCACTCCTGGGCGAGCAGCCGGTCCAGGGCGGCGTCCAGCTCCTCGGGCTCGGCGTCCGGGGCATAGCGCTCGGCGACCTTGAACAGCTCGGCGCGCTCGCCCGGGGCGCGCAGTGCGGCCGGGTCGATGTGGCCGGCCTGGAGGCCGTCCTCGACGTCGTGGGTGGAGTAGGCGACGTCGTCGGACCAGTCCATGACGGTGGCCTCGAAGCACTTGCGCCCGGTCGGGGAGCCGGCCCGCAGCCAGCGGAAGACCGGCAGGTCGTCGGCGTAGACGCCGTACTTGGGCGAGGCCGGGTCGGTGGGGTGGGAGCCCCGGCTCCACGGGTACTTGGTGGCGGCGTCCAGCGCGGCGCGCGAGAGGTTGAGGCCGACGCTGCGGCCGGGCCAGGGCGCGAGGCGGGCCGGCTGCTCGTCCTGCGGGGCGAAGCGCTTGGGCTCCAGGCGGGTGAGGATGCGCAGCGACTGGGCGTTGCCCTCGAAGCCGCCGCAGGACTCGGCGGCCTGGTCGAGCGCCTCCTCGCCGGTGTGGCCGAACGGCGGGTGGCCGATGTCGTGGGCCAGGCAGGCGGTCTCGACGAGGTCCGGGTCGCAGCCCAGCGCCGCACCCAACTCCCGGCCGACCTGGGCGCATTCGAGCGAGTGGGTCAGCCGCGTACGGGGGAAGTCGCTGCGCATCGGGGCGACCACCTGCGTGGTGCCGGCGAGTCGGCGCAGAGCGGCGGAGTGGAGCACGCGGGCGCGGTCGCGCTGGAACGCCGTCCGGCCGGGGCGCTTGTCCGGTTCGGGCACCCAGCGGGCCTCGGCGGCGTGGTCGTACGGGGTCGGGGCGGCGGTGGGGCGGTGCGCGGTGTCGTCCATATGCCAATCACGGTACGCCGAGGCTCCGACACCCGAGGTGAGCCGCGCGCGAAGGGGCGCGGGCCGGGGCGTGAACCCTTGGCCGTACGCCGGCGGGGGTTTGAGGACCGGCCTAGGCCATGTCTGGCAATGCCTAACCCCGGACGGCCTTCAGGACGGCGGCGGCCAGGCCCTGCTGGCCCTGGGCGTTGGGGTGGATGGCCGCCAGGCCGGGGGCCGGGAACGGCGGCTCGACCCAGCGGGCGGCCTCGCCCGCGCACATGTCGTGGCCGACCGAGGGCGCGGCGGCGTCCACGAAGACCGCGCCGGCCGTCTCCGCCCGGCGTTGCAGCATCGCGTTCAGCTGCTGCTCCTTCTCGACCAGGAAGCCCAGGTCTGCGGCGGCCACGGCGGCGCCGAGCACCGGCGCGCAGCCGCCCGGGTCGGCGGGGAGCAGCCCCGGGTAGCCGACCACGTAGACCCGGGCCTGCGGGGAGCGGCGCTTGATCTCCTGCAGCACCTGGCCCAGCCGCTCACCGGCCGCGTCCACCTTGCGCTGCACCTGGTCCACGCCGGTTCCCGCGGAGTAGTGGTCCCGGCAGGGCGCCGCCGCCCGGCCGGAGCCGACCAGGCCCTTCACCGCGTCCACCAGGTTCTCCTTGGCGCACTGGCCGACGACCTCCATGAACCCGGCGTCGTTGCCGCCGATCCCCACGGTCACCAGGCGGGTGGCCGGGGAGAGCGCGTCCAGCTGCGGCGGGTTGGCCACCCCGCCGTCGGTCTGCTGGGCGCCCGTCAGGTCGCCGGTGCGGGCACCGCTGCAGCTGACGTCGCGGAACTGCTCCTGCGCCAGGCCGAGCGCCTTGGCCACCAGGGACGGGTAGTTGACGGCGGAGCGGGAGCAGCCCTTCGGCTCCCCCACCTGCGGACCGAGCTTCAGGCCCGCCGTGTACGAGTCCCCCAGCGCGACGTACGGCCCGGTCGGGGGCGGAGTCGGGGTCGGGGTCGGCGTGGGCGTCGGGCCGGTCGAGGTACGGCCCGGCAGGGCGCCGCCGAAGCCCTTGGCCTGGCCGCCGTCCGAGCCGCTCTGGCCGGTGCAGCCGGCCAGCAGCAGGGCGGCCAGCCCGGCCGTCATGACGGCGGTCGAGCGCCTGGGCATCAGCACGAAGTCCCCCCGGGGGTAGGAGTCAAAAGTGTTCTCCGGACGGCGGCCCGTCCCCCGGGCACCTCCCGCCCAACGAACGACGGCGCCCGATGACTCCCGACCCCCGGGAAATTTCCCGGGCCTTGACCCCGCCCCGGCCAGGACCTGACCAGGCGCCGGCCCGCTCCGGGCCGGCGCCTGCTGTGGTCCGCTCCTCCGGCCCGCTACTCCGGCCCGCGCTCGTGCTCGGCCAGGAACTCCTCGAAGCGCCGGCCCAGCTCGTCCGCGGACGGCAGGTCGACCGGCTCGGCCAGCAGGCTCTCCCGGCCCTCGGCGCCCGCGACCGCGTCGTACTGGCCCTCCATCCCCCGGATCGCCGAGCGCAGCTCGCCGTCCCCCTGGGCCAGCTGCTCCTCGATGTCGGCGTACACCTCGCCGACCCGCTCGCGCAGCCGCATGCCCGGCAGCACCAGGCCGGTCGCCGACTGCACCGCCTCCAGGATCAGCACCGCCGCGGCCGGGTACTCCGAGCGCGCCACGTAGTGCGGCACGTGCACGGCGAAACCGAGCACGTCGTGCCCGGCCTCGGCGAGCCGGTACTCCAGCAGGGCCTGGGCGCTGCCCGGCACCTGGGCCTGCTCGAACCACTGCGGGTACCCGGCGGCGAGGTCCAGCCTCGTCCCGTGCGGGGTCAGGCCGACCGGGCGGGTGTGCGGCACGCCCATCGGGATGCCGTGGAAGTCGATCGTCAGCCGCACCTCGAAGCGCTCGACCAGCTCGCGGACGGCGGCGATGAAGCGCTCCCACTCGACGTCCGGCTCGGGCCCGCTGAGCAGCAGGAACGGCGATCCGGCCGCGTCGTGGACGAGCTGCAGCAGGATCTCCGGCGGCTCGTAGGTGGACCAGCGCTCGCGGTCGAAGACCATCGCGGGCCGGCGGGCCCGGTAGTCGACCAGCCGGTCGTGGTCGAAGCGGGCCACCACCTGCGGCTCGCCCTCCTCCAGGAGGTGGGCCACCACCTGGCCGCCGGCCTCGCCGGCGTCCATGAAGCCCTCGAAGTGGTGGAGCAGGACCAGGCCGGCGCCGGTGTCGCCCAATGCGGCGTTCGCCGCGGCCACGGCGTCCACACCCTGCTGATCCAGCTCGTACAGCGCCTGGGGATCACGCACCGCGCACCCAACCCCGATCTCTACTCGTCACCTGCGTACTTCTCGTCCAGCGTGCCCGACCCCGCCGGAATTCCCGGCACCGCCGGCCATCGTCGCGGCCGCACCCCGGCGACCGCCCGGAGCCCCGCTGGAAGGGCTCTCCGACCATGATCGCACCCGGCGGGAAAGCCGCTGGTCACAGGCGTTCGGCGGCCCTTTCGGGCAGGCGCCGGGGAGACCTGCGCGCCCATTCGTGTGCTGCGAAGTGACGCACCGCCTTCTGGCGGGTATCGTCCTCTCGCTGCCTCGCATCGTCGCGTCGTCGTCACGTCGTCCGTAACGCCGTCGATCACGTCCCGGCCCGGTGCTCGGCCAGCCACCCACGACGCATCTTGCCTTCACCTGGCCGCCTGCTTCCCTTCGCGCTCTCGTTTCCTCTTCGGCCATTTCGCGGACGCACACTGTCCCCTCGCTCATCCCGCCGGACCGGTCCGTGGACCCGTGTCCGTTCCGGCACCGCGTGCCCGCCTCCGGGCCGCCGCCCCCGCCCCGTGCACCGGACCTCCGGCCTGCACGGGTACCCGGCGGCGGAGTCCGGGCGGGGCGAACGTCCAGAGCCGCCCACGCCGCAACCCCGGCGCGGAAGGCATCCTCCGACCGCCGAAGGACCGAAGGTTCCGTGCCCGTACCTGTCATCCTCACCGGCCGCACCGTGCGGCTGGAGCCCCTCGCCGCGCACCACGCCGAGGCCCTTGCCGAGGCCGGCGCCGAGGACCGTACGACCTACGCCTTCACCCCCGTCCCGCACGGCCTGGAAGCGGCCCGCGACTACATCGCGCGCGCCCTTGCCGACCAGGCCGCGGGCCGGTCGCTGCCGTTCGCGACGGTGAGTGCCGCCGACGGCCGGGTGGTCGGCTCCACCCGGTTCCTGGAACTCGACTACTGGCAGGGTCCGGTGGTCTGGCCGCCGGTGCCCGGGGTGCCGTTCGGCGATCCGGCCACCGCGGTGCCGGACGCCGCCGAGATCGGCAACACCTGGCTCTCCCCGCGCGCCCAGGGCACCGGCATCAACACCGAGGCCAAGCTGCTGATGCTGCGGTACGCCTTCGAGGAGTGGGGGGTGCAGCGGATCTCGCTGCGCGCCGACGCCCGCAACCTGCGCTCCCGGGCCGCCATCGAGCGCCTCGGCGCGACCTCCGAGGGCGTCCGCCGGGCGCACTCGCGGGGCCTGGACGGGGTGGTGCGCTCCACCGCGTTCTACTCGATCCTCGACGCGGAGTGGCCCGCCGTGCGGGACATCATCGAGCTTCGGATCGCCGCCGCCACCTCGCCGAGCGCCCCGGACCGGGCGATCAACCAGGAGTGCCTTAGACACGGCGGCGGCCAGCTGATCACGGCCTGAGGGCCGCTCCCGCCCCACCGGTGGCGGCGGATCCCGGGGCCGTGGCGAGGTCGGGCGGAGGTCGGCCCCGGCCCGCCGCGCCTCCCGGCGACTCGTCAACATCCTTGTCGACCGTCCCCCGACGGGCGGTGTTTCGCATACATCCGACCCGGGTGGGCACTACCGGGACATGACCCGTCCCGCTCGTGCCGACCGGATCGACCCGCTGCTGCTGCTCGGCGCCGACCAGCAGCACATCACCACCCGCGCGCAGCTGCACCAGCTCGGTGTGCCGTCCGGCACGATCGCCCACCGGCTGCGACCGGGCGGGCCCTGGCAGCAGGTGCTGCCCCGGGTGATCCACCTGCAGAACGGCCGGCTGACCGCCCATCAGCGGCTGCGCGCGGCCCTGGCCTACGCGGCCCCCAAGGGCCGGGCGGCACGGGCCGGGGAGGTGCTGCTGACCGGGGTGGCGGTGCTGGCCGACGCCGGACTGCCGAGTGCGGGGCACCCGGCCGACCTGGCGGAGGTCGACGTGCTGATCCCCGGCGCCCGCCGGGTCGCCGACCGGGCCTTCGTCCGGATCCACCGGGCCGCCGGCCCGATGCCGGCCGGCTTCGAGCGGGACGACGGGCTGTGGAGCACCACGGTCGCCCGGGCGCTGGCCGACCTGGCGCCCCGGGGGAACGGGCAGCGCCGGTTCCGGGCGCTGTGCGCGGAGGCGGTACAGCGGCGGCACTGCGAACTCGGCGAGCTGATGGAGCAGTTGCTCGCCCGGCCGGGCGCCCTCGCACTGCCCCCGGTCGCCCGGGTGGTGGAGGAGCTGGCGGCCGGGGTGCGGTCGGTGGTCGAGGGCGAGGCCCGCGAGCTGGTGCGCGAGTCCGGCCTGCCCGAGCCGCTGTGGAACCCGGTCCTGCACCTGGACGGCCGCTTCCTCGCCGTCCCGGACGCCTACTGGCCGCACGCCTGCGTGGCGCTGGAGATCGACTCGCGGGCCTGGCACCTGCGCCCGGCCGACCACGAGAACGGCCTCGCCCGGGCCAACCGCCTCACCGCCGCCGGGCTCCCGGTGGTCCGCACCACCCCGACCCAGCTGCGCCGCGATCCGGCCCCCGTGCTGCACGAGCTGCGCACCCTCCTCGCCACCGGCCCGCACGGCCCGCACGCCCGCCTCACCTGGCGCCGCGCCCGGTGAGCGAGCGGGGCCGGGCGCGCGGGACCGGACTCTCAGCAGCGCGGGTCGATCTCCTGGAACGAGGCGTAGTGGTCGGCCGTCCAGTACTGCTCGCCGGAGGTGCCGGTGACCACGCGGCGGGTGCCGCGGTCGTTCGAGCCGGGGGTGACGACGGTGTACTCGTGGTAGTAGCCGGCGGCCTTGCGCGGGAGGCGGTTCTCGCGGTTCTCGAAGACGATGCCGTCCGAGCGGTACGGGTACGGGCCGCCCCTGGCGATCAGGCCGAGGGTGTCGAGGGCCTGGCCGGGCAGGCCGGTGCGGCAGACGTCGGCCAGCGCGGGGTCGGTGGGCACCCAGAGGGCGGCGCCGGTCGGCGGGGAGGGCTTCGGGGCACCGGACTTCGGGGCGCTGGGCTTCGGCACCGCGGAGCCGGCGGTGGCGGCGGAGCCGGCGGTGGCGGCGGAGGCCGTAGGAGCGGACGAGGCGGCGGCCCCGGGGTGGCTCGATCCGTTGTCGGAGAGCAGGTACCCGGCCGCCGCGGCGAGTGCGCAGAGCAGGACGGCCACAACGGCGTAGAGGCGGTTTCTGCTGGTCATGGGCCCAGCTTGGCAGCCGCCCGGGGTGCGGCCCGGCAACCGCGCGGGTGGTCGTCGCCACACCCGGCCGCGTGCGGACATGCGTCCGGGGCGGGGACGGACGCCATTGTCCGTCCCCGCCCCGGCTGCGTTACGTACGCCGGTTCTCCTGCGCCGAGCTCCGGTGTACGCCCTCCCGGTGGGAGGGGTGCGGTCAGCGATGGGACCGCGCTGGGGCGGGCCCTCCCGGCCGATGCCTGGCCGGGAGGGCTGCCGCCGTCAGCGCGAGTCGCTGCCCGCCGTCTCGATGGCGGCGCGGCCTGCCTCCAGGCGCGCCACCGGGATCCGGAAGGGGGAGCAGGAGACGTAGTCCAGCCCCACCTCGTGGAAGAAGTGCACCGACTCCGGGTCGCCGCCGTGCTCGCCGCAGACGCCGAGCTTGAGGTCGGGGCGGGTGGCCCGGCCGGCCTCGACGGCGTGCTTGACCAGCGCGCCGACGCCGTCCCGGTCGATGGTCTCGAACGGGGAGACCCCGAAGATGCCCTTCTCCAGGTAGGCCGTGAAGAAGGAGGCCTCCACGTCGTCCCGGGAGAAGCCCCAGACCGTCTGGGTGAGGTCGTTGGTGCCGAAGGAGAAGAACTCGGCGGCCTCGGCGATCTGGCCCGCCGTCACGGCGGCACGCGGCAGCTCGATCATGGTGCCGAGCTTGATGTCCAGCTGGACGCCGGTGGACTGGGCGACCTCGGCGAGCACCCGCTCGCACTCGTCGCGGACCAGCTCCAGCTCCTGGACGGTGCCGACCAGCGGGATCATCACCTCGGGGCGCGGGTCCCCGCCGGCCAGCCGGCGCTCGGCGGCGGCCTCGGCGATGGCGCGGACCTGCATGCCGAACAGGCCGGGGATGACCAGGCCGAGGCGCACCCCGCGCAGACCCAGCATCGGGTTCTGCTCGTGCAGCTTGTGCACGGCCTGGAGCAGCCGCAGGTCGTTCTCGTTCGGGTCCTTGCGGGCCTCGGCGAGGGCGACGCGCACCGACAGCTCGGTGATGTCGGGCAGGAACTCGTGCAGCGGCGGGTCGAGCAGGCGCACCGTCACCGGCAGCCCGTCCATCGCCTGGAAGAGCTCCAGGAAGTCGCCCTTCTGCAGCGGCAGCAGGGTGGACAGGGCGAGCTCCCGGTCCTTGTCGTTGTCCGCCAGGATGAGGTGCTCGACCTCCTTGCGGCGCTCCTCGCCGAGGAACATGTGCTCGGTGCGGCACAGGCCGATGCCCTGGGCGCCGTAGCGGCGGGCGCGCCCGCCGTCCTCGGCGTTGTCCGCGTTGGCGCGCACCGCGAGCCGGCGGCGGACGTCGGCGTGCGACATCAGCCGGTGCACGGCCTGGACCAGACCGCCCTGGACGTCGGCGCCCGCGTGCAGGGTGCCCTCGAAGTACTCGACCACCGGGGACGGCAGGACGGGTACCTCGCCCAGGTAGACCTTGCCGGTGGCGCCGTCGATCGAGACGACGTCGCCCTCCTCCAGCACCAGGCCGTCGGAGGTGGTCATCCGGCGGCGCTTGGTGTCGACCTCCAGCTCCTCGGCACCGCAGACACAGGTCTTGCCCATGCCGCGGGCGACCACGGCGGCGTGCGAGGTCTTGCCGCCGCGCGAGGTGAGGATGCCCTCGGCGGCGATCATGCCGTCCAGGTCGTCCGGGTTGGTCTCGCGGCGGACCAGGATGACCTTCTCGCCGGAGCGCGACCACTTCACCGCGGTGTAGGAGTCGAAGACGATCTTGCCGATCGCGGCGCCGGGCGAGGCCGCCAGGCCCCAGGCGATCTGCTTGGAGGTGGAGTCCGGGGCGAAGCGCGGGAACATCAGCTGCGAGAGCTGGCCGCCGGTGACCCGCATCAGGGCCTCGTCCAGGTCGATCAGACCCTGGTCGACCAGCTGCACGGCGATCCGGAAGGCGGCGGCGGCGGTGCGCTTGCCGATCCGGGTCTGGAGCATCCAGAGCTTGCCGCGCTCGATGGTGAACTCGATGTCGCAGAGGTCGCGGTAGTGGTTCTCGAGCTTCAGCATGATCGCCATCAGCTCGTCGTACGACTTCTTGTCGAGCTGCTCGAGGTCGGCGAGCTGCAGGGTGTTGCGGATGCCGGCGACGACGTCCTCGCCCTGGGCGTTGGACAGGTAGTCGCCGTAGACGCCGACGGCACCGGTGGAGGGGTCGCGGGTGAAGGCGACACCGGTGCCGGAGTCCTCGCCGAGGTTGCCGAACACCATGGTGCAGACGTTGACCGCCGTGCCCAGGTCGTTCGGGATGCGCTCCTGGCGGCGGTACAGGCGGGCCCGGTCGCCGTTCCAGGAGTGGAAGACGGCGTGGACGGCGAGGTCCATCTGCTCGCGCGGGTCCTGCGGGAAGTCCCGGCCGGTCTCGCGCTGGACGATGCCCTTGAACACCTCGACCAGTTCCCGGAGGTCGGAAGCGTCCAGGTCCAGGTCGTTGGTGGTGCCCTTGGCGTGCTTGGCCTCGTCCAGGGCCTCCTCGAACAGCTCGCCGTCGACGCCCAGCACGGTCTTGCCGAACATCTGGACCAGGCGGCGGTAGGAGTCCCAGGCGAAGCGCTCGTTGCCGGACTGGGCGACCAGACCGGTCACCGAGACGTCCGAGAGGCCGATGTTCAGGACGGTGTCCATCATGCCGGGCATGGAGAACTTGGCACCGGAGCGCACGGACACCAGGAGCGGGTTGTCCGCCTGGCCGAGCTTCTTGCCCATCTCCTGCTCAAGGGCTTCCAGGTGGGCGCTGATCTCCTTGTGCAGCGAGGCGGGCTCGCTACCGGTCTCCAGGAAGACCTTGCAGGCCTCGGTGGTGATGGTGAACCCCGGAGGGACGGGGAGGCCCAGGTTGGTCATCTCGGCCAGGTTCGCGCCCTTGCCGCCAAGAAGATCCTTGAGGTCCTTGTTTCCTTCGGTGAAGGAGTAAACAAACTTCTGCTGGGACGGCACGGGTCGGTCTCCTCGCACACGGTTGCCCTGACGCCGGAGAACATACCCATTTCGAAGGCACTTCCGCGCCGCCAATAGGGCGTACGCCCCCCGTACCCGGCGGTAACCCGACAGATCTAATGCACGTAAAGGCGTTCACCTCTGTTGGTGAAATCGTCCGGATGACGCTAGCTAGTGTTCAACTCTTGAACGCAGGGAAACTGGAAGATCACATAAGAGGGACGGAGGGTAGCGGTCGTGCGCCCGCCGTGTTGCCCCGGCTTGATTTCCTGCACCCGGACCGGCCGATCCGCACCGATCCCCTTCGGGAAGCGATTCACCGCCGACCTGTCCATTTCGTCCTCTGAACGGGCGTCAGTCGCCAGCGTATGTGGCAAGAGTCACCAGCGCATCCCAGCGGCTGAACGTAGGCCGTCTCGGCCAATCGTCGCACTGCGTCCAGAAATGTGCTCGTTCCGTGACATCTCCGCGCCGAAAAGGAGCCCTCTTGTCCAGATGGGACAAGAGGGCTGGGACGGGGTGGCAACCGACCCCGCGCGGGCATTTTTGCCGCTACGGACAGATCATCCGCCAGAGGTGTCCGATTCGGCGTCAGAGCTCGGCAGGGCGCAGTCATACGGATCGTCCAACCAGCCCTCGGGCAGAACCACCCGGTTGTTGCCCGCGGTCCGCCCGCGCGGGCCGTCCGCGCCCGCCGGCCAGAGCTGGGACTGCTCCACCAGGGACAGGGTTTCGGCCAGTTCGGCCAACGAGGAGGAGTTGGCCAGCCGGACCCGGAGCTCGGAGCCGACCGAGAAGCCCTTGGTGTACCAGGCGACGTGCTTGCGGAAGTCGACCACGCCGCGCACCTCGTCCCCCATCCACTCGCCGAGCAGCTGCGCGTGGCGCACCATCGCCCGGGCGACGTCGGCGAAGCTCGGGCGGGCGTGGTCGACCTCGCCCTCGAAGATCGCGACCAGGTCCTTGAACAGCCACGGCCGGCCCAGGCAGCCGCGACCGACCACCACGCCGTCGCAGCCGGTCTCGCGCATCATCCGCACGGCGTCCTCCGCCGACCAGATGTCACCGTTGCCGAGCACCGGGATGTGCGCCGGGACGGACTCGCGGAGCCGGGCGATCGCCGACCAGTCGGCGGTGCCGCCGTAGTGCTGGGCGGCGGTGCGGCCGTGCAGGGCGATCGCGGACACGCCCTCCTCGGCGCCGATCCGGCCGGCGTCCAGATAGGTGAGGTGGTCGTCGTCGATGCCCTTGCGCATCTTCATGGTGACCGGGAGGTCCCCCGCGTTGGCCACGGCCTCGCGCAGGATCTCGCGCAGCAGGTTGCGCTTGTACGGCAGCGCCGAGCCGCCGCCCTTGCGGGTCACCTTCGGGACGGGGCAGCCGAAGTTGAGGTCGATGTGGTCGGCCAGGCCCTCGTCCGCGATCATCCGGGCGGCTTTGCCGACGGTCACCGGGTCCACCCCGTACAGCTGGATCGAGCGGGGCTTCTCGCTCGGGTCGAACCTGATCAGCTGCATGGTCTTGGCGTTGCGCTCGACCAGGGCCCGGGTCGTGATCATCTCGCTCACGTACAGGCCCTTGCCGCCGCTCTGCTCGCGGCACAGGGTGCGGAAGGGCGCGTTGGTGATGCCGGCCATCGGTGCCAGCACGACGGGCGGCCACACCTGCATCGGGCCGATGTTCAGCGGCGCGAACCCGGCGCTGGACGCGGTGGTGGTCGCGGTGGTGGTCGCGGTGCCGGTCGCGGTGGTGGCGGGCGTGGCTGTCATGCGCGGCTGACCTCGGGAACGGGGGCGGGGGACTCTCCATTGTCCCCCACCCGGCGCAGGGCCCCGATCGCCCGGCCCGGCCGCACTGCCGCGGCCGCTCGGGCCCCGACCGCTCAGTCGTCCGCCGCGCTGACGACCACCGACCCGGAGCCGGCCGAGAGGCGGACGGTGTTCGCGCTGGTCGGGTCGACCAGGTCGGTGTCGATGTGGCGGTTGCCCGAGCCGTTGTCCCCGAAGAAGGAGCCGGCGGCCCCGGTGAAGTTGTACTTCGTCTGCGCGGGGAGGACGAGCGACAGCGCACCGGAGGTGACGCCGATGTCCACCGCCTTCGGCTGCTGCGCGAAGGTCAGCCGGACCTCGCCCGAGGTGGTGCCCACCTCCACCCGGGAGGAGGTCAGGCCCGCGCCCCGCACCTCTCCGGAGGTGGTGCGCACCGACACCTGCCCGGAGAGGTCGGCCAGCTCGACCGCCCCGGAGGTGGCCTCCAGCCGGACGTCACCGCTCAGGCCCCGGACGGCGACGCTGCCCGAGGAGCCCTTGCCCGTCACCGAGGCCGCCGCCGGCACCTCCAGGTCGAAGGACGCGCCGCAGCCGAAGTCCGCGACCGGCAGCACCTGGTTGCAGCGCATCCGGACGATCAGCAGGTCGCCCTCGAACACGGTCGAGACGACCGGCCTGCGCACCGTCCAGTCCAGGTCCTGGCGGACCAGCACCCGCCCGTCCCGGCCCGGCCTGATCCGGACCGCCGCGCTGCCGGTGTCCAGCTGCACCCTGGTCACCCCGACGTGGTACGTCCTCGAGGACACCGCCTTCTGCTGCACCACCACCGCCCAGGTCTGTACGGCGCCGAAGGACACCGCGACCACCAGGGCGAGCGTCCCGGTGATCCGCCACGCACGAGCCCCCCGCACCGCTACCCGACCTCCAGGAACCGCAGCACCGCCAGCACCCGGCGGTGGCTGTCGTCGGCCGGCGGCAGGTCGAGCTTGGTGAAGATGGAGTTGATGTGCTTGGCCACCGCGCTGTCGCTGACCACCAGGGCGGCGGCGATCGCGGCGTTGGAGCGGCCCTCGGCCATCAGGCCGAGCACGTCCCGCTCGCGCGGGGTCAGCTTCTCCAGCGGGTCCCGGTGGCGGCGGACCAGCAACTGGGCGACCACCTCCGGGTCCAGCGCGGTGCCGCCCTCGGCGACCCGCTGCAGGGCGTCCACGAAGTCGTCCACGTTGGCCACCCGCTGCTTGAGCAGGTAGCCGACGCCGCTGGTGTTGGTGGCCAGCAGGTCGGCGGCGTAGCGCTCCTCGACGTACTGGGAGAGCAGCAGCACCGCCACCTCCGGCCATTGCCGGCGGATCAGCAGCGCGGCCCGGACCCCCTCGTCGGTGTAGCCGGGCGGCATCCGGACGTCCGCGACCACGACCTTCGGCCGGTGCTCCTCGACGGCGGCGAGCAGCTCCTCGGCGTCGCCGACCGCGGCGACCACCTCGAAGCCCACCGCCTCCAGGACCTTGACCAGTCCTACCCTGAGCAGGACCGAGTCCTCGGCGATCACAGCGCGCACGGCAACTCCACGGTGATGGTGGTGGGCCCCCCGAGGGGGCTGAGAACGGACAGCGTGCCGTCGACCGAGGCGGCGCGCTTGCGCAGGCCGGTCAGCCCGGTGCCCCGGGCCGGGTCCGCGCCTCCCCTGCCGTCGTCGCTGATCACCAGGCTCAGCCGGCCGCCGGCCGTCCGCACCGAGAGGACGACCCGGGAGGCCCCGGCGTGCTTGGCGACGTTGGTCAGCGCCTCGGAGACGGTGAAGTAGGCGACCGCCTCGACGGTCGGGGCGATCGGCTCGACGAGATGGACGTCCAGGCGCACCGGCAGCGGGGAGCGGGCGGCGATCCCGGACAGCGCCGCGTCCAGGCCGCGGTCCTCCAGGACGGCCGGGTGCAGGCCGCGGACCAGGTCGCGCAGCTCGTCGATGGCGGCCTGGGCCTCCTCGTGCGCGTCCGCGATCACCTGCCGGGCCTCGGGCGAGAGGTCCTTGAGGGTGCGCCGGGCCAGGCCCAGGTTCATCGCGAGCGAGGTGAGCCGCTGCTGCGCGCCGTCGTGCAGGTCGCGCTCGATCCGGCGGCGCTCGGCGTCGACGGCGTCGACCAGGCCGGCCCGGCTCTCGGCGATCTCCTCGACCCGGCGCTCCAGGGCCTCCGTGCGGCCCGGGCCGAGCAGCCGGCGGGCCGCGCCCTCCTCCAGCCCGGCCAGCAGGGCCGCCGCCCAGGGTGCGGCGAACAGCAGCAGGGCGCCGACGAGGGTGAGCGGGATGTCCAGCACCAGCCACAGCTCACGCACCGGGCTGGAGTGCGGCATCGTCCAGGCCCAGCCGAACACGGTGGACATCACCAGGCCCGCGCCCCACGCGTAGAGCACCACCACCGCGCCGGCCGCGAGCAGCGGGGCGACCACCAGGTGGTAGGCGACCATCCGCCAGTTCACGCCCGTGCGCAGCCTGGTCAGCAGGCCGGCCGGGATGTCGGTGGACCGCAGCAGCGGCGGCACCTCGACCCCGCGCAGGGCGCGCAGCCGGCCGCGCTGGGCCATCGTCAGCAGGCGCAGGCCGAGCAGGACCAGGCCGAGCAGCGGGAGGAGGGCCTTGGAGGTGACGAGGGCCGTCCAGACCGGCAGGGCCATCGGGATGCCGGCGGCTATGAAGCGGGTGTCGCGCCAGGCGCCGGCCGACCACGGCGGCCGCTCGGCGCTCCTGGCGAGCGCGCGGCGCAGCGTGGTGGAGGGCATGACCGACAGCGTAGAGCGCGGTGATCGACCACCACCATGAAGGGGTGTGCAGGCCGGGGGTGTAGCTGGGTACACCCCCGAATCGGTGCGGCGCACTACCGACACCGGCCGCTCCGGACGGAAGTCTTGACGGTATGACGAGCACCGCATCGCACTCCGCCACCCCGCCGCCCGGCGGGCCCGGCTCGCCGCGGCTCCCCGCGAGCACGGGCGGCGACGACCTACTGCCGGTCGGCCCGTGCGGGCCGTGGTCGGTGCGCACCGTGCGGGCGGGCCGCAGCCGGGCGGCGATGGAGGTGTACGAGTACGGCGAACTGGTCGACGTCCTGGTCGCCGCCCGGCTGACCCCGCAGGTTCTGCGCGGCGCCCGGCGCGGTGCCGTCGGCGGCGGGCGGGCGCAGGCGTACGCGCTGGCCTGGGGCCGGCTGCCGCAGGACGGTCGGCCGCCGGTCGTGGGCTTCACCGCCGGGCGGTTGCGCCGGCTCGGCTGGTCGGCCGGCGCCACCGGGGCCGAAGTCCTCACGGTGGCCGGGGAGTTCTGGCTGGCCTGGGCGGAGGGCCCGTTCGACGGCGTCCGGGTGGAGCACCCGGGCGGGTGCGAGCGGCAGTCGCTCGGGCGGCTGCGGCGGCCGTCCGGCCGGGCGGTCGGGTCGGCCTCCGAGGTGCTGGGGGGCGCCGCGTGAGCACCGCCGTCCTCGCGGTCCGACCGGGCGCCTTCGCGCCGACCGCCCCCGCTCCTCTCGCCCGCCCCCTCACCCGCGCTCTCAGCCGCGCCCAGCGGGTGCCCGCGCTGGCCGCGCTGGCGCTGCTGCCCTGGCTGGCGGTGCTGGCCGTCTGCCACGAGACCGCCTGGGTCGTCCTGGACCTGTTCGAACTGGCCGCCCTGCTCTGGCTGGACGCGCTGCTGCGCCGCCGCAGCCCGGCCGTGCACCTCCCCGCCGCGGCGATCGCGCTGCTGCTGGCCGGCGACGCGCTGGCCGACATCGGCACCGCCGGCTCCGGCCTGCCGCTGCTCGCCGCCCTGGTGATGGCCCTGGGTGTGGAACTCCCGCTGGCCGTCCTGTGCCTGGCGCTCGCCCGCGGTACCCGGTCCGCTCAGAGCTGACCGGGCAGCCGTCCCATCAGCGCCCTGGTCTCCTCGTCCCGCGGGGTGTACGCGATCATCCGGGAGCCCTGCCGCGGGCCGAGCCAGAAGCTGGTGTAGTTGCAGCGCAGCACGCCGACGCCCGGGACGTGGAAGCGCTTGAGCCCGTTGCCCGGCCGCTGGACGTCGTGCCGCTGCCAGGCCGCCTCGAAGTCCGGCGACACCTTGCGCAGCCGGCCGAGCAGCGTCTTCCAGGCCGGTTCGGCGCTGTGGTCGGCCATCGCCGAACGGAACCTGGCGACCATCAGGTCGCGCTCGCTCTCGTGGTCCACCAGCACCTCGCGGAACCGCGAGGGCGTGAACGCCAGCCACATCATGTTGCGGTCCTCGAACGGCAGCGCGGCCAGGTCGCCGACGATCCCGGTGAACTGCGCGTTGTACGCCAGGACGTCGTAGCGGGTGTTGACCACCCCGGCCGGGTACGGGGACATCTGGTCCAGCACCAGCCGGACCGCCGGGGTGACCGTCGGGCACTCGACCACCGGGGCGGGGTCGTCCGCGCCGGCCAGGGTGAACAGGTGCGCCCGCTCGCTCGGGTCGAGCAGCAGGGCGCGGGCCACCGCGTCCAGCACCTGGGTGGAGACCTGGATGTCCCGCCCCTGTTCGAGCCAGGTGTACCAGGTGACCCCGACCGAGGCGAGCTGCGCCACCTCCTCGCGGCGCAGGCCCGGGGTGCGGCGGCGGCCGGTCGGCGGCAGGCCGACCTGCTCGGGTGCGATCCGCTCGCGGCGGCTGCGCAGGAAGGCGGCCAGCTCGTGCCGCCGGGCCTCGGCGGGGGCGACCGCGGGCTTCGCGGCGGGAGCGGCCGCGGGGTTCGCGGCGGGGGTGCGGACGGGGGCGGTGCCCGCGGCGGCGGTGGTCAGGCTCATCACCCCAGCATGGGGCACCCCGAACCCTGTTTCCAGGTACTTCTTATACCTGGATAACCACACTCTGGTACCCGGGTAGCGACGGCCCGATCGTAGGACCGTGACCCGACAACTCGCCGCCCCCAAGACCACCGTCGCCCTGGCCCCCCGTCCTGCCGGACCGGCCGCCGCCACCCCTGGCGCCGCTCCGCTCCCCGTCCCGCCCGGTGCCGTGTCGCCCGGTGCCACCTCGCCTGACACCGCTTCACCCGATGCCGCTTCGGCTGCCGCCGCTTCGCCCGGTGCGGCCGCGCTCAGCACCGCCGGGCTCGTCACCGTCCTGCTCGGGGCGTTCCTGCCGATGCTCGACTTCTTCATCGTCAACGTGGCGCTGCCGACCATCGACCACGACCTGGCCGCCGGTCCCGCCGTGCTGGAACTGGTCGCCGCCGGGTACGGCATCGCGTTCGCCGTCCTGCTGGTGCTGGGCGGCCGGCTCGGCGACAACTTCGGCCGGCGGCGGCTGTTCGTCGTCGGCGCCGCCGCCTTCGCGCTGACCTCGCTCGCCTGCGGGCTCGCCCCCGGCGCCTGGTCGCTGGTCGCCGCCCGGGCCGCCCAGGGCGCCTCGGCCGCCCTGCTGATCCCGCAGGTGCTCGGCACCATCACCGCCGCCACCCACGGCTCCCGGCGCGGCCGTGCGCTCAGCGTCTACGGCGCGGTCGGCGGCATCTCGGTGGTGATCGGCCAGGTCCTCGGCGGGATGCTGGTGGCCGCCGACCTGTTCGGCACCGGCTGGCGCTCGGTCTTCCTGCTGAACGTCCCGTTCGCGCTGCTCGCCCTGGTGCTCGCCGTCCGGTACGTGCCGGAGAGCCGCGCCCCGAAGGCCGCCCGGGTCGACGTGCCCGGCACCGTCCTGCTCACCGCCGCGCTGCTGTCCCTGCTGCTCCCGCTGATGGAGGGCCGCGCGGCCGGCTGGCCGCTCTGGTCCTGGCTGCTGCTGGCGCTGTTCCCCGTCTTCGCCACCGCCTTCGCGGTGGTCGAGTACCGCGCCGAGCGCCGGGGCGACACCCCGCTGGTGCCGCCGTCCCTGCTGCGGATCCCCGAGATGCGGCGCGGACTGGGCATCGCCCTGCCGTACTTCGGCGGCTTCGGCGGCTTCATGTTCGTGGTGGCGGTCGCCCTCCAGCAGGGCCTGCACCTGGGACCGGTGGCGGCCGGCTGGGCGCTCGTCCCGATGGCCGTCGGCTACTTCGCGGCCTCGCTGTCCGGTCCCCGCCTGATCGGCCGCTTCGGCAGCCGGGTGCTGACCGCCGGCGCCGTCGTCCAGGCCCTGGGCCTGACCACCCTGGCCCTCACCGTGCTCGCCGACTGGGCGCACTTCTCCCCGCTGCGGATGGCCCCCGGCGTCGCCCTCGCCGGCATCGGCCAGGGGCTGATCGGCACCCCGCTGTTCCGGGTGGTCCTCTCCAAGGTCCCCGCCGAGCGGGCGGGCGTCGGCAGCGGCGTCCTCGCCACCAGCCAGCAGTCCAGCCTCGCGCTGGGCGTCGCCACCCTGGGCACGCTCTACCTGGCGCTCGCCCCCACCCTGGGCATGGACCGGGCCCTCGCGCTCGTCCTGGGCATCCAGTTGCTGGGCTCGTTCACCATCTTCTACCTGACCACCCGGCTCCCCCGCTCCATCGGCTGACCCCGGAGAACCCGACGGGTCGCCTGCCACCCGCGGTCCCCCACCCACCGGTGGGGGCCGCGGGTCCGCCTCTTCCGGGGCGGCGGCGTGGCCGTGAGGCGGGTGTGCGGTCAGTCGACGACGGCGGCGACGGCCTCGATCTCGACCAGCTGGTCGGTGTAGCCGAGGACGGTGACGCCCATCAGGGTGCTCGGCACGTCGTGGTCGCCGAAGGCCGCGCGGACCACCTCCCAGGCGGCCACCAGGTCCTGCTGGCGGTTGGAGGCCACCAGGACGCGGGTGCTGACGACATCCTCCAGTTCGGCGCCGGCCGCCGCGAGGGCGGTGCGCAGGTTCTCGACGGCCTTGGCGGCCTGGCCGGGGTAGCTGCCGACGGCCGCCGTGGAGCCGTCCGCGTTCAGCGGGCAGGCACCGGCCAGGAAGATCAGCCGGGCCCCGGCGGGCGCGGTGGCCGCGTAGGCGTACTCGGCGACGTCGGACAGGGCGTCGGAGCGGATCAAGGTGATGGCGCGGGCCATGGTCGTCCCCTTCGGTGTCAGCACTCACATGGATCCGGCCATCCTCGCAACGGGCGCCGCCCACCCGCCTGCGATTTACGCGGGCGGGCGGCACCCCGCCCCTCGGCGGTCCAGACCGGTCCGGACCGCCCCGGGCGCCGTCAGGCGTCGAGGCCCGCCAGGTCGAGCCCGGCCAGCCGTTCGGGGTCGGTCAGCACGTCGATGGCGACGATCAGGCCGTCCAGCACGGTGAAGGCCATCACCGAGACCGGCCGACCCTCGACGACCACCACGACACCCGCCGCCCCGTTGACGAGCGCCGGGCGGACGAACGGGGCGAGGCTGCGGTAGGTGACCGCCTGACCGGCCACCGTCCGGGCGCCGTTGAGCACGACGGAACCGCGGGCCCGACCGGCCGCGCCGTCGGCGCGCAGCACCACGTCGGGGTCGAGCACGGCGACGAGCGCCTCGAAGTCGCCCTCGCGCGAGGCGGCGAAGAAGGCGTCGACCGCCGCCCGTTGGCGGGTCCGGTCCGGGTCGGGCGCCGGTGCCTGTCCCTGGACCCGTCGCCGGGCGCGGCTCGCCAGCTGCCGCGTCGCGGCGGTGGTCTTCTCGATCACCGGGGCGATCTCGTCGAAGGGCACCGCGAACATGTCGTGCAGGACGAAGGCGATCCGCTCGGCCGGGCTCAGCGACTCCATCACGACCAGCAGTGCGAGCCCGACCGAGTCCGCCAGCAGCACCTCCTGTTCGGGGTCGACCACGCCCTCGCGGCCGATCACCGGATCGGGCATCCGGATCTCCAGCGGGTCCTCCCGCCGCTGTTCACGCGCGCGCAGCTGGTTCAGGCACAGCCGGGTCACCACCGTGGTGAGCCAGCCTCCGAGGTTCTCGACGTCGCTGGTGTCGGTGCGCTCCATGCGCAACCAGGCCTCCTGGACGGCGTCCTCGGCCTCGCTGAGCGAGCCCAGCATCCGGTAGGAGACGGCGCGCAGGTGCGGCCGGTGCTCCTCGAAGCGTTCGGTCAGAAGCTTTTCGGCGTCCACGTGTCACATTCCTTCGCCGCTCGGGGTCATAGCTGCAGAACCACAACGGATACCACCGGAAGATCAACTCCCGCGAGCGAATCGGAGACGACCATGACCTCCCCCATCCTGGTGACCGGCGGTACCGGCACGCTCGGCGGCCACGTCGTGCCGCTGCTGCGGGCGGCCGGCCGCGAGGTACGGGTGCTCAGCCGGCACGGCCACGCCGCCGGGGACGGTGTCCGGTACGTGGTCGGCGACCTGCTCAAGGACGAGGGCGTCGAGGCCGCGGTGGACGGCGTCGGGACCGTGCTGCACCTCGCGGGCGGCGCCAAGGGCGACGACCGGGCGACCGCGCACCTGGTGCGGGCCGCCCGGCAGGCCGGGGTACGGCACCTGGTGTACATCTCGGTCATCGGTGCGGACCGGCTTCCGCTGGGCTACTTCCGCGCCAAGCACGGCGCCGAGCAGGCGGTGGCCGACTCCGGCATTCCGTGGACCACCCTGCGGGCCGCCCAGTTCCACGACCTCGCGCTGAAGACCGCCGCCGCGATGGCGCGAATGCCGGTCGTCCCCTCGCCGGGCGGACTGCGGTGGCAGCCGGTCGACTCGCGCGACGTGGCGGCCCGGCTGGTGGAGCTCGCCCTCGACCGGCCGGCCGGGCTGGTGCCCGACCTCGCCGGACCGAAGGTGTACGGGCTGGGCGAACTGGTCCGCGGCTACCTCCGGTCCCAGGGCAGGCGCCGCCCGCTGCTGCCGGTCCGCGTCCCCGGCAAGGTCGGCCGCGCCTACCGCGCCGGCGACAACCTGACGCTCCAGGGCGCCGAGGTGGGCCACCGCACCTGGGAGGCCTTCCTCGCCGAGCGGGCGGGTGCCTCCGCGCGGCCGTCCTCGGCGGCCTGACCGATCGGGTGAGCGGGAAAGGGAACGCCTCCCGAATCGGATTTCGCCCGGGGTCAGCAATCCTTCGTGCGATCGGATCAGGCCACCGGCCTCCCCGCCCTACCACGCCGGACCTGGGCGGCTACTCCCTTCCTGCTAGGGGTAGTTCGGGGCCACCGATAGGTATCCGATCATAGAAGTCACATCTTTTCGTGTACGGTTTATCAATTTCCCGGGTGGGGAGTTCTACGGTCGCCCCTGCATGTGAATTCCTTCCAGGAATGGAAATATGATGAACCACCTCAAGAAGCTGTCCCTCGTGCTCGCGACGGGAGCGCTGGCCCTCGGCGGCTCCCTGGCCGGAGCCACCGCGCACGCCGAGCCCACCGGCGCGGGCGCCAAGTCGGCGGCCCAGGCCTCCGACACCCGGGCGGTCATGCGTCCGCAGGCGGACGCGCACTTCTACCCGACGTCCACGATCCACCGCAACGAGGCCTGGACGTCCGGCAACGGCCGCGCCGTCCTGCGGGTCCAGGAGGACGGCAACTTCGTCCTCTACAAGGACAACCGCGCCGCCTGGCAGGCCCCGGGCGCCTGGCCGAACGGCGATCACGCCGTCATGCAGCAGGACGGCAACTTCGTCCTCTACGACCGCAACAACCGAGCCCTGTGGGCGTCCAACACCCAGAACCGGGGCGCCTACGTCGCCGTCCAGGACGACGGCAACGTCGTCGTCTACAACGGCAACAACCAGCCGCTGTGGGCCACCAACACCGGGGACTGACACCCCCTCACCGCTCCGGGGCCCGACCGGCCCCGGAGCACCCCGCCCTGGCGGCCGGGCGAATCCGCTGGCCCGCCCGGCCGCCTTTGGGTCAGAATGACGATATGACGAAGATGCAACCGGGGACCGTGCTGGAGGCCCGTGACCGGACGGCACTGACGGCGTTGGTGGAGTCCGGCGCGGAGCCCAAGTGGCTGCTGTTCTGGGGCCATCGGCCGCAGCCGGACGGCTCTCCCGGGCCCGGAACCCTGAGCCAGTGGTGGCCCGGGGTGTTCACGGTGGACGGCGTCGAGTACGCGACGGCCGAGCACTGGATGATGGCCGGGAAGGCCCGACTCTTCGGCGACGACGAGATCGTGCCGCGGATCCTCGCGGCGCGCACGCCGGCGGAGGCCAAGAAGCTCGGGCGGCTGGTCCAGGGCTTCGACGAACAGGTCTGGGCGGCCAAGCGGTTCGAGCTGGTGGTCGAGGGCAACGTGGCCAAGTTCGGGCAGGACCAGGCGCTGCGCGCGTACCTGCTGCGCACGGGCGGCCGGGTGCTGGTCGAGGCCAGCCCGCTGGACAAGGTCTGGGGCATCGGCCTGGCGGCGCACGACGAGCGGGCGCGGCGCCCCGGGCAGTGGCGCGGGGAGAACCTGCTGGGCTTCGCGCTCATGGAGGCCCGGACCCGGCTGGCCCGGTGAGCCCGGTCACCCCGCCCGCCGCGGTCACCGCCTGAGCGCTCAAGGACGCCAGTCGCAAACCACTGGACGCACTGCCGTAACGCAGTCGCCGTATCGCAACGCCAGGATGTCCCGCAGTCAGGGTCGAGATGACAGGGCGGGCGATCACCGTGCGGATCAGGCAGGCAGCACAACCGGCGCAACAGACAGCGGAGACGGAGCAGGACGCGCTCGAACTCAGGGCCGAGCTGGACGAGTTACTGCGGGCCAGGCAGTACGCGGGCCAGCGCGAACGGCGGCTCGCCGAGGCCCTCCGGACGGCGTCCGACCAGCAGCTCCCGGACGGCGAGGTGCTGCGCCAGCTCGCCCAGGCCCGGACGCTGCGCGAGGGCCTGGGCGAGCGCTGCATCGAACTGAGCGAGCAGCTCAAGGACTTGGAAATCCGGCTCAGGCAGCCGACGCCCCGCCGGGCGATCCCCCAGCAACCCACCGGAGCCCGCTTCGGGGGCGCGTACGGCGAGGCGCACGCCCCCTCAACGCCTCCAGCTCCCCCAGCCTCCCCGGCGCCCCCTCCCCCGGCACCGCAGCCGACGGCACCGGCCACCGGGGCCCGCTTCGGCCCGGCGCGCCCACCCGCCGCCGAGCCCGACGGACCGGCCCCCACCGGGGCCCGCACGGGGTCGCCCAAAGCCCGGTCGTCCAAAGCCCGGACACCGCAGGCGCCGCCGCCACCGCCGCCCGCACCCGAGCCGCCCCGGCGCCGCTCCCCCGCCGAACTCCTCGCCCTCGCCGAGCGGATCACCACCCTGCACCGCCAGGGCGCCACCCGCGAGCCGACCGCCCTGATCGAGCAGGCCGCCGTCCTGCTGGCCCCGCCGGACACCGCCCGGCTGGCCGCCCTGCTCGCCCGGAGCGGACCGGTCGGCACCTCCGTCCAGCTGGCCCGGGCCGTCGCCCAGGGCTCCCCGGAGCGGGCCGCCGCCACCCTCGCCGAGCTGCGCCAGGCCGGGTCCGCCGAAGAGGCCGCCGAACTGTTCCACACCCTCTGGTCCTACCCGGCCGCCGCCCTGCCCGGGCTGCTCGCCGCCCTGGAACGGACCGGGCAGCACGCCGACGGCGCCACCCTGCTCTGGGAGTGGGGCTCCGCGCCCACCGCCGAACTCGCCGACCTGGCCGCCGCGCTCCAGCGGGCCGACCGGGCCGCCGACGCCCGGACGCTGCTGCGCCAGGCCGCGGGCCGGCCCACCGCCGACCTCACCGCGCTGGCGACCACCCTGGCCCCGCCGCTGCCCGCCGTCCTGCTGCACGAGCTCGCGGCGCTCCGCCCGGCCGCCGAACTGGTCCGGCTCGCCGCCGCACTGGACGGCCGGCCGGAGCTCTACGACGAGCTGCTGACCGCGCTCACCGCCGACGAGGGCCGCCACCGCACCACCCTCGCCGCCCTGCGCACGGCCGGACTGCCCACCACCCCGACCACCCCGGCGCGCTCCCGCTGGGGCCGCCGGTAGGGCCTGTCCGGCAAGATCGGCCGGACAGGCCCCAGCACGGCAGGAGCCCCCGCCCGCCCGAAGGCGAACGGGGGCTCCCTGACGGCCGACCGAGGTCAGCAGCCGATCAGACGCGCCGCCAGGTAGGACTTCACCTGGTCCAGCGAGACGCGCTCCTGCGACATGGTGTCGCGGTCACGCACCGTCACGGCGTTGTCCTCAAGGGTGTCGAAGTCGACGGTGACGCAGAACGGCGTGCCGATCTCGTCCTGGCGACGGTAGCGCTTGCCGATCGCACCGGCGTCGTCGAACTCGACGTTCCACGCGGTGCGCAGGTCGGCGGCGAGGCCGCGGGCCTTCGGCGAGAGGTCGGCGTTGCGCGACAGCGGCAGCACCGCGACCTTGACCGGGGCCAGGCGCGGGTCGAGCCGCATGCCGACGCGCTTCTCCATGACGCCCTTGGCGTTCGGGGCCTCGTCCTCGAAGTAGGCGTCGATCAGGAAGGCCAGCATGGCGCGGTTGAGGCCCGCCGCCGGCTCGATGACGAACGGGAAGTACCGCTCGCCGGACTCCTGGTCGAAGTACTTGAGGTCCTGGCCGGAGGCCTCGCTGTGCACCGTCAGGTCGTAGTCGGTGCGGTTGGCGACGCCCTCCAGCTCCGAGAACTCCTGGCCGCCGAAGTTGAAGCGGTACTCGATGTCCACGGTGCGCTTGGCGTAGTGGGAGAGCTTCTCCTTCGGGTGCTCGAAGAAGCGCATGTTCTCGGTCCGCAGGCCGAGGTCGACGTACCAGTCCCAGCGCTGCTGGAGCCAGTAGTCGTGCCACTGCTCGTCCTCGCCCGGCTTGACGAAGAACTCCATCTCCATCTGCTCGAACTCGCGGGTCCGGAAGATGAAGTTGCCGGGGGTGATCTCGTTGCGGAAGCTCTTGCCGGTCTGGGCGATGCCGAACGGCGGCTTCTTGCGCGAGGTCGTCTGCACGGCCTTGAAGTTGGTGAAGATGCCCTGGGCCGTCTCCGGGCGCAGGTACGCCAGGCCGCCGGCCTCCTCGGTGACACCGAGGTGGGTCTTCAGCATGCCCGAGAACTCCTTGGGCTCGGTGAAGGAGCCCTTGGTGCCGCAGTCGGGGCAGTTGACGTCCTTGAGGCCGTTGGCCGGCGGGTAGCCGTGCTTGGCCTCGTACTTCTCCTCCAGGTGGTCGGCCCGGTGGCGCTTGTGACAGGAGAGGCACTCGGTCAGCGGGTCGTTGAAGGTCGCGACGTGGCCGGAGGCCTCCCAGACCTCGCGGGCCAGGATCACCGACGAGTCGAGCCCGACGACGTCCTCCCGAGCCTGGACCATCGCGCGCCACCACTGGCGCTTGATGTTCTCCTTGAGCTCGACACCCAGTGGCCCGTAGTCCCAGGCGGCACGGGTGCCGCCATAGATCTCGCTGCAGGGGTAGACGAAGCCACGGCGCTTGCTCAGGCTGACGATCGTGTCGATCTTGTCGGCGGCCACAGTGCTCTCTTCAGTACGACGGCACGGTCAGGGCACGGCTGGTTGCGCGTACCCGAATACCTCAGGTTACCGGCCAGACGGGTACGAGGTTCAAATCGGTATCGCTCACCCGTCCACCCATCCCTCCGCTCACCCGTCCGAGTGATTTGACAATCATTTCCATCTAACCTGAGAATGGTTGTCATGATGATCCGACGACCCGCCCGCACCGCCATAGCCCTGACCGCGACCGCCGCAGCCGCCGCCCTCCTCACCGCCTGCGGCGGGGACAGCAGCGCCCAGGGCACGGACGGCAAGCTGGACGTCGTCGCCTCCTTCTACCCGATGGAGTACCTCGCCTCGCAGATCGGCGGCGAGCACGTCAAGATCGTCGACCTGACCGCCGCCGGCGTCGAGCCGCACGACCTGGAGCTCACCGCCAAGCAGGTCGCGAGCCTCCACAAGGCCGACGCCGTCCTCTACCTCAAGGGCCTGCAGCCCACCGTGGACAAGGCGGTCGCCGACTCCGGCGCCAAGCACGTGGTCGACGCCACCGCCGCCAGCCCGCTGGTCGACCACCACCTCGCCGAGAGCGCCGAGGAGGGCGACGGCCACCAGCACGAGGGCCCCGCCGGCGACCCGCACATCTGGCTCGACCCGACCCGCTACGCGGCGGTCGCCAAGAGCGTCGGCGCCGAGTTCGCCAAGGCCGACCCGGAGCACGCGGACGACTACCGGAAGAACACCGACGAGCTGGTCGGCAAGCTCACCGGCCTGGACCAGGAGTTCCGGGACGGCCTGAAGAACGCCACGACCAGGACCTTCGTCACCAGCCACGCCGCCTTCGGCTACCTCGCCGAGCACTACGGCCTCACCCAGGTCGCCATCAACGGCGTCGACCCGGAGTCCGAGCCCACCCCGGCCCGGCTGGCCGAGGTACAGAAGGCCGCCAAGGAGAACGGCGCCACCACCGTCTTCTTCGAGACCCTGGTCAGCCCCAAGCTCGCCGACACCGTGGCGAAGGACCTCGGCCTCAAGACCGCCGTCCTGGACCCGCTGGAGGGCGTCAAGGAGCCGGCCAGGAACGACTACCTGACGATCATGAAGCAGAACCTGGCCAACCTGCAGGCCGCGCTCGGCGCCACCAGCTGACGGGACGACAGCACCGATGACCTCTCCGATACCCCCGGCCGTCCGCCTCGGCAACGCCGTCGCCTCCCGCGGCGGCCGGCCGGTGCTGCGCGGCGTCGACCTCACCGTCCAGCCCGGAGAGGTGGTGGCCCTGCTCGGCGCCAACGGCTCCGGCAAGTCCACCACCGTCAAGGCCGTGATCGGCACCGTTCCGCTGGAACGCGGGAGCCTGGAGCTGTTCGGCACGCCGTTCGCCAGGTTCCGCGCCTGGCACCGGATCGGGTACGTGCCGCAGCGCACCACCGCCGCCTCCGGCGTCCCGGCCACCGTCCGCGAGGTGGTCTCCACCGGGCGCCTGCCGCAGCACGGGCTGCTGCCGTTCCGCCGCAAGGACCGCACGGCGGTGGACCGGGCCCTGGCCGCCGTCGGCATGCTGGACCGGGCCGGCGACGGCGTCGCCGACCTCTCCGGCGGACAGCAGCAGCGGGTGCTGATCGCCCGCGCCCTGGTCGGCTCCCCCGACCTGCTGATCATGGACGAGCCGATGGCCGGCGTGGACTCCGCCAGCCAGCAGGTGCTCGCCGACACCCTGCGCACCGAGGTGGCCCGCGGCGCCGCCGTCCTGCTGGTCCTGCACGAACTCGGGCCGCTGGAGCCGCTGATCGACCGCGCGGTGGTGCTGCGCGACGGCTGCGTCGCCCACGACGGCCCGCCCGTCCCGGGCGCCGGCCTGCACGCCCTGCCCGGCCACGACCACGTCCACCCGCACGCCGACCACACCCCGCCGAGGCTGCTCGCATGACCGAGATGCTCTCCTACGACTTCATGCAGCGCGCCCTGCTCGCCGCCGTGCTGGTCGGCATCACCGCACCCGCCGTCGGCATCTACCTGGTGCAGCGGCGCCAGGCGCTGATGGGCGACGGCATGGGCCACATCGCGATGACCGGCGTCGGCCTCGGCTTCATCTTCCAGACCAGCCCGGTCTGGATGGCCGTAGTGGTCTGCGTGCTCGGCGCCATCACCATGGAGCTGGTCCGCTCGCGCGGCAACCAGCGCGGCGACATCGCCCTCGCGATGCTCTTCTACGGCGGCATGGCCTGCGGCAAGCTGCTGGTCTCGAAGTCCGCCCAGGCCGGCGCCGGCTCCCTGGAGAGCTACCTCTGGGGCTCCATCCTGACCGTCTCCCCCGGCGACCTCGCCACCATCGCGGCACTCGGCGCGGTCGTCATCGCCGTCACCGTGGGCCTGCGCCGCCAGCTCTTCGCGATCTGCCAGGACGAGGACTTCGCCCGCGTCACCGGCCTGCCGGTCCGCCTGCTCAACCTGCTGCTCGCCGTGATGGCCGCCGTCACCGTCACCGTCGCCATGCGGGTGGTCGGACTGCTGCTGGTCAGCGCCCTGATGGTGGTGCCGGTGGTGGCCGCCCAGCAGCTCACCCGCTCCTTCGCCGCCACCCAGGCCGGCGCCATCGCGCTCGGCGTGGTGGTCTCGCTGGCCGGCGTGGCCGGCTCCTACCAGACGGACGTCCCCTCCGGCCCGGCCATCGTGCTGCTCGCCATCGCCGTGTTCGCGGTGTTCAGCGTGATCGCCGCCCCGCTGGCCCGCCGCCGGCACCGGCGGACGGCCGACGCCGGACCGGTGGTCTGCGACGTCCAACTGCCCGCGCCCGGTACCTCCGACGAGACCGACCCGGGCCGGAGGGCGGGGCTGGCACAATGAGGTGCGAGACGCCCACACCCCCAGGAGGACCCACGGTGACCACCGCAGGCCCGTCGCCGCGCGCCCGCTCGACCCGGCAGCGTGCCGCCGTCTCGGCGGCCCTGGACGAGATCGAGGACTTCCGCAGCGCGCAGGAGCTCCACGACATGCTCAAGCACCGGGGTGACTCGGTCGGCCTGACAACGGTCTACCGCACTCTGCAGTCGCTCGCCGACGCCGGCGAGGTCGACGTGCTGCGCACCGCCGACGGCGAGGCCGTCTACCGCCGGTGCAGCAGCGGGCACCACCACCACCTGGTCTGCCGGCTCTGCGGTGCCACCGTCGAGGTCGAGGGTCCGGCCGTGGAGCGGTGGGCCAACTCGGTCGCCGCCGAGCACGGGTTCACCGACATCGCGCACACCCTGGAGATCTTCGGCACCTGCTCGGAGTGCGCCGCCAAGGCCTGACGCCGGTACGCCGAGGGGCCCGTGGGATCGTCTCCCACGGGCCCCTCGGCGTCTGGCAGTACCGGCCTCAGCGCTGGGCGGGCAGCTCGGTGGCCAGCGGCACCTCGTTCGGGATCGCCCCGCCGAAGCGCCGGTCACGCATCGCGTACTGCTCGCAGGCGCGCCACAGGTCCCGGCGGTCGAAGTCCGGCCAGAGCACATCCTGGAACACGAACTCGGCGTACGCGGACTGCCAGAGCAGGAAGTTGGAGGTGCGCTGCTCGCCGCTGGGACGCAGGAAGAGGTCCACGTCCGGCATGTCCGGGTGGTACAGGTACTTGGCGATGGTCTTCTCGTTGACCTTCTTCGGGTCCAGCCGGCCGGCCGCCACATCGGCCGCCATCGCCGCCATGGCGTCCGCGATCTCGGCCCGGCCGCCGTAGTTGACGCACATGTAGAGCGTGACGGCGTCGTTGTCCTTGGTCTGCTCCTCGGCGACCTGGAGCTCCTGGACGACGCTCTTCCACAGCTTGGGCATCCGGCCGGCCCAGCGGATCCGCACGCCCATCGCGTCCATCTCGTCGCGGCGGCGGCGGATGACGTCCCGGTTGAAGTTCATCAGGAACTTCACCTCGTCGGGCGAGCGCTTCCAGTTCTCGGTGGAGAACGCGTACAGCGAGATGTTCTTCACGCCGAGCTCGATCGCGCCCTTGAGGACGTCCAGCACCACGGACTCGCCGACCTTGTGGCCCTCGGTACGCGGCAGACCGCGCTCCTTGGCCCAGCGGCCGTTGCCGTCCATGACGATCGCCACGTGCTCGGGGACGAGCTCGCCGGGGAGCTTCGGCGGCGTGGCACCGCTGGGGTGCGGGGTCGGGGGGAGGTACTCCCTTTGCTTGCCGCCGCCGAAGAGCCGTCGCGCTGCCATGTGCTCACTTCTCCACGTATCTCATCGAGCGGATGCCCCGCTCAAGGTGCCACTGCAGATAGGCCGCGACCAGGCCGCTGCCCTCCCGCCAGTACCTCGGCTCGCAGCTGTCGGCCGTCTGCCAGTCCCCTGACAGCAGCGCGCCGAGCAGTACCAGTGTCTCAGGGGAGGGTACGGCACAACCGGGTACCCGGCAGTCCCCGCACAGCACCCCGCCCGCCTGGAGCGAGAAGAACCGGTTCGGGCCGTCCAGCCCGCACTTGGCGCAGTCGGTGAAGCTCGCGCCGTAGCCGTTGACGGCCAGCGAGCGCAGCAGGAAGGCGTCCAGCACGAGGTGCGACTCGTGCACGCCGGCGGCCAGCGTGCGCAGGCCGCCGACCAGCAGCAGGTACTGCTGGACGGCGGGTTCGCCCTCGTTCTCGGCGAACCGTTCCGCCGTCTCCAGCATGGCCGTCCCGGCGGTGTACCGGCCGTAGTCGGTGACGATCGAGCCGCCGTAGGGGGCGATCGTCTCCACCTGGGTGCAGAGCGGCAACCCGCGGCCGATCAGGTCACTCCCCCGGCTGAAGAACTGCACGTCCACGTGGGAGAACGGCTCCAGCCGGGCGCCGAACTTGGACTTGGTCTTGCGCACGCCGCGCGCCACCGCGCGCACCTTGCCGTGCTGGCGGGTGAGCAGGGTGATGATCCGGTCGGCCTCGCCGAGCTTCTGTGCCCGGAGCACCACGCCGTCGTCCCGGAACAGGCTCATGCCGCGGCCCCGCGGCCGTCGAACAGTGTGGACATCCCACCATTGTCCCCCAGGACCTCGTGGCCGGCGGCAGCCGTGTGCCCGCACCGGGGCCGAGGGGGGACGACCGGTCGGTGCGGGTCACGGCGGGCCCAGGTGGGGGCACCTCCCGGCCGAGGGCTGAGGTGGGGGAGGGTCGGGCCCGGTATGTGGGGGTCTGCGGGATCGGACCAGCGCGGCGGGAGCCTGCGGGAGCCTGATAGCGGTGAGCGGTGAGCCGGGCGGCGGGGTCAGCGCGAGGCGCGGGTGGCCGCCTCCAGCAGCGCCCCGACCCGCGCCTGCGGCAGGTCCAGACAGCGCCCGACGGCGACCAGCGCCTCGCGCTCCTGCGGGAGGTAGCGGCCGTCGGCCAGGGCGATCGCGGCCCCCTGCAGCAGCAGCCGCTCCCGGCCCTGGTGAGCCAGGTGCGGGGCGAGCGGTTCGAGCACCGCGTGCAGCTCCACGGCCAGGCCGCCAGCCATCCCGTGGGCGTCGTAGAGCTCCCCGCCGAGGCCGGAGAGTGCGGCGAGCGCGGCCAGCACCTGGGCCTCGCCGCAGTCCTCGAAGCCGGCGTCCCGGACGGAGCCGCAGGCCGCCTCGCGGGCCGCCCGGTGCGCGGTGCCGCCGGCCGCCAGCAGGGCGAGGGCGATGGTGTACTGGGCGTCGCGCAGCATTCCGGCCAGGCGGACGCAGGTCGGCTGCTCCAGGCTCTCCACGCCGTAGCGGCCGCGGCAGGAAGTGCACTGCACGCTCCCGATGACCGGGCCGAGCGGGAGGACCGGGGTGCCGAGAAGCCGCAGCCACCGCCGGCCGTGCTGCCGACGGTAGTTGCGGTCTCCGCCACAGCCTGGGCAGAAGAAGTCGCCGAGAACGTCAGTCCGCCACCGCGGGCGAACACCCCACAACCCTGTCACGGCGCCACTCCCCAGACATGGCAGGCGGCCTGCACAACAATGGGCAGGTCACGCGACCGGACTCCGCGGCCGTCCCACCGACCCGGTTTTCCGGTGGATCGATGTTGCCACGGTTACCGGCACGTGTCAGTACCCCCAACGGCTTCCGATCCGAAAAAATGTGGCGCAGGACACAGCGGCCCGCCGCCGGCCGCCGGAAACGGCGGCGGGCCGCCCCCAGGGGACGGCCCGCCGACACTCACCCGTACGAACTACCCGCGCTGCGAGCGGTTGACGGCGCTGATCATCGCCTTCAGCGAGGCCAGCACGGTGTTGCCGTCGATGCCCACGCCCCACAGCACCTTGCCGTCCACGGCGCACTCGACGTACGCGGCGGCCTGGGCGTCGCCGCCCTCGCTCAGCGCGTGCTCGGCGTAGTCCAGCACCCGTACGTCCACGCCGATCTGCGCCAGCGCGTCGGCGAAGGCGGACACCGGGCCGTTGCCGGAGCCGGTCAGGACGACGGGCGCACCGTCGACCAGCGCCTCGGCGGTCAGCGCGTCCCGGCCGTCCTCGGTGGTCAGGCTGCGCGAGCCGCTCAGCGCGATCCGGCCCCACGGGTTGTCGGTGGTCGGCAGGTACTCGTCCTGGAACACCGCCCAGATGGCGGCCGGGGTGACCTCGCCGCCCTCGGCGTCGGTCTTGGCCTGGATGATCCGGGAGAACTCGATCTGCATCCGGCGCGGCAGGTCCAGCTTGTGGTCGTTCTTCAGGACGTACGCGACGCCGCCCTTGCCGGACTGGCTGTTGACCCGGATGACCGCCTCGTAGCTGCGGCCGACGTCCTTCGGGTCGATCGGCAGGTACGGCACGCCCCAGACGTGCTCCCCGACCGGCACGCCGGCCGCCGCCGCGTCCGCCTCCAGGGCGTCGAAGCCCTTCTTGATGGCGTCCTGGTGCGAACCGGAGAAGGAGGTGTACACCAGGTCGCCGGCGTACGGGTGGCGCGGGTGCACCTCCATCTGGTTGCAGTACTCGGCGGTGCGGCGGACCTCGTCGATGTCGGAGAAGTCGATCTGCGGGTCGACGCCCTGCGAGAACAGGTTCATGCCCAGGGTGACCAGGTCGACGTTGCCGGTCCGCTCGCCCTGCCCGAACAGGCAGCCCTCGATGCGGTCCGCGCCCGCCAGGTAGGCCAGCTCGGCGGAGGCGACGGCGGTGCCGCGGTCGTTGTGCGGGTGCACCGACAGGCAGACGTGCTCGCGGCGCGACAGGTTGCGCGACATCCACTCGAACTGGTCGGCCTGGACGTTCGGGGTGGCCCGCTCGATGGTGGCCGGCAGGTTCAGGATGATCTCGCGGCCCTCGCCGGGCTGCCAGACGTCCATGACCGCCTCGCAGACCTCCAGGGCGAAGTCCAGCTCGGTGTCGACGAAGATCTCCGGCGAGTACTGGTAGCCGAAGACGGTGTCGTCGCCCAGCAGCTTGTCGGCGTACTCCATCACCAGCCGGGTGCCGTCGGTGGCGATCGCCTTGGTGGCCGCCTTGTCGTTGCGGAACACCACCCGGCGGAACAGCGGCGCGGTCGCGTTGTACAGGTGCACGGTCGCGCGCGGGGCGCCGACCAGCGACTCGACGGTCTTCTCGATCAGCTCCTCGCGGGCCTGCGTCAGCACCGAGATGGTGACGTCCTCGGGGATCGCCCCCTCCTCGATCAGCGAGCGGACGAAGGCGTGGTCGGTGGCGCCGGAGGACGGGAAGCCGACCTCGATCTCCTTGTAGCCCATCGCGACCAGCAGGTCGAACATCTTGCGCTTGCGGGCCGGCGACATCGGGTCGATCAGCGCCTGGTTGCCGTCCCGCAGGTCGGTCGAGAGCCAGCGCGGCGCCTTGGTGATCACCTTCGACGGCCAGGTGCGGTCCGGCAGGTCGACGGTGCCGAACGGCAGGTAGCGGCCGTGGCGCATGCCCGAGGGCTGCTGGCGCACGGTGGCGGCGGTGATCGGGGTCGCGCGGTCGACGAAGGCGCGACCGGCGGGGATGGACGCGGCGGAGCTCTGCTCGGTCATGGGAGGTGACTCTCGGCTTCCTGTGGTGCGGGGCTGGTCGGGGGGAGGTGGACACCCGACTGGCCGGCCTGCTGCCGCTCGCGACCCCTCATTGGATCGCCCGTTCCTACGCGCACAGCACAGTCCCCGCGGCGAGGGAGCCGGCCCTGGTGGACTACAGGCCCTCGACGCGGCAGCTAAGAAGGAGCAGCCCGTTGCGCATGATGTTCACAAGCGTAACCCAGCCTCGCGCGCCCCCGAAGTGAGCCCGGCGACATTTCCACCCCTTGAGACGGCGGGCACTTCCGTCCGCGCCGGTGACAACACGTCATCGAGGCCTCACCCTTGGCCACATGACAGCAGACCTGCCGCTCTGCGCGATCGTTCCGCCGTTCATCCTGGACCGCCTCGCCGAGGACGGTCACACCCCCGCCGCCCGCTCACTCGCCCTGGACGCCGTGCACCGCGCGGCCCGCCTGGCGCCCGCCCCTCCCCCGCCCGGACCGGCCCGGCTGGAGCGGGTGATCGCGGACGCCGGGCACGCCGAGCGGCTGCCCGGCCGCGTCGTGCGCCGCGAGGGCCAGAACCCCGGCACCGACGACTCGGTCAACCATGCCTACGACGGCCTCGGTGCGACCTTCGCCCTGTTCTCCGAGGCGTACGGGCGCCGCTCGATCGACGACCAGGGCCTACGGCTGGACGCCACCGTCCACTACGGCCGGCACTACGACAACGCCTTCTGGGACGGCCGGCGGATGGTCTTCGGCGACGGGGACGGCGTGATCTTCGGCGACTTCACCGCCTGCGTGGACGTCATCGGCCACGAACTCTCCCACGGCGTGACCCAGTTCACCGCCGGCCTGGAGTACCAGGGCCAGCCCGGCGCGCTCAACGAGTCCGTCTCCGACGTGTTCGGCTCACTGGTCAAGCAGTACGCGCTGCGGCAGGACGCCGCCGACGCGGACTGGCTGATCGGCGCCGGGCTGCTCGCCCCGGGCGTCCAGGGGGTGGCGCTGCGCTCGATGAAGGAGCCCGGCACCGCGTACGACGACCCCCGGCTCGGGAAGGACCCGCAGCCCGCCCATCTGCGCGACTACGTGCACACCGCCTCGGACAACGGCGGCGTGCACATCAACTCCGGCATCCCGAACCACGCCTTCTACCTGCTCGCCACCGCCCTCGGCGGCCCGGCCTGGGAGTGCGCGGGGCAGATCTGGTACGACGCGCTGACCGGTCGGCGGCTGCCCGCGGACGCGGACTTCGCCGCCTTCGCCCGGGCCACCGTCGCGGCCGCCCGGGACCGCTACCCCGAACCCTCCGTCGCCGACACCGTCACGGCGGCCTGGGCCCGGGTCGGCATCAGCCCGGGTTGAGGCGGGCTTAGGGCGAACCTTAGGTCAAGGTCCGGGAAAACGTCGGCAAACGCCATCCCTGCGTAGCACCATGGACACCATGCGTATCCAGGTGACCCGGACCGGCGGCCTCGCGGGACACGTCCGCCGCGCGGCGCTCGACACCGCCGAGCGTATCGACGCCCCGCACGTCCACGCACTCGCCCGCGAGGCCGTCGCGGGCGGGCTGCGCGCACCCTCCTACGGGGTGCCGGACGGCTTCCACTACGAGATCACCGTCGACGGCCGGACGGTCCACTGCGCCGACCCCAAGCTGACCGACTCGCAGCGGGAGCTGGTCTCGCTGGTCCTGCGCGAGGGCGCCTGAGCGCCCCCGCGCGGCCGGGCGCGGGCCACCCCGCCGGCCGGCCTCAGATCCAGCCGTCGAGCGAGGCCATGAAGCCCTCGTGGTCGTCCCGGTGGATGGTGTGGCCGCTGTCCTCGACGGTGCGCACCTCGTAGCCGAGGCCGCGCAGCTCCTCGGCGTCCTCGGGGGTGATCAGGAAGCTCCGCCCGGGCAGCTGGACCAGCGAGGGGACGGCGGGCGCACCCGGCAGCCCGGTCGGCTCCTGGTGGCCGGCCAGGGCGAGCGCGCTGTCCGCGTCCCAGGCCGCGACGGTGGCCAGCTCGACGTCCACGTCGACCTCCTCCCAGCGCGGGCTGAGCAGCTTGATCTGCTCCCGGGAGGCCCGCTTGAACAGGGTGAAGGCGGACGGCGTGAACAGGCCGGGCTGGGCGAACTTCCAGGCCGGGTCGGAGTAGACGGCCCGGGCGGGCTTCAGCCGGTCGACGGCGTCCAGCAGGGCGAGCCCGCCCAGCGAGTGGCCGATGGCGAGGTCCGCGCCGACCGGCAGGGTGTCGACCAGGTCCTGGGCGAACAGCTCGGGGCCGTACCGGTCCACCGGGGTGGCGCCCTCGCCGCGCGGGCTCGCACCGTGCCCGCGCAGGTCCACGGCCACCACCCGGTAGCCGCGCTCGGCGAGCGCCGGGCCGACCCTGCGCCAGGTGCGGTGGTCGGACATGATGCCGTGCACCAGGAGGGCGATCCGGTCGCCGGAGCCCCACTCGTGGGTGTTCAGCCTCATTCTGGTGGAACCTCTCTGCTCTGCCGTCACGGTCCGGTCCGCCGTCACGGTCTGGTCTGCCGTCACCGTCTGCGCCGACGTCGGTCCGCCGTTTCCGGGCGGGGGTCGACGAGGGCCACGGCTCAGCGAACACCCCGGACGGGTCCGAGGGCCAGCGCCGCCGTCCGAGACGACCGTCACTGCGGCCGTCACCGCGGGCCGCGACGCGCGAGGGCCCGCCCGGACGCGGTGGTCCGGACGGGCCCTCCCCGGCCCTGTGCCGCCGGGGTCCTGCAGAGTCCTGCCGAAGGTGCGCGGGGCTCAGAAGCCCAGCTTGCGCAGCTGCTTCGGGTCGCGCTGCCAGTCCTTGGCCACCTTGACGTGCAGGTCCAGGTAGACCGGGGTGCCGAGCAGCGCCTCGATGTGCTTGCGGGCGGTGGTGCCGACGTGCTTGAGCCGCGCGCCCTTGGCACCGATCACGATGGCCTTCTGGCTCTGCCGCTCGATGTAGACGTTGGCGTGGATGTCCAGCAGCGGGCGGTCCGCCGGGCGGCCCTCGCGCGGGATCATCTCCTCGACGACCACGGCCAGCGAGTGCGGCAGCTCGTCCCGGACGCCCTCCAGTGCGGCCTCCCGGATCAGCTCGGCCACCATGATCTGCTCGGGCTCGTCGGTGAGGTCGCCGTCCGGGTAGAGCGGCATGCCCTCCGGGAGCAGCTTGGTGATCAGGTCGGCGACCAGTTCGACCTGCTTGTCGCCGACCGCCGAGACCGGGATGATCTCGGCCCACTCGATGCCCAGCTCCGCGCCGAGCTGGTGGACGGCGATCAGCTGCTCGGCCAGCCGCTTGGAGTCGACCAGGTCGGTCTTGGTGACGATGGCCACCTTGGGGGTCTTCTTGATGTCGGCGAGTTCCTTGACGATGAACTTGTCGCCGGGGCCGAGCTTCTGGTCGGCGGGCAGGCAGAAGCCGATCACGTCGACCTCGGCCCAGGTGCTGCGGACCAGGTCGTTGAGCCGCTCGCCGAGCAGGGTGCGCGGCTTGTGCAGGCCGGGCGTGTCGACGAGGACGAGCTGGGCGTCCGGGCGGTGCACGATGCCGCGCACGGTGTGCCGGGTGGTCTGCGGACGGTCGGAGGTGATCGCGACCTTCGTCCCCACCAGGGCGTTGGTCAGGGTCGACTTGCCCGCGTTGGGCCGGCCGACGAAGCACGCGAAGCCGGAGCGGTACGAGGAGGAAGGGGCACTCATGCGCCCCATTCTCCCTGATCACCGGGAGCGCGACGGACCAGCCTGCCGACGGCGTGCCCGTTCAGCCCTTTCCACCCCCTCCGAGCGAGGCGATTCCCATGATCAGGACGAGCAGGAGGAACGCCACCGAGCCCCAGAGCCAGAACGGCGAACCGGTCTCCTGCCACTTGCCCATCCCCATCACGCCCAGCAGCAGCCCCGCGAAGAACGCGAACGTCCCCATCTCCCCAGCCCCCTCAGCACGTCCCACTCCCGGTGAGATTATCTGCCGTATTCGGGGCTGGATGGCCGGGGCCCCAGGGTGCGCGAGGCGGGTGCGGGGCGCCCGGACCCTCGACCCGGGCGCCCCGCGGACACGGCTCAGCGGGCCTCGGCCGCCACCTTCAGCGCGCCGTCCGGTCCGGCCAGCAGGACCGGCGTCCCGGCGCCGCCGAGGTCCCGCACCGCGGCCAGGTCGGCCTCGGCGGGCTCCCCGGCCTCGCTCACCACGGCCGCCGCCTCCAGCGACTTCGCGCCGCTGGCCACCGCCATCGCCACCGCCGTCTGCAGCGCGCTGAGCCGCAGCGACTCCAGCGCGACCGTCCCGGCCACGTACGTCCGGCCGGTCTCGTCGCGCACCGCGGCCCCCTCCGCGACGCCGTTGCGGGCGCGGGCGGAGCGGGCCAGGGTGATGATCTTCTTGTCTTCGGGGTCGAGTTCGACGATGTCACTCATGCCCAGGAGCATAGGCCCGGGGCCTGACCCCCGGCCGGGCCGGGCTCGGCGGGCCGGGCTCGGCGGGCCGGGCTCGGCGGGCCGGGCTCGGCGGCCGACCCGAAGCCCGGCTCAGTGGCCGATCGGGTTCGGCGGCCCGGGCCGCAGCACCTTGACGAGCGTCTTGGGCCCGGAGGGCATCGGCTCCTCGTCCTCCGACCGCTGCCGCCAGTACGGGTTGTCGTGCGGCAGGTGGCTGCTGACCCGGCCGTACATGCCGAAGGTCACCACGACCACGCCGAAGACGAACGCGAAGATGATGTTGGACATCCGGAAGTTGAGGATGTTGGCGTCCGGCCGGCCGAGCACCGTCAGACCGTAGAACCCGGAGAGCACGAAGAGCGCGCCGACCGCCATGTTCACGTTGGAGGCGACGTTTCCCCCGATCACCGCTCCGGCGACCAGGACGGCGCCCACGACGATCGAGAGGATGCTCAGCGCCCCGTTGGTCGAGAGCCCGGCGATGTGGTCGCCACGGGTGGACAGGAAGCCCGGATGGTCCAGCAGTCCGAGGATCCCGAACACGATCAGGAAGACCCCGCCGAGTCCCGCCCCGATCCGCCAGACCGTGACGAGCTTGTGGTCGACGGGCAGTTCGTCTTGCAGCTTCATGGTGGCCTCCACCATGGGACGTCGGACGGCCTGGGCCCGCGCTGCCCCGCGCACGGAGGAGCGCGGCCGGGCCGATCAGCTGTAGGGGTGGCTCCCCTGCATGTGGGGCACCTCGTGCATGTACAGCGAACCGCACTGCTGGCAGCAGCGCAGCCCGGTGCCCCAGTCCTCCTCCGGCCGGTTCTCGGCGTCGGTGTCCATGGTGCGGCCGCACAGGGCCGTCGCGGGTTCGGCGGCCCGGACGACGTGCCAGGACTTCGCCCCGGCCGGCCGACCCTGCGGGCCGTACTCCGCACGCAGTAGATGACTCATGTACCCATGGTCGATCGCCGGGGCCCCGGACGCTACTCGCCGGTCTCCGCGGCCGCCCCGGACGCCACCCGGACCGGGGCGGCGACCACCGAGCCGATCCGGTTGCGGCGGCCCGCCGAGCTCTCGGCGGTGAGCCGGATCGCGGTCAGGTCGGTGGCGGCGTCCTCCGGCAGCGGGATCTCGCAGGACGACCCCGGGATCGGCACCCGGCCGAGGTGCTTGGCGAGCAGGCCGCCGACGGTCTCGACGTCCTCGTCCTCCAGCTCGATGCCGAACAGCTCGCCCAGGTCCTCGACCAGCAGCCGGGCGGTGATCCGGTACGAGCCGTCCCCGAGGTCCTCGACCGGCGCGATCTCCCGGTCGTACTCGTCGGTGATCTCGCCGACGATCTCCTCCAGGATGTCCTCGATGGTGACCAGCCCGGCGGTGCCGCCGTACTCGTCGATCACGATCGCCACGTGCGAGCGCATCTGCTGCATCTCGCGCAGCAGGTCGGTGGCCGGCTTGCTGTCCGGGACGAAGACGGCCGGCCGCATCACCGTGCCGACCTCGTCGGACTCTGAGTCCCGGTTGATGTGGGTGCGGCGCACCAGGTCCTTGAGGTAGACGATGCCGACCACGTCGTCCTCGTTGTCGCCGACCACCGGGATCCGCGAGAAGCCGGAGCGCAGCGCCAGGGTGAGCGCCTGCCGGACGGTCTTGTGCCGCTCGATCATCACCAGGTCGGTGCGCGGGACCATCACCTCGCGCACGATGGTGTCGCCGAGCTCGAAGACGGAGTGCACCATCCGGCGCTCCTCGTCCTCGATCAGGTCGTCCTTCTCGGCGAGGTCCACCAGGGCGCGCAGCTCGGCCTCGGAGGCGAACGGCCCCTCGCGGTAGCCCTTGCCCGGGGTGAGCGCGTTGCCGAGCAGGATCAGCAGGCGCGGGATCGGGCCGAGGACGCTTGCCAGCGGCAGCAGCACGAAGGAGGCCGCGGTGACGGTGGTCAGCGGGTGCTGGCGGCCGATCGTGCGCGGCGAGACGCCGACCGCGACGAAGGACACCAGCACCATCACGCCGAACGCCAGCAGCACGGCCTGCCAGGTGGAGTCCAGGTTCCGGACACACACCACGGTGACCAGGACGGCCGCGGCCATCTCGCTGGCCACCCGGATCAGGGTCGCCAGGTTCAGGTAGCGGATCGGGTCGGAGGCCAGGGTCAGCAGTCGCGTCGCCCCCCGCCGCCCGGCTCGGACGGCCTCCTCGGCGCGGAACCGGGAGACCCTGGAGATGCCCGCCTCGGCGCACGCGGCCAGCCAGCCGAGGACGACGAGCAGGACGGCACCCAGGATGAAGCTCGTACTCTCACCACTCACAGGGGTTCGGGCTCCGCGCTCAGTGGGTGGTGGGGGCCGGGGAGATCCCGCCGAGGCCGCGGCCCGCCCGCCAGTCGTCCAGGATCCGCTTCTGGAGGGCGAACATCTCCTCCTCCTCGTCGGGCTCCTCGTGGTCGTAGCCGAGGACGTGCAGCACCCCGTGGACGGTGAGCAGCTGCAGCTCCTCGTCCATCGAGTGCTTCGACGGGGCCGCCTTGCCCTGCTGCTCGGCGACCTCGGGGCAGAGCACGATGTCGCCGAGCAGGCCCTGCGGGAGCTCCTCGCCCTCCTTGCCGGGGCGCAGCTCGTCCATCGGGAAGGACATCACGTCGGTGGGCCCCGGGAGGTCCATCCACTGGATGTGCAGCTCCTCCATCGCCGCACCGTCCACCAGGATCACGGACAGTTCGGACTGCGGGTGGATCCGCATCTTGTCCAGTGCGTAGCGGGCGACGTCGAGGATGGACTCCTCGTCGGCGTCCCAACCGGACTCATTGGCGATGTCGATCGACATGACGGGCTGGTTACTCAGCTTTCGGTGCGATGGGACTGTCGGGGTGCGCGCGAGCCGCGCCGCTGGGTGGGCTTGCGGGCGGCCGGCGGAGTGCCCTCCTCGGCCTCCTGCCGGGCGTCCCAGCGTTCGTACGCGTCCACGATCCGGCCGACCAGCTTGTGGCGGACCACGTCGGTGCTGGTGAGGACGGAGAAGTGGATGTCGGGCACGTCGACCAGGATGTCCTGGACGACCTTGAGGCCGCTGCGGGTGCCGCCCGGGAGGTCGATCTGGCTGGTGTCGCCGGTGACGACCACCCGGGAGTTGAACCCGAGGCGGGTGAGGAACATCTTCATCTGCTCGGGCGAGGTGTTCTGGGCCTCGTCCAGGATGATGAAGGCGTCGTTGAGGGTGCGGCCGCGCATGTAGGCGAGCGGGGCGACCTCGATGGTGCCCGCGGCCATCAGCCGGGGGATGGAGTCCGGGTCCATCATGTCGTGCAGCGCGTCGTACAGCGGGCGCAGGTACGGGTCGATCTTCTCGTAGAGGGTGCCGGGCAGGAAGCCCAGCCGCTCCCCCGCCTCGACGGCCGGACGGGTCAGGATGATCCGGTTGACCTCCTTGGCCTGGAGGGCCTGGACGGCCTTGGCCATCGCGAGGTAGGTCTTGCCGGTACCGGCCGGGCCGAGGCCGAAGACGATGGTGTGCTTGTCGATCGCCTCGACGTAGCGCTGCTGGTTGAGGGTCTTGGGTCGGATCGTGCGGCCCCGGTTGGACAGGATGTTCGCGGTGAACACCTTGGACGGCGCCGGGCTGTCCGGGTCGTCCACGGCGCTGCGGAGCATGGCGATGGAGCGCTCCACGGAGTCCTCCGTCAGGGGCTGGCCGGTGCGCAGCACCAGCATCATCTCGTTGAAGAGCTGCTGGACGAGGGTGACCTCGGCGCGCTCTCCGGTGGCGGTCACCTCGTTGCCGCGGACGTGGATGTCGGCGGCGGGGAAGCCCCGCTCGATCACGCGCAGCAGCGAGTCCGCGGTGCCGAGCAGGGTGACCATCGGGTGCTTCTCGGGGATGACGATCCGGGCGCTGGTACGGCCCTCGTCGGCCGGTTCCGGGCGCGGGCGTCCGTTCGTACGGGTCTGCGATGTGTCACTCATAGGTCGGCGCTGGGGCCTGCCTCATCCCAATCCGTGGTCTCGTGGTGCCGCTCGGTCTCTCCGGGGTCACCAGGGTACGCCGCGAGCGTGATCGTTGCGGCGGGCGGCGGGGCCGCTTCCGTTGATGCTGGGGCAGATCGGAGCCCGGCGCGAACGGTTTTCCGCCCGTCCGGGGGCGCACCGCCGGGGTCCGCACTACCGGCGCGGGGGGACCGGGACCCGGGTGAGGTCCTCGGCGAGCACGATGGTGCCCTCGAAGTGCTTGCGGGCGTCGGCCAGGTGCTGGGCGAGGTCGGGGTAGCGCTGGGAGAAGTGGGTCAGCACCAGGGTGCGGGCCCCGGCCTCGGCCGCGACCTTGGCGGCCTGGCCCGCGGTCAGGTGGCCGTGGTCCTCGGCGAGCCGGAGGTCGGCGTCGGTGAAGGTGGCCTCGACGACCAGCAGGTCGGCGCCCTCGGCGAGTTCGTGGACGCCCTCGCAGAGCCGGGTGTCCATCACGAAGGCGAAGCGCTGCCCGGGCCGGGGCTCGCTGACCTCGTCCAGGGTGATCCGGCGCCCGCCGGCCTCGATCACGCCCTGGTGCTGGAGCCGGCCGACGTCCGGGCCGGCCAGGCCGAGGGCGGCGAGGCGCTCGGGCACCAGCCGGCGGCCGTCGGGCTCGGAGAGCCGGTAGCCGAAGGACTCCACGGGGTGCGACAGCCGGACGGCGTCCAGCGCGAAGCGGGCGCCGGGCGCGGGCAGCGGTCCGGGCTCCTCGATCGGGCGGGGGCGCAGCACGGCGGTCTCGTGGTAGGCGGTGGCGTACCGCAGCCGTTCGAAGTACACCTCGCCGGAGGCCGGGAAGTAGACGTCGACCGGGTGCGGAACGCGGTCCAGGTTGATCCGCTGGATCACCCCGGCCAGGCCCAGGCTGTGGTCGCCGTGGAAGTGCGTGACGGCGATCCGGGTGATCTGGGTGGCCGAGACCCCGGCGTGCACCATCTGGCGCTGGGTGCCCTCGCCGGGGTCGAACAGCAGCCCCTCGCCGTCCCAGCGCAGCAGGTAGCCGTTGTGGTTGCGGTGCCGGGTCGGCACCTGGCTGGCGGTGCCGAGGACGACGAACTCGCGCTGTGACACCTCGGTCAGACCATGCGCTCGGTCATCGGGGCGCCGCCGAGCACGTGGACGTGGGCGTGGAAGACGGTCTGGCCGGCGCCGGCGCCGGTGTTGAAGATCAGCCGGTAGTCCTCGATGCCCTCGTCCCGGGCGACCGCGCCGGCCTCGGCGAGCAGCTCGCCGGCGATCTCCGGCTCGGCGGCGGCCAGCGCGGCGGCGTTCGGGTAGTGGACGTGCGGGATCACCAGCACGTGGGTCGGGGCCTTCGGGGCGATGTCCCGGAAGGCGAGGGTGCGCTCGGTCTTGCGCACGACGGTGGCCGGGATGTCGCCGGCCACGATCTTGCAGAACAGGCAGTCGGGCTGCGGCTCGCCGGCCATCGGGGTCTCCTCGCGGTGTCGCACGGTGTCGGTCGGGGCGTACGGCCGCATGCTAGCCGAGCCGTGCCCTCGCCTGCTGGTACTCGCGCAGGTGCTTCCAGCGGACGACCCGGACCCCGACGGCGGTGCCCTCCGACTCCGGATCCTCCGTCAGCAGGCCGACCACGACGATGACGTAGCCGAGCAGCCAGCGCTTGGTGAGCCGCCAGGTGTGCGGGCGGCTGCCGTCCTTCCTGCGGACCACCCGGGTGGCCAGGACGCCCTTGCCCAGGCTGAAGCCGAAGAGGCGGGCGAGCAGCACCTGGTTGGCGAAGGACGCGGCGAGGAAGACGCCCAGGAGCGTCCCGAAGTAGACGCCGACCGGGCCGTCCGGGCCGCTGGCCGCCTTGGCGGCGGCGAAGCCGGCGGTGACGGCGACCAGGCAGTCGAGCGTCGCGGCGAGGAACCGCCGGATCCCGCCGGCCTCCCTGGGCCGCGGCACCCGGGCGGCGGCCTGCTGCTGCGGGTACGGCTGCCCGGGGTGGGGGTGGCCCGGGTACGGCTGTCCGTGGGCCTGCGGCGGGTACGGCTGCGGCGGGTACGGCTGCTGGGCGTACGGGCCCTGCGGGTAAGGCTGTTGTCCGTACGGCTGCTGGCCGTACTGCTGCTGCCCGTACTGCGGCGGCGGATAGCCCTGTGCCATGTGCTCCCCCGTGAGCTGTCGATCGCCTGTCGATCATGAACAGCCCCGCATCCTACCCACGGCCCGTGGGAGGAGGACGGACCGGCCGCCCTCCCCCCACGGCGGGTGGACGCTACTCCCAGGGAAGCGGCGGCGGGGTCTTCGCCGGGGTCTCGGCCAGGGCGGCCAGGGCGATCCGGACGCCCTCGGCGAGCTGCGGGTCCTCGCCCGCGCCCCACTGGTGCGGGGCGATCGGCACCTCGACGTCCGGGTCGACGCCGTGGTTCTCCACGCCCCAGCCGTAACCCTCCAGCCAGAAGGCGTACTTGGGCTGGGTCACCAGGGTGCCGTCGACCAGGCTGTACCGGCTGTCGATGCCGATCACCCCGCCCCACGTCCGGGTGCCGACCACCGGTCCGAGCTTCAGCGCCTGGATGGCGGCGTTGACGATGTCGCCGTCCGAGCCGGAGAACTCGTTGGCCAGCGCCACGATCGGCCCGCGCGGCGCGTCGCCGGGGTAGGGCACCGGGCTGGCGATGTCCCGGGCGACGTCCCAGCCGATGATCCGCCGGGCCAGCTTCTCGATCACCAGCTGCGAGGTGTGGCCGCCGCGGTTCTCCCGGATGTCGACGATCACCCCCTCCTTGATCATCTCCGACCGCAGGTCGCGGTGGATCTGGGCCCAGCCGGTGGTCTGCATGTCGGGGATGTGCAGGTAGCCGAGCCGCCCGCCGGACAGCTCGCGGACGGCGGCCCGCCGCCCGACCACCCAGTCGTGGTAGCGCAGCGGCTCCTCGTCGGCGAGCGGGACGACGACCGGGTGGCGCTGGTCGGTGCCGTCCTTGCCGGCCACGGTCAGTTCCACCGGCTGCCCGGCGGTGCCCGCCAGCAGCGGCGCCGGGCCGGTGACCGGGTCCACCGGGCGGCCGTTGACGGCGAGGACGGCGTCCCCCGGGCGGACGGCGGCGCCCGGCGCGGCCAGCGGGGAGCGGGCCCGCGGGTCGGAGGACTCCCCGGGCAGGATGCGGGCGATCCGCCAGACCTCGCCCTCCTTGACCAGGTCGGCGCCGAGCTGGCCCTGCCGCCGGGCGGCCTCGGCATGGACGCCGTGCGGGATCACGTAGGCGTGCGAGGTGCCGAGCTCGCCGTGCACCTCCCAGAGCAGGTCCACCAGGTCGTCGTGCGAGCCGACCCGGTCCACCAGCGGCCGGTAACGGTCCAGCACACCGGTCCAGTCCACGCCGGCGAGGTCCGGGCGCCAGAAGTTGTCGCGCATCAGGCGGCCGTTCTCGGCGTACATCTGCCGCCACTCGGCCGCCGGGTCGACCGTCACCCGGAGCCGGGAGAGGTCGACCTCGATCTCGTCGTCGTCGCCGACCGCCTTGTGGTCGGCGGGGACGATCCGCAGCTCGCCCTCGTCCAGGACGGCCAGCCGGGTGCCGTCGGCGCTGACCGCGAACGCGTCCAGGCCGTCCACCAGCTGCTCGGCGCGGCGCTTGCGGAAGTCGAACCGCTCCAGCGTGGGCCGCGGCCGCTCGTCCTCCAGCGAGGCCGCCTCGTCGCCGAGTTCGCCGACCAGCGGGATCCTGGTCCAGAGCACACCGTCCTTGGCGGCCTTCAGCGCCCCGAAGCGGCCGCCCTCGACCGGGAACGGGATGATCCGGTCGGCGATGCCGTCCAGGTCGACCCGGGTGGCGGGCGGTGCGTCGGCCGAGGCCTCCTCGCCGTCCGCCTTGCGGCCCTTGGGCTCGTCCTCGTCCCCGCCGACCGCGCGCCCGGCCCGCTGCGGCCCGAACGGGGACGGCGTGTCGGCGGCCAGCGTGACCAGGTAGGGGCGGCAGCCGTTGGGGAACGACAGGTCGAAGACGTGCGAGTCGTAGACCGGGTCGAAGTTGCGCACCGAGAGGAACGCCAGGTGCCGTCCGTCGGCGGTGAAGACCGGCGAGGTGTCGATGAACCGCTGCGGGGTGACCTCCCCGACCGTCCGGGTGGCCAGGTTGGCCAGCACGATGTGGCGCAGCGACCAGGCGCCGAGGCCGGCCGCCGGCTGCGACCAGGCCAGCCAGGCCGAGTCCGGGCTGAACGCCAGACCGCTGACCTCGCCGTCCGTGCTGCGGGCCAGCTCGTGCACGGTGCCGTCGGCGAGCGCGACCAGCAGCACCCGCCCGTCGTGCGAGCCGACCGCCGCCTGCTTGCCGTCCGGCGACACCACCAGGGAGAGCACCCGGCCGAGCGCGCCGGCCGCCAGCCGGCGGCGCTCGGCGCCCAGCACGGCGGGGGCGTACTCGATCGCGTCCTCGCCCTCGGCGTCCGTCACCCAGAGCACGCCCTGCGCGCCGTCCTCACCGGGCACCACGCGGGCCTGGCGGCCGCGCACCCCCGGCGTCTCGTCCAGCACCCGGGCCGGGCCCTCGCGGTGGGTCAGCCAGTGCACGCTGCCGCGCACCACGACGGCCCCGGCCCGGCCGGTGCGGTCGGGGGCGACGCTCTCCAGCCAGTGCGCGGCCGCCACCGGGCGGGGGCGGCGGCCGGCCCGCGGACCGGCCAGCAGGATGTCCGGGCGGCGCGGCTCGGCGCCGTCGAGGTCGTCCAGCAGCCAGAGGTCGCCGGCGCTGTGCCAGATCACCCGGGTGCCGTCGGTGGTGGCGCCGCGGGCGTAGAAGCCATCCGGGGAGGTGGTGTGCCGGCGCAGGTCGGTGCCGTCCGGGAGGCTCGAGTACAGCTCGCCGACGCCCTCGTGGTCGGAGAGGAAGGCGATTCTGGAGGCGTCGGGCCCGCCCACCCAGAGCGGGGAGTCCAGCTGCCCGTCGAGGTCCGCGTGGACCCGGACGAACTCGTCCCGGCCGATCCAGAGCTTGCCGGCCTGGCCACCGCGGTAGCGCTTCCACCAGGCGGGCTCCCGGTTGCCCGCCGAGGCCAGCAGCACGCTGTCCCCGCCCGGCTCGAACGCCAGGCCGCCGATCGGCCCGTACGGCAGCCGGACGGGCTCGCCGCCGTCCAGCGGCACGGCGTGCGCCCAGGTGCGCCGCAGGGTGGCCTGTCCGGCGGTGGTGGTGGCGATCGGGCGGCCGTCGGCCGTCCAGCCCTGCAGCTGGGTCTGCGCGCTGCCCCAGTACGTCAGCCGGCGGGACGGGCCGCCGTCCACCGGGGCGACGTGCACCTCGGGCGCGCCGTCCCGGGTGGAGGTGAAGGCGATGTGCCGCCCGTCCGGCGAGAACCGCGGCCGGCGGACCGGGACGTGATCGGCCGTCAGTCGCCAGGCCCGGCCGCCCTCCAGCGGGGCGAGCCAGACGTCGTTCTCGGCGGCGAAGGTGATCAGGTCGCCGTGCAGATGAGGGTGGCGCAGATAGGCGCCCGCTGAGGTGCTCCGAGGTTCGCTCACGCCGTCAGCCTAGGCACGTGCGCACACGACGCGCCCCGGTTTTCGTGGACTGCGAACCCCTACGGAGGACACCCGCGGCGGGCGGCGCGCCCCTGCGGTCAGCCCCAGCGGCCGGTACGGCCCAGCAGCAGGGCGCCGGCGGCCACGCCCGCGGTGGAGGTGCGCAGCACCGACGGGCCGAGCCGGTACGGCCTGGCGCCGGACTCGGCGAAGGCGGCCAGCTCCTCCGGGGAGACCCCGCCCTCCGGTCCGACCACCAGCACGATGTCCCCGGCGGCGGGCAGCGCGGCGGCGGCCAGCGGCTCGGCGCCCTCCTCGTGCAGCACGGCGGCGAGCGCGGCGCCGGCCAGCACCGGGGCCAGCTGCCGGGTGGTCACCGGCTCGCGGACCTCGGGGAAGCGCAGCCGGCGGGCCTGCTTGCCGGCCTCCCGGGCGGTGGCCCGCCACTTGGCGAGCGCCTTGGCGCCGCGCTCGCCCTTCCACTGGGTGATGCAGCGCGAGGCGGCCCAGGGGATCACCACGTCCACGCCGACCTCGGTCATGGTCTCGACCGCCAGCTCGCCCCGGTCGCCCTTGGGCAGCGCCTGGACGACCACGATCCGCGGGCCCGGCTCGGGCTCGCGACGCACCGCCGCCACGGTCACCTCGATCGCGTCCTTGCCGTGCACGGCCGTCACGGTGCCGTCCACGCCGAGGCCCAGGCCGTCGGCGAGGGTCACCGCCTCGCCGGGCTCCAGCCGCTTCACGGCGGCGGCGTGCCGCCCCTCCGGCCCGTCCAGCCGGACCACCGCGCCCGGGGCGGCGGGGGCGAGCTGCGCGGTCTCGACGACGAACACGGGCGCGGTCATGAGGTCCTCTGGGGGTGCGAGGTCGGTGCGGTGGAACGACGGCGCCCGGCGACCCGTCCGGGTCGCCGGGCCCAGGGGCGGTGCCCCGGCGCTGTCAGCGGCCGTTGAAGGCGTCCTTCAGCCGGGAGAACAGCCCCTGCTGGCCGGGCGCGAACTGCCCGGAGGGCCGCTCCTCGCCGCGCAGCACCGCGAGGCGGCGCAGCAGGTCCTCCTGCTCGGGGTCGAGCTTGGTGGGCGTCTGCACCTCGACATGCACTATCAGGTCGCCCCGGCCGCCCCCGCGCAGGTGGGTGATGCCGCGGGCGTGCAGCGGGATCGACTGGCCGGACTGGGTGCCGGGCCGGATGTCGACCTCCTCCAGGCCGTCCAGGGTCTGCAGCGGCACCTGGGTGCCGAGCGAGGCCGCCGTCATCGGGATGGTGACGGTGCAGTGCAGGTCGTCCCCGCGCCGCTGGAAGGTCGGGTGGGTGGTCTCGGCGATCTCGACGTAGAGGTCGCCGGCCGGGCCGCCGCCGGGGCCGACCTCGCCCTCGCCGGCCAGCTGGATCCGGGTGCCGTTGTCGACACCGGCCGGGATCTTGACGGTCAGGGTGCGGCGGGCCCGGACGCGGCCGTCGCCGGCGCACTCGGGGCACGGGGTCGGCACGACGGTGCCGAAGCCCTGGCACTGCGGGCAGGGGCGGGAGGTCATGACCTGGCCCAGGAAGGACCGGGTGACCTGGGAGACCTCGCCCTTGCCGCGGCACATGTCGCAGGTCTGCGCGGAGGTGCCGGGGGCGGCGCCCTCACCGCTGCAGGTGGTGCAGGTGACGGCGGTGTCGACCTGGAGTTCCTTGGTGGTGCCGAAGGCGGCCTCCTCCAGGGTGATCTCCAGCCGGATCATGGCGTCCTGGCCGCGCCTGGTCCGCGAGCGCGGGCCGCGCTGGCCGGAGGCCGCGCCGAAGAAGGCGTCCATGATGTCGGAGAAGCCGAAGCCCGCCGCGCCCGCGCCGAAGCCGCCCGCGCCGCCGCCGTTGGGCGACAGCGGGTCGCCGCCGAGGTCGTAGACCTGGCGCTTCTGCGGGTCCGAGAGCACCTCGTAAGCGGCGTTGATCTCCTTGAACCGCTCCTGCGTCTTCGGGTCCGGGTTGACGTCCGGGTGCAGTTCGCGTGCCAGGCGCCGGAACGCCTTCTTGATCTCGTCCTGCCCCGCATCCCGTCGGACGCCGAGTACCGCGTAGTAGTCCGTGGCCACCAAATGCTCCGCTTGTTCCGCCTGTAGAAGTGCTTGCGACTGGTGCCACCGCCGGATTTCCGACGGCGGCCGTTCCTACGACTCGGCCAGGATCTGACCCACGTACCGTGCCACCGCTCGCACCGCCCCCATTGTGCCCGGATAGTCCATCCGGGTCGGACCGATCACACCCAGTTTGGCCACGCTCTCGTCGCCCGAACCGTAACCGACGGAGACGACCGAGGTGGAATTGAGCCCCTCGTAGGCGTTCTCCCGCCCGATCCGGACCGTCACCCCCGCGTCCGCGGTCTCACCCAGGAGGCGGAGCAGGATGACCTGCTCCTCCAGGGCCTCCAGCACCGGCTGGATGGTGAGCGGGAAGTCGTGGCCGAAGCGGGTCAGGTTGGCCGTGCCGGCCAGCATGATCCGCTCCTCGTTCTGCTCGGCGAGCGCCTCGAAGAGCGTCGCCAGGACGATCGTGACGGCCGGCCGGTCGGCCGCCTCGAAGGCCGCCGGGAGTTCCTCCAGCAGCCCCGGCACCTCGGGCAGCCGCTGTCCGACGGCCCGGGTGTTGATCTTGGCGCGGAGGTCCGCGAGGACCACCTCGCCGACCGCGCCCGGGCAGTCGACCATCCGCTGCTCGACCCGGCCGGTGTTGGTGATCAGGACCAGCATCACCTTGGTCGGAGCGAGGGCGACGAGTTCGATGTGCCGCACCGTCGACCGGGAGAGCGAGGGGTACTGGACAACCGCGACCTGCCTGGTGAGCTGGGCGAGCAGCCGGACCGTCCGGGCGACCACGTCGTCCAGGTCGACCGCGCCGTCCAGGAAGTGCCGGATCGCCCGCCGCTCGGGCGCGCTCATCGGCTTGACCTCGGCCAGCCGGTCGACGAACAGGCGGTACCCCTTGTCGGTGGGGATCCGCCCGGCGCTGGTGTGCGGCTGGTGGATGTAGCCGTCCTCCTCCAGCGCGGCCATGTCGTTGCGGACGGTGGCCGGGGAGACCCCGAGGCTGTGCCGCTCCACCAGGGCCTTGGAGCCGACCGGCTCCTCCGTCCCCACGTAGTCCTGGACGATGGCGCGCAGCACGGCGAGCTTGCGCTCGTCGAGCTGTCGGACCTCACCGGCCATGGGGCACGCACCTCCGTCTTCGCACGTTGTCCGTTGTGGCATGTGTCCGCTTTGGCATGCTGCGAGCCGCTCTGGGAGGGCCCCGGCTCTGGCACTCTGAACACACGAGTGCCAGGACCGTACCTGCCAGTGTAAGGCCCGGGTCCGACGGCAGGAACGGCCTGTCGGGGGTGATCCTGCCCGCACTGTCCGGTGCGCGGGTGATGCCGTGGGCCCGACCGGGTGGCAGCATCGATAGCGAACGGCGAACGGAGGAGCAGCGATGTCGAGCTCGGGCCAGCACACCCGCTTCGCCCCGGACCGCGGTCTGACCGGCCGGATGGTCGGGACGATGTTCGTGATCGGGCTGTTGTACGTCGGTTTCACCGGCCTGCTGATCGTGCTGCTGCGCGGGGCCTGGCCACTGATCGTGCTGCTCTCGGGCGGCCTGTTCGTGGCCCAGTTCTGGTTCAGCGACAAGATCACCGAACGGGCGATGGGCGCCCACCGGGTGACCCCGGAGCAGTACCCGCAGCTGCACGGCACCATCGACCGGCTCTGCGCGCTCGCCGACATGCCCAAACCCCGGGTGGCGGTCGCCGACAACGACATGCCGAACGCCTTCGCCACCGGGCGCAACCCGCAGAACGCCGTGGTCTGCGTGACCACCGGGCTGCTGCGGCGGCTGGAGCCGGAGGAGCTGGAGGGCGTGCTGGCGCACGAGCTGTCGCACGTCGCCCACCGGGACGTCGCGGTGATGACCATCGCCGGCTTCCTCGGCGTGCTGGCCGGGGCGATGACCCGGATCGCGATGTACGGCGGGTTCATGGGCGGCGGCCGGAACAGCAACGACTCCAACGCGGCCATCGCCGCGCTGGTCATCCCGCTGGTCTCGATCGTGGTGTACGCGATCAGCTTCCTGCTGACCAGGCTGCTCTCCCGCTACCGGGAGCTGGCCGCCGACCGGGCCGCCGCCCAGCTCACCGGCCGGCCCAGCGCGCTGGCCTCGGCGCTGACCAAGGTGACCGGCCAGATCGCCGCGATCCCGACCAGGGACCTGCGCCAGGCCCAGCCGTACAACGCCTTCTACTTCGCCCCGGCGCTGAGCGCCCGGGAGGCCGCCTCGCAGCTGTTCTCCACCCACCCCTCGCTGGAGAAGCGGCTGGAGCAGCTGGCGAGCATCTCGGCCCAGCTCGGCCGCTGAGCCGGGCACCGGGCGAACCCCCGAGCCGATGTGCCGGGCCGACCGCCGACCCCGCCCGAAACACCTCCGGAAGGGACCACCGTGGGATTCCTGGACGCCCTGTTCGGCCGCACCAAGCCGGTCAAACCCGACCTCGACCAGCTGTTCGGGATCCCCTCGGCCGCGCTGACCCTGGAGGCGGCCGCGGGCTTCCTGCCGACCGGTCTCGGGTCGGTCTGCTTCGCGGCCGTCGAGGGCGGGGCCTTCGGCGAGGTGGAGCGGCAGGTCCGGGCGCTGCTGGACGCCGACACCGAGCGCGGCGGCGTCCCGGTGGAGGCCTCCAAGGACGCGTACGGCTACTCCTGGCTGCTCGCCCGGCACACCCCGCAGGAGCTGCCGGAGCTGGTCAACGACCTGCACGCGGTCAACAGCGAGCTGGAGGCGAACGGCTTCGGGCCGCAGCTGCTCTGCTCGCTGGTCGCCTTCCGCAACGCCGAGGGGCAGTCGCTGGCACTGGTCTACCTGTTCAAGCGCGGCACCGTCTACCCGTTCGCGCCGATGCCGGGCGGCGGGGAGCGGCGCAACAGCCCGCTGGAGCTCCAGGTGAACGCCATGCTCGGGAACGACCTGCGGCTGGAGAAGGACCTCGGCCGCTGGTTCCCGGTCTGGGGCGCACCGGGGCTGTGAGGTCCGCCGCGGCGGCGCGGCCGACAGGTCGACCGGCTGAGGGACTGACGGGCCGACGGACCCTAGACTCCGGGGAATGCGCAGCCGCGAGTACGGACCCGATCTGACCCCGCCGTGGAAGCGGCAGCAGCCCGCCCCGGAGGTGCCCGCCGAGCGGGACCTGGTGGTCGAGGAGGCGGCGAGCGGCTTCTGCGGCGCGGTGGTGCGCTGTGAGAAGACGGCGGAGGGCTTCACCGTCACCCTGGAGGACCGCTTCGGCAGCCACCGGGTGTTCCCGCTGGTGCCCCGCGGCTTCCTACTGGAGGGCCGGACGGTCACCCTGGTCCGCCCCGCCGCGGCCGCACCGGTGCCCTCCCGGGCACCCGGCCGGACCGCCTCCGGGTCGGTGGCCGTGCCCGGCGCCCGCGCACGGGTGGCCCGGGAGTCCCGGATCTACGTCGAGGGCCGGCACGACGCCGAGCTGGTCGAGCGGGTCTGGGGCGACGACCTGCGGATCGAGGGCGTGGTCGTCGAGTACCTGGAGGGCGTCGACGACCTGGCCGCGATCGTCGCCGGGTTCGCCCCCGGCCCGGGCCGCCGCCTCGGCGTGCTGGTCGACCACCTGCTCCCGGGCACCAAGGAGCACCGGATCGCCGCCCGGGTGACCGGCGACGCCGTCCTGGTCGTCGGCCACCCGTACATCGACATCTGGCAGGCCGTGAAGCCGTCCAGTGTCGGCATTCCCGGCTGGCCCGACGTGCCGTACGAGGAGGAGTGGAAGGAGGGCGTCTGCCGCCGCCTCGGCTGGCCGGTGGACACCCCCGCCGCCTGGAAGCGCATCCTCTCGAAGGTCGACTCCTACAAGGACCTGGAGCCGGCCCTGCTGGGGAAGGTCGAGGAGCTGATCGACTTCGTGACGTCGGACGACTGAGCGCCGGTCAGGAATACCGCTGGAACTCCGTCGTGTCCCCCCCGGGGATCGTCAGGTCCTGAGTGGTCAGCGGACGCCACCGGCCGTACGGAACCTGGTGCTGAATGGCCAGGACGATGAGGTTGTGGACCATGTCCGGCCCGGCCGTCATCACGATTTCCCCCCTGATGAGCTCGGCCTTGAAGCCTTCCGGGACCTCCAGGTTCTCGAAGATCCCTATCACCCGATCATCGATGGCGGTCATCGCACGCTCCCTCCGACGGCTGGCACCACGTTAATGAATGTCAGTCCACCAGGTCACGCACGACCGCGTCGGCCAGCAGGCGGCCCTGGAGGGTCAGGACGGCGCGGCCCGCCCCGTACGGCTCCGGGGCGAGGAGGCCGTCGGCGAGGTGGCGGCCGGCGGCCTCCAGGCCGGTCTCGGTCAGGAGGGTGAGCGGGATGCCCTCGGCGAGGCGCAGTTCGAGCAGGATGCGCTCGACGCGGCGGTCCTCGTCCGCGAGCAGCTCGCGGCCCTGGGCCGGGGTGCGGCCCTCGGCGAGGGCCTGCGCGTAGGCGGCGGGGTGCTTGGCGTTCCACCAGCGGACGCCGCCGACGTGGCTGTGCGCACCCGGCCCGGCGCCCCACCAGTCGGCGCCGGTCCAGTAGAGCTCGTTGTGCCGGCAGCGGCACTCGGGGGTGGTGGACCAGTTGGAGACCTCGTACCAGGAGTAGCCGGCGGCGCTCAGCGCCTGCTCGGCGATCAGGTAGCGGTCGGCGTGCACGTCGTCGTCGATCATCGGCAGCTCGCCGCGCTTGACCCGGGCGGCCAGCTTCGTGCCCTCCTCGACGATCAGCGAGTACGCCGAGACGTGGTCGGGGCCCGCGCCGATCGCGGCGTCCAGGGAGGCCCGCCAGTCGTCGTCGGACTCACCGGGGGTCCCGTAGATGAGGTCCAGGTTGACGTGCTCGAACCCGGCCTCGCGGGCCTCGGCCACGCAGGCCTCGGGGCGGCCCGGGGTGTGGTGGCGGTCGAGCAGCCGAAGCACGTGCGGCCGGGCGCTCTGCATGCCGAAGGAGACCCGGTTGTAGCCGCCCTCGCGCAGTTCGGCGAGGTAGGCCGGGTCGACCGACTCCGGGTTGGCCTCGGTGGTCACCTCGGCGCCGGGGGCGATCCCGAACTCCTCGCGGATCGCGGCGAGCATCTTCACCAGGTCCCGGGCGGGCAGCAGGGTCGGGGTGCCGCCGCCGAGGAAGACGGTCTGCACCGGCAGCTCGGCGTCCCCCAGCACCCGCCGGGCCAGGCGGATCTCGGAGACCACGTTGTCCGCGTACGTCTCCTGGGAGGCGACGGCGCCCGAGGAGCGCAGCTCGGTGGCGGTGTAGGTGTTGAAGTCGCAGTAGCCGCAGCGGCTCGCGCAGTACGGGACGTGCAGGTAGAAGCCGAACGGCCGCGAGCCCAGCCCGGTGAGGGCGTGCGCGGGCAGGGAACCGTCGGACGGCACGGGTTCGCCGTCGGGGAGTGCGGAGGGCATGAGCCCATTGTCCCGTACGGCCGCGGTGATCCTTCAGGCCGTACGGGACAGCGGGTGGGTCAGGCCTCGTTGGCCCCCGCGTACATCTCGGTGACGGCGTCCGCGTACGTCCGCTCGACCACCGGGCGCTTGATCTTCAGGCTCGGGGTGAGCTCGCCATGCTCGATGTCCAGGTCGCGCGGGAGCAGGGTGAACCTCTTGATCGTCTGCCAGCGCTGGAGGTCGGTGTTGACCCGCTTGACGAAGCCCTCGATCAGCTCGTGCACCTGCGGGGCGGCGGCGACCTCGGCGTAGGACTTGCCGGCCAGGCCGTGCTCGGCGGCCCACGGCATGATCACCGACTCGTCCAGGCCGATCAGCGCGGTGCAGAAGTTGCGGCCGTTGCCGATCACCAGGATGTTGCTGACGAACGGGCAGACCGCCTTGAACTTGCCCTCCACCTCGCTCGGCGCGACGTACTTGCCGCCGGAGGTCTTGAACATGTCCTTCTTGCGGTCGGTGATCCGCAGGAAGCCGTCCTGGCCGAGCTCGCCGATGTCCTCGGTGTGGAACCAGCCGTCCGGCTCCAGCACCTCGGCGGTCTTCTCCGGCAGGTTGTGGTAGCCGCGCATCACGCCGGGGCCGCGCAGCAGGATCTCGCCGTCCTCGGCGATCCGGACCTCGCTGCCCGGCAGCACGTTGCCGATGGTGCCGACCCGGACGTCCTCGGCCCGGTTGACGCAGATGCCGGCCGAGGTCTCGGTCAGGCCGTAGCCCTCCAGCACCGGCACGCCGACACCGGCGAAGAAGTAGCCGATCTCGGGCGCCAGCGCGGCGCTTCCGGAGACCGAACCGCGCATCCGCCCGCCGAAGGCGTCCCGGATCTTGGTGTACACCAGCTTGTCGGCGATCGCGTGCTGGACCCGCAGGCCCAGCGGGGCGCTGTCGCGGCCGGTGGCGATCCGGTTCGCCTGGGTGACCCGGGCGTACTCGCGGGCGGTGCGGGCCGCCCACATGAAGATCTTGTACTTGGCGCCGCCCTCGGCCCGGGCCTTGCCGGCGATGCCGTTGTAGACCTTCTCGAAGATGCGCGGCGCGGAGGCCATCATGGTCGGACGGACGACCGGCAGGTTGTGGATGATCCGGTCGACCCGGCCGTCCACGGCCATCACGTGGCCGGTGGCGATCTGGCCGCAGATCAGGCTCTTGCCGAACACGTGCGACAGCGGCAGCCACATGAACTGCACGTCCTCCGCGCGCAGCAGCCCGCTCTGCTCCTGGGAGCGGCCCTGGTACGCCCAGCAGTCGTGCACCAGGCGCACGCCCTTGGGGCGGCCGGTGGTGCCGGAGGTGTAGATCAGGGTGGCCAGCTGCTCCTTGTCGAGCGCGGCGACGGCCTTCTCCACGGCGTCCGGGTGCTGCTCCAGGTACTCGGTACCGAGCTGCTCCAGGTCCGCCAGGGTGAGCACGTTCAGTCCGCCGGTCTCCGCCGGGGCGGCGCCGTCGAACAGGATCGCGGTGCGCAGCTCGGGCAGCTGCTCCAGCTCGCCGACCACCTTGGCGAGCTGGGCCCCGTTCTCGACGAACAGTGCTCTGGAGCCCGAGTCGGAGAGGATGTACGCCGTCTCGTCGGCGTTGGTGCTGGGGTAGATCGCGGTGGTGGCGGCCCCCGCGCACATGTTGCCGAGGTCGGCGACGATCCACTCCAGCCGGGTGGAGGACATCAGCGCGACGCGGTCCTCCGGCTGGATGCCCAGCGACAACAGGCCGGCGGCCACCGCGTAGACCCGGGTCGCGGTCTGTGCCCAGGTCACCGAGCGCCACTGCTCGGCGCCGGGGGTGCTGTCCGCCGCGTGCTCGTCGACCGGCACGGGGAAGCGGTAGGCCTCACCGCCCGGAGTGGCGGCGACCCGCTCCAGGAACAGGTGGGCGACGGAGGCGGGACGCCCGGCGACGATGTCGGCACTGCCGGAGTCGATCAGGGACTGCGCGGAACTCAACGAGGACCTCCGGAGGGCGGGTGGCCGTGTGAGGGGTTGTCTCGGCGCCCGTGGGGGGCGGTCGCCGGGCCCCGGTCGACCGGCTGGGTACCGGTGAGTAACAAGGGGGCATTCAGCAGCCTATTGGGAAACCGGCCATTCCGTAAGGGGGTCGGGCAGGCTGGCACGGCGGCACCGGGCCAGTGCAGCATGTGACAGGGCCGCCGCACCACCCCGCAACGCCCCGCCGGGGCGTTGGGCAAAGGACTGGACAAACATCCGGCTCGCAGCACCGGAATCACCTGTGCGAGTCCACCAAAGAACGAGAATCGGGGTGCGAACCCCACCGCCGACGACAAGAGTGTGCCAGTGCTGATCAGACTGCTCAGGGCGTACCTGCGCCCCTACTCCCGCCCGATCACCGTGCTGGTACTGCTCCAGCTCGTGTCCACCCTCGCAGCGCTCTACCTGCCCACACTCAACGCCGACATCATCGACGACGGCGTGACCAAGGGAGACACCGGCTACATCCTGCGCGTGGGCGGGGTGATGATCGCAGTCACCCTGGTCCAGGCGCTCTGCTCGGTCGGCGCCGTCTACTACGGCGCGCGGACCGCCATGGCGTTCGGCCGGGACCTCCGGGCCGCCGTCTTCGGCCGGGTGCAGAGCTTCTCCGCCCGCGAGGTCGGCCAGTTCGGCGCCCCCTCGCTGATCACCCGGACCACCAACGACGTCCAGCAGGTCCAGATGCTGGCCCTGATGAGCTTCACCCTGATGGTCGCCGCGCCGATCATGTGCGTCGGCGGCATCATCATGGCGCTCAACCAGGACGTGCCGCTGTCCGGCCTGCTGCTGGCCGTGATCCCGGTCCTGGGCACCGTCGTCGCCCTGCTGGTCCGGGCGCTGCGCCCGAGCTTCCGCAGCATGCAGGAGCGGATCGACACGGTGAACCGGGTCCTGCGCGAGCAGATCACCGGCATCCGGGTCATCCGCGCCTTCGTCAAGGACGACCACGAGCAGGCCCGCTTCGCCGGGGCCAACGGCGACCTGACCGACGTCTCGCTGCGGGTCGGCCGGCTGATGGCCTTCATGTTCCCCACCGTGATGCTGGTGGTGAACGTCTCCAGCGTCGCGGTGCTCTGGTTCGGCGCCCACCGGATCGACAGTGGCGGGATGCAGATCGGCGCGCTGACCGCCTTCCTCTCCTACCTGATGCAGATCCTGATGAGCGTCATGATGGCCACCTTCATGTTCATGATGGTGCCGCGCGCCGAGGTCTGCGCCGAGCGGATCCAGGAGGTGCTGGACACCCGCTCCAGCGTCGTCCCGCCGTCCGCGCCCGTCACCGAGGTGCTGCGCCGCGGCAACCTGGAGCTGCGCGACGTCGAGTTCCGCTACCCGGGCGCCGAGGCCCCGGTGCTGCGCGGCATCGACATCACCGCCCGCCCCGGCGAGACCACCGCCGTGATCGGCTCCACCGGCAGCGGCAAGTCCACCCTGCTCGGGCTCGTCCCGCGGCTGTTCGACGCCACCGGGGGCAAGGTCCTGCTGGACGGCGTGGACGTGCGCGACCTCGCCCCCGAGACGATCGCCGAGACCGTCGGCCTCGTCCCGCAGAAGCCCTACCTGTTCTCCGGCACGGTCGCCAGCAACCTCCGCTACGGCCGGCCCGAGGCCACCGACGAGGAGCTCTGGCACGCCCTGGAGGTCGCCCAGGCCAAGGAGTTCGTCGAGCGCCTCCCCGAAGGCCTGGACGCGCCCATCGCCCAGGGCGGCGGCAACGTCTCCGGCGGCCAGCGCCAGCGCCTGGCGATCGCCCGCGCACTGGTCCGCAGGCCCGGTGTCTACCTCTTCGACGACTCCTTCTCCGCGCTCGACTACGCCACCGACGCCAGGCTGCGCAAGGCGCTCGCCCGGGAGACCTCCGACGCCACCGTCCTGATCGTCGCCCAGCGCGTCTCCACCATCCGCGACGCCCACCGGATCATCGTCCTGGACGAGGGCGCGGTGGTCGGCAGCGGCACCCACACCGAGCTGATGGCCGGCAACCCGACCTACCGGGAGATCGTCCTGTCCCAGCTCACCGAACAGGAGGCGGCGTGAGCACGCCGAAGAAGGCACCCGGGAAGGCCGCGGCCGACGAGGTGCCCAGCGACTCGCAGGCCGCCGCCGCCCGGCGCGGCCCGGCCGGCCCCGGCCGGTTCATGGGCGGCCAGGGCACCGAGAAGTCGATGGACTTCAAGGGCTCCGGCAAGCGGGTGCTCAAGCTTCTGCGCCCGGAACGCGCCCTGATCTCCGCCGTGCTGGCGCTCGGCGTGCTCAGCATCGGCGCCGCCGTGGTCGGCCCCAAGGTGCTCGGCGACGCCACCGACCTGATCTTCGCCGGCGTGGTCGGCGACCAGTTCGAGCCCGGCACCTCCAAGCAGCAGGCCGTCGAGGGGCTGCGCGCGCACGGCGACGGCGGCACCGCCGACCTGCTCAACTCGATCGACTTCACCCCCGGCGTGGGCATGGACTTCAACGCCATCGGCACCGTGCTGCTCTGGGTCCTGGCGATCTACGTCGCCTCCGCCGTGCTCGGCATCGTCCAGGGCCGGCTCGCCACCACGGCGATCCAGCGGGCCGGCTACCGGCTGCGCCGGGACGTCGAGGCCAAGCTCGCCCGGCTGCCGCTCAGCTACTTCGACAAGCAGCCGCGCGGCGAGGTGCTCAGCCGGGTCACCAACGACATCGACAACATCGGCCAGTCCATGCAGCAGACCATGGGCCAGGTGGTGAACTCGCTGCTCACCGTGGTCGGCGTGCTCGCGATGATGTTCTGGATCTCACCGCTGCTGGCGCTGATCGCCCTGGTCTCGGTGCCGCTGTCGGTGGTCGTGGCGACCAGGGTCGGCAAGCGGGCGCAGCCCCAGTTCGTCCAGCAGTGGAAGTCCACCGGGCAGCTCAACGCCCACATCGAGGAGATGTACACCGGCCACAACCTGGTGAAGGTCTTCGGCCGGCAGAAGGAGGCCGCGGCGGTCTTCGCCGAGCACAACGAGGCGCTGTTCACCGCCAGCTTCCGGGCCCAGTTCATCTCCGGGATCATCCAGCCCGCGATGATGCTGATCGGCAACCTGCAGTACGTGCTGGTCGCCGTGGTCGGCGGCCTGCGGGTGGCGAGCGGCGCACTGTCGATCGGCGACGTGCAGGCGTTCATCCAGTACTCGCGGCAGTTCAGCCAGCCGCTCACCCAGGTCGCCAGCATGGCCAACCTGGTGCAGTCCGGCGTCGCCTCCGCCGAGCGCGTCTTCGAGCTGCTGGACGCGCCCGAGCAGACCCCCGAGCCGGCCATGCCCGAGCGCCCGGACACCATCCGCGGCCGGGTCGCCTTCCAGGACGTGGCCTTCCGCTACGACCCGGGGACGCCGCTGATCGAGGACCTCTCGCTGAAGGTCGAACCCGGGCAGACCGTCGCCATCGTCGGCCCGACCGGCGCCGGCAAGACCACCATGGTCAACCTGCTGATGCGGTTCTACGAGGTCAGCAGCGGGCGGATCACCCTGGACGGGGTGGACGTGGCCGCGATGTCCCGCGAGGATCTGCGCTCCGGCATCGGCATGGTCCTCCAGGACACCTGGCTGTTCGGCGGCTCCATCGCCGACAACATCGCGTACGGCGCCGAGGGCGCCACCCGCGAGCAGGTGGTCGAGGCGGCCAAGGCCGCGCACGTGGACCGCTTCGTGCGGACCCTGCCGGACGGCTACGACACCAGGATCGACGACGAGGGCGCCGGCGTCAGTGCGGGCGAGAAGCAGCTGATCACCATCGCCCGGGCCTTCCTGGCCCAGCCGTCGATCCTCGTCCTGGACGAGGCGACCAGCTCGGTCGACACCCGGACGGAGGTCCTGATCCAGCGCGCGATGGCCCGGCTGCGCACCGGCCGGACCAGCTTCGTGATCGCCCACCGGCTCTCCACCATCCGGGACGCCGACGTGATCCTGGTGATGGAGAACGGGTCGATCGTCGAGCAGGGCACGCACGACGAGCTGATCGCCGCCGACGGCGCGTACGCCCGGCTGTACCAGGCCCAGTTCGCCGAGGCCGTGGCCGAGGTCGACTGAGCGGCGGCGCAGTCCTCCGGCGGAGCCGGAGCGGGTGCCGGGACGGCTGAGGGGCCCGGGAGTCGACACTCCCGGGCCCCTCAGCCACTGCTACCGCTCTACCTCTTTACTTCTTTTCCTTCGGCGCCTCGGCGTCGGTGGACAGCGCGGCGATGAAGGCCTCCTGCGGGACCTCCACGCGGCCGACCATCTTCATCCGCTTCTTGCCTTCCTTCTGCTTCTCCAGCAGCTTGCGCTTACGCGAGATGTCACCGCCGTAGCACTTGGCGAGCACGTCCTTGCGGATCGCGCGGACCGTCTCACGGGCGATCACCCGCGAGCCGATGGCCGCCTGGATCGGCACCTCGAACTGCTGGCGCGGGATCAGCTTCTGCAGCTTGCCGGCCATCATGACGCCGTAGTTGTACGCCTTGTCCTTGTGCACGATCGCGGAGAACGCGTCCACCGCGTCACCGTGCAGCAGGATGTCGACCTTCACCAGGTCGGCCGTCTGCTCGCCGATCGGCTCGTAGTCGAAGGAGCCGTAACCGCGGGTCTTGGACTTCAGGTAGTCGAAGAAGTCGAAGACGATCTCCGCGAGCGGCAGGGTGTAGCGCAGCTCGACGCGGTCCTCGGACAGGTAGTCCATGCCCTGGAGGTTGCCGCGGCGGCCCTGGCACAGCTCCATGATCGCGCCGACGAACTCGTTCGGCGCCAGGATGGTCCCGCGCACGACCGGCTCGTGCACCTCGGCGATCTTGCCGGTCGGGAACTCGCTCGGGTTGGTGACGGTGTGCTCGGTGCCGTCCTCCATCACCACGCGGTAGACCACGTTCGGGGCGGTGGAGATCAGGTCGAGGTTGAACTCGCGCTCCAGGCGCTCCCGGATGATCTCCAGGTGCAGCAGGCCCAGGAAGCCGCAGCGGTAGCCGAAGCCGAGTGCGACGGACGTCTCCGGCTCGTAGACCAGCGCGGCGTCGTTCAGCCGCAGCTTGTCGAGGGCGTCGCGCAGCAGCGGGTAGTCCGAGCCGTCCAGCGGGTAGAGGCCGGAGAACACCATCGGGCGCGGGTCCTTGTAGCCGCCCAGCGGCTCGGTCGCACCCTTGTGCATCGAGGTGATGGTGTCACCGACCTTGGACTGCCGGACGTCCTTCACACCGGTGATGATGTAGCCGACCTCGCCGACGCCCAGGCCGTCGGCGACCTTCGGCTCGGGCGAGATGACGCCGATCTCCAGCAGCTCGTGGGTCGCGCCGGTGGACATCATCGCGATCCGCTCACGCTTGGTGAGCTGGCCGTCGACGACACGGACGTAGGTGACCACGCCGCGGTAGGAGTCGTACACCGAGTCGAAGATCATCGCGCGGGCCGGGGCGTCCTTGACGCCGACCGGCGCCGGGATCCGCTCGACCACGTGGTCGAGCAGCTCCGGTACGCCGAGGCCGCTCTTGGCGCTGACCTTGAGGACGTCCTCCGGGTCGCACCCGATGATGTGGGCGAGCTCGGCGGCGTACTTCTCCGGCTGGGCGGCCGGCAGGTCGATCTTGTTGAGCACCGGGATGATCGTGAGGTCGTTCTCCAGCGCCAGGTACAGGTTGGCGAGGGTCTGCGCCTCGATGCCCTGGGCGGCGTCCACCACGAGGATGGTGCCCTCGCAGGCGGCGAGCGAACGGGACACCTCGTAGGTGAAGTCCACGTGGCCCGGGGTGTCGATCATGTTGAGGATGTGCGTCGACCCGGCGTCCGGTCCGGTCTTCGGCGCCCACGGGAGGCGGACCGCCTGCGACTTGATGGTGATGCCGCGCTCGCGCTCGATGTCCATCCGGTCGAGGTACTGGGCGCGCATCTGCCGCGGGTCGACGACGCCGGTGATCTGCAGCATCCGGTCTGCGAGCGTCGACTTGCCGTGGTCGATGTGGGCGATGATGCAGAAGTTGCGGATCAGCGCCGGGTCGGTACGGCTGGGCTCTGGCACATTGCTGGGGGTCGCGGGCACCTTGGTCCGATTCTCCGTTGGTCCGGGGGCCGGGGGTGTTCCGGATCATCGCTGACCGCGGCTTCCCGGGGACCGGACAGTCGTCCGATCGAGATAGTTCCTCCCATCTTCCCACGAGCTGGACGTGCGTCGCCGGTCAGCTCGTCCCCCAGCTCGCCCCCGGGCCGCCCGGACCGCGTCCAGGGGGCCGCTGCGCAGCGGCCGCGGCGCCGCTCCGGGGCTTTCGCACCGCGGTCCGGCGGGGCAGGATGGCGCTCCATGATCCTCGAAAGCGCGTTGCTGGACGTCCTGCCCGGCCAGGAGGAGGCGTTCCTCGCCGCCTTCACGGAGGCCAGGCCGCTGATCGCGGTCCAGTCCGGCTTCCGCTCGCTGGAACTGCGCCGCTGCCTGGACGAGGGACGAGGCTCGCGGTTCCTGCTCCAGGTGGAGTGGGAGGCGCTGGAGGACCACACGGAGGGGTTCCGCCGCTCCGCCGAGTACCAGCGGTGGCGGGAGCTGCTGCACCGCTTCTACGAGCCCTTCCCCGAGGTCGAGCACTACGGAGAGCCGGTGCTCGGCGCCTGATCCGGGCCCGGCCGGTTTGGGGCGAACGGTACGCCCCTGGTAGCGTGGGGCGCTGCACCTGGCCCTCGGCATGCCCTCTCAGCTTGTCCGGCGGCCGCCCGGTGCAGCCCGTTCAAACCGTTAACACAAAAGACTGAGGCTCCTTCGTGGCGAACATCAAGTCCCAGATCAAGCGCAACAAGACCAACGAGAAGGCGCGCCTGCGCAACAAGGCCGTCAAGTCCTCGCTGAAGACCGCTCTGCGCAAGGCCCGCGAGGCCGCTGCCGCCGGTGAGACCGAGAAGGCCGCCGTGCTGGCCCGCGCCGCCTCCAAGGCGCTGGACAAGGCCGTGAGCAAGGGCATCATCCACGCCAACCAGGCCGCCAACAAGAAGTCGGCGATCACCAAGCGCGTCAACACCGCCGTCCAGGCCTGACGCCCCCGGGGTCCTCGACCCCACCGCCCCAGGTCGGACCGGCCCTCTACCCGGACCCCTGAGGCGCAGTAGGAACTTCGCACCGCACGCGGCCTGCGTTCGCCACGCGGGTGCGGTGCACACAGCAGTACGGCAGGCGCCGCAGCAAGCCCCTTCCCCGGGGCGGCTGCGGCGCCTGTTCCGTTCACCGGTGCGAACGCTAGGGTCGATCACCGACCGGGATCGGATCCGTCGGGCGCGGGCCCGGGGACCACAGGGCTCAGGGGGGCCACGTATGGCAACGCCACCGCCACCGCCACCGCAGGGCGGGCCGGGGTTCGGGGGTTTTCCGCAGCAGCAGCAGCCGCAGGTGCAGCAGCCACCGCAGCACCAGCAGCCGCACCAGACTCCGCCGCCGGGCGGCACCCCGGGCTTCGGGCCGCCTCCCGGGCTGCCCACCTCGCCCGGAATGCCGCCGGTGGGGGCCGATCGGCCGGGCCGCCGGGGCGGGGGCCTGCGCCGCAACGCCCTCTGGGCGTTCACGGGCGCGCTGATCGTCTCGGCGGGGTGGGCGGCCGCGGTCTTCACCCTGCCCGGCATGGTGCAGTCCGGCGGCTCGGCGCGTCCGATCCGGGGCTACCAGGTCGTGGACGACCTCTGCTCGGCGTCGAAGCTCGCCAAGTTCCAGTCGCTCTACACGATGGTGGACACCAACCCGTACCACTACAGCGCCCGGCACACCGACATGGACGTCATGTCGTGCACCGCCGACATGAAGCGCGGCGCCACGTCCTCGGACTGGGACTACGCGCTGATCGAGATGCGCGCCAACCTGCACAAGTCCGTGGACTCCGCGCCGGAGTTCACCGCCACCAAGGCGGCCTTCCAACAGCGCAAGGCCGAGATCAGCGCGGTGCCCGGGCTCGGTGACGAGGCCTATCTCGCCTACATCGACGAGCGGCGCACCACCAGCAAGAGCCGGACCTGGCACTCCGCCCGCTACGAACTGCAGGTCCGGGACGGCGGTATGACGTTCTCACTGGCCTGGTCCGCGACCTATGACGACGACGGGCCCAAGCCGGTCGACAAGGAGACCGTCCGGCAGTCGCTGCTCTCCGACGGCCGGGACGCCCTGAAGGCGATCGGCGGCCCGTAGGCGCCGGTGCCATAAGGCCTGCCTCAGTCGGCCTGCCCGCGTGGCCCGGGTGGGGCCTGCGCCGCCGGCCCGTCAGTACGGGCGGGCGCCTGCCCGGGCGGCGCGGGCGACCGTGACGACGGCCCGCTCCAGCGCGTAGGCCGGGTCGTCGGACCCGCCCTTGACGGCGGCGTCCGCCTGGGCGATCGCGGTCAGGGCGGTGGCCACGGCGTCGCCGGTCCAGCCGCGCATCTGCTGACGGACGCGCTCGACCTTCCACGGCGGCATCCCCAGCTCGCGGGCCAGGTCCGCCGGGCGCATGTTCCGCCCGGTGGTGGCCAGCCGCCCGATGCTGCGGACGCCGGAGGCCAGCGCATAGGTGATACCGGTCGGCGGCTGCCCGACGGCCAGTGCCCAGCGCAGCCGCTCCAGCGCCTCGGCGGCCCGGCCGGTGACGGCCAGGTCGGCCACCTCGAAGCCGGTCGCCTCGGCCCGTCCGCTGTAGTAGCGGGCCACCACGGCCTCGTCGATGGTGCCCTCGACGTCCGAGGTGAGCTGGCTGCAGGCGGCGGCCAGCTCGCGCAGGTCGCTGCCGAGCGCGTCCAGCAGGGCCTGGCAGGCCTCCGGCGTCGCCGAGCGGCCGAGCGTCCTGAACTCGCCCCGGACGAAGGTCAGCCGCTCCCCCGCCTTGGCCAGCTTCGCGCAGGCGACCTCCCGGCCGCCGGCCTTGCGCCCGGCGTCCAGCAGGCCCTTGCCCTTGGCGCCACCCGCGTGCACCAGCACGATGATCACTTCTTCGGCCGGGGACTCGATGTACGCCTTGACCTCCTTCACCGCCTCGGCGGAGAGGTCCTGAGCGGCCCGGACCACGATGACCTTGCGCTCGGCGAAGAGCGAGGGTGTGGTCAGCTCGGCCAGGCTGCCCGGCTGCAGGCCCCCGGGCGGGAGGTCCCGCACATCGGTGTCGGGATCGGCCGCCTTCGCCGCCGCCACCACCTGGGCGACCGCGCGGTCGAGCAGCAGCTCCTCCTGGCCGACCGCGAGGGTCAGCGGGGCGAGCAGGTCGTCGGGTGCACTCTTCCTGGCCATCGCCTACCAGCATCCCACGGGGTGCGGACACTCCCGCCCGGGCCGACCCGGGTGCGCGGCCCGGGCGCGGACCACACGGGGACCCGGGTTGAGGGCGCGCCGACGGATCCGGGGAGAATGACCCGGTGACCGAAGACCACACCATCAGCGACCTGGACGAGTTCGACCCGCACGCCCGGCAACTGCTTGTCCTGCCCGACCGCGACGCCGCCGAGGAGGCCTCCGAAGGCCTCAGCGCCGACCACCCCGACCTCGGCGAACTCGAAATCGTCCGCGACGCCCTGGCCGGTGAGGACGACGCCGAGGACGCCCAGTGGCTGGTGGTCGTCGAACCTCCCGAGGACGGCTGGACCCCCGGGCTCCTGCGCGCCCTGGACGCCGTCGCCACCGAACACGAGGGCTGGCGCGAGGAGGGCTGACCGCCCCCGGGGTGCCGTCCGGCACCCCGGCCGCCCGCTGCCGCCTGCCGGGCCCCTGCTGTGCGGGGCCCCGCAATGTGCCCATGGCGGTAGAGGGGAACATGCTCAGCGTCGGTGCCGCCCCTGGGTTATTGCCCAGTGGCGTCAGTAGAGGAAGAGGGGCAGGTCTTCCAGCGAACCAGGGCCGGTGAAGAAGTGCTCCGCGGCGGCCAGGTCCTTCGCGAACCGTGGCTCACGCTCGGCGAGCGCCTGGTCGAGATCCTGTCGTTCCTGCGGAGGCCGGTTGCGGGCCGCGGCATTGAGCTCGGCGACGGTTGCCAGCATCAGCCGCTGCCACCGTTCGCCCTGTTCGGCGAGCGCGTAGATGCCCGAAAGCAGGTCGGCCATGCCGGCGGGCCGGGTTTGGGACGAGGGGTCCGTACCCACCACAGGACGGAGTTCGAAACTCCCGGCCCGTGCGGCGAGCCGCAGCACGCCGGCCCAGTTCCTGATGCGCCCGAGGCGTACGTACACCGACTCGTCGTCGTGCGGTGGCAGCCGGCCACCGTGCAGGGGATTGGTGGCCGCCACGATGTCGGCCAGGATCCGGCGCTCCGTCCCGGTCAGAACCCACAGCCCCTCCTGTTGAGCCTCCAGAGCCGCGCTGGTCCAGTCCTCGGCCGCAGCCAGCCGGGACGCGAAGTCAGCCGGGTCATTGACCGGTGAAGGTGAGGGCTCAGTGATCACAGCAGTCAGTATCCGATGCGTCCTTGCCGCGGCACGAGAGCGTCACCCACCGCTTCATCCGGGCACGTTCATCCGTACGGGACTGGGCACGCTCACCTGTGTACGCAGACACCCGTACGCCGACACCTGCGCTGCCGAAGCCTGCACCGCCGAACCGCTCATATGCGACGCCCCCTCGCGGGCTGGTGGTCGAGCGGGTGGACGACCGCGCCGAGGGCGGCCGGGGTGCCGCCCGTGACGGCGATGTCGCCGGACTGGTCGGTCCGCAGGACGGTCGCACCGAGGGCCCTCAGCCGGTCCACAGTGCGGGCGGCGGGGTGGCCGTAGGGGTTGTCCCGACCGCAGGAGATCAGGGCCAGCCGCGGGCGGAGGTACGCGGCGAGGGCCGCGTCCTGGTGCGCGGAGCCGTGGTGGGCCACCTTGAGGACGTCCACCCGGCTGCGAGCGCTGCGGCCGATACGGGCCAGCAGTGCGGACTGGGCCGGCGGTTCGAGATCCCCCAGGAGGGCCAACCGCAGCCCGCCGGCGAGGGTGACCAGCAGGGCGACGCTGGCGTTGTTGGCGCCGGGCGCGTCCGCCGCCGCCGAGCCGTCCGGCCAGAGCACCTCCCAGGAGAGGCCGGGGCCCGCCGTGCGGCGCTCGCCGCGCACGGCCCGCGCCAACGGCACGCCGGCCGCCGACGCCCAGCGGAGCACCCGGGCCGCCTCACCCGGCGGATCGTCCAGCGCGGTGCCCTCGACCGCCCCGACCCGCCGCCCGCGCAGCACTCCCGGTACGCCCTCGACGTGGTCGGCGTGAAAGTGCGTCAGCAGGAGCAGCGGGACGGTGGTGATCCCCAGGTCCCGCAGACAGCGGTCGGCCGCCTGCGGGTCCGGCCCGGCGTCCACGACCACGGCGCTGTCCGGGCCGCCGCCACCCGCGCCCTGGTCCGCCGCGTCACCTGGGGCGGTGACGGGCAGTACCAGCATGTCGCCCTGGCCCACGTCGCACATCGCCAGTCGCCACCCCGGGGGCGGCCAGCCGGTCGCGATCCGGGTGAGCAGCGGCGGCCTCAGCAGCACGGCCGGCAGGGCAAGGAGGAGAAGCCCCGCCACCACCGCCCGGACATGGCGCAGCCGGACATGCCGCAACGTGGCACGCCCCGCCCGGGCGCTACCGCCTCCGGGCGACGCTCCGGCCGGAGGCGGTACGGTCGGAAGCGGTACGGCCGGAGGCGGTACGGCAGGGCCACCAGGCACCGCTCGGCGGGGCAGGAGGAGCGGGGCCGACCAGCAGGCCGCCACGGTGGCGACGGCGAGCGTGGCGGTGCCGAGGAGCCCGCCCGGCCAGGAGAGCCGGGCCCCGGGCAGTTCGGCGCCGTGTCTGGCCACCGCCGCCAGCCAACCGGCGGGGAGGCCGGCCGGCTCGGCCAGCAGACCGGCCACCGCCGGAAGGACCGGCTCCACCGCGAGGACCGCGAACCCCAGCAGGGTCGCCGGGGCCACCGCCGGCTCGGCCAACAGGTTGCAGGGGATGGCGACGAGGCTGATGTGTGCGGACAGCACCACGGTGACGGGCGCACAGAGCGCCTGGGCCGCGGCCGTCGCCGCCACGGCGGTCGCCAGGTGGTGCGGCCAGCCCCGCGCCCGCAGGGCGTCCGCCCAGTGCGGACCGAGGACCAGCAGGCCCGTGGTGGCGAGGACGGAGAGCAGGAACCCGAACGACCGCGCGAGGTAGGGATCGAGAAGCACCAGGAGCAGGACCGTGCCCGACAGGGCCGGCACCGCCTGGCGAGGGCGGCCGGCCGCCAGGGCCAACAGGCCGACCAGGCCGGTACCCGCCGCCCGCAGCACGCTCGGCTCCGGGCGGCAGATGGTGACGAAGGCCAGGGTGACGGCGGTGCCGAGCAGCGCGGTGGTGCGCAGCGACAGCCCGAGCAGGCCGGCCAGGCCCCGCCGCTCGGACCTCCCGGCCCGTCCGGGTGCCCCCAGCAGCACACCCAGGACAATGGCGAGATTCGCCCCGCTCACCGCGACCAGGTGCGCCATGTCGGTGGCGCGGAAGGCCTCCTGGAGGTCGTCGGGCAGCCGGGAGACGTCCCCGACGACGAGCGCCGGGAGCAGCCCCCGCGCATCCGGTGGGAGCCCGTCCACGGCGGATCGCAGACCGGCCCGCAGTCGGCCGGCGATGCGCTGCGGCAGGCTCGGCGGCGCCAGCTGCCGGGGCGGCCCGTGGGTGAGCAGCAGCGCCGCGGACTCGGTGTCGTGCCCCTCCCCGGCCGGGCGGACCTGTGCCTCGACGGCCAGCCTGGTCGACGGAAGCAGGTGCTGCCAGGCATCCAGCCCCTCGCCGCGCACCAGGACGGTCACCGGGGTCCTGGTCCGGACGGTCCCCGCCGGTGCGAGCCCGCCCGGTGCGAGCCCGTCGGGGACGGTGACCCGGTCCACCACGGCCTCCACCGTGAGAAGGGCCTGGCCGGCGCTCGTGCCCCTGGACCGGGAGGTGGACGCTCTCGGATCCCCGGTGATGGTCAGGTCGACGCCCACGATCGCACCGGCCGCCGCCGTGGCCCCGGGGGTGGAGGCGGTGTGGGCCAGTCCGGGCAGCGGACCGCGGTGCAGGTCGGCGGTGTGCAGGAGGGTGGCGGTGGCGGCCGCCGCACCCGTGAGCAGGACGGCGGCCACGGTGGTGGCGGCGCCCCGGCGCCGCCGCCGGGCGGAGTGCAGCAGCAGGAGCACGGCTGCCACGGCGGCCGCCGTCGCAGCGAGGGCCGCACCGTCGCTCGCGCCCGACCGAAGAACGAGGGCCGTGACCGCCCACGCCGAGACGGCGGGCAGCAGCAGACGGAGGTCGGGGGACGTCCGGACGGGGTCGGTGGAAATACGGGTGGGCTTGGTCGTCCCGGGGATGGCGGCACCTCCCTTCGGTACACACGGGGTGGGGGCGGGGCGGCGGGCGGTCAGAGGGTGAGCATCGGTCTGATCTCCGCATAGGTGCGCTCGCCGATGCCGCTGACCTGTCTGAGCTGCTCCAGGGAGCGGAACGATCCGTGCGAGGTGCGGAACGCGAGGATGCGCTGAGCCAGCGTCGGACCGACGCCGGGGAGGGTGTCGAGCTGCTGGAGGGTGGCGCGGTTGAGGCTGACCGGCTGCGTCGGTGCGGCCGAGGCGAGCGGGGCACCGGCCGGGGGCGCACCCGGCTCCCCCACCAGGATCTGCTCACCGTCCGTCAGCACCCGGGCCAGGTTGAGGCTCTTGGTCTCCGTCTCCGGCAGCGGTCCGCCGGCCACCCGCAGGGCGTCCGCCACCCGGGAGCCGCCGGGCAGGGTGTGCACCCCGGGTGAGGGCACCCGGCCCCCGATGTCCACCACCACGACGGTGGTCGCACCAACGGTGCCCGGGCCTGTGCCCGGACCGGCGGCCTCGGCGGAGACCGTGGACGAGCCTGTCGCGGCCGCCACCGCCTCCCCCGGCACCGGCGGGGCGACCGCCACCGCCGGCACCTGGACCGGCCGGGGCCTGGCGAGCCAGAAGTGCTGCACCGCGTAGCCCACGGCGAGCAGCAGCAGGACGAGGAGCCCCACCACCGCCCGCCGGTCCAGCGCCAGCGCCGGGCTCAGTCGAAACGGCGAGCCGCCCACCGGGGAAGGCACCGGACCCGCGTCCGACGGCGGCCCGGTGGCCGAGGGCTCGCCCACATCGGGCGGTCCCTCGGACTCCGGCAGCAGCGTCGACATCCGCCGGCGGGCCGTCTCGGTGATCTCATGGCGCTTGGCCGCGCCGATGCTCGTGGTCGTCATGCGCAGCACGGTAGAAGTCGCTCGCCGACCGCGGGGAAATCTCGAAAAAGCTGTGGATAACCGGGGGTTGTGGATAAGTCAGGTCACTCACGCGAGTGAGGAGACCCGAAGCCGGTTGGCGCCCACGCACGGCCCCCACCCGCCGAAACACCCCTGCCACCCCGCCCGCCGAACGCCCATGAAACGCCCCCGACACGCCGGAAGCCTCAGCGCGGCGAGACCACCACGGCCAGCAGCCCCGGCCCCACATGCGCCCCGATCACCGCCCCCACCTCGCTCACGGACAGCTCCCGCAGCCCGGGCACCCGCGCCCGCAACCGCTCCGCGAGCGGCTCGGCACGCTCCCCCGCCGCCAGATGGTGAACGGCGATGTCGACCTCGCGCTCCCCCGCCTGCTCGACCGCGATCTCCTCCAGCCGGGCGATCGCCCGGGACGCCGTCCGCACCTTCTCCAGCGGCTCGATCCGCCCACCCGCCAGGTGCAGCAGCGGCTTCACCGCCAGGGCCGACCCGAGCAGCGCCCTGGCGGCACCGATCCGCCCGCCCCGGCGCAGGTACTCAAGGGTGTCGACGTAGAAGAAACCGCTGGTCAGCGATGCCCGCCGGGTGGCTGCCGCGGCCACCTCGACAGGCTCCCCACCGGCCGCCGCCGCCTCCGCCGCCGCCAGCACGGCGTAGCCGAGGGCCATGCCCACCAGTCGGCTGTCCACCACCTGCACCGGCACCGGCGCCTCGGCGGCCGCCAGCCGGGCCGCCTCCACCGTGCCGGACAGCTCGCCGGAGATGTGCACCGAGACGATGCCGCGCGCCCCCGCCTCGGCGGCCGCGCGATAGGCGGCGGCGAAGGTCTCGGGGTTCGGCCGGGAGGTCGTCACCCGCTGCTTGCCGCGCAGCGCCTCGGCGACGTCCTTCGGGGAGATCTCCACCCCCTCGGAAAGCACCGTGTCACCGACCGCGACGCTCAGCGGGACCACGGTGATCCCGTGGTGGTCGACGGCCTGCTGCGGCAGGTAGGCCGTGGAATCGGTGACAAGTGCGAGGTCGGCGGGCATGAGCCGGAGGTTACTCCCCGTCCGCTCCGGATGACAGCGCCCGGAGAGCAGCGCCCCAACGGCAGCGCCGGGCCCGGGCCGGTCCGCCGAGCGCCCGGGCCCGGCCGACGGCGACGCCCGGCCCCGAAGGGCGGGCCGAGCCGTCCCGGTCAGCCGGCCGAGGACCCCGTGCTCGGCTTGCGCAGCCGCTGCGCCAGCCGCGACAGCGGGTCCGCGAGGCCCAACAGCTCCTCGGCGCTGGGCCGTCCGCCCCGTCCGTCGGTCAGCCCGGGCCGGACCGCCTCCTCCCGCGCCGCGCCCCCGGTCGCCGCAGCCCCGACACCGCCAGCACCGCCGACGCCACCCGCACCACCGGCACCACCGGCAGGGGCACCCGCCCCCGAGGCGTCCCAGTGCCGCAGCGCGCCGGCCTCGCTCTCGCACTCCTGGCTGAGCCTGCTCAGCTCGTCGTCCGCGAACCGGTGCATCCGGTCCTGGGCGGCCCACCGCATGGTCTCGGCGGAGTGGGTGATCCGGTCGGCCCGCTCCCGCAGCTCCGGCAGCTTGGCCGCGATCCGCCCGGTGTCGGGCTCCCGCTCCAGGACCCGCAACTCGCCGTCCAGTTCGGCCGCGTGGGCGTCCAGCCTGGTCAGCAGCGCCAGCGACTCGCCGAGCTGCCCGTCCTCGGCGAGCCCGCTCTCCAGCACCTGCCGGGTGCCGTCCAACGAGGTCCGCAGCCCGAGCCGGACGGCGGAGATCTGCCCCTGCGGCCCGGGCTTGGTGAACGTCTTCGCCTTGAGGGTGACGTTCTCCACCGCGCGCCGGGCGTTGGCCTCGTGCCGCTCCACCTTCACCGCGACCGCCTTCGCCGCCTTGACCGTGCCGACCACGGCCAGGGCCAGCGCCGCCAACCCGAAGAGCAGGGCCAGGCCGATCATCACGCCGAGCACGTCCATCACGAGCCACCTTCCACCAGCCGAACCGGCCCCCACCGGGCCCAACGCGGGCCAGCCCGCCGAGGGTTCCACGGTAGCCGCCGAGCACGCTCCGAGGGCAGGCCGAAGGGGCCCCGGCGCCGGAGATCAGGGACAGATCGGGGTTCTCACCCAGAGTCCTGCCCCGGGCAGACCGGGCGCAACCGCAGGGGCCACCCCGGTCCGACCACAGAACCCCCGCCCAAACGGCAGGGGCCGGGCGGCGCCACGACGACGCCACCCGGCCCCCGAACAGCCGCCCGTCAGCCCGTGACGATGTTCACCAGCTTCGGCGCCCGCGCGATCACCTTGCGCACCGGCGCGTCACCGATCGCGGCCACCACGGCCGGGTCGGCCATGGCCAGCGCCTCCAGCTCGGCGTCGGAGATCGACGGCGAGACCTCCAGCCGGGCCTTCACCTTGCCCTTGATCTGCACGACGCAGGTCACCGCCTCGTCCACCACGTACGCCGGGTCGGCGACCGGGTAGTCGGTGTGGGCCAGCGACTCGCCGTGGCCCAGCCGGCGCCACAGCTCCTCGGCGATGTGCGGGGCCAGCGGGGCGACCATCAGCACCAGCCGATCGGCCACCTCGCGCGGCGTCGACCCCCGCTTCACCAGGAAGTTGTTCAGCTCGATGGCCTTGGCGACGGCCGTGTTGAAGCGCAGCCCGGCCATGTCGCCGCGGATGCCGTCGATCGCCTTGTGCAGCGCCCGCAGGGTCGGCTCGTCGGCCGGCTCGTCCACGACGACCAGCTCGCCGGTCGACTCCGAGACGATGTTGCGCCACAGCCGCTGCAGGAAGCGGTACGACCCGACCACCGCACGGGTGTCCCACGGACGCGAGACGTCCAGCGGGCCCATCGACATCTCGTACAGGCGCAGCGTGTCGGCGCCGTACTCGTCGGCGATCTCGTCCGGGGCGACGGCGTTCTTCAGGGACTTGCCCATCTTGCCGGCCTCGCGCTTGACCGGCTCGCCCTCCCAGAAGTACCCGCCGTCGCGCTCCTCGACCTCGGCCGCGGGCACCGGGAAGCCGCGCTCGTCGCGGTACACGTCCGCGGTGATCATGCCCTGGTTGAACAGCTTGTGGAACGGCTCGACCGAGGAGACGTGGCCCAGGTCGTGCAGCACCTTGTGCCAGAAGCGGGCGTACAGCAGGTGCAGCACGGCGTGCTCCGCGCCGCCGACGTACAGGTCCGCGCCGCCGGCCGGCTTCTCGGCCGTCGGGCCCAGCCAGTACCGCTCGTTGGCCGGGTCGACCACCTGCGCGCCGTTCGCCGGGTCGATGTAGCGCAGCTCGTACCAGCACGAACCCGCCCAGTTGGGCATGGTGTTGGTCTCGCGGCGGTACGTCCTGACGCCGTCGCCCAGGTCCAGCTCGACGTTGACCCAGTCCTCGTTGCGGGACAGCGGGGTCTTCGGCGAGGAGGTGGAGTCGAACGGGTCGTAGGTGTGCGGCGAGTAGTCGTCCACCTCGGGGACCTCGACCGGCAGCATCGACTCGGGCAGCGCGTGCATCACGCCGTCCTCGTCGTAGACGATCGGGAAGGGCTCGCCCCAGTACCGCTGGCGGCTGAACAGCCAGTCGCGCAGGCGGTAGTTGACGGTGCCCTCGCCGATGCCGTGCTCGGCCAGCCAGGCGGTGACGGCGGCCTTGGCGTCGACCACGCTCAGGCCGTCCAGCGAGATGCCGTTCTCGGTGCCCTCGTCGTGCGCCGAGTTGACGATGACGGAGTCGTAGGTGTCGAACGCGTCGTCCCAGCCGTGCGGGTCCTCGCCACGGCCGTCGGTCGGGCCGACCACGCAGCGCATCGGCAGCTCGAAGGCCCGGGCGAAGGCGAAGTCGCGGTGGTCGTGGGCCGGGACGGCCATGATGGCGCCGGTGCCGTAGCCCATCAGCACGTAGTCGGCGATGAACACCGGGACGGGCTCGCCGCTGACCGGGTTGGTCGCGTACGCGCCGGTGAACACACCGGTCTTGACCTTGGCCTCGACCTGGCGCTCGACGTCCGACTTGGCGGCGGCGGTCGCACGGTACGCGGAGACGGCCTCGGCGGGGGTGGCGGCGCCGCCGGTCCACTCCTCGCGGGTGCCGGCCGGCCAGGCCGCCGGGACGATGGAGTCGACCAGGCCGTGCTCGGGCGCCAGCACCATGTAGGTGGCGCCGAACAGGGTGTCGGGGCGGGTGGTGAAGACGGTGATCTTCTCGTCGGAGCCGACCGCGAAGTCGACCCGGGCGCCCTCGCTGCGGCCGATCCAGTTGCGCTGCTGCAGCTTGATCGCCTCGGGCCAGTCCAGCAGGTCCAGGTCGGAGATCAGGCGGTCCGAGTAGGCGGTGATGCGCATCATCCACTGGCGCAGGTTCGACTTGAACACCGGGAAGTTGCCGCGCTCGGAGCGGCCGTCCGCGGTGACCTCCTCGTTGGCCAGCACCGTCCCCAGGCCCGGGCACCAGTTGACCGGCACCTCCTTGGAGTACGCCAGCCGGTACTCGCCCAGCACGTCCTCGCGCTCGGCGGCGGACAGCGCCGACCAGGCGCGGCCGTCCGGGGTCGGCTGCGCGCCGGACTCGAACCGCTCGACCAGCTCGGCGATCGGGCGGGCCCGGCCGGCCTCGGTGTCGTACCAGGAGTTGAAGATCTGCAGGAAGATCCACTGGGTCCAGCGGTAGTACTCCGGGTCGATCGTGGAGATCGAGCGGCGGGGGTCGTGGCCCAGGCCCAGCCGGCGCAGCTGGTGGCGCATGTTGGCGATGTTGGCCTCGGTGGAGACCCGCGGGTGGGTGCCGGTCTGCACCGCGTACTGCTCGGCGGGCAGGCCGAACGCGTCGTAGCCCAGCGTGTGCAGCACGTTGTGGCCGGTCATCCGCTGGTAGCGGGCGTAGACGTCGGTGGCGATGTAGCCCAGCGGGTGGCCGACGTGCAGGCCCGCGCCCGAGGGGTACGGGAACATGTCCATGATGAAGCTGTGGGGCTTCGCGGCGACGTCACCGGCGGCCGGGTCGGCCAGGGCGCCGGCCGGGTTGGGGGCGTGGAACGTCCCCTCCTTCTCCCAGATGTCCTGCCAGCGGGACTCGATCTCCGCCGCCAGGGTGGCGCTGTACCGGAACGGCTCGGTGGCGGCCTCGGCCGCGCCGGAGGCAGGGGTCGTCTCGCTCATGATCCTTCAGGCTCCATCGATGTCGGTTGGCGAACCGGCGCACTCGGCCGGCTTCGGCGGGCAGCCGGGGCGGGAAACCCGGGCGGAAAACAAAAAATCCCCTCGCAGGAGGGGACGCCACGCCGACTCCGGCACCGCCCTGGGGGCGCAGCCGGTCCTGGTCAGCGCGGCCGGCTAAGGAGCAGGCGCACGGTTCGCATGGGCTCAGGGTACCGCAAGGGGGTCAGGCCTCTCCCGGCGATACCAGCCGGGAGGCCGCGTCGAAATCGCGCAGCGCCCGGGCGACCCGCTCGGACTGCATCCCCGCGGCCAGCAGCCGTGCCCGGTCGGCGGTCCTGGCGGCCTCCCCCTGGTCGCCGGCCCGTCGGTGGGCGTCGGCCAGCCGGACCATCAGCAGCACCCTCGCCCGGGCCCGGCCGGGGCCGAGTCCGGCCACCGCCTCGGCCAGCAGGGCGCGGGCCCGGGCGAGCTCGCCGAGGTGGAGGTACCCCTCGCCCAGCATGCCCGCGAGGTCGGCCCCGACCTCCGGGTCCGCCGGGGCGTCCGGCGGGCCGCCGGCCAGCGCCGCAAGGGCCTGCCCGGCGGCGGCCTCGGCCTCCTCGCCCTCGCCGCGGCGGCCGTGCGCGCGGGCGATCCGGCCGAGCTGCAGCGCCCGCTCGGCCGCGCCCAGGGCCGGTCCGGCCGCCTCCAGGGCGGTGGCGAGCATCGCGATGGCGTCCAGTCCGCGCCCGCCGGGGCTGTGGGTGGCCATCACCACCAGGCACCCGGCGACGGCGACCCCGAGCCGGGCGTCGCCGCAGACGTGCGCGGCGCGCAGCGCGGCCGCGAACGCCCGCTGGGCCACCGCCTCGTGGCCGAGGTCGTAGCCGGCCCAGCCGACCAGCCGGGCCAGCCGGCTCGCGGTGCCGTACAGCTCGCGCCCGAGCGCCTCGTCGTACGCGCCGAGCTCCAGCAGCTTGGCGACCATGGCCAGTTCGGCCCGGGCCGGGCCGAGGACGAGCCCGCCGCCGCAGGCCCGCTCCAGGCGCAGCTTGCTCTGGTAGGCCAGCCCGAGCTCGCCCACCAGGGCGGGGTCGATCCGCAGGGCGCCCTCCCCGCCCCCGACGGGCGGCGGCGGGGACACCAGCCGGCGGGCGGCCTGGTCGAGGTCGGCGCCGCGGAACAGGTCGGTGAGGCGGACCGGGCCGGCGTCGGCGGCCGCGTCCCGCAGCGCGGTCTGCGCGGTGTCGGCCGTCCACGGGTCGCCGAGCAGCCGGGGCGAGAGGCTCTTGGCGCCGCGGTTGCCGCCCATCCGGCCCCAGAGCTGCTCGTAGGTGACGGCGATGCCCAGGGTGCGGCTGAGCACCTCGCAGACCGCCTGGTCGTGCGGGCTGCGCGGCACCATGCCGCGGTCGCGCCACTTGTAGGGGGCGGTGGAGCTGATCGCGAGGCCCGGCGGGAGGGTGAGGTTGACCTCGCGGGCCAGCCGCTCCGGGTTCCAGCCGAGCCGGTGCAGTATCCGGGCCAGCTCCTCGTTGCGCCTGCGCTCCAGATCGGCCATGCGACGACGGTAGCGGTCGCTCCGACCGCGCCGCCGCCGCACCGGGGAAAACGGCGCACCCCGCGAAGCCGCACGGAACACGCGCCGAACACCCACGGACACCGGGCCGAGAAAACGCCGAAGACCGCCTCCCGATTGGGAGACGGTCTTCGATTCCTGTGGAGCTACGGGGAATTGAACCCCGGACCTCTTGCATGCCATGCAAGCGCTCTACCAACTGAGCTACAGCCCCTTGACCTGCGGTGCCTCCGAAGGTTTCCTGCTGTTTCCCTCGGCGACATCGATTACTTTACACGGTCGAAGGGGTGCTCCACGAATCCGTATCCGGGCGGGCCCGCGAGCCCGCCCGGACCGGTCCCGGGGCCCGTCCCGGCTGCGGGCCGGCCCCGGGGCGCGCACCTACCCCGCCACCCGCCGGACGCGGACGGCGAACGCGGCGGCCAGCGCCAGCGCCCCGGCGATCACCGCGAGGGTGACCTGCAGCGCGTGCCCGGAGGCGCCGGGCGTCGCCGGCAGGTCGACCTCGCCGAGGAAGACCGTGCCGAGCAGCGCGACCCCGACGACCTGCCCGAGCTGGATGACCGTCACCATCACACCGCTGGCGTCCGCCGCGTCCGCCGGGGCGACCCGGCCGAGGGCGCGGGCGAACAGCGGGGAGTAGGCGCAGCCCGCCACCAGCCCGAGCACGGCCGTCAGCACCAGCCCCCCGGCCCCGATCTGCGCACCGCCGCCCAGCAGCACGCCGAGCAGCAGGTAGCCGGGGGCGAGCAGGCAGCCGGCGAGGACCGGCAGCACGCCGTGCAGCCGCCCGGGCAGCCGGTGCCAGTGCAGGCTGGCGACGCCGAAGCCGACCGCGACCGGGGCGGAGCACAGCCCGGCCCGCAGCGCGCTGTAGCCGAGCCCGGACTGCTGGTGCAGCGCGAAGGCGAACATGAAGCCGGCGAACGCCGCCATGATCATGAACAGCGCGCCGGCCGCCGGGCGCAGTCCGGCGGCCGCCAGCACCCGCCCGGCGATCAGCGGCTGCCCGCCGCGTCCGGCGATCCGCCGCTCGACCAGCAGGAACAGGACGGCCAGCAGCCCGCCGGCCGCGACCATCGCCCAGCACCAGCCGGGCCAGCCCAGCTCGCGGCCGAGCACCAGCGGCACCACCAGCAGGCCGAGGGCGGCGCCGAGCACCACCAGGCCGGGGACGTCGAAGCCGCGGCTCCGGTCGCCGGGCAGGGCCGGCAGCAGTCGCGACCCCGCCGCGAGCAGGGCCAGCCCGATCGGCACGTTGACCAGGAACACCGGGCGCCAGCCCGCGCCGAACAGGTCCGCGCTGACCAGCACGCCGCCGAGCACCTGGCCGACCGCCAGGCCGCCCGCCAGCACCGCCGAGTAGAGGCCGAGCGCCCGCACCCGGGCCTGGCCGGTGAAGGTGCGCTGCACCAGGCTCATCACCTGCGGCACCATCAGGGCCGCCCCCGCGCCCTGGAGCAGCCGGAAGGCGATCAGCCAGCCGGTGGTCGGGGCGAGCCCGCAGGCCAGCGAGGTGGCGGTGAACGCGGCCAGGCCGAGCTGGAACAGCCTGCTGTACCCGTAGCGGGCGCCGAGCCTGGACCCGGTGATCAGCAGGACCGCGTACGCGATGGTGTAGCCGGCGATGACCAGTTGGAGGGCCGCACCGGAGGCGTGCAGGTCGGTCCGGATGGTCGGGACGGCGACGTTGACGATGGAGGCGTCGAGCACGGCCATGAACTGGCCGCCGAGGATGAGCGCGAGGAGCGGGCCGGGCCGGGTTGCCGCGGCGCCCTTCGTACGACCGGCCACGCTCGGCCGGATCTGAGTGTCCGTCATGGATCCAGCCTCACCCAAAGCCGGTACTGGTGGTTAGAGCCTGGTGATCCTGGTACTGGCAGCACCTGTCTGCCCGGCGCGCCCTGCGGCACGATGAGGGCATGACCGTCCTGGACGAACCCCCGACCGCTCCGACCGCCCGCGGACCGCGCCGACCGGACCGCCGCCGGACCGAGCTGGCCGGGTTCCTGAAGGCCTGCCGGGCCAGGGTCGCACCCGAGGACGTCGGCCTGCCGCCCGGCCTGCGCCGCCGCACGCCCGGACTGCGCCGCGAGGAGGTGGCGCAGCTCGCCGGGGTCGGGGTGACCTGGTACACGTGGCTGGAGCAGGGCCGGCCGATCAACGCGAGCGAGCAGGTGCTGACGGCGGTGGCCCGGGCGCTGCGGCTGGACGCCACCGAGCGGGAGCACCTGTTCCGGCTCGCCGGGGTCTCCGCCAGCCCGCAGGAGCAGCCGGACCCGTCGTTCCTGGACCCGTCCACGCAGCTGATCCTGGACGCGCTCATGCCGCTGCCGGCGGCGGTCTCCAACACCCGCTTCGACGTGCTGGCGTTCAACCGGGGGTACGAGGCGCTGTTCGCCGCGAGCCGGGCGAGGGCCGGCAACTGGCAGTTCAACAGCATCTGGTGCACGGTCACCGCCCCGCCGTGCTGCAACCCGTTCCTCAACCGGGCCGATGCGCTGCCGACGATGGTCGCCGTGCTGCGGTCCGCCTACGGCAAGCACGTCGGTGAGCCGGCCTGGGAGAAGCACGTCCAGGAGCTGGCCGCGCGCAGCGAGGAGTTCCGCGAGCTGTGGGCCCGGCAGGAGGTGGCACCGCCGCGCACCTCGCTGCGGGTCTTCCGGCACCCGGTCGTCGGGGTGCTGCGGTTGAACGCGTCCTACCTGACCATCCCGGGGGTGCCCGAGACCTACGTGGTCGTGTACACCCCGGAGGGTCCCGAGGAGCGTGAGCGGATCGAGCGGCTGGCCGCCCTGCCCGCCGGCGGCTGGACCAACGACTGCGACCACCGCGGCTGACCCGGCGGCCCGGCGCCGCGCCGGAAAGCGGAGAAGGCCGCCACCCGGTGGGTGACGGCCTTCTCGTCCGTTGTGGAGCTACGGGGAATTGAACCCCGGACCTCTTGCATGCCATGCAAGCGCTCTACCAACTGAGCTACAGCCCCGCAACACGCACGGCCCTCGCGGACCGCAGGTGCGGAGTGGAGCTACGGGGAATTGAACCCCGGACCTCTTGCATGCCATGCAAGCGCTCTACCAACTGAGCTACAGCCCCGCACTCACCGGATTTCCCGCTTCCCTTCCGGGCCGCGTTTCCTCCGTGCGAACGAGGAAGACTCTAGCTGGTCAGGCCCGGAACTGCGAAATCCGCCCCCGCAGACCACTCAGCACCTCAGGTGTCGTCGCCGATGACCGGCTGCGGCAGCGTGCCCGCGTTGTGCTCCAGCAGGCGCCAGCCGCGCGCGCCCCGGCCGAGCACCGACCAGCAGCAGTTGGACAGGCCGCCGAAGCACTCCCAGAGCTCCGGCTCCATGCCGAGCAGCCGGCCGAGCATGGTGCGGATGGTCCCGCCGTGGCTGACGACCACCAGGGTGCCGTCCTCCGGCAGCTTGCCGACCGCCTCCAGCACCACCGGCACCGAGCGGTCGGCCACCTCGGTGGACAGCTCGCCGCCGCCGCGCCGGACCGGCTCGCCCTGCGCCCAGGCCGCGTACTCCTCGGGGAAGCGCTCGCGGATCTCGGCGTTGGTCAGGCCCTGCCAGGATCCGGCGTAGGTCTCGCGCAGGCCCTCGTGGTGCTGCACGTCCAGACCGGTGACCCGGGCCAGCTCCTCGGCGGTGCGCCGGGCCCGCTTGAGGTCCGAGGACACCAGCAGGTCGGGGCGCAGGCCGGAGAGCAGCCTGGCCGCCCGCTGGGCCTGCAGGACGCCCTGGCCGGTCAGCTCGATGTCGGTGCTGCCCTGGAAGCGCGATTCGAGGTTCCAGGAGGTCTGGCCGTGCCGCCAGAAGACGATGCGCGGACCCCGCGCGTCCCGGCTCAGCTGTAGTCCTCGGCGCCGAAGTCGTCGGCCGGGGCCACCTCGGCCGGGGCGACGGCGTTGCCGGCCGCGTCGGTGTGCGCGTCCTCGGGACGGTTGCGCGTGGCCAGCGCGTCGGCCGGCAGCGGGAGCTCGGGGCAGTCCTTCCAGAGGCGGTCCAGCGAGTAGAAGGAGCGCTCCTCGGAGTGCTGGACGTGCACCACGATGTCCAGGTAGTCGAGCAGGATCCAGCGGCCGTCGCGCTCGCCCTCGCGGCGGACCGGCTTGACGTCCAGCTTCTCGCGCAGCTGGTCCTCGATCTCCTCGGCGATCGACTTCACCTGGCGGTCGTTGTTCGCGGAGGCGATCAGGAAGGCGTCGGTGATCGACAGCACCTCGCTGACGTCGAACGCGATGATGTTGTGCGCCAGCTTGTCGGCCGCCGCCTGGGCGGCGACGGTGATGAGTTCCTGGCTGTGCTCGGTGGCGGTCACTATGTTCTTCCGGCTCGGCGGCTTGGGGGTCGCCCCCGGCGCTCGGCCGGGGATCGCCTTCCAGGATCTCACGCCGCCGCGGCGGCCCCGGAACCGTTTTCCCGGGGCCGCCCGCGGGCGACCGGCCACCGGCCGGTCACCGCACGGTGCGGGTCACTGCGCCTTCGGAGGCTGGTAGTCCTTGCCCAGGACGACCAGCAGGTCCGCGTTCTGCGGGTCGGTGACCTTCTTCGCCGCCGTCTCCGGCAGGTTGAGACTGATCGCGAGCGACTTCGCCGCGGCCTGCCGGGCGTCGTCGGTGTAGCGGATCTCACTGGTCGGCTGCGCGGCCGTCTTCGTCCCGCCGGGGACGAAGGTGAGGCCCGCGTTCACGACCTGGACCTGGGCCGCGGCGGCCGCCTGGTCGTTGCCGCTGCCGTCCTGGATCGAGACCCTGGCCGCCGCGTCGCCCGCGGTGGCGGCCTTCAGGGTGCCGCCGAGCACCTCCTTGACCTGCTTGCCCGCCGTGGCGTCGTCCAGGGTGCCGTCCGGCTTCACCGGCAGCGCGGTGGTGCTCAGGTGCCCGTCCTTGGCCTGCTGGGCGAGCTGGGTGAGCACCCCGGCCAGTGCGTCCTCGGGCAGCGAGGGGTCGAGCACCGCGTTCATCCGGTGCACGTCGTCCTTGGCGTCCTTGAACTCGACCGGCATGGTGCGCACCACGGCGTCCATCACCTGGCCGAACCGCGCGAGCTGGGCGTCCCGGGTCTCACCGGGCGCCTGGAGGGTGGCGTAGGCGACCGCGGCCTTGCCGCTGAGCAGGGTGTTCTTGCCCGCGGCGGAGAGCGGCTTGCCGTCCGGCTTGCCGCCCTCGCGGGTCTCCGCGTTGGTGTCCACCCGGACCCCGCCGAGCTGGGCGACCAGCAGTTCCAGGTACGGGGTGTCCAGCCGCCAGGTGCCGGCCACCGGCGCGCCCAGCACGGTGGCCAGGCCCTCCCGGGTGGAGGACGGGCCGATGGCGTCCATCGCCTGCCCGAGGGTGGTGATCGGCGGGTCGTTCGGGCCGGGCAGCTTCAGGGTGTCGGGCAGCAGCAGCACCGAGCCCTTGTGCCCGGAGGAGTCGTTGACCAGCAGCGCGCTGGAGACCTTGCCCGTCAGGTCGCGCAGGTGGACCACGTTGACCTGGCGCGGACCGGCCGCGGTCGCCGCGGTCTGCTTGTCACCGGTGAACCAGAGGTAGCCGCCGGCCCCGGCGGCCGCGACGGCGAGCACCGCGGCGGCGCCGATCAGCCTGGTCCGCAGCTTGCGGCGGCGCTCGGCGCGCACCTCGCTGCGGGACTCGGCGAACTTCAGCCAGTCGATGACGTCCTCGGACTCCTCCGCCTCCTCGTCGACGAAGGTGAACTCGCCCGTCGGGTAGTCCTCCCCGGACGCCTTGGCGGCCCCGCCCCGGGCGGCCCGGCTGCCGCCGACCTGCTCCGAGGGCGGCTCCGGGCGGACCGGCGCCTCGGCCGCGGGCCTGGGCGCACGCGGACGCGGCGGCACCGGTGCGGGCGCGGGCGCCGGCGGGGCGGGTGCGGGCTCCGGCTCGGCCACCACCGGCTGCGGCGCGGCCGCGTACTGCTGCGGCTGCTGCTGGTACGGGTCGTAGGCCTGCTGGAACCCCTGCTCCTGGTAGCCGTACCCGCCCTGCTGGTACTGCTGCGGCACGGGCTGGCCGTACTGGTCGTACTGCTGCTGCTCGTAGGGTTGCCGGTACGCCTGCTGCTGGTACTGCTGCTCCTGGTAGCCGCCGTACTGGTCCTGCCCGTACTGGTCGTACTGCTGCTGGTACGGCTGCTGCTGCACCGGCTGGACCGGCTGCCCGTACTGGTCGTACTGCTGCTCGTAGGGCGGGTACTGCTCGTACTGCCCCGTGGACCAGTCGTCCTGCTGTCCCCTGCGATCGCTCATCCGTCGGCCCCTTCGGGGATCAGGTCCGGTGCGGCGCGTAGAGCGCCCGCTTGTCGATGTAGCGGACCACGCCGTCCGGGACGAGGTACCAGACCGGCTCGCCCTTGGCGACCCGGTTGCGGCAGTCCGTGGAGGAGATGGCCAGCGCCGGGACCTCCACCAGGGAGACCCCGCCCACCGGAAGCCCGGCGTCCGTCAGAGTGTGCCCCGGGCGGGTGCACCCGATGAAGTGCGCGAGCGAGAAAAGCTCCTCGGAGTCCCGCCAGGAGAGGATCTGGGCCAGCGCGTCGGCCCCGGTGATGAAGAAGAGGTCCGCGTCCGGGTGCTGCGCGCTCAGGTCGCGCAGGGTGTCGACGGTGTACGTCGGGCCCTCGCGGTCGATGTCGATCCGGCTGACCGAGAACTGCGGGTTCTCCGCGGTGGCGATGACCGTCATCAGGTAGCGGTCCTCGGCCGGGGTCACATGGCGGTCGCTCTTCTGCCACGGCTGCCCGGTCGGCACGAAGATCACCTCGTCGAGGTGGAACGCGCTCGCCACCTCGCTGGCGGCGACCAGGTGCCCGTGGTGGATCGGGTCGAAGGTGCCGCCCATGACGCCGAGGCGCTTCCTCGCCGGTACCGGTCCGCCGGGATTCCCGGCCTGCTCTCCCATGCCGCCACACCTTACGCGACGCCCGTTACGGTGCGGGAACGCCCGGTGTTCGACCGCTTCGGACGCACGGAAGGGAGCGGCCGGCGCGCTCGCCGGACGCTCCCCTGGCCGCCTCCGCGGGGCTCAGCGGTCGCGGTTGAAGCGGGTGGTGACGTAGAGCAGCAGCAGCAGGATGAACAGCGCGCCGCCACCGGTCAGGTACGGGTTGAGGCTGTCGTGGTTGCCCCCCTCGCCCTCGGAGGCGAGCAGGTTCAGGACGGGGAGTGCGGCGGCAGTGCTCATGGTCGGCGGGACCTTCTCGGCTCGGAGGACGGACCAGGGTGCGGGCCGGCAGCGGCCCGCCTGTCATCGTACGGGTGCCGACACGGCAACCGCTCGGCGGCCCACCGCGTCTGATCCGGTGTGAAGGGGCCCCGCCGGACCGCTCAGCTCTTGCGACCGGCCCGCAGCAGGATCCACGCCAGCAGGCCGACGCCCACGAAGGAGCCGACCACGACAACCCGCAGGAAGATCCCCGGGCCGCTCTCCGTCGAGATCGGGGCGGCCAGGCTGACAAGGGCGTCGGTGGGCATCTGCGGACTCCTCGGACTGCTCGGTACCGCGGCCAGGTCTGGTCTCGGCTCTCCAGGGCAATCAGCCTAAACCGGTCTCACACCGGCGCCGCCCACCGCCCCCTGCGCCACGCCCGGCGCGGCTCAGGGCCTGTCGTTCGGGTCACGTCGCCCACCGGCGACATCCGAAGGACAGGACCTAGGGTGGCCCGCGGGGACGAGTACGCAACCGCGGACGTTGCACAGACAGTCGTTGCAGGCGAAGACCAGCGGGGGCCGGCCAGCGATGCCGGGGCCGCCGTTCGACCAGGAGGTACTCACACGATGACCGACACGACCGAGAAGACCCCGAGCCGGCGCCGCCAGCGCTTCCCGGAGATCTCCACCCGGGCCTGGGAGCACCCCGCCGACCGCTCCGCCCTGGTCGCGCTGCGCAAGCTGACCGGCTTCGACGACGTGCTGAAGAAGCTCGCCGGGCTGGTCTCCGAGCGCTCGATCCGGCTGATGTTCCTGGCCACCGCCGTCAAGACCTCCGAGCGCCAGTTCCCCGAGCTGCACAACATGGTGCGCGACGCCGCGTACGTGCTCGACCTGGAGAAGGTCCCGGACCTCTACGTCAGCCAGGACCCGACGGTCAACGCGTACTGCATCGGCATCGACACGCCGATCATCGTGGTCACCAGCGGGCTGGTCGAGCTGCTGGACGAGGAGGAGCTGCGCTCGGTCATCGGCCACGAGGTCGGCCACGCGATGTCCGGCCACGCCGTCTACCGGACGATGCTGCTCATCCTCACCAACATCGCCGCCCGGATCGCCTGGGTACCGCTCGGCAACCTGGCGATCATGGCACTGGTCACCGCGCTCAAGGAGTGGTTCCGCAAGGCCGAACTCTCCAGCGACCGCGCCGGACTGCTCGCCGGTCAGGACCTCCAGGCCTCCATGCGGGCCCTGATGAAGCTCGCCGGCGGCCACAACCTCGCCGAGATGAACGTCGACGCCTTCCTGGAGCAGGCCGAGGAGTACGAGAAGGCCGGGGACCTTCGCGACGGCGTGCTGAAGCTCCTCCAGGTGCTGCCGCAGAGCCACCCGTTCGCGGTGGTCCGGGTCGCCCAGCTGAAGAAGTGGGCGGAGGGCGACGAGTACCGCTCGATCATGGCCGGCGCCTACCCGCGCCGCGGCGACGACGCCGACACCTCGGTCGGCGAGCAGTGGAAGGCCGCCGCCGACCACTACAGCACCTCGGTGAAGGAGAGCAAGGACCCGCTGATGGGCCTGCTGCGCGACGTCGCCGGCGGCGCCGCCACCGTGGGCGGCAAGCTGCGCGACACCTTCGCGGGCGCCGCCCGCGGCAACGGCTCCGGCCCCGACGCCCCGCGCGACGCGGAGTGACACCCCACTCCTGAACAACCCGCTCCGGAAAGCCCGTTGGCGACGGCCGGCGACCTCCTGGTCGCCGGCCGTCGGCATGTCCGGGGGCCGCCCCGGAATTCCCCCGACGGAACACCGGGAAATGCGAACCTGAAAGCAGACCGGGGAAAGCTGAGGATTACTTCAGTTCGGATATCTCCGACAACCCGGTCAACGGCGTTGCGGCAAAAGGGAATTCACCTATGCTGAACAGCCATGCGACTGCTGATCGTCGAGGACGGAAAAAGCCTCGCGCACTCCCTGAGCGAAGGCCTGAGCGCCGAGGGCTACACCGTGGACCTCGCCTTCGACGGCCGAAGCGGACTCGAACTCGCCCAGTCCGAGCCCTATTCAGCCCTCGTGCTCGACCTGATGCTGCCCGGCCTCAACGGCTTCGCGATCTGCCGCGAACTGCGCCGCACCGAGAACTTCGTGCCGATTCTGATGCTCACCGCGAAGAACGGCGAGTACGACGAGGCCGAGTCCCTCGACTGCGGCGCCGACGACTATCTGAGCAAACCGTTCTCGTACATCGTGCTCACCGCCCGGCTGCGCGCGCTGCTGCGCCGCGGCACCGGGCCCCGACCCGCCGTCCTCACCACCGGAGACCTCCTCCTCGACCCCGCGGCCCGCCGCTGCACCGTCGGCGGGAGGCGGATCCGGCTCACCGCAAAGGAGTTCGCCGTGCTCGAATGCCTGGCCCGGCACCCGGGCCGGGTGGTCGCCAAGACCGCCATCCAGGACACCGTCTGGGACCCGTCCCACCGGGGTGACGCCAATATCGTCGAGGTCTACATCGCCGCGCTGCGACGGAAGTTGAACCTCCCCGACGCCCGCTGCGGAATCGAGACGGTGCGCGGCGCCGGCTACCGGCTGGTGCCCGATGCGCACTGACCCCCGCCCGCCCGGCCCGATACCCGCCGACCCCCCGCTGCGCCCGCTCCACCGCCTCTGGCACCGCCCGTCCGTCCGGCTGCGGGCCGCCCTCGGCGCCGCTCTGGCCTCACTGGCCGCGTTCGCCGTCGCCACCGCCTGGATCGGCGACGAGGTCCGCGACCAGTGGACGGAGCTGGCACGGAAGCGGGCCGAGTCGAGCGTCATCATGGTCACCCACGACATCCCCACCGGCACCCAGAGCTGGGGCGAGAACATGCAGGAGTCCTTCCTGCTGGTCCTGGCGGACGGCCGGCTGGCCTCCCCCCTGCGGCCCCCGGACGAGGGCCGGGTCTTCCTCCCCAACGAGCGCTGGGTCCGGGCCAGCACCCTGCTCGACGAGTACACCGGCTCGCCCGCCGCGCCCTTCACCGACCTGTCGCCCTTCGCCCAGGACGTCGGCCTCGGCCACACCGAACGGATCCGGGTCCGGCTGCCCGACCGGACGGCCCTGCCACACCTGGAGGAGAACGGTCCCACCCTCGCCGGCCGGACGGTCACCCTGATCAAGCGGGTCACCGACCCGGTCTCGTCGCAGGCCCTGGAGCGGTACACCGGCATCGCCGGCCTGCCGGAGCAGCGGGTCACCGTCTACCTGCTGGTCAACCCCACCACCGCCGACCAGGCCGCCGACCGGATCACCGGCATCTTCGCCCGCTACGTGGTGCCCGGCGCCACCCTCTTCACCGCGCTGGTGGCCTGGCTGGTCACCGGTCTGGCCCTGCGCCCGGTCGAGACGATCCGCCGGCGGATGGCGCGGATCGGCGCCGGGGCGTTCCACGAGCGGGTGCCCGTCCCGCCCTCCGGTGACGAGATCTCCCGGCTCGCGACCACCACCAACACCACGCTCGGGCAGCTGGAGCACGCGCTCCGGGAGCAGCGCCGACTGGTCTGCGACGCCTCGCACGAGCTGCGCAGCCCGATCGCGGCACTGCGCAGCTCGCTGGAGGTCACCCTGGCCCACCCGGCGGACGCCGACTGGCCGCGGGTGGTCCGGAGCGCGCTCGCCGACACCGAGCGGCTGCAACTGCTCACCGACGACCTGCTGCTGCTCGCCGCCACCGACGAAGCCACCACCAACGAGACCGCCGGAGAGGCCGCCGACGAGGCCGCCAGGGACGGTCGGCGGGCCCGGCCCGCGACCAGGCTGACCGACCTCGCCGACCTGGCCGCCGAGCAGCTCGCCGAGCGCGCCCATCTCGCCCCCGACGGGCCGCGCTGCACCGCCGCCGCCCTGGAGCCCGCCCTGATCGCGGCGGACGAGCTGCTGCTCGCCCGGCTGCTGCGGAACCTGCTCGACAACGCCGTCGCCCACGCCCGTACGGAGGTCGTGGTCTCACTCACCGCCGACGGGGGCTCGGCCGTGCTCACCGTCACCGACGACGGGCCCGGTATCCCGCCGGCCGACCGCGAGCGGGTCTTCGACCGCTTCGTCCGGCTGGACGAGGCACGCGACCGCGCCGCCGGCGGGGCCGGCCTCGGCCTCTCCCTGGTCCGCTCGATCGCCCGCCGCCTCGGCGGCAGCGCCGTCCTCACCGATCCGCCCGCGCCGCTCACCGGGGCCCACGCCGTCATCCGGCTGCCGCTGCGGCCCGAGCCGACCGAGGCCGAGAGCAAGGCCGCCGCGGAACAGGCCACGGCCGCCGCAGAGCGGCCCTAGCCTCCCGCCAGCACCCCGCACACCTGCCAGGCCGGCCGCGCGTGGTTGCCCGGGTCGACCGCGGGCGGGGCGGGCGGCGGGGTGCCGTCCGGGCCGGCCAGCACCGGCTGGAGGAAGCCCGCCATCGACACGGTGCAGGGCGCGGGCCCGGCCTGGAGCACCGAGTCCACCAGGCGCAGCTGCGCGGTGGCGAGGTCCACCCGGTCGAACTCGAAGGTCAGCTGCCGCCGCACGGTCTCCACGGTGACCGGCGCCCCGCTCGGGGCCCCGGCCGGCTTCAGCGCGTAGACGAAGGTGTGGTCGGTGGTGATCTGCAGGGTGCCGCCGTCCGCCTCGTCGATCCGCATCGCACCGGCCACCTTGACGCTGTCCGCCGCCAGCGCCACCTGCGCCGGGTCGAAGCGGACCAGCCAGCCGGTGAGCGCGTGGTGCCGGTCGTCGACCGGCTGGGTGACGCTGTCGTCGAACTGGGCCTGCTCCCCCGGGGTGACGAAGGACCGCACCTCGGCGGTCGCCCCCTGGATCAGGGTCGAGGGCGCCAGCGAGGAGGCCACCAGGTAGCGCTGCACGGTGTCGAGGGCCTTGGTCACCTCGACCCTGCTGAAGTGCGCGGTGGCCGTCCCGGAGGGCGTCCCGAGGCCGATCGCGCCATCGCTGTAGCCGGGTGGCAGACCGGCGAACGGGTGGGCCGGATCGCCGGCCGGCCGAACGGCGGAAGCGGGGCTCAGCGCCACCAGGCTGACGGTCAGTTGGCTTCCCTCGGGGCGGGCCGCCTGCCGGTTGGGCGAGCTGACCCCGAAGTACACGGCGGCGCCGAAGGCCACCAGGATCAGCATCAGCAGCGCGAGCGCCTGCCGGGGCACGGTGCCCAGCGGGCCGAGCCGCACCCGCGGGCGGGTGGCACGGCCGAAGGAGCCGCTCAGCCGCTCGCTGGCGGACAGCTCCTGGATGCGGGCAGCGCGGACGAACGACTCGTCGAAGACGACGGACCGGTATTCGTCATCGTTTCCGGAACCACCGTCGGGCGCACCCTCCGGAGGTTCTCGCGGGTCACCCATAACACCAGGGTAAGGCGCACCCTCGCCCCGCCACGAGGGTGTTCACCGAGATTCCCGGGAACGCCGGGTAACCGCGGCGGCGGCAGGCCGCCGCCGCGGGGCCGACCGGTGCCCGGTCCGGGCGGATCAGTGCCTCAGCCCGCCGGGGCGGTGACCACGAGCGACGGCTCGGCCGGCGGGGGCGTCGGGTCGACCCCCGCACTGCTGCTGCCGGACTCGGGCCGCCGGGGGGCACCCCCGGTGCCGCCCACACCCTGGTAGATCGCCGCGACGGCCACCGCGACCAGGCTGACGCCCATGATCACGGCGAGCACCCAGGCCACCGGCCGGTGCCAGCGCTGCTGGGCGACGTAGCGCCCGCGGCCGGCCCGGACCGGGTCGTAGACGCTCGCCCGGCCCCAGCGGCGCGACCGGCGCCCGGAGGTCCGGCCCGGCCCTGACCACGGATCAGGGTAGAGATGGTCGTCGTCGAGCCCGCTCGGGTGCGGGCGCAGCTCCAGCGGCAGCCCGTCGCCCGCGGAGACGTCATACCCCCAGCCCGGTCCCACCGCGTCCGACTCGAACCGGGCCTCGGCAGCGGCGAGCTGCCGCTCCTTGGCCGTCGGCTCGTGAACGGCGGCGGACCGCACGAAGGCCTCATCGAAGACCACGGTGGCGAACTCGTCGTCCGCACCACCGTGGTCGGCGCCGTCGGGGTACGGCAAGCCCCCCACATCCTCAGCCACGGATTCAGCGTATTACCGGGCGGGCGATTTGTCTGTGGCTCCTCGCAGTTGGTCCGTCACACGTGTGACGTCGGACCGGCCGGCCGGGCTCAACCGGTGGCCGCCGAACCCCCCACGGTCTGCGTCGCCTCGCCCCGGACATGCCCGTCACCAGTGACGATGTACTTGGTGCTGGTCAGCTCGGGCAGGCCCATCGGGCCGCGGGCGTGCAGCTTCTGGGTGGAGATGCCGATCTCGGCTCCGAAGCCGAACTCACCGCCGTCGGTGAACCGGGTGGAGGCGTTGACGGCCACCGTGGTCGCGTCGACCAGCTGGGTGAAGCGGCGGGCGGCGGCCTGCGAGGTGGTGACGATCGCCTCGGTGTGGCCGGAGGACCAGCGGCGGATGTGCTCCACGGCGGCCTCCAGCGAGGGCACCACGGCGGCCGCCAGGTCGTAGGAGAGGTACTCGGTCTCCCAGTCCTCCTCGGTGGCCGGCACCACGGTGGCCGCCGAGCCCTCGGCGGCCTTGAGCACCGCGTCGTCGCCGTGCACGGTCACCCCGGCCTCGGCCAGGGCGGCGAGCGCCAGCGGCAGGAAGGCCTGGGCGACGTCCTGGTGGACCAGCAGGGTCTCCGCCGAGTTGCAGACGCTGACCCGCTGCGCCTTGGAGTTCAGCAGGATGCCGACGGCCATCGCCAGGTCGGTCTGCGCGTCCACGTAGACGTGGCAGTTGCCGGTACCGGTCTCGATCACCGGGACGGTCGAACCCTCGACGACCGCGCGGATCAGCGAGGCGCCGCCGCGCGGGATCAGCACGTCGACCAGGCCGCGGGCGCGCATCAGCTCGGTCACCGAGTCGCGGCTCTCGCCGGGGACCAGCTGGACGGCGTCGGCGGGCAGGCCCACCGAGGCGACGGCGTCGCGCAGCACCTCGGTCAGCGCGGTGTTGGACCGGTAGGCGGAGGCCGAACCGCGCAGCAGCACGGCGTTGCCGGACTTCAGGCAGAGCGCGGCGGCGTCGGCGGTGACGTTGGGCCGGGCCTCGTAGATGATGCCGACGACGCCGAGCGGCACCCGGACCTGGCGCACGTCCAGGCCGTTGGGCAGGGTGTAGCCGCGCACCACCTCGCCGACCGGGTCGGGCAGGCCCGCCACGTCGCGGACGTCGGAGGCGATCGCGGCGATCCGCTCGTCGTCGAGGGCGAGCCGGTCGACCACGGACTCGGCGGTGCCGGCCGCGCGGGCGCGCGCGACGTCCTCGGCGTTGGCCGCGGTGATCTCGGCGCTGCGGGCCACCAGGGCGTCCGCGATCGCCACCAGCGCGGCGTCCTTCACCCGGCGCGGCAGCGGGGCGAGCGCGGCGGCGGCCTCCCTGGCTCGGCGCGCTACGGCGAGGACGGGGCTGTCGGCGGTGGCGAGATCGCTGGTCATGCGCCAAGGGTAGCGACTGGGCCGACACCGCCCGCCGGGCATTTCGCCCGGTGAGACACGCCCCGGGCGAAGCACACCCGGCCCCCGGTCCCCCCGCGGCCGGCCTCAGTACGGGTGGACCCCGCCCAGGTGCGGCGGCGGATCGCCGAAGCCCTCGGCGACCCGCTTGTGGTACGTCGCCCGGTCGACCACCTCCAGCCCGACGATCTCCCACGGCGGCAGGCTCGCGGTCACCTTGTGCTCGCCCCACAGCCGCAGCGCGATCGCCGCCGCGTCGTGCAGGTCCCGGGCCTGCTCCCAGTAGCGGATCTCGGCGTGGTCGGCCGCGTAGCGGGCGGTCAGGAAGAACGAGTGGTCGTGCGCCAGCCGCTCCAGCCCGGCCCGCAGCGCGGACAGCGGGGTGACCTTGCCGGCCACGCTCAGCACCACGTGCCAGAGCCGGGCCTGCTCGGGCGCCGCGGGCGGCTCCCCCTCGTCCCGCCGCTCCGGGCCGAGCCCGCGGACCGTGCCGGGCTCCCGCGGCGGACCGGCCGGTCCGGCGGGGCCGCCGTCACCGCGTCCGCCGTCGATGCTGGTCAGCCGGCGGCCCGCCGCTCCTCCGGTCAGCGCTGCCTCGCGCCTGCGTTCCACCGGCGGCCTCCTGTTCGGCGATGTCGTGTCGTCGTCCGCGTCAACCCCCCGGCCCGGCGCGTACGGCTGCGCCCCTCCTCGCCCGCGGTCGGGGCGGCGCCGCCGCCCTGCCGAGGGCCGGGGAGGCCGGTCCCACCCCGCCCCGTGCGGAGCGGCCCGTCGGCCGTGCAGGCCGGTCAGCCCCGCAGGACGACCAGGTCGTCCCGGTGGACGACCTCGCGCTCGTACGCGGCGCCGAACTCCTGGGCCAGGTCACGGGTGGACCGGCCGAGCAGGCGGGGCAACTCCCTCGCATCAAAGTTGACCAGTCCGCGCGCCACGATGTGGCCGTTTTCGCCAAGAAGGTCCACCGGATCACCCGCAGCGAACTCTCCGTCCACCTGGGTGACCCCGGCGGGCAGCAATGAGGCGCCCCCGGAGACGACCGCCGCGACGGCCCCCTCGTCCAGGTGCAGGGCTCCGCGCGGGCTGCTCGCGTGGGCCAGCCAGAGCAGCCGGTCGGAGGAGCGGCTGCCGGTGCGCCGGAACAGCGTGCCGGTGGACCGGCCGGCCAGGGCGTCGGCCGCGTGGCTGGCGGCGGTGAGCACCACCGGGATGCCCGCGCCGGTGGCGATCCGGGCGGCCTCGACCTTGGTGACCATGCCGCCGGTGCCCACGCCGGCCTTGCCCGCGCTGCCGATCTCGATGCCGTCCAGGTCGTGCGGCCCGCCGACCTCGGCGATCCGGCTGGTGCCGGGGCGGCTCGGGTCGCCGTCGTAGAGGCCGTCCACGTCGGAGAGCAGCACCAGCAGGTCGGCCCGGACCAGGTGGGCGACCAGCGCGGCGAGCCGGTCGTTGTCACCGAACTTGATTTCGGCGGTGGCGACGGTGTCGTTCTCGTTGACGATCGGCATCGCCCCCATCGCCAGCAGCTGGTCCAGGGTGCGGTAGGCGTTGCGGTAGTGCGCGCGGCGGCTGGCGTCCTCGGCGGTCAGCAGCACCTGGCCGACCCGGATCCCGTACCGGGCGAAGGACGCGGTGTAGCGGGCGACCAGCAGGCCCTGCCCGACGCTGGCGGCGGCCTGCTGGCGGGCGAGGTCCTTGGGCCGCCGGTCCAGGCCGAGCGGGGCGAGGCCCGCCGCGATGGCGCCGGAGGAGACCAGGACCACCTCGGGGGCGTCCGCGCGAGCGCGCACCTTGGCGAGCGCGTCCACCAGGGCGTCCACCCGGTCGGCGTCCAGGCCGCCGGACGCGGTGGTGAGGGAGGAGGAGCCGACCTTGACGACGATCCGCCGTGCGGTCAGCACCTCCTCGCGCAGTGAGTCCTCGCTCATCTCGCTGTACGCCCTTCCGGTGTGGTGCGGGTACGACGGGACCGGGCCCGGCCGTTACCTGCGCAATCTACGCGATCGGCGTGTCCCGCCCGCAGCGCATTTCATCCGCTGGACGGGCACCGGACGGCCGCGGCCGGGGCCGGTCGTCCGCGGTCGGCCGACAATCCGGATGGCTGGTATGGTCCCTGACCGAAAGCCAGATCGGGGGACGGCTTCTTGCCCGCTGTACCCATGTCTCCAACCCTTTTGGATCGGGCAGCACCGCACGGGCATGCCGGGAACGGTTCGCGGGCGCGTGCCCAGGAGTTAGCGCACAGATGCGTTCGAACACCATGAAGCTCACCGTCGCCGCCCTGGCGACGGCCACCGCCTTCTCGCTCGCCGCCTGCGGCCCGGACAACGCCGACCCCGCCGGGGGCACGGCCGGCGCGGCGGGCGGCGCTCCGGCGGCCACCACCCCGGCGGGCGGCGCGGCCGCCACCGGTGGTGCCACGGGCGGCGCGGCCGCCACCGGAGGAGCGGCCGGCTCCCCCGCCGCCACGGCCGGGGCCGCCGGCGCAGCGGGCGGCAGCGCGACCGGCGGAGCCGCCGGCGCACCCTCGGCCGGGGCCACCGGCGCCGCCGCGGGCGGTGCCGGGACGGGCGGCGCGGCCGCCGGAGGCGCCGCGGCCGGCGGAGCGGCGGGCGCCCTGCCCAAGGCGGCCAACGCGGTCAAGGTCGGCCAGCCGGCCACCGTCGAGTTCGCCGACAAGACCTCGAACATCAACACCAAGCTCGAAGTCACCGTGACCGGCTACGAGATCGGCTCGATCGAGGACCTGAAGGCCGCCGGCAACAGCGTGACCGGCCTCGACGGCCGCACGCTGGTGTACGTCAGCTACACCATCAAGAACCTCGGGGACACCAAGCTCTCCTTCACCGCGCCGAACTCCAAGTTCCTGGTGTTCGACCAGGAGGGCAAGCAGGGCTTCTTCTCGCAGGACGCCGCGAAGCCGGTCCCCAAGTGCACCAGCGCCAAGTTCCAGGGCGTCGCGAAGGGCATGGAGGCCAAGGGCTGCGACATCGTCAGCATCACCGGCAAGGCGGTCGGCCTGGTCGCCTACACCGACTCGACCGACCGGACCAAGTACCAGGCCTCCTGGGCGAAGTGACCTCGCGCCAAAAGACCGCGGCCCCCGCCACCCGGAAGGGTGGCGGGGGCCGCGGCGGTGTACGGGCCTACTCGTCGTCGTCGCCCTCGATGGCGCCCTGACGGTCGTTGGACAGCGCCTCGAAGGCCAGGAACTCCGTCTCCGCGGCGTCCCGGCCCTTCTGCTTGTCACGGCGGCGGTCGACCGCCGGGCGCGGGTTCTCGAAGCGGTGGTCCTCACCGCGGCGGCCGAGCATCTCGGCGCCGGCGGCCATGGTCGGCTCCCAGTCGAAGACGACGGCGTTCTCCTCGGGGCCGATGATGACGGTGTCGCCCTCGTGGGCGCCGACCTTCCACAGCTTGTCCTCGACGCCGAGGCGGGCCAGCCGGTCGGCCAGGTAGCCGACGGCCTCGTCGTTGGAGAAGTCGGTCTGGCGGACCCAGCGCTCCGGCTTGATGCCGCGGATGTGGAAGGCGCCGTCCTCCTCGGTGATGGTGAAGCCCTCGTCGTCGACGGCGACGGGCCGCAGCACGATCCGGGTGGACTCCTCGACGGGCTTGGCGGCCCGCGCCTCGGAGACGATCTGCGCCATCGCGAAGCTCAGCTCGCGCAGGCCCTTGCGGGAGGCGGCGGACACCTCGAAGACGCGGTAGCCGCGCTCCTCCAGCGACTCCCGGGTGAGGTCGGCGATGTCCTGGCCGTCCGGCACGTCGATCTTGTTGAGCGCGACCAGGCGCGGCCGGTCCTCCAGACCGCCGTACTCGGCCAGCTCGGCCTCGATGGTCTCCAGGTCCGTCAGCGGGTCGCGGCCCGGCTCCAGGGTGGCGCAGTCCAGCACGTGCACCAGCACCGAGCAGCGCTCGACGTGCCGCAGGAACTCCAGGCCCAGGCCGCGGCCCTGGCTGGCGCCCGGGATCAGACCGGGCACGTCGGCGACGGTGTAGACCGTCTCACCGGCGGTGACCACGCCGAGGTTGGGGATCAGGGTGGTGAACGGGTAGTCCGCGATCTTCGGCTTGGCGGCGGAGAGCACCGAGATCAGCGAGGACTTGCCGGCGCTCGGGTAGCCCACCAGGGCGACGTCGGCGACGGACTTGAGCTCCATGACGATGTCGCGGAACTCGCCGGGCTCGCCGAGCAGCGCGAAGCCGGGTGCCTTGCGGCGGGACGAGGCCAGCGCCGCGTTGCCCAGGCCGCCGCGGCCGCCGGCCGCGGCGACGAAGCTGGTGCCGTGGCCGACCAGGTCGGCGAGCACGTTGCCCTGCCGGTCCAGCACGACCGTGCCGTCCGGCACCGACAGCACCAGGTCGTGGCCGTCCGCGCCGGTGCGGTGGCCGCCCGCGCCGGGCTTGCCGTTGGTGGCCTTGCGCTTGGGCGAGTGGTGGTAGTCGATCAGGGTGGTGATCTGCGCGTCCACGGTGAGGATGACACTGCCGCCCTCACCGCCGTTGCCGCCGTCGGGCCCGCCGAGCGGCTTGAACTTCTCCCGGTGCACGGAGGCGCAGCCGTGGCCCCCGTTACCCGCGGCGACGTACAGCTCGACGCGGTCCACGAAGGTGGTCATGGGTGTGCCTCCAGTGCGAAGAAAGTGTTGACCTGCTCTAAAGCATGAAGGGTGGACCGGAACATTCCGGCCCACCCTTCATTGTGAGTCTTGTCAGACTCAGGCCTCTGCGGCCACGATGTTGACGACCTTGCGGCCGCGACGGGTGCCGAACTGCACCGCACCGGCGGTCAGCGCGAACAGGGTGTCGTCGCCACCGCGACCGACGCCCGCACCCGGGTGGAAGTGGGTGCCGCGCTGGCGGACGATGATCTCGCCGGCGGAGACAACCTGGCCGCCGAAGCGCTTCACGCCGAGGCGCTGGGCGTTCGAGTCACGGCCGTTACGGGTAGAGCTTGCGCCCTTCTTGTGTGCCATCTCGCTATCCCCTTACTTGCTGACGGAGTCGATGCTCGTGATGCGCACAGCGGTGTGGCGCTGGCGGTGACCCTGGCGGCGACGGTAACCGGTCTTGTTCTTGTAGCGCAGGATGACGATCTTGTCGCCCTTGGTCTGGTCGACCACCTCGGCGTGAGCCTTCACGCCGGCGAGCACCCAGGGGTCGGAGGTGACGGCCTCACCGTCGACGACCAGGATGGTCGAGAACTCGACCGAGTCACCGGCCTTGGCCTCAATACGGTCGATCTCCAGCACGTCGCCGACGGCGACCTTGTGCTGGCGGCCGCCTGCGCGAACGATCGCGTACATGCGGTACCTACTTTCCTAACTCGGTCGAAACTCCCGATGCCAGCCACCTGGGTACGGACACAGGGGCCTCCCCCTGCGCTCTTCGGAAACCGAAGGGCTCGGGAGGTGATGTGCTCGGAAGCGTGGCGTAGACACGCCGAGGGTCAAGAATACGGACCGGCCGCCGAAGGGGCAAACCGGACCGTACGGGCCGGGGGGCGGACGGTCACCCGCCCCCCGGACCGCGGGCACTACTCGGCTGCCGAATCACCCTCGGCGGCCGCGGCCTTCTTGGCCGCCGCGCTGGTCCGCTTGGTCGCGGTCTTGCGGGCGGTGGTCTTCTTGGCCGCCGCCGTCGCCGTCGCCGTGGTCTTCTTGGCGGCGGTCTTCTTGGCGGTGGTCTTGCGCGCGGCCCGCTTCTTCGGAGCGGGCGCCTCCTCGACGGCCTCCTCCACGGCGGCCTCGGGGGCCTCCTCGACGGGGGCCCCGGCGGCGGCCGCGGTCTCCTCGACCGGGGTCGGCCCGGCCTCGGCGGGCACCTCTGCGGGCGTCTCGGCAACGGTCTCGGCCGGGGCCTCCTCCGGCGCCTCGGCTGCCGCGAAGGCCGCCTGCAGCGCCGCGTCGGCACGGGCCTGCAGCACCACGATCTCGGCCTCGGCGGGCGCACCGGCCGGAGCCGTCGCCTTGCGCACCGCACGGCGGCGGGTACGGCCGGCGGGCGCCGCGGAGGCGGCCGGGATCTCGACCAGGCTCGGCTGAGCCGGCTCGACGGGGGCCGGCTGCTCGGCGACGACCGGCTCGGCCACGACCTCGGCCGGGGCCTCGGCCACCGGCACCTCGATCGCGAGCTGGCCCTCGATCTCCTCGCGCTCGGACTCCTCCAGCACCTCGACGTCCGACTCGACGGCGGCCTGCGGCTCCTCCTGGGCCGCACCGCCCTTGCCCCGGCGCCGGCGCTTGCCGCCACCCGAGCCCGCCTCGCCGGCCGCGACGGCCTGGCCGCCACCGGAGTGGACGTGGGCGCTCGGCTGCTCCATGTGCACGATCACGCCGCGCCCGTTGCAGTGCACGCACGGCTCCGAGAACGACTCCAGCAGGCCCTGGCCGACCCGCTTGCGGGTCATCTGGACCAGGCCCAGCGAGGTGACCTCGGCCACCTGGTGCTTGGTCCGGTCCCGGCCCAGGCACTCCAGCAGACGGCGCAGCACCAGGTCCCGGTTGGACTCCAGCACCATGTCGATGAAGTCGATCACGATGATGCCGCCGAGGTCGCGCAGCCGCAGCTGGCGCACGATCTCCTCGGCCGCCTCGATGTTGTTCCGGGTGACGGTCTCCTCGAGGTTGCCGCCCTGGCCGACGAACTTGCCGGTGTTGACGTCGATGACGACCATCGCCTCGGTGCGGTCGATCACCAGCGAACCGCCGCTGGGCAGCCAGACCTTGCGGTCCAGCGCCTTCATCAGCTGCTCGTCGATCCGGTAGGTGGCGAACACGTCCACCTCGGAGGTCCACCGCGTCAGGCGCTCGGCCAGGTCGGGGGCGACGTTGGAGACGTAGTCGTGGATGGTGTCCCACGCCTCGTTGCCGGAGACGATGACCTTGGTGAAGTCCTCGTTGAAGATGTCGCGGACGACCCGGACGGTCATGTCCGGCTCGCCGTACAGCAGCGCGGGGGCGTTGCCGGTCGCGGCCTTCTTCTGGATCTCCTCCCACTGCTGCTGGAGGCGCTGGACGTCCCGGGTCAGCTCCTCCTCGGAGGCGCCCTCGGCGGCGGTGCGCACGATGACGCCCGCGTCGTCCGGGACGATCTTCTTGAGGATCTGCTTCAGACGGGCGCGCTCGTTCTCCGGCAGCTTGCGGGAGATACCGGTCATCGAGCCCTCGGGCACGTACACCAGGTAGCGGCCGGGCAGCGAGATCTGGCTGGTCAGGCGGGCGCCCTTGTGGCCGATCGGGTCCTTGGAGACCTGCACCAGCACGGACTGGCCGGACTTCAGCACCGACTCGATCCGGCGCGGGCCGCCGTGGCCGCCCAGCGAGCCGAAGTTGACCTCACCGGCGTACAGCACCGCGTTGCGGCCCTTGCCGATGTCGACGAAGGCGGCCTCCATCGACGGCAGCACGTTCTGGACCTTGCCCAGGTAGACGTTGCCGACGTACGAGGTGGCCTGCTCCTTGTTGACGTAGTGCTCGACCAGCACGCCGTCCTCGAGGACGCCGATCTGGGTGCGCTGGCCGTTCTGGCGCACCACCATGACGCGCTCGACCGACTCCCGGCGGGCCAGGAACTCGGCCTCGGTGATGATCGGCACCCGGCGGCGGCCCAGCTCGCGGCCCTCGCGGCGGCGCTGCTTCTTGGCCTCCAGACGGGTGGAGCCCTTGATGGACTGCACCTCGTCGGGGTCGAAGGACGGCTCGGTGGAGCGGCGGCGCGGCTCGCGCACCTTCACCACGGTGCGGACGCCGTCCTCGGTGGTCTCGGCGGCCTCGGTGGCGCCGGCCTCACCGCTGCGGCGGCGACGGCGGCGACGGCGGCGGGAGGAGGCCAGGCCCGAGGCCAGGTCGTCGTCCTCGTCACCCTCCTCGTCCTCGTCGACGGCGGCGGCCGGCTGCTCGGCGGGCTGCTCGGTCTCGGCGGCCTCGGCCTCGAAGTCCTCGGCCTCGCCGCGACGGCGGCGGCGGCCGCCCCGGCGGCGACGGCGGGACGGACGGCCGTCCTCCCACTCGTCCTCGACCTCGGGGCCGGGACCGGCGACGGGGGCCTCGACCTCGACCACGGGCTCCTCGACCGGGGCCGGCGGGGCGGGCGGAGCCGGCGGGGCCTCGACCACCGCGGGCTTCTGGCGGCGGGCCGGAGCCTGCACCCGCACCTGGGTGCGGGTGCGGCGGCGGCGGCCGACGCCGCTGTACTCGTACTCGTCCTCCTCGGTCCCGCCGGCGGCCACGGCCGGAGCCTGCACCGGGGCCTTGGCCGAGGACCTCGCCGAGGACTTCGCCGAAGCCTTCACGGGGGCCTGCGCCGGGGCCTGCGGCTCCACGGCCGCCGGGGCGGCCGGCTGCTGCGCGGCGACGAACGGGGCGGGCTCCTGGAAGACCGGGGCCTGGAAGATCGCGGTGGACGGGCGGACCGCACGGCGGCGGGCCCGGGGGGCCGACTCGGCGGCGGGGGCCGGCGTCTCGACGGCGACCGGGGCGGGAGCGGCGGGCGCGGCCTCCGCGACGGGAGCCTCCTCGGCCTGCGGCTCCTCCTCGACCGGCTCCTCCTCGGCGGCGGGCTCCTCGACCGGGGCCTCGACCACCGGCGCGGCCTCGACCACACGGCGGCGGCGCGGGCGGCGGGCCGGCGCGGCCGGGGCCTCCTCGGCGGCGGGCGCGGTCTCGACGGGGGCCTCGACGACGACGGCGGGCGCCTCGACGGGGGCCTCGGCCGCGGTCTCGGCGGGCGCTCCGGCGGGGGCCTCGGCACGCTTGCGGGTGCGGCGGGCCCGGACGGGCTTCTCCGCCACCGGCTCGGCGGCGGGCGCCTCGACGGGCGCGGCCTCGACGGGCGCCTCGGCGGCCTCGGGCGCGCTGACGACGATCGGGCTGGCCTCGGGCGCCCCGGCGGGGGCCTCGGCACGCTTGCGGGTGCGACGGGCCCGGACGGGCTTCTCCGCCACCGGCTCGGCGGCGGGCGCCTCGACGGGTGCCTCGGCGGCCGCGGCCTCGACCGGGACCACCGTCTCGGCGCCCTCGGTGGCGGCCCCCTGCGGGGTGCCCGCCGGGCGGGACACCGCACGGCGGCGGCGGCGCGGCGGCGCGGCGGACGCGCCGTCGCCACCGGTCACGGCGGATTCGTTCTGGTCCGCGTTCTGCGGATCGGTGTTATCGAGCATGCGGGTGGATCTCCCGTCAGGCCCCCGGGCTCCGTATCCAGGCACGGCTGGGCACCGGCGGCCGGCCGGCATCGCGGACGATGCTCGGGCCGGACCCTTTCACGGTGCCGCCGTGCGGACGCGAGGCCGCACAGGGGCTCGTAGTCTCGCTCGGCGCCCCGCACTCGGCGGGGTGTCGAAAGTCTTCTGGTCTGACCAGTCTTCTGAGGTTTTCCCAAGCTGTGCCGTCCCCCAACCCCGGGTGGCTCCCGGACGGGGTCCTCGGGCCCACCGACCATCCGGGTCGGCGGGCCACAAGAGGCCGGCCTGTGCTTCGACGACGCTCGCTCCCCTGGGGAGCCGCGGGGGCCTGGAGGACCATCGGGCCCAGTTTGGTACTGGAGCCCGGCCTCCGCCCGCTAGGCGGACGCGGTTGCGCGCGGCTCGCCGGCCGCCACTGGGCCGGCCGGGGCCGCGGCGCGGTCGAGCGCCAGCGGGTCGGTCACCGTGCCGGTCTCCTCGTCGAGCGGCCCCTGCGCCAGCCTGGTCACCTCTGCGGGGACCGGCGGCGCCAGGTCGGCCGTCACACGGAGACCGGACAATACGTCGTCGGGTCGTACGGCGGGTGTGGCGTGTCGTACTACCAGGCGCAGTATCGCACAGGCACGGCCCGTCCGAACATCGCGGGGCCCCCCGCCGTCCGTGTCCGTACCGCCGTCGACCTGCGGCGGGAGGATTTCGAGGGCCGCCACCGCGCCGCGCGCGTCGAAGACCCGCAGACCGTTCTTGGTCCGGCGTTCGACCTCGACCCGCTCCTCGGCGAGGAACAGGGCGACCGCGCGGGCCCCCTCCTCCGGGGTGACGCCGTCCAGCCGGACCTGCCACTCGGAGGCCTCGAGGCGCTCCACGAAGTTCGGCGTCCGGACCTCGACCGCGTCGATGACGTCCAGGCCGTTCGGCAGTGACTCGTCCAGCTGTGCGCGCAGCGCCTCCGGGTCGCGGACGGCTGCGAGACCGATCTCCAGGTACTCCGCCTCGCTGGCCACCCCGGTGGGGGCGGCGTTGGCGTAGGACACCTTCGGGTGCGGCGTGAAGCCTGCCGAATAGGCCATCGGCACGGCCGACCGGCGCAGCGCGCGCTCGAAGGCGCGCTGGAAGTCGCGGTGGCTGGTGAAGCGGAGCCGGCCGCGCTTGGTATAGCGGAGACGGATCCGCTGCACCGTCGGTGCGGGCGGCGGACCGTCGGGCGTACGGCGTGCCAGGTCGCTCAGTCCTTAGTCAGTTGTCCGCGTCCGGCGCGGCGTTTTTCCGCCACTGTCCGGACTCTGTCATCTCAAAGGGTACGCGCCCGCGAACCCCCCGCACTCCGCCCCTGGTCGGCGGGCTGCCCGCGACGCTCCGGGCCGCGCACGGCGCCGACACGCGGAGGAGCCCTCCCCGGCAGGCCGGGAAGGGCTCCTGTGCTGTGACCGGGATCTCAGCCCCGCTCGACCGCCGGGTTCTCACCCATGCGAGTGCGCGGTGCCCGCGCCACCGCCGGAGTTGACCACGGCCAGCGGCAGCAGCTTCACCCCGGTCGGGCCGATCTGGATCTCGGTCTGCATCTGCGGGCACACGCCGCAGTCGAAGCACGGGGTCCAGCGGCAGTCGTCGACCTCGACCTCCTCCAGGGCGTCCTGCCAGTCCTCCCAGAGCCAGTCCTTGTCGAGGCCGCTGTCCAGGTGGTCCCAGGGCAGCACCTCCTCGTAGGTGCGCTCACGGGTGGTGTACCAGTCCACGTCGACGCCGGTGCCGGCCAGGCCCTTCTCGGCGGAGGCCATCCAGCGGTCGTAGGAGAAGTGCTCGCGCCAGCCGTCGAAGCGGCCGCCGTCGTCGTAGACCGCGCGGATGACGGCGCCGATCCGGCGGTCGCCGCGCGAGAGCAGGCCCTCGACGATGCCCGGCTTGCCGTCGTGGTAGCGGTAGCCGATGTTCTTGCCGTACTTGCGGTCGCCGCGGATGGAGTCGCGCAGCTTGGCCAGTCGGGCGTCGGTGGCCTCGGCGGACAGCTGCGGGGCCCACTGGAACGGGGTGTGCGGCTTGGGCACGAACCCGCCGATGGAGACGGTGCAGCGGATGTCGTTCTGACCGGTGACCTCGCGGCCCTTCTGGATGACGTTCTTCGCCATCTCGCCGATCTGCAGCACGTCCTCGTCGGTCTCGGTGGGCAGGCCGCACATGAAGTACAGCTTCACCTGGCGCCAGCCGTTGCCGTACGCGGTGGAGACGGTGCGGATCAGGTCCTCCTCCGACACCATCTTGTTGATCACCTTGCGCATCCGCTCACTGCCGCCCTCGGGGGCGAAGGTGAGGCCCGAGCGGCGGCCGTTGCGCGACAGCTCGTTGGCGAGGTCGATGTTGAAGGCGTCGACCCGGGTGGACGGCAGCGACAGGCCGATCTTGTCCTCGGCGTAGCGGTCGGCCAGCCCCTTCGCCACGTCGGCGATCTCGGTGTGGTCGGCGCTGGACAGCGACAGCAGGCCGACCTCCTCGAAGCCGGTCGCCTTCAGCCCGCGCTCGACCATCTCGCCGATGCCGGTGATGCTTCGCTCCCGCACGGGGCGCGTGATCATGCCGGCCTGGCAGAAACGGCAGCCGCGGGTGCAGCCGCGGAAGATCTCGACGGACATCCGCTCGTGGACGGTCTCCGCGAGCGGGACGAGCGGCTGCTTCGGGTAGGGCCACTCGTCGAGGTCCATGACGGTGTGCTTGGAGACCCGCCACGGCACGCCGGGGGCGTTCGGCACCACGCGGGCGATCCGGCCGTCGGCCAGGTACTCCACGTCGTAGAACCGCGGCACGTAGACGCCGCCGGTGCGCGCCAGGCGCAGCAGCAGCTCCTCGCGCCCGCCCGGGCGGCCCTCCGCCTTCCAGGCGCGGATGATCTCGGTGATGTCCAGCACGGCCTGCTCGCCGTCGCCGACCACCGCGCAGTCCACGAAGTCCGCGATCGGCTCGGGGTTGAACGCGGCGTGGCCGCCGGCCAGCACGATCGGGTCCTCGTCGGTCCGGTCGCGGGCCTCCAGCGGGATGCCCGCCAGGTCGAGCGCGGCCAGCATGTTGGTGTAGCCGAGCTCGGTGGAGAAGGAGAGCCCGAACACGTCGAAGGCCTTCACCGGGCGGTGGGCGTCCACGGTGAACTGCGGGACGCCCTGCTCGCGCATCAGCGCCTCGAGGTCCGGCCAGACGCTGTAGGTCCGCTCGGCCAGCACGCCCTCGCGCTCGTTGAGCACCTCGTAGAGGATCATGACGCCCTGGTTGGGCAGGCCCACCTCGTAGGCGTCGGGGTACATCAGCGCCCAGCGGACGTCGCAGGCGTCCCAGTCCTTGACGGTCGAGTTGAGCTCGCCGCCGACGTACTGGATCGGCTTCTGGACGTGCGGGAGGAGGGCCTCCAGGCGTGGGAAGACCGATTCGACAGTCATGTACTAGGAACCCTTACGACGATGAGAGGTGTCGCGCGCATCCGATCCCGATCGGGACGGTCGGCGACGGCTGGGAGGGGTGACCCTCAAGGGTAGCCGAATCCCGGGGCGGTCCGACCGGGCCGACGGCGCGGGCCGGTGTCCGCGCGACCGCTCGGCCACGCGCCGTGCCCGGCGCCCGGCGACCGCGCGCACCCCGCCACGTGGACACCGCCCCACCATCCCGGGAACAACGGTCATTGACACGCTCGGACGGCCCGTGCGCTACTGGCAAGGCTCCGCCGGGAGGTCCTGCACACCATCGGGGCAAGGAAGTTGGCCATGCACGCGGCAACCCGCGCCGGCCGCCCCGGCCGAGGCCGGCGGCGCGGGCGGCGCGGGCGGGGGCCGCAGGGGCACGGCCGGGCCGGAGGGGACGCGGGGCCGCCACCGGCGACCCGCCAGGACCGGGCGCCCCGGGTCCGCCGCCCGAGACCGAGGCAAGGAGAGTCATGACCGACACCGGTCGACGGCTGAGCCACGCCGCGCTGCCGCCGCGCCCGGACCGGTATCCCACGGTGGCCCAGGCGGTGTCCGCCGCCCGCGGCCTCGCCCGGCTCCACCCCGACCGCTGCCGGGTGCGCGAGGTGGGCCGCTCCCGCGCCGGGCGGCCGCTGGTGCTGGTCTCGGTGGGCGAGGGCCCGGGCGGCGTGCTGGTGGTCGGCGGGCCCCACCCCAACGAGCCGGTCGGACCGGCGAGCGCGCTGCGGATCGCGGGCGAGCTGCTGCGCCGCCCGGTGCCGCCGGGCGGCGCGGGCGTGCCCTGGCACGTCCTGCTCTGCCTGGACCCGGACGGCGCGGCGCTCAACGAGGGCTGGCTGGACGGGCCGCTCACGCTGCGCCGGCACTACGAGCACTTCTACCGGCCCGCCTACGAGGAGCAGCCGGAGTTCCTGCCCTCGGCCGGCTCCGGCCGCGCGCCGCTGCCCGAGAGCCTGGTGCTGACCGGTCTGATCGACGAGCTCCGCCCGTTCCTGCAGTGCTCGCTGCACGGCGTGGACTTCGGCGGCGCGTTCGTCCAGCTGACCAGGCCCGTCCCCGGCCTGGCCGAGCGCTTCGCCCGGTCGGTGGCGCGCGCGGGCATCCCGCTGGACGTCGACGCGTACGACGCGGCGGGCTGGGAGAGCCCGGCCCCCGGCACCTACGTGCTGCCGGAGCCCGGCCGGGGCGGCCTCCCCCAGGCCCTGCCGGACGATCCGGCGCTGTCCACCTGGTCGTACGCGGGGCGGCACGGCGGGGTGACGGCCGTGCTGGAGGTCCCGATGTGGGCGGTCGAGGCGGTCGGCGACACCCGGCCGCACCCGGACGTCGCCCGCGCGGTGGGCGCCGCCGCCCGGTCGCTGCGGGACCGCGCCGAGGAGCTGACCGCCCTGCTCGACCACGTCCCGGCGCACGCCGGGGCGGCCTACGGCCCGCTGGTGCGCACCGCGGAGTTCAATCTGGGGGTCTGCCCGCGGCTCGCGGACGAGTGGCTGGCCCGGTGGTGCCCCCGGCCGCTCTCGGCCTCCCGGGTCGCCGCGGTGGGGATCGCCGCGGACCGGATCCCGCTGCGGGTGGCGTCGATGCTGCTGCGGCTGCTGGCCGACACCGACGGACCGGCCGTGGCCGCCGCCCGGCGGCGGGCCGAGCGGATCGTCGCCGAGAGCTCCGACCGGCTGCGCCACCGCTTCGGCGCCCGCTGGGTCCCGGTCGACACCCAGATCACCCACCAGACCCGTGCGGTGTTCGCCGCCGCCGAGTGCCTCGCCCCGGACCGCTGACGCCGGACGGTCGAAGCCGCACCGCGCCGGGTCGCACCGCACCGGGTCGGGGCAAAGCGGCGGGGCCGGCCCGGAGATCCGGACCGGCCCCGGGGGCCCGGCTCGTCAGGCCGCTATCGGCCGCTGGCTCTGCACCGCCTGCAACAGCCCGATCGCCAGCCAGACCGCGAACATCGACGACCCGCCGTACGACACGAACGGCAGCGGGATGCCCGCGACCGGCATGATGCCCAGGCACATCCCTATGTTCTCGAACGCCTGGAAGGAGAACCAGGCGATCACCCCGGCCGCCACGATGGTGCCGTACAGGTCGGTCGCGTGCCGGGCGATCCGGCAGGCCCGCCAGAGCACCACCCCGACCAGCAGGATGATCGCCAGCGCCCCGAGGAAGCCCAGCTCCTCACCGGCCACGGTGAACACGAAGTCGGTCTGCTGCTCCGGCACGAACTGGCCGGTGGTCTGCGTCCCGTGGAACAGCCCCTTGCCGGTCAGCCCGCCCGAGCCGATCGCGATCCGGGCCTGCGCCGTGTTGTAGCCGACGCCGGACGGGTCCAGCGCCGGGTTGGCGAAGGCCGCGAAGCGGTCGATCTGGTACTTGCTCAGCACCCCGAGCTTCCAGACCGCCACACAGCCGGCCGTGCCGGTCAGCAGCAGGCAGAGCACCCAGCGGTTGGCCGCACCCGAGCCGAGCAGGATGCCCAGCACGATCGCGGCCATCACCATCACCGAGCCGGCGTCCGGCATCAGCATGACGACCGCCATCGGCAGCGTCGCCCAGACCAGCCCGCGGAACACCGCCCGGTGCGAGGGGAACTCCCGCTCCCCCGCGTCCACCTGGTCGGAGAGCACCACGGCCATCGCCAGCACGATCGCCAGCTTGGCGAACTCGGCCGGCTGGATCGAGAAGCCGCCGCCGAGCTGGATCCAGGAGTGCTGGCCGTTGATGGTCGAGCCGAGCGGGCTCAGCGTGGCGCCCAGCAGCAGGATCACACCGATGTACAGGAACGGCACCAGGGTCCGGAAGCGCCGACTCCCTATCGCTATCACCACCGCGCACAGCACCAGCCCGATCACCACGTTGGTCAGGTGCCGGAACAGGAAGTACTGCGGGTCCCCGTGGGTGAGCGAGTCCCGCCCCCGGGTGGCCGACCAGACCAGCAGCGAGCTGCCGAGCGACAGGATCAGCGCGGCCAGCAGCAGTATCCAGTCCAGCCGCCAGAGCGGCGAGTCCTTGGCGAGGGCCCTGGACACCCCGCCGCGCTGCGGGACGAGCCGCAGCTGGCGGTACGAGCCGTACGAGGTCATACCCGGCTCCTTCCGGTGCCCCGGTTGGGTTCGAGCGCGGCGTACGCCGCGGTGTGGAGGGCCGACGGGTCGACCGGCTGCGCCGGGTCCAGGAAGACCCGCGGCGCGGCGCCGGCCGCCCCCGGGTCGCCGGCCTCGGTGAAGGCGGCCGGCTTGAGGATCGCGGTGCCGTCCGGGTTGAACTTCGGCAGCTCCGCCTGCGGCTTGGCCAGCAGCGCCTTGCCGTTGTCCACGTTGCCCTTGTCGTCCACGCCGTACAGCGCCTGGTAGATCCGGCGGACGGCGTCGCCGGAGCCGCCGGAGCCGGTGCCGCCCTGGCTTATCGTCATCACGACCGCGTAGTCGCGACTGTAGGTGGTCAGCCAGGAGGTGGTCTGCTTGCCCTCGACCTCGGCGGTGCCGGTCTTGGCGTGCAGCTCGATCTTGCCCTGCGGCCAGCCCGCGCCGGTGAACTTCCACGCGGCGGTACCGCCGGTGACGACGCCCGCGGTGGCCTGGTCGATGTAGCTCAGCAGCTTCTGGTCGCCGGGGAACTTCGCGTCCTCGTGCGGGGCGATCTCGCGGACGAGCTCCCCGCTCGGGCTTATCACCGCCTTGGCGACGGTGGGGCGGTAGAACGTGCCGCCGTTGGACAGCGCCGAGTAGATCCGGGCCATCTGGATCGGGGTGACGAGGGTGTCGCCCTGGCCGATCGCGAAGTTGACCGAGTCACCGGCCCGCATCTGGTAGCCGTCGACGCAGTTCTCCCGGGCGATCTGGTCGGAGAAGGTGGTGCCGCCCTTCTCCGCCTGCTTGCACCAGGCGTCCTTGTTGTTGTCGTAGAAGGACTGCTTCCACTGCCGGTCCGGCACCCGGCCGGTGACCTCGCTCGGCAGGTCGATCCCGGTCTTGGCACCGAGGCCGAACTGGTGGGCGGTCTTGTAGAACCAGTCCGCCGTCTCCTTCTTCGGCTTGATGCCGCCGTCCTTCATCCACTGGTCGTACGCCAGCCCGTAGAAGACGGTGTCGCAGGAGACCTCCAGGGCCTTCTCCAGCGAGATCGAACCGAAGTTCTCGCTCTCGAAGTTCTTGAACTCCCGGCCGCCGATGGTCAGGCTCTTCGGGCACGGGTACGTCCCGTCCAGCGAGTAGCCGGCCTGCACGGCGGCGGTGGTGGAGATGACCTTGAAGGTCGAGCCGGGCGCGGACTGACCCTGTATGGCCCGGTTCAGCAGCGGGAAGTTGGACTCCTTGCTGGTCAGCGACTGGTAGTCCTTGCCCGAGATGCCGCCCTGCCAGAGGTTGGGGTCGTAGGTCGGGGCGCTGGCCATCGCCACGATCCGCCCGGTGTGCACGTCCATCACGACGGCGGCGCCGGAGTCGGCCTCGTAGTTGCGGTTGGTCACCTTGTCGAAGGTCTTCCGGGCGTCGGCCATCGCCTGCACCAGGTTGTCCTCGACGACCTTCTGCACCCGGGCGTCGATGCTGGTGACCAGGTTGTCGCCGGTCTTCGGTTCGACGATCCCGGCGTTGCCGATCACCCGGCCGAGGTTGTCCACCTCCAGCTTGGTGATCCCGGCGGTGCCGCGCAGGTCGCGGTCGTACACCGACTCCAGGCCGGCCCGGCCGATCTGGTCGGCGGGCAGGTAGCGGTCCAGCCCGGTCTTGTCGGCGGTCTTGCTCACCTCCTCGTCCGTCACCGGCGAGAGGTAGCCGAGCACCTGGGCCATGTTGGCGCCCTCGACGCCGGTGTAGTGGCGCACGGCGGTGGGCTGCGCGGTCACCCCGGGGAAGTCCTCGCGGCGCTCCATTATCTGCAGCGCCTGCTGGGTGGTCGCCTCCTTGGTGACCGGGATCGGCTGGTAGGGCGAGCCGTTCCAGCAGGGCTGCGGGGTCTTGGCATCGCAGAGCCGGACCTTCTCCTGGACGTCCTTGGCGGGCATGCCGAGCACCTCGGCGAGCCGGCCGAGCACCGCCTTGCCGCCGTCCTTCTGCTGCAGCAGCGAGGTCCGGCTGACCGAGACCACCAGCCGGGTCTCGTTGCCGGCCAGGATGCGGCCCGAGGCGTCCAGGATCTCGCCGCGCACGGCGGGCTCGACCACCTCGCGGATGTGGTTGCCGGTCGCCTTGGCGGTGTAGACGCTGGCGTTGCGGATCTGCAGGTACCAGAGCCGTCCGCCCAGGGTGGCGAGCAGCGACAGCACCAGGATCTGCAGCACCACCAGACGGATCGTCACCCGCCGGGTACGGCCGGTCTCGGGGATGTTGCTCACGTCTCGTGCGCTCCAGAGTGCTGGGGTCCGGAATTCATGTACAGGGGGCCGGTGGCCTACGGGCGCTTGGCGAAGCCGAGCGAGCGCCGCTTCTTGTAGCCCGGCCCGGAGGAGGCCTCACGGGTGGTGCGGTAGCGCGACAGCGTGCCCAGGCCCGGGCCGCCCTCGTCGGTCCCGGCGGCGGCGGCCACCGGGTCCTTCCCGAAGCGGCGCCCGACCAGCATCACCACCGGCACCACGAAGGGCGCCAGCAGCAGGTCGTACAGCACGGCGGTGAGCACCAGGCTGCCCAGGCCCACATGGCGGGCGGCGGTGTCGCCGACCAGGGCGCCGACCATCGCGTACAGCAGGGTCGAGGCGACCGCCGCGACGGCCACCACCAGCAGCGCGCTGGAGACCGAGCGCTGCCGGCCGTGGTCGGGGCGCAGCAGCCCGGCGGCGTAGCCCATCAGGCAGAGCACCAGCGCGTAGCGGCCGATCGCGTGGTCGGACGGCGGTGCGAGGTCGGCGAGCAGTCCGGCCGCGAAGCCGACCAGGCAACCGCCGGTCGGCCCGTACACCATGGCCAGGCCGACCACCACGAGCAGCAGTATGTCGGGGGTGGCACCCGGGAGTTGGAGCCGGCCGAAGACGCTGACCTGAAGGATCAGGCCGAGCAGGATCAGCACGGCGGAGACGGGGATGCGGGCGAGGCGCATGGCTCAGTTCCCCCCGGAGGGCTTGGCGGGCGGTACCGCGGCGGCCGGGGCCACGGGGGCGGCGGGCGCCGCCGGGGCCTGGCCCTGCGCGGCGGGCGCGGGCGGCAGGACGGCGTCGCGCGGGTCCGCGCGCGGCGGCACGACCACCACGCCGACCAGGTCGAGCCGGGTGAACTGGACGAACGGCTCGACCAGCACGGTCTTGGTGAGCTGGCCGGGGTTCGCCTCGACCTGGACCACCTTGCCGACCGGGACGCCGGGCACGAACGGGCGGCCGCTCTGCGATCCGAAGGTGACCAGCCGGTCGCCCTCCTTCACCTGGGCCTTGCCGTTGAGCAGCGAGACCTTCATGGAGCTGGTGCCACCGCCCGAGGCGAAGCCGATCTCGCCGCTGCCCTCCAGCCGCGCGCCGGCGCTGAAGCCGGGGTCGGAGGCGAGCAGCACGGTGCAGGTGGTCGGGGCGACGGTGGTGATCCGCCCGACCAGGCCCTGGCCGTTGATCACCGTCATGTCCCGGGTGAGGCCGTCGTCGCTGCCGGCGTCGATGGTGATGGTCCAGGAGAAGCCCTGGGCCGGGCCGATCGCGATCACCTGGGCGGCCTTGACGGTGTAGCCGCCGGCGCCCGCGGTGCGCAGCAGGTCGTCCAGCTGCTTGGTGCGCCCGCCCGCCATGTCGGAGGAGGCGAGCTTCTGGCGCAGCTCGGTGTTCTCACGGGCCAGCTGGTCGGTGCGGCCGCTGTGGGTGGCCGCGTCGCGGAAGGCGCGGACGGTGTCGGCCACCGGGTCGACCGCGGTGGCGGCGCCGCGCTCGACCGGGCCGAGGACACCGGCGGCGACGCGCCGGGCGCCGCCGAGCGGGGAGCTCTCACCGCCCTTGATGTCCACGGTGATCAGCGCGAAGGCGACGGCCACCAGCAGGATGAGCAGCAGCCGGCTCTCTCGTGTGTCCCTCACGGTGCTGGTACTGCCCCTTCGTACCTGGCCGCCCACCCGGGCCGTGGGCCCGGGCGGGGGCCGTTCAGTTGACTGTCAGGTCTGTCGGTTGTGCTAACGGCGCGGCTGGGCGTCGAGTACCTGCTGGAGCGCCTCGAACTCCTCGACGCACTTGCCGGACCCGAGTGCCACCGAGTCCAGCGGGTTCTCGGCGATGTGGATCGGCATGCCGGTCTCGCGGCGCAGCCGCTCGTCCAGGCCGCGCAGCAGGGCGCCGCCGCCGGTGAGCACGATGCCGCGGTCCATGACGTCGCCGGCCAGCTCGGGCGGGCACTGGTCGAGGGTGGTCTTCACCGCGTCGATGATCGAGTTGACCGGCTCGTCGATGGCCTCGCGGACCTCGGCGGCGGAGATCACCACGGTCTTCGGCAGGCCGCTGACCAGGTCGCGGCCGCGGATCTCGGCGTGCTCGTCCTTCTCGCCCTCCAGCGCGAAGGCGGAGCCGATGCTCATCTTGATCTGCTCGGCGCTGCGCTCGCCCAGGAGCAGCGAGTACTCCTTCTTGATGTGCTGGACGATCGCGTTGTCCAGCTCGTCGCCGGCGACCCGGATGGACTGCGCGGTGACGATGCCGCCGAGCGAGATCACGGCGACCTCGGTGGTGCCGCCGCCGATGTCGACCACCATGTTGCCGGTGGCCTCGTGGACGGGCAGGCCCGCGCCGATCGCGGCCGCCATCGGCTCCTCGATGATGTGCACCTGGCGGGCGCCGGCCTGCGAGGAGGCCTCGATCACGGCGCGGCGCTCGACTCCGGTGATGCCCGAGGGCACGCAGACCACGACGCGGGGGCGGGCCAGGTAGCGGCGGCGGTGGATCTTGAGGATGAAGTAGCGCAGCATCCGCTCGGTGATCTCGAAGTCGGCGATCACACCGTCCTTCAGCGGGCGGATGGCGACGATGTTGCCCGGGGTGCGGCCGATCATCTTCTTCGCCTCGGATCCGACCGCCAGGATCCCGCCGGTGTTGGTGTTGACCGCGACCACCGACGGCTCGTTGAGGACGATCCCCTTGCCCCTGACGTACACCAGCGTGTTGGCAGTTCCGAGGTCGATCGCCAAGTCGCGGCCGATGAACGACAGGTTGTTGGCCATGGGGTGTGGATGCCTTCCCGGGCTCGGAGTCATTGCGGGGGTGGACGAGGAACACGCGCCCACCGCATGGGCGGACACCAGCTGATCAGCCGTACCGGGCCCTGAGTCGCGTCCATCGTAGTCACGCCGGTCAGTACGGACGTCGACGTGGGGCATACCGTCCATTGTCCGGAGCGTGATCGCTTCTCCGGGCATTGGGACGCCGTGTCGGAGTCCCTGGTTCCCTATTTCACGATAAGAATGCCCCGGCCGGGCCAATGGTCCCGACCGGGGCACCCGAAGGTCCCGAGGCGTGTGCCGGTCAGGCGTGTGCCGGGAAGAAGATCTTGATCTCGCGCTCGGCGGAGGCCTCGGAGTCGGAGGCGTGGATCAGGTTCTCGCGCGTGATGGTGGCGTAGTCGCCGCGGATGGTGCCGGCGCCGGCCTCCAGCGGGTTGGTCGCACCGGCCAGCATCCGGATGCCGGGGACGACCTCCTCACCCTCGACGATCAGGGCGATCGACGGACCGGAGGTCATGAACTCCAGCAGCGGCTCGTAGAACGGGCGGCCGACGTGCTCCTCGTAGTGCTGCTCCAGCGTCGCGCGGTCGAAGGTCCGCAGCTCGACGGCGGCCAGCCGCCAGCCGGCCTTGCGCTCGATGCGGCTGATGATCTCGCCGGCCAGGCCGCGCTTGACGGCATCGGGCTTCAGCAGGACGAGAGTGCGCTGGGACACGGTGCGTCTCCTGGGGAATCGGTTCGGCGTGCGGTATGCGACTACCCCAGAGGTTACCTTGCGTGAGCAGCCCGGATGGCCGCCCGGGGCTGCTCACGCGAGGTCCGGACGCCGGCCCTGCGACGGGAGCCCGGCTAGGCTTCGGCGGCGGCCCGGGCGGCCTTGAAGGCGTCGACCTTGCGGCCGTAGTGCACCGAGCACCACCACAGGCCGGCGAAGACGACGCCCAGGCCGAACATGGTCGGCAGGATGAAGCCGCTGGCGATCAGGCCGATCTGCAGCGCCCAGCCGACCGCCACCGCGCCGGGGCGGTTGATCATTCCGCAGAGCAGCACGCAGAGTGCCATCGCGATGCCGCTGACCGTCCAGACGGTGGCCGTGGGGACGTCCGAGAGCTGCATCGCGACGAGCCCGGCGAACATCACCAGCAGCGCCTCACCGATCAGCGTCGAGGAGCAGAGCGTCCTCATGTCACTTCCTCCCGAGCAGCAGGCGGGCCTCGCCCACGGTGATGACCGAACCGGTGACCAGCACGCCGGCGCCGCCGAGGTCGCCCTCCTCCTCGGCGAGGGTGACGGCCGCGGTGATGGCGTCGTCCAGGCGGGGCTCGACCTGGACGCGGTCCTCGCCGAAGATCTCGACGGCCACCGCGGCGAGCCGGTCCACGTCCAGCGCGCGGTGGGTGGAGTTCTGGGTGACCACGACCTCGGCGAGGATCGGCTCGAAGGCCTCCAGCAGGCCGGCCACGTCCTTGTCGCCGCTGGTGCCGATCACGCCGACCAGCCGGGTGAAGCCGAAGGACTCGCCGATCGCGGTGACGGTGGCCTGGGCGCCGTCCGGGTTGTGCGCGGCGTCCAGGATGATCGTCGGGCTGCGGCGGACGACCTCCAGGCGGCCCGGCGAGGCGACACCGGAGAACGCCTGGCGGATCTTGTCCACGTCCAGCTGTCCGCCGCGCGCGCCGCCGACGCCGAAGAAGGCCTCGACCGCCGCCAGGGCGAGCGCCGCGTTCTGGGCCTGGTGGGCGCCGTGCAGCGGGATGAAGACGTCCTCGTACTCCTCGCCGCCGAGTCCGCGCAGCGTCACCAGCTGGCCGCCGATGGCGACCTCGCGCCGGAGCACGCCGAACTCCATGCCCTCGCGGGCCACGGTGGCGTCCACCTCGACGGCGCGCCGCAGGATGTTCTGGGCGGCGTCCAGCTGCTGCTGGGCGACCACGGCGACCGCGCCGGACTTGATGATCCCGGACTTCTCGACCGCGATCTCGCCGGTGGTCTCCCCCAGCTTGTCGGTGTGGTCCAGGGAGATCGGGGTGATCACCGAGACGGCGGCGTCGATCACGTTGGTGGCGTCCCAGGAGCCGCCCATGCCGACCTCGACCACGGCCACGTCCACCGGCGCGTCGGCGAAGGCGGCGTACGCCATGCCGGTCAGCACCTCGAAGAAGGACATCGCGACGGGCTCGCGCTCGTCGACCATGCCCACGTAGGGCTCGATGTCCCGGTAGACCTCGACGAAGCGCTCGGGGCTGATCGGGGAGCCGTCCAGGGTGATCCGCTCGGTGACGGACTCCACGTGCGGGCTGGTGTAGCGGCCCGTGCGCAGCTCGAAGGTGTTGAGCAGCTGCTCGATCATCCGGGCGGTGGAGGTCTTGCCGTTGGTGCCGGTGATGTGGATGGAGGGGAAGGACCGCTGGGGCTGGCCCAGGATGTCCATCAGCGCCTCGATCCGGTCGAGCGAGGGCTCCAGCTTGTTCTCCGGCCAGCGCTTGGCCAGCTCCAGCTCGACGTCGCGCAGGGCGTCGCCGGGCCCGCCTTCGGCGGGGCGGACGGTGTACGGGTTCGGGTCGGCCTTGTCGCTCACCACCACAGTCTACGGAGCGGCGGCGGGCTCTCCTCACGGGGTGCGGGCGGCCGCTTTGCCCGGACTTTCCGTTTTCCGCTTATTTGCTATCGGTTTCGCCGGTTTCGCGCACAAAGGGGCGTCGATTCGCACCCGCGGACGCCGGAGCGCCTTCGATCAACAGAACGCGACCTCCCCGCGCCCGAGGCCGCACGCCACGACCGTCCAGGGGCGCCGCGGCCGGACCGGCACTCTTGACAGCCGGATTGGTCTACTCCACCTTGTGAGGGCAAGTCTCCTCCCCCGACAGGGACTTGAGTTGTCGGTAGCTCCCGCACCATCGACACCCGGACGGCTCTCCCCCACGTGAGCCGACGGTCTCCCCCCACAGGAGATGGAGTCATGCCACCTGTCCGACTCCGGCGCCCCCGCGCCGTCCACACGCTGCTCGCCGCGGCCTCCGCGATCGCCGTGGGCCTGAGCGGCCTCGTCCTCGCCACCGGCACCGGTGCGGCCGCCGCCACCGACGTCGAACTGATCGGCAACGGCGGCTTCGAGGACGGCAACCACCTCGGCGGATGGGCCTGTTCCTCCGCGGCACCCGAGACGCCCACCGCCCACTCCGGATCGTTCTCGCTGCGCTCGACCCCGGGCAACAGCTCGACCGGCGAGTGCACCCAGACCGTCACCGTGAAGCCCTCCTCGACGTACACCCTGAGCAGCTGGGTCCAGGGGTCGTACGTCTACCTCGGCGCACGCGGCACCGGCGGCACCGACCCGAGCACCTGGACACCCGGGGCGACGGGCTGGTCCAAGCTGAGCACCACCTTCACCACCGGGGCGGCCACCACCAGCGTCACCGTCTACCTGCACGGCTGGTACGGGCAGCCGGCCTTCCTGGCCGACGACGTCTCGCTGCTCGGCCCGGGCGACCCCAAGCCCTCCCCGACCGCCACCACGCCGACCCCGTCCCCGACCGCCACCCCGTCGCCGACGGCCACCCCCACGCCGACCGACACGCCGACCGACCGGCCCGGACTGCCCAAACACCTGCTCACCGGCTACTGGCAGAACTTCGACAACGGCGCCACCGTGCAGCGGATCAGCGACGTCCCGGCCGCGTACGACATCATCGCGGTCTCCTTCGCGGACGCCACCAGCACGCCCGGCGGCCTGAGCTTCACCCTGGACCCGACGCTGTCCTCCCGACTCGGCGGCTACACCGAGGCCCAGTTCAAGGCCGACATCGCGGCGAAGAAGGCCGCCGGGAAGAAGGTGATCATCTCGGTCGGCGGCCAGAACGGGACCGTCTCCGTCAACAGCTCGGCCTCCGCGACCACCTTCGCCAACACCGCCTGGACGCTGATGCAGACCTACGGATTCGACGGGATCGACATCGACCTGGAGAACGGGGTCAGCGCCACCTACATGGGCCAGGCCCTGCACACGCTGGCGGCGAAGGCCGGCAAGGGCTTCATCCTCACCATGGCGCCGCAGACCATCGACATGCAGTCGACCGGGATGGAGTACTTCAAGCTGGCGCTGAACGTGAAGGACATCCTCACCATCGTCAACATGCAGTACTACAACTCCGGCGCGATGCTCGGCTGCGACGGGCAGGTCTACTCCCAGGGCAGCGTCAACTTCCTGACCGCGCTGGCCTGCATCCAGCTCAAGGGCGGGCTGCGGCCCGACCAGGTCGGGCTCGGGGTGCCGGCCTCCACCAGCGCGGCGGGCGGCGGGTACGTCAGCCCGGGCGTGGTCGACAACGCGCTGGACTGCCTGGCCGCGGGGACCAACTGCGGCAGCTTCAAGCCCGACACCAGGTGGCCCGGCATCGGCGGGGCGATGACCTGGTCGACCAACCACGACGCCAAGGCGGGCGGCGGGATCGCCGGCACCGTCGGCTCGCACCTGCACGCGATGCCGTAGGCACCGCGGCGGGGCCGGGGGGGGGGGGGGGCCCCCCCCCGGCCCCCCGCCGCCCCGGCCGGCCGGCCGCGAGCCCCCCCGCGCCGACGCGGCCCCAAAGCGCCGCACCACCCCCCCCCCCCCCCCCCCCCCCCCGACCCCCCCCGGGGGGTCTGGGCCCCCCCCCCCAAACCCCCCCCCCCCCCCCCCCGGGGGGGGGGGGGGGGGCCCCGCGGCGGTGTACGGGCCTACTCGTCGTCGTCGCCCTCGATGGCGCCCTG